>JAFANH010000107.1 GCA_019232795.1 Burkholderiaceae bacterium
ACATATGCTGTTGCGGCATGCTTGCGCACGATTCGCGGGACTGAGTCCGACGTGTGTGCAAGCTTGCACCAATTTCGGCGTGCAAGCGAGACAGTGGGGCAGTACATGCGCTACGATACAACGGTGCTGGCTTCAGGCGGCAATATCGATCGCGTCTTCTTCTCAAAGGGAGAACGTAGTGCTGACAGATGCATTGCGGATGGTCAGTCTTAGCGATACCGGCATGGTACGCGACCTCAATGAGGATAGTGTGGCCTTGCGCCCGGAATTGGGCGTTGCAGTGCTGGCCGACGGTATGGGAGGTTACAACGCCGGCGAAGTGGCGAGCGGCATGGCCGTGTCCACGATCGCCGACGGTTTGGTGCAAGACTGGAACAGCGAGGCTTTGCTGACTCTTGACCACAACGCCGCCATACGCCTGTCACAGTCGGTGTTGCAGACGCAGATCAAGGCTGCCAATGCCGCGATCCATGCGGCTGCGCAAAACGATGCGCAATGCGAAGGCATGGGCACGACCTTGGTCGCCTGTCTGTTTTACGACAACTTCCTGACGGTCGGGCATCTCGGCGACTCGCGCCTGTACCGTTTGCGCGGCGAAATCTTCGAGCAGATCACGCGCGACCATTCTATGCTGCAAGAGCAGATCGACGCCGGCATGATCAGCAAGGAGAATGCCCATCTGTCCAATAATCGCAACCTCATTACGCGAGCCTTGGGGGTGGTCCCCGAAGAGGAGGCGGAAATGCATAGCTATGAAGTGCGGGCCGATGATTTGTTTCTGATCTGCTCCGACGGCTTGCACGGCATGATAGACGAGGCGCAAATCGCCGATACCCTGACCATGCTGCGTGCCAACCTGAACATGGCGGCACAACAGCTGGTGCAGGCGGCCAATGACGCCGGAGGAAAAGACAACGTGTCGGTGATCCTGGTAAGGGTAATGAAGAGCTTTGCTGCAATGCGCTGACGCAAGCTGGCACGCATCCTGGTAGATACCGGAACTTTATGAGGTCCAGTCCATGGCAAAACTGATCTTAAGCTTCGAAAATACGGTGCTCAAGACGATTCCGCTCGATAAGGAGCGTATCACCATAGGCCGTCGGCCAGACAATGACATCCAGATCGACAACCTGGCGGTTTCCGGTTTGCATGCGGTGATCACGACCATCGTGAATGATTCGGTGATTGAGGATCACCAATCGACCAATGGCACCATCGTGAATGGGCAGACGGTGCAAAAACATATGCTGCAGCATAACGATGTCATCGAGCTGGGCAAGCACAAGCTCAGGTTCCTGTCCGATGCGCCGGCCTACCAGGACTACGCCAAGACTGTCGTTATACGCAAGCCCGGTACTGCAGAAGCCACGGTGCGCGCCGCCGATGTGCCCACGGTGCTGCCGCCGGCGGCTCCGGCCGCACCCGCGGCGGCGCCTGCCGCTCCAGCTGCCGCGCACGCGCCGGTACGCGAAGCAACCTTGCAAGTCCTGTCCGGCGCAGCCGTCGGCCGCGTGCTCGAATTGAACAAGAGCCTCACCACCATAGGCAAGGCGGGCGTCCAGGTGGTCGCTTTCACACGCCGACCGGTTGGCTACTTCGTGGCCCAGGTCGAGGGCGAACAGCCGGCCTTGTTCAACGGCGAACCGCTCGGTGAGCATCCGCGTCAATTGAATGATCAGGATACGGTGGAAATCGCCGGGACCAAGATGCGGTTCGTCTACAAGTAGTGCAGGGGAGGCGGTGCCATATGCGGCAGGGCGCTCGCGGGCCGGCGCTTGGCGCCAATTGATTTAGAGGACGTTTCGAAATGGACATGACGTTGTTGTCGGGAGCGGCCATCCGTCGCCTTGCCCTGCTCATTTTGAAACATCCTCTTAGTTGATTCATTTATTCGACTCATCTGATTTGCGGGAGGCTTCATGGCAACGTCGGGTAAGGAAGGTAAAAAACGCGGCAGCAGTTATTGGAAGGCAGATTGGTTTGCCGGGGTACTGGTGGTGGTGGCGGTGCTCTTGCTGAACATGTTCAGCGACCTGTTCGGCACACTGGAGCGCCGCTATTACGATTTCGCCAGCACCAGTGCCGGCCGCCAGCCTTTTGCCGACATCGCCGTCATCGCCATCGACGACCAGAGCATTGCCAACATCGGACGCTGGCCGTGGTCGCGCGACGTGCATGCGAAGATGATCGATCTGCTGGCTGCGGCACATACCAAGACGATCGCCTACACAGTGTTTTTCTTCGAACCGCAAACCGATCGCGGTCTCGGTTACATCCATAAGATCAAGGACGCCTTGAATGCCCCCGACGCGGCTGCCGGCAGTGCGGCGCCAACGCCGCTCAATAGCGCGCAAGCCAGTGCACAAGCCGCCGCGCATGCCGAAATGCAAACCTTGCGCGACCAGTTGAACGGCATCATCAGTGAGGCCGAGGTTGGGCTCGATACCGACAGCATGCTGGCAGCAAGCATGAAAAAGGCCGGCAACGTCGTGATACCGTCGGCGTTTACCCTGGGCGAGCCTTTGGGCAAGCCGGATAGTCCGCTGCCGGCCTTCGCTCTCAAAAGCACTCTCGAGGACCCCAGCAATTTTTCGGTGCCGGCTCTCAAAGGGCAACAGCCCCTGGAAGCCATCGGCTCCAGTGCCGCCGGCATTGCTCACCTGAATCAGTATTTCGACGTCGACGGCGCGGTCAGGCAAGAACCCTTGCTGGTGAATTATTACGGCCGCGCGGTACCGTCGATGAGCCTGCTGGTGGCAGCCAAGAGTCTCAATCTCGATGCCGCCGACATACGCCTGAATCCCGGCAAGGCGGTGCAGATCGGCAAACTGAAAGTCATGACCGACGAATCGGCCCTGATGCTGCCGCAGTTCTACAAGACTTCGGATGGCAAGCTCGCATTTCCGGTCGATTCGTTTTACGACGTCATGACCGGCAAAATCCCCGCCGCCAAGTATGCAAACAAGATCGTCATCATCGGCGCCACCGCCGCCGGAGTCGGTAGTATTTTCGCCACACCGGCGGGGCCCGGCATGTCGCCGGCTGAACAGATCGCCAATGTCACCTCCAGCATCTTGAGCGAACATTTCATCGTCCAGCCCGAGTGGGGAAGCTGGGCTGCCCTGGGCGTGATGCTGCTGGTGGCCGCTTACCTGATTGCAGGCCTGCCGCACCTCTCGGCCGGCAAAGCGGCGCTGGCCACGCTGGGCTTCTTCCTGGTTCTGCTGGTGGCTGAATTCGGCTTGCTCACCGCTTCGTCAATCTGGCTGAAATTCGTATTTCCGGCCGCGTTGCTGGTGATCGGCCATCTGGGCCTGACCACGAAGCGCTTCCTGGTGACCGAGGCTGGCAAGCTCAAGTCCGATGAAGAATCTGCCGAGACCAACCGCATGATGGGCTTGGCCCTGCAGGGCCAGGGCCAGCTCGACGCGGCGTTCGACCGCTTCCGCCGCGTGCCCTTTACCGAAGCCTTGATGGATAACCTGAACAGCCTTGCGCTCGATTTCGAGCGCAAGCGCCAATTCAACAAGGCTGAAGCCGTGTACCAGCACATGGCGACCTACGACAAGGACTTCAAGGATCTGCAGACCAAGCTGAGCCGCGCCAAAAACCTTTCGGAAACCGTGATGCTGGGCGGGGGCGCCACGCATGCAGGCGGCACACTGATCCTGGAAGGCGGCGGCGTGGAAAAGCCCATGCTGGGCCGTTATCAGGTGGAGAAGGAGTTGGGCAAGGGCGCCATGGGCATTGTCTACCTGGGGCGCGACCCCAAGATAGGCCGCGTGGTGGCGATCAAGACCATGGCCTTGAGCCAGGAATTCGAAGGCGGCGAACTCGACGACGCGCGTGCGCGCTTTTTCCGCGAGGCCGAGACCGCAGGACGGCTGCAGCATCAGAATATCGTCACCATCTTCGATGCCGGCGAAGAGCACGATCTGGCTTATATCGCGATGGAATTCCTCAAAGGCAAGGATCTGGCAGAACTGGGCAAGCAGCATGGATTGCTGCCGGTCGACCGGGTGGTGTCCATCGTGGCACGCGTGGCCGATGCACTCGCTTATGCGCACCGGCAGGGCGTGGTCCATCGCGACATCAAGCCGGCCAACATCATGTGCGACTTCGAGGCCGATACGGTCAAGGTGACTGACTTCGGCATCGCCCGCATCACGGATTCGAGCAAGACCAAGACCGGCGTCATCCTGGGCACGCCCAGCTATATGTCGCCGGAGCAGGTGGCTGGCGAAAAGATAGACGGCCGTTCCGATCTGTTTTCGCTCGGTGTGATGCTGTTCCAGATGCTGACCGGCGAACTGCCGTTCCAGGCCGACTCGATCGCCCGATTGATGTATCAGATTGCCAATCAAGCAGCGCCCAGCATACGGGAACTGCGCCCGGAATTGCCGGAGTCGCTGGCGGTGATTGTGGTCAAGGCGATGAACAAGGCGGCCGACGAGCGTTATCAGGATGGCGAAAAATTTGCCGCCGATTTGCGGGCCGCCATGGCGCAGGCGCAGCAGGTGCCGGCGGCATCTCCACCGGCTGCACCCCCGTCGCAATCTTCTGTGACGGGCAGCATGGCTGCCGAAGATGCCTACGCCAAGACGACGCGCGTGGATAGTACCAGCGCATTCGAGAAAACTGTGCAAATGCCGACGCCTAACCAATCTTCCGAAGGAGCCGGAAGCTAACGTAGAGGCCGTTGAAAAATCACCCTGGCGGTGTTCCGCGGGGCGGCCATCCGACCTTGCCGTACTACTCGTACTGTCAGCGTCACGGCGCCTAGCCAGGCTAATTTTGCAACAGCCTCTAAGAAAACTAAATAGATAACAATGAGCGTACAAATCTACGCGGAGACCGATCCAGGTTTGCAGCGCGCCCACAACGAGGACTCCGTTGCCTTTGATGTCCCCAGCGGTTTGTGTATCCTGGCCGACGGCATGGGAGGGCATAAGGCCGGTGAAGTGGCGAGCGGCATGGCGTCCGCCTTTTTGAAATCCGAGCTGCGCGAATGGGTCAATCAATCCGGCAGAAGCGCTTCCCGTGCCGAAGTCCGCATGGCCGTGGAACGTGCGATTGCCCAGGCCAATAGCGCCATCTACAACATGTCGAAAAGCAGTGCGCGCTATTCCGGCATGGGGACGACACTGGTGACGGGCCTGTTCCATGAAAACGCACTGGTGCTGGCCCATATCGGCGATTCGCGCTGTTATCGCTTGCGTGGCGAACAGTTGGAACAGCTGACCAAGGATCATTCTGTGCATCAGGAACAGGTCGATGCCGGCCTGCGCGGCGCCGGCCCGGCGTCGCGCGAGCAAAAGCTGGTGACGCGTGCGCTCGGCGTCGATGAGCGCGCCGAGATCGATGTCGAAACGCTGGAAACTGCGCCCGGCGACATTTACCTCATGTGCTCCGACGGACTGTCGGACATGGTCGAGAATGGCGCCATCGCCGCCATCCTGCGCAATTCGGGCAATATAGCGCAGAGGGTCAAACATCTGGTCAATGCCGCCAATGCGGCAGGTGGGCGCGACAATATTTCCGTATTGATTGCCGAGGTCGACGCGCCGCGGGAACCGGGGCTGCTCAATGCAGCGCGTCGCATGCTCAGCAGTGTCTGGTCAGGCTGAGTTATGATCTAAGAAACTCTAACAAAGGGAGCCTGGCGGTGTTGCCGCTCCTTGTCGTACAATTTGTACTGTCTGCGTCGCGACGCCTAGCCAGTCTCACTTTGTTAGAGTTTCTTGGCTTGTTATTCAAAATCCCACACAAATTCCCATGATTTTTGCTTTCCTGAAGGGGCTGGGCATAGGCGCCAGCCTGATCGTCGCTATCGGCGCGCAAAACGCCTTTGTCTTGAAACAGGGCTTGTTGCGCCAATACGTATTGACCTGCGCACTGATCTGCACGGCCTGCGATATGGGCTTGATCTATGCCGGCGTAACCGGCATGGGAGCGCTGATTTCCGCTTCGCCGAATTTGCTGACCGTAGCCAAGTGGGGCGGCGCAGCCTTCCTGTTTTTCTATGGCGCGCGTTCAGCCCGGGCGGCGCTCAAAGCCGATGGACTGATTGCCGCCGCCGAAGCGGCGCGCAGCCACATGGCCATCGTGATTTCAGCTTTCAGCTTCAGCCTGCTCAATCCGCATGTTTACCTTGATACCGTGGTCTTGCTCGGCGCCATCGGCGGCCAGCAAGTGGGTATGGCGCGCAGCGCCTTCGCAGCCGGCGCCATGACGGCCTCGACCATCTGGTTTTTCGGACTGGCGTACGGGGCCAGGCTGCTGGCACCGCTGTTTGCCAAGTCGGCTGCATGGCGCATACTCGACGGCTTGATTGCCATTGTGATGTGGGCGATTGCTGCATCCCTGTTGTTAAGCTGAAAGCAAACAAGGCCACCTGCGGGTGGCCTTGTTTTTTCTGCGCTGGGTTACTGCATGAGTGCTGCGCTCAGTTCATGCGAGCGCTTTGCGCGCCGACGAAACTATCGGCTGCCTTGTCCAGCATGGTCTTTTCCGCCAGTCGGAAGCGCGCCGTTTCCATGCCGCGCGCGATCTGCGGCGCCATTTCAGCCGGCACGTGGGCCTTGACCCAGGTTTCGAGCTGATCGAGCGGAACCGAGTTCCAGAAAATCGCGGGCCCGTACTGCGCGACCATGAAAGGACCGTTGGGCTGGAACGGCTCCAGCAGCGCGTCGACGTTGCGCGTGAACAGCGACCAGGACATCTCGGGATGTTCGTCGTGCAGCCCCATCACCAGATCGAGACGCAACGTTCCCGCCTGCTGCGGTATTTCCGAAGACATGACGATAGCTGCAGCCTTGTCGGCCAGCGGCATCGGTCGTACCAGCATCAGCGCCCAATAATAGCGGCGCAGCTCGGTCTCGTTTTTCGCCGACTTGGCAATCGCATGCAGCTGCTCGAAGTCGGCGTCGTTGGCGTTGCGCGCGACGATGTTCAGCACCACGCTCTGGTCGTCCGGGGACAGCGTCTTGCGGTCGGCGACGAAGCCGGCGAAACGCTTGCGTGCCTCGGCAATCACTTCCTGGTCGCCCCAGGCGCCGAGATCCTCGATCACGGTGCGGCGCAGGTGCTGGATACCCGGTGTTTCGCCGGATTTTGCATCCCAGCCCAATTGCGTCGCCAAGGGCTTGATGATGGAACGCGCATAAGTCGTGTACGCATCGTGGCCGGGCGTGCCGCGTTCATCGGTCTCGATGGAGCCGAGTGCCGCGGTGATCTGCTGCCAGGCGCGCAGGTTCTGGTCCGTGCCCATGGCGGAGGCTAGCGCCAGGTAGCTCGGCAGCTTCTGCAAACCGGCTTCGACAAGGGCCCACTGGTCGTCCAGCAAGGCGATGCGGTCGCCGCTGGCCAGCGTGCCGAAGGCCTTGGTGTTGGTTGCCAGAGTGGCGTCGTCGTAGGCGACGCGGTAGTAGCCGATCGCATCGGCGTTCAGGTTTAGCGGTTCATCGCAGCGGCCGGCGTCCACGACCTGTCCGTCGTCTGTAAACAATACTGCTTGGCGGCTGCCGTTGACGCCTGAGCGGATCTGCAGAGGAATGCTCCAATGGGCCGGAGTGGAACTCGTGCCTTGTAGCAGGAAGCGTTGCTGCGACAGCGTCACCGTGCGCTTGCCGGCGGCGTCGCAGGAAGCTTTCGCGCTCACCAGCGGAAAGCCCGGCTGTGCCGTCCAAGTGGTGGCGATGGCGCCGACGTCGCGGCCGCTTGCTGCGCCGAGCGCGCTCCACAGGTCGGCGCTGGTGGTGTTAGAGTAGGCGTGCGCCTTCATGTAGCGGCGGATGCCGTCGCGGAAGGTGTCCGGTCCGAGATAGGCTTCCAGCATGCGCAGTACGGCCTGGCCCTTGTCGTAGGTGATGCTGGGGTCGAAGGCATTGGTGGCTTCGAGCTCGTCGGTCACGTGCTGCAGGATGGCGTGCGAGGTCGAACGCGCATCGGCGCGCATGGCGTTCTCCTTGCTCGCGTCCTCGCTTTCCCACCAGTGCCAGTCGGGGTGGCGCAGGTCGGTTTCCTTGGCGGCGCGCCAGGAGGCAAAGCTCTCGTTGAGCCACAGCTCGTCCCACCAGCCCATGGTCACCAGGTCGCCGAACCACTGGTGCGCCATTTCGTGTGCCTGTACGCTGAATACCTCCTGGCGGTCACCCATGGTGGAGGACGGCGTCACCAGCAGGATCTGGTCGTTGTAGGTGATCGCGCCCCAGTTTTCCATGGCGCCACTGAAGCCGCCCGGCACGGCGATCGAATCGAGTTTCGGCAATGGGAAGGCGACGCCGAAATAATCGTTGTAATCGGCCAGGATTTGCTTGGCATTGGCCAGCGCTTCGAGGCCGCCCTGTTCCTGTCCCTTGATGGTGACCACGCTGAGCTTGGTGCCGGCGCTTTCGCCGTCTACGTGGGCAAGATCGCCGGCGGAGAATTCGACCAGGTAGGACGACATTTTCGGCGTACGTGCGAACGCCGTGGTGGCCGACGCACCGTGTACGTCGCGTTTCGTGACCGGTGTATTGGAATAACTGGTCAAGGCAGCGGGCGTCGTCACGCTGAGCTGGTAGGTGGCGCGGAAAGCCGGTTCGTCCCAACATGGGAACATGCGGCGCGCGTCGGTGGCTTCGAACTGTGTCGACAGCAGCACACCCTTGCCGCCGTCAGGTTTGACGTACTCTTGCGCAAACAGACCGCGCGGTTCGACTTCTATCTTGCCCGTGTAAGCGAAGCTGAGCGTGTGGCGGCCCGGCTGCGCGGCTTGCTTGAGCATGACTGTGGTCAATTGCAGCTTGTCGTCGGAGACGACGCTCTTGACCGGTTTGCCGTCCAGCATGACCTTGCTCAATTTTTCATTGAGCGAGTTGAACTGGATCTTGTCGGCCGCTTCGGTGAAATTGAGGACGATGGATTCGCTGCCCGCAATCTTGTGAGTCTTGGCGTCGGCGCTCAGTGCAATGGTGTAATCAAGCGGCACGACGTTTTTCGGCAAGCGGCCCGGGGTGGTTGCAAACGAGTAAGGACTGGATGCTGCCGTTGCCTGATCGGCGGCTGCGAAGGCGGCGTGCAAGGGAAAAGCTGCGGCAACTGCGGCACAAAGCGGAAACATTCTCATACGCATGGGGTTATCTCCTGGAAATATTCTTGTCTATACCCGGTGGAAACAGCGCGCTATGACGCCGTCTCGAATCCGGTGTAGCAGAGACACTATAACCGGCGGTTTGCGGGCGCGTGAGTCTGTGCGACAGACCGCAGATTAATGCGGACGAAATGCGGGATTGCGGGGATAGGTGCGTCAGTTCAGCCGCGCCAGATGACGTCTGACGGAAAACAAGGCACCGAGCAGTCCCAGCGTCGCGCTGAGGGCGAGCAGGATCAGGCTGGCCACCGGCCCCAGAGGCGCGAGCTGGAACTCGGATGCGTACAGGTGCGCAAAATCGGCGATGGCGTCGTTCATGGGAACGAGCGCCAGCGCCACGGCGCCCAGGGCAACCGCGCCGGCGCACAGACCGAGCAACGCGCCGCTATAGTAGAAAGGCCGGCAGATGAATGCGTCGGTGGCGCCGACCAGGCGCGATACCTCGATCTCTTCGCGCTGGGTCAATACTTGCAGGCGTATTGTGTTGAAGACCACCACCACGACAACGACGCCCAGCGTCAGACCGAGGAAGAGCAAGGCAAGCTGCAAAATGTTGAGCAGCGCGGCGAGACGCTTGATCCAGGTCGAGTCGACTTGCACGTTGTCGACGCCGGGCAGGGATTTCAGTTTGGCGGCCAGCGTCTCCACATGCGCCGCTTCGTCGAGCTTGCGCAGGCCGGCCAATTTGAGCACATAGCTGTCCGGCAAGGGGTTGGCGCCGAGCGTGGCGACGACGTCGCCCAAGCCGCTCCTTGCTTGCAGGGCATTGAGCGCTTTTTCGCGCGGAATGAATTCCACGCTTGCGTTGCCTTTGACCTCGCCCGCAATCTTGCGGATATTGGCGGCGAGGGCGGCGGCTTGCTCGCGCGGCGCATCGGGCGTCATGAAAATGCTGATCTCAGGCTCGACCGAAAGCTGTTCCGACAAGGGGCGCAGGTTTTCGAGCAGGTTCAGGCCGGCGAAAGGCAAAGCCAGCGCAATGGCAACCACGAAGGTATTGAGCAGGAAGCCGCTACGCGCGCGCAATAGCTGGCGCAATGCGCGGCCGAACGCAAAGCCATGCTGGCGCAGCAGAGTCATCATGCGCTTTCCTCCAGCGAAGCGTGGACTGCTGCGCTTTCCAGCACGCGGCCACGCTCCAGATGGATCACGCGGTTTGCCGTGTCCGGTTCGTCGTGGGTGGAGACGATGCAGGTCACGCCCACTCCATGGAAGGCTTGGAGCGCATCGAGGACTTTTTTCGCGTTGGCGCGGTCGAGGTTGGCGGTCGGCTCGTCGGCCAGGATCACTTGCGGGCGGTTGACGATGGCGCGCGCGATGGCAACGCGTTGCTGCTCGCCGCCGGACAGGCTCAGCGGCTCGTCGCCAGCCTTGTCCAGCATGCCGACCTTGTCGAGCGCAGCGCGCGCACGTTTTTCGGCATCCTGGCTGGTGGCGCCGCTGACTACGAGCGGCAGCATGACATTGGCAAGAACATTGCGGTCGGCCAGCAAGCGCTGCTGTTGCAGGATCAGGCCGAGATTGCGCCGCAAGTAGGGCAAGCCCGAGGACTTGAGCTTGCCGATGTCCTGACCGTTGACGGTCAACGTTCCGGAACTGGGGCGCTCGATGGCGGCGATCATTTTCAGCAGCGTAGACTTGCCGGCGCCGGACGGTCCCGCCAGAAACACGAATTCACCCTTGGCGATCGACAAGTTCACGTCCGACAACGCGATGTTGTGCGCAGAGTAGCGCTTCGTCACCCGCTGGAATTCGATCATCGTATTGGCAGTTTCTTGGGCAATCTGTTCAGTTCAGGATGGCGTCAACGAATTCGACGGCGTTGAACGGCTGTAAATCCTCTATGCTTTCGCCTACGCCGATGAAATATACCGGCACCGGGCGGGTTCTGGCAATTGCTGCCAGGATGCCGCCCTTGGCCGTGCCGTCGAGCTTGGTCACCACCAGCCCGGTCAGGCCGAGCGCATCGTCGAAAGCCTTGACCTGGGCCAGGGCATTCTGGCCGGTATTGCCGTCTATGATCAGCAGCACGTCGTGCGGCGCGCCTTCCAGGCCCTTGCCGATCACACGCTTGATCTTCTTCAATTCTTCCATCAAATGCAATTGCGTCGGCAGGCGGCCGGCCGTATCGACCATGACCACGTCGACCTTGCGCGCGCGCGCCGACTGGATGGCGTCGAAAGCGACGGCAGCAGGATCCCCCGATTCCTGGGCGATCACGGTGACATTGTTGCGCTCGCCCCACACCGCCAATTGCTCGCGCGCAGCGGCGCGGAAAGTGTCGCCGGCGGCCAGCAGCACCGATTGCCGGTGCGCCTGCATATGCTTGGCCAGCTTGCCTATGGTCGTGGTTTTTCCTGCACCGTTGACGCCGGCTATCATCATGACTTGCGGCTGATGGCGGCCGAGTTCAAGCGGCTTTTGCAGCGGCGTCAGCAAACCGATCAGCAAGTCGCGCAAGGCGGTCTTCACTTGCTCGGCTTCGGTCAGCTTTTCCGCTCTGACCTTGTCCTTGAGCGCGTCGAGCAGGTATTGCGTGGCTTCCACGCCGGCATCCGCCATCAGCAAAGCCGATTCGAGTTCTTCGTACAGTTCGTCGCCGATCTTGGCGCCGACGAAAAGCGTGGTCAGGTTGGAAGAAGTCTTGGCCAGCCCGGCCTTGAGGCGCGACAGCCAGGAGCCGCGCTGTTCCGTCGGTGGCGTTGGTTCCGCATTCGTTACGGTAACGGGGTCCGTGGCTTGCGCTTCAGTGGGCGCGAGTGCTTCGGCAGGCTTTTTCTTGAAGAAGCTAAACATCGAAATGGCGGCGAAAAAAAGTGAGGCGCCTGGCCGATGCGAAGGCAAGCCGGGCACGCAATTGGGTAAAAGAGGGTCGCCGCCATTCTAACAGAGCACGCCAGGCACCCCTTGAATCGCCGTCAATTTTGACGCGGCGGTCGGCTATACTGCGCCAATTCCTTGGGTGCGATGCCGGTGGCGCGGATCGCCCGACGATCATAAATAGACAAATTGGCACGATGGCTGGATCAGCGAATAAAGCGAACAAAGCGAACAAGAAGCCCGCACAGGCAGCGCACGGAGCGCGCACTCACCAGGTGCGCATCATAGGCGGGCAGTGGAAGCGTACGCCCTTGACGGTGCTGGACGCCGAAGGCTTGCGCCCGACTCCGGATCGCGTGCGCGAAACGGTGTTCAACTGGCTCAACCACTTTTTTGACGGTGCGTGGGAGCGCGTGGCATGCCTGGACTTGTTTGCCGGCAGCGGTGCACTCGGATTCGAAGCGGCCAGCCGCGGCGCGGCGCGCGTCGTCATGGTGGAATCGAACGCGGCTGCGGTGCGCCAGTTGCAGGCCATGCAGGAAAAGCTCAAGGCGGAGCAAGTGGTCGTGATGCGTGGCGACGCTGTCGCGGCGGCACAGAGCCTGTCATCCGGCGCGGCCGAAGTTGCCCGCAATGGCAATCGGTTCAACCTGATTTTTCTCGATCCCCCGTATCATCAGGATTGGTTGGCAAAGATGTTGCCGATTTGCGACGGGTTGCTGGTCGAGGGCGGCTTACTGTATGCCGAGGCTGAACAAGCTTTCGACAACGAGGCTCTGCCAGAGTGGTTGAAGAAAGGACCGAATGAGTGGGAAGTGGTGCGTGCAGGCAAGGCCGGCATGGTCTTCTATCATTTGCTGCAACGCAAAATAGGGACCTCAAATTAGGGCATAATGCCCGTTCTTAGTGCATACTCGGCATTCGGCGCACCGCCTGAGTGGGTTTCGTCGAGCATGTTGCCAATTATGCATCGATCATTTTGGAGTTGCGATGGTTACTGCCGTTTATCCGGGAACCTTTGATCCTCTTACCCGCGGACACGAAGATCTTGTACGCCGGGCGTCCGGCTTGTTTGACAAGCTGATCGTGGGCGTGGCCGACAGCAAGGCCAAGAAACCTTTCTTTTCGCTGGACGAGCGTTTGACCATCGCCAATGAAGTGCTTGGCCATTACCCGAACGTGCAGGTGGAAAGCTTTTCCGGCTTGCTGAAGGACTTTGTGCGCGACCATGACGCGCGCGTGATCGTGCGCGGCCTGCGGGCGGTATCCGACTTCGAGTACGAATTCCAGATGGCGGGCATGAACCGCTATCTGTTGCCCGACGTTGAGACCCTGTTCCTGACGCCTTCCGACCAATACCAATTCATTTCCGGCACCATCGTGCGAGAAATCGCGGTACTGGGGGGCGACGTGTCGAAATTCGTATTCCCTTCGGTCGACCGCTGGCTGCAGAAAAAGATGGCGGAATCCAAGCAGTAGGCAAGGTAGGCAGAAGGCAGAGAATAAAGCAGTAAATGGAGCGCAGGGTAGGTTGCCGTGCGCTTCGGAAGCGAGTTTTTATGGCATTGCTAATTACCGACGACTGTATCAATTGCGACGTATGCGAACCGGTGTGCCCGAACGGCGCGATCTTCATGGGACCGGAAATCTACGAAATTGATCCCAACAAATGCACCGAGTGCGTCGGCCATTTCGACAAGCCGCAATGCCAGGAAATTTGCCCGGTCAACTGCATACCCTTTGACCCGGCCTGGCGAGAAACGAAAGAACAGTTGCAAGCCAAGTACGAGCGCTTGCTGGCTGCCGCCGAAGAGCAGCAGTAGCTCATGTCACCTACTTAGTTGGAGTTTCTTCCGCGCTCAGTTTTCGCTGACGCACACGCGGTTGCGCCCGCTCTCCTTGGCTTGATACAAGGCCTGGTCGGCTCGGGCAACCAGCCTTTGGCCAGACGCCTCGGCGGTCTGGTCGGGCTCGCTGCCGCGCAGAGTGGCGACACCTATCGAAGCCGTCACTTGCTTGCTCTGCCCGCCCAGCATGAACGGGCGGCCGCTGATGCCGGCCCGAACGCGTTCCGCTACCTGGGTGGCGTCGGCCGAGTGCGTGTCGGGCAGCAGCGCCACGAACTCCTCACCGCCGAAACGGCCCAGCGTATCAGACAGGCGCAGCTCCACCTTGATGCGCGACGCGACTTCGCGCAGAACATCGTCACCGCTTTGGTGGCCGTAGGTATCGTTGATCTTCTTGAAATGGTCGATGTCGATATAGATGCAGGACATGACGCCGGCATGGCGGCGCGTACGCACGACTTCCTCGGCCAGGCGCGTGGTGACGTAGCGGCGATTGTTGACGCCGGTGAGCGGATCGGTCAGGCCGAGATGCTTGAGGCGCTCGATATTGATGACATTTTCCAGGCAGATTGCGACAATCGACCCCTTGTGCTCGAGGAAGTCGGTGGCCATGCCGGACTGGAAGCGCGCGCGGTCGAGGCTGCCCAGGCCGAGCAAGCCTATCATCCCGTGATGGCGCCACAGCGGCACGACGGCGACACTGGCCGGCGTCAGCACTTGCGCCGGGAACATGTAGCTGTTGCGCTTTTCGTCGAACGGTCCCAGCTCAGGCATCTTCAGGCTGCGCAGGTGGCCGAATTCGGCGGCATCCTGTGCGAAGAACAAGTTGGGGAAGTCGCTGAGGTCGATGTTCAAGCCTTCCAGGATGCGGCGAACCTCGTACTTCGAGTCGAGCAGCACCAGGGTCACGACGTCGAGCTTGGAAGAGGCCGACAAGGCGTCGAAGATGCTCTCTATCAGTTCGCGGAAACTCGAAGCGCTGATGAAGGCCAGGTCGAACTCCTGGTGACGGCGCATGATGTCTTCGTTGCGGCGCACCTGCTCGATCAGCGTCGACAATTGCTCGCGCAACTGCAGGTTTTCAGCCTGCAGCTTGGTCGAGGTCGCGAGCGGTTCCGGGATCGGCTTCATGGGTCGGGAATTTTCCGCATCGATTATAACCGTGCGGAAGCTGGCGACCAAAGGGCAGCGAAGGATTCGCTAGAAAGCGAGTTCCACGGCGCATTCCTGTCCCACTTCGAGCATGGTGCCCGCACCGTCGAGCAGATAGACATTCATGCCGAAAGTGACGGCGCCGTCCAGCAGGGGATTGGCGCGATAGGTCTGCAGTATGTCGAGCGGGTCGGGGCCGACCAGCCCGGTGGCTTGGTCGATCGAGGGGATAGGGCAACGCGGGCAGGGCTTGGCTGGGCGCAGCAGCGCATCGCCGATGCGGAGCGTGGCTGCATAGTCTTCTTCAAAGGCTTCTACGCCGTCTATCACCAGGTTGGGGCGGAATCGGTTCATGGCCAGCGCTGCGCGCCCCTGCGCGGTCAGTCTGTGGTTCAGGTCGGCCAGCGAGGCCTGCGAAATCAGCAGCATGGGGAAGCCGTCGGCGAACAGGGTGCGCACTTCGCTGCCTCCGGTCCACTTGACGTTTGCCGCGCGCGCCGATTGTGGCGGGCAGCGTACCAGGCGGCAAGCGGTGCCTAAAGCGCGGGAAAACCAGGTTGAGACGGATTCTGGGCAATCGTAAGCGGTAACCGTGTCGTCCCAGATGGCGACGGTCGAAGCGGGAGAGTTTTCCGGCAAGGCCGCGATCGAAATGGCCAGTGGCGCCATATCCGGCGCATGCACTTCGAGCGTGTCGCCGCGCAGTTGCGGAACGACGCGCGCCATGGCCGGGCATTCGCGTTGCGTGAGGAACTGGCCGTTGGCATCGACCAGCATCCATTCGCGATCGCGGATGCCCGCGCTCATCAAGCCGAAGGGGGTAACGACTGCGCGCGGCAGCGAAATGCCTGTGCAGGATTTGATCGGGTATAGACTGAGCTCGGTCAGTACAGGCATCATGCGTGATCCAGCCTCATGACTTCGGAATTGTTCGGCCTGGCATGTTCATGGAACAGGTCGGCCAGATACAGACCCAATTGATTTTCCTCAATATCATTCGGAATTACAAAATCCGCTGGCCGCTTCACGCCGTTGTCACTGCCATAGTAGACGCGCCAATCGTTCCCATGTCTTTCCACGATTACAAACATGCCAAACACGTTGAATCGGATTGGCATGTTCTGACCCGCGATTTATAGCGGCGGCGATCAGACGTTGAACAGGAAGTTCAATACGTCGCCGTCCTTGACCACGTATTCCTTGCCTTCGGCGCGCATCTTGCCCGCTTCCTTGGCGCCGTGTTCGCCCTTGTAGGCGATGAAGTCGTCGAAGGAAATCGTCTGCGCGCGGATGAAGCCGCGTTCGAAGTCGGTGTGGATCACGCCGGCTGCTTGCGGCGCGGTGTCGCCCTTGTGGATGGTCCAGGCGCGCACTTCCTTGACGCCGGCGGTGAAATAGGTCTGCAGGCCGAGCAGCGTATAGCCGGCGCGGATCAGGCGGTTCAGGCCCGGTTCTTCCATGCCCATGTCGGCCAGGAAATCGGTCTTGTCGGCGTCGTCAAGGTCGGCGATCTCCGCTTCGATGGCAGCGCAGATGGCGACCACGGGCGCGTTTTGCGCCTTGGCGTAATCGGTCAGCTGGTCGAGCAGCGGGTTGTTCTCGAAGCCATGGTCGGACACGTTGGCCACATACATGGCCGGCTTGGCCGTGATCAAGCACAGCGGCTTGATCAAGGCCATTTCTTCGGCATCGAGGCCCAAGGCGCGCACCGGCTCGGCATTGTTCAGGTGAGGCACGATGCGTTCGAGCAGCGCGACCAGCTTGGCGGCGTCCTTGTCGCCGGAACGGCCTTTCTTGTTTTCGCGGTGGATGGCTTTTTCGACTGCGGCCATGTCGGCCAGCGCCAGTTCGGTCTGGATCACGGCGATGTCGTCGAGCGGGCTGATGCGGCCGGCTACGTTCACTACGTTCGGGTCTTCGAAGCAGCGCACTACGTTGACGATGGCGTCGGTTTCGCGGATGTGGGCCAGGAATTGGTTGCCGAGACCTTCACCCTTGGAGGCGCCCGCCACCAGGCCCGCGATGTCGACGAATTCGACCGTGGTCGGCACGATCTTTTGCGGCTTGACGATCTCGGACAGCGCAGCCAGGCGCGGGTCCGGCACTTCGACGATGCCGACGTTGGGTTCGATGGTGCAGAACGGGTAGTTCTCGGCGGGAATGCCGGCCTTGGTGAGCGCGTTGAAAAGCGTCGACTTACCGACGTTGGGGAGGCCGACGATGCCGCATTGGAGACTCATGGAATTCTTTCTGAATCAGATGTTTAATAAGGTGAGATTGTAAACCGTCCGCCGTTTTATAACGGCCGAACCAGGCTCAGGTCCGGGTTTTCCGCAAAGGCGGCAAATTCATCGCGCAGGCGCTGCGCTTCGCCTATCGCTTTCTTCCAGTTGCGGATGCGGGCGGCATCGTCCGTACCGTAGTGATAAAGGTCTTCACGATCGGGTAACTTGCCGCGCGGCAGCGTCTGCAGGAAAGCCTTGGAGGGCGAAACCAGCAGCATGTTGTCGAACCAGTGGCGCTGACGCTTGAGTTCGCGGCGCCATGGCAATGACTTGTCGAGCCAGCCCGGCACGATTTGCGGTCCGAAGTGCGGGTAGAGAACGAGATTCGATGCTGCCGTTTGAGGGGCGATGCGCGCATAGGGCAGGGCCAGGTGGTAGTCGATCAGTCCGCCGTCCCAATACGTGCCGGGAGGCGCGTGCCTCACGCCGGGGACCGGCAACATCACCATGGGCAGAGTACCGGAAGCCAGCAATGCTTCTTCGACGTTGTCAGCCGAGAGTGGTGCGAAATGGGTGGTGAAGCCGTCGAACGGCGTCTTCAGCCAGTCGGCGGCGTCGCGCGGATCGCCGATGACAACGCGTTCAAGGTGGCCGGCCAGGCCATTGCGCGAGCGCAGGTTGGCGAGCGCAGCGCCGGCGAATCCGACAGCCATGGTCATGCGGCGTTTTGGCGCTTTCAGCAGGCCGCGTCCGCGTACGGCGAGTATGTGCAAGCGGTTGCCGGGATGACTGACGATTTCCGCTTCGTGACCGCCGATGATGTCGTGCAGGAATTGCTTGAAAATTGTCGTCACCAGGTGTGGCGGCGGTTTGGCCGGGTAGGTCTGGCCGCAATATAAGTCGCCGAGACGCTGGAAAGCCGCGACCGGGTCGGTATGGCAGGCCGCCGCCATGCGCCAGGAGCCGACCGAAGCGCCGATCAGGGTACGTGTACGGGGCGCAGCCGGCAGCCAGGTGCCGAACAGCCATTGGTCGAGCGCCTGGAGGATCAGGCCCTTCGGCCCGCCTGCGGCGGCAGGGATGGCGGCAACGTCGTGCGCGCGCAAGCCGTGCTGCCGCAGATGCGCAAGTGCTTGCGGACCTGCACGGAATTCCAGCGCTTTCATGATGCTGCCTTTGCGGTATGCAATTGCATCATCGCCGCTTCGGGCTTGCCTTCGCACAGCAGGGGAATGACATCGAGAGACTTTTCCAGCGCCTCGTCGATCAAGCTCTGTTCTTCCTTGCGCGGCCGGTGCAGCACATAGTCGGCCACCGCTTGCTGCAAGTTGGCCGTGCGCGGGTGGCCGATGCCTAAACGCAGCCGCCAATAGTCTTGCGTCCCGAGGGCTGCGGTAATGTCCTTCAAGCCGTTGTGGCCGCCCGAGGAGCCGCCTTTTTTCAGGCGGGCGGCGCCGGGCGCCAAGTCGAGCTCGTCATGCACCACAAGTATCTCGTCGGCGGCAATCTTGTAGAAGCGCGCCAGTGCGCCGACCGATTGCCCTGAGCGGTTCATGAAAGTTAGCGGTTCCAACAGCCAGACTTCAATGCCGGCCAGGCGCGTCTTACCAGCCAGGGCGTTCAGCTTGGTTTCGCGCGAGAGCGAACAGCCCAGTCTGGCAGCGAGATTATCGACCAGCCAGAAACCGGCGTTGTGGCGGGTCTGTTCGTATTCGGGGCCCGGATTACCGAGGCCGACGATGAGGCGGATGGGCATGGTGCTTGTTTAGAAAAGCTGGGCTGACAAAACGATGATTATCCCGGATGCGGACATGGTTCGTCTATTTGCGCCGTCTTTCGCCGATGCGCGGGGTAAGGGCAACTATGGGCAACAAGCACGGGCAACAAAAAACCCGCCATGCGGCGGGTTTTCTGGTCCGGCCCGCAGGTCGGGCAATACTGCATTACTTCTTGGCAGCAGGTGCAGCCGGAGCGGCAGCAGCCGGGGCGGCAGCTGCAGCAGCGGCTTCAGCTTCCGCTTCGACCTTGCCAGCGGGAACCGATGCGGTGGCAACGGTCGGGTTGTCGCCGTGGGCAACGGCGGCCACACCGGCCGGCAGCTTGATGTCGGAAACGTGCAGCGAGGCGCCGACGTCCATGCCTGCCAGGTCAACCTGGACGAACTCAGGCAGATCCTTCGGCAAGCAGCTGATGTCGAGGTCGGACATCACGTGGCTGATGATGGCGCTGTGCAGCTTGACGGCTGGCGAAACGTCGGCGTTGACGAAGTGCAGCGGCACCTTGACGTGAATCTTCTGGTTCTCGTCGACGCGCTGGAAGTCGACGTGCAGCACCAATTGCTTGTAGGCGTGCATCTGGAAGTCGCGCAACAGCACTTTTTCCACGGCGCCTTCGACTTCGAGGTCGAGGATGGACGAGTGGAACACTTCCTTCTTCAATGCGTGGTACAGCGCATTGTGGTCGAGCGCGATATTGACGGGGGCCTTGGTGCCGCCGTAGACGATGCCAGGAGTCTGGCCGGCATTGCGCAGGCGGCGGCTCGCTCCGGACCCCTGCTCTTTGCGGGAAAATGCAACTACTTTCATGTTGATGCTCCAGTGAGTGCAGGGCAAAATGCCCTGCGGTAAAAATCCCCCGCGACCAGGGGATTCGAAAATGGGTGCTGCAATGCAGCCCCCGCTTGTACTTTATTCTGCAAACAGCGACATCACCGAGTCGCCCTTGCTGATGCGCTTGAAGGTTTCGGCCAGCAAATCCGCGCTCGTCAATTGGCGGATGCGGTTGCAGGCCTTGGCGGCGGCCGACAGCGGAATGGTGTCGGTCACGACCAGTTCGTCAAGCGGCGAATTCGAGATGCGCTCGATCGCCGGGCCGGACAGGACTGGATGCGTGCAATACGCCACCACTTTCTTGGCGCCGCGCTCTTTCAGCACTTCTGCGGCCTTGACCAGGGTGCCGGCCGTGTCGACCATGTCGTCCATGATCACGCAGTTGCGGCCTTCGACTTCACCGATAATGTTCATCACTTCCGACACGTTTGCCTTCGGGCGGCGTTTGTCGATGATGGCCAGATCGCAATTGAGGCGTTTGGCCAGCGCACGTGCGCGCACCACGCCGCCGACGTCGGGCGAAACTACGAGCAAGTCGTCGTAGTTCTTGCTGACCAGATCGCCCAACAGGATGGGCGATGCGTAAATGTTATCGACCGGGATGTCGAAGAAACCTTGAATCTGGTCCGCATGCAGATCCATGATCAGCACGCGTTCGACGCCGGCTTCCTGCAGCATGTTGGCGACCACTTTGGCCGAAATGGCAACACGCGCCGAACGCGGGCGGCGGTCCTGGCGCGCATAACCGAAATACGGGATGGCAGCGGTGATGCGGCCGGCCGAAGCGCGCTTGAGCGCGTCGACCATCAGCATCAATTCCATCAGGTTGTCGTTGGTCGGTGCGCAAGTCGATTGCAATACGAACACGTCCTTGCCGCGCACGTTCTCGTTGATTTCCACGGCGATTTCGCCGTCCGAGAACTTGGAAATATTGGCTTTCCCCAAGGGGAGGCCGAGATGCTTGACGACTCCTGCAGCCAGCTCCGGATTGGCGTTTCCGGTAAAGACCATCATGTTTTCGAGTGCCATGGGGGTGTCCTGGTGCGGTCGTTAATTAATCAAAAACTGGTGAGCCTTTAGTTTAAAAAGCCGCCCTATCCGAATGTCGGTGGCGGCTTTTCAACGCTCTTGCTCAAATTAAATGGCAGGGGAAGAAGGATTCGAACCTTCGAATGCTGGAATCAAAATCCAGTGCCTTAACCAACTTGGCGATTCCCCTACACAACCGGGTTGTTTGCCGCCGCACTTTCGCTGCTTTCAGCGTCTCATGCAACGTCAAACCAATTCTTGATTACGATAGCAAATCAGCGAGCGGATGGCGCTTCAAAGCTTGCGCTTTCCAAGCCTTCCAGTGCGCGGGTGTTTTCGCGAGCACTTCATCGGCCTGGGCCTCCTGCTCGAAGCGGCAAAATACGCAGGCTCCGGAACCGGTCATTCTCGCCTTTCCAAATTGCGTCAGCCATGAAATGGCATCGGCGACAGGCGGGAACGAGCTGCATGCCACGACTTGCAAGTCGTTTTTCCCAAAACTGCTTTTTTCAGCATCGGTAGCTTGGGAAAAGTCCGTCATTATGACTGGCTTCGTGTCCCTTGTCAATTGCGCTGATGAAAATATTGCAGCGGTTGGCACGCTGACGCCGGGTTCGAGCACCACAAACCAGCCGCCCGGAGTATTGACTGCCTGCAGCTCTTCGCCCACGCCTTCCGCGAAGGCATTGTGTCCGAAAATGAAAAAGGGAACGTCGGCGCCCAGTTGCAGGCCCAGGGCCATCAATTCCTTGCGCGTCAGGCCGGTTTGCCACAAATGATTGAGCGCCATCAGCGTGGTGGCTGCGTCGGAAGAGCCGCCGCCCAAGCCGCCTCCCATGGGCAGGTGTTTATCGACGGCGATATCGGCGCCGTAGGCCATGCCCGGCTGCCGCTCGCGCGCTTTTGCTTGCAACAGACGGGCCGCGCGCACGATCAGGTCCGACTCGGCCGGCACGCCGGCCAGCTCGGTGGTGCGCATGATCCGGCCATCGTCGCGCAGCGTGAAATGCAACAGATCGCCATGGTCGAGCAATTGAAAGACGGTCTGCAGCAGGTGGTAGCCGTCCGTCCGCCTGCCGGTCACGTGCAGAAAAAGATTGAGCTTGGCCGGTGCGAGGCAGTTTTGCAAACTTGATAACATGAAATATTCAGTGTACTTGCCAGTTGCTGATCACCAGCCGCATTTGCACCTGGCCCGCTTCGACGGTTTCGCGTTCCATATCGATGCGCTTGGGGACGTCTTGTCCGGCATATTCGTTATTTTCTTGCCAACTGATGTAGCGGATATGCCAGCCATCTGGGGTCGTGATGACTGCTGTCGCCTGCGGCGTAGCCGCAATCATTTGGCCATCGGCGCCTTTTGCATAGCCTTGCAGCCAGTTGCGCAAATTCGATACGGGCAGCGGCCATCCCAAGGTGTCTTGGGCGAGGGAGTCGACGTCGGCAGCGCGGCGTGGTGCCCGGCCGGATTGGGTCAGCGTGGCGCTATCCGGATCGACGACGATGGTGGCCAGAGTTTGCCCCAGCGGCGAATGCAGCGTCACAGTGGTGAGTTGAGGTGACTGCGACCAATCGAAGCCGCCGCTCCAGCTTTCCGGCTTGCCATTGCGCTGGAATTGCGCAGAAAAGCGACCAGAGATATCAATATTCTCGCGATATGTACGTGGGCCCGTCGTCTGCGTCAGCGGGCGCGGTGCCGGGCTGGCGCAAGCGGCAAGCAGGGCGAGCAGCACGATGCTGCTCGCAGCGAAGCGGGCGCGCAAGTTACTCACAGGTTGACGTGCAGGCGCGCAAGCGTGCTTTTGAGCGAGTCGTTATCGGGATCTTTGGCGCCCACTTCGCGCCAGACCTTGTGGGCGTCGGCCTTTTGTCCGCGGGCCCACAATACCTCTCCCAAGTGCACGGCGATTTCCGGGTCCTGCCGGATCGAGTAGGCATGGCGCAGCAGCTCTTCGGCTTCTTTGAGCTTGCCTCGCCGGAATTGCACCCAGCCCATGCTGTCGATGATGAAGGGATCGTCCGGCGCCAGCTTCAGCGCGGTTTCAATGAGGGTGTAGGCCTCATCGAGGCGCATGTTGCGATCGGCGAAGGTATAGCCCAGCGCGTTATAGGCCTGCTGGTTCTTGGGCGACAGTTCGATGACTTTGCGTAGCGTCGTTTCGCAAATCTCAAGCTGGTCGAGCTTCTCGGCGTCCATCGCGTAGTCGTATAGCAAGTCGGTGTTTTCCGGGAATCGCTTGATGCCGGCTGCGAGCACATCCATTGCCTGCCGGGTCTGGTTGGCGTCGCGCAGGATTTGCGCTTCTACGGCGACGACCTGGATCTGCTGCGGCTCGTCGCCCGGCGTCAGCTCGGATAGCAGCTTGCGGGCGCCGGCCAGATTGCCTTGTTTTGCAAATATTTCGGCACGCCGTATCTGGACGCCGATATAGGCCTCCGCCGACTCCACCTGGTCCAGCCATTTGAGTGCGGTGTCGTTATCCTTGCGCTCTTCGGCGATCTGGGCAAGCAGCAGCAGTGCGGAAGTAGGATCGCGGTCATCGTTCGGATGTTTTGCAAGTATGTCGAGGAAGGCGGTCAGGCGATGTTCGGCATCCTTGGTGTCGCCTGTCTGTATTTCGAGTACGCCGAGCATATAGAGCGCCGACAGGTTTTCGGGCTGGGACTTCAACAAGGTCTTGAACTCCTGCTCCGCCTCCTTGTAACGCTTTTGGTCGATCAGGATGCGCGCATAGGCGATGCGCAATTCTTTAGTGTTCGGATGCGCAACGACAAATTTGTTCAAGAACCTGAGGGCGTTTTCCTTGTCCGGGTCGGTTTGCGCCAGAATCAGCGCAGCCTGCTCGGAGTCGGGCCTTTCCTTTATGACGATTTGCGCCTCGCTCTGCGCGCGCGCATTGTCGCTTTTTGCGTAAGCGCTGAAAGCCAGGGCCAAGTGCGCCTCCGGCATGTCGGCATAAGGGGCAAGCAGGCTGTCCAGCATGGCGAATGCCGAATCCCTGTCCCTGGCGTGCGACAGCAGGCGTTCAATCTGGAAAATCATGGGGCCGCGCATGGCGGGCTGCGCTTCCTTCAGGCCTTGCTCGAATACGGCGCGGGCTTCGTCGAGGTGATCGGCGAATACGATCGCATTCAGATAATTCTGCGTTGCCTCCTCCGAATGCGGAGCGAGTATGCGCCACAGGCGGGCTGAGCCCAGCGCTTCCTCCGGGCGCTTGACGGCCCAGGCCATTTCAAAGGCACGCTGCGCCAGGCGCGGATCGCGTTCACGTTGTGCGACCGCCATCGTGGTGGCATAGGCGGATTGCCAGTCGCCACGCTGGAAAGCGATTTCCGCCGCCAGCAGCTGGAACATGGTTTCGCGCGTCAATTGCGCAGACGGTAATGCGTCCGCTTGCGCGGCAGCCGTATTCGGTTCCGCCTCACGCCCAGCATCATGCTCTGCTCCAGGCTGCGCCTGTGCAGCGAGCGTCGGCGGTGCGGCGTCGCCCTCAGCCGATGCAGACTGGACTGGCGCGCGATGCAAACCGGCGCAAGCCGTCATCAGCATTGACAGGGTTACAATAGCGAGAGCGTTTTTCAAGAGATGATCCTGGCTATTTACATAATGACCGATTGTACGCCCAACGACTGCGCCACGCGCGCGCTACGGGGCGCGATCCAGGCAGAATTGGATGCCCATGCCTGAATTGCCCGAAGTGGAAGTGACCCGCCGCGGGGTCGAGCCTCATCTGCGCGGCCGCAAGGTCAGCGGCGTGACCTTGCGCCATGATGGCCTGCGATGGCCATTTCCGGATGACTTGCAAAAGACCTTGCGCGGCAAGGAAGTGCGCAGCGTCGGCAGGCGCGGGAAATACCTGCTGCTGCATTTCGACCACGGCACCCTGATCATCCATCTCGGCATGTCCGGGCACCTGCGCGTGCTTCCTCGCGACACGGCCGCGCAGAAGCACGATCATTTCGACTTGATGCTCGGCGACTGCGTCTTGCGCTTGAATGATCCGCGCCGTTTCGGCGCGGTGTTATGGCATGCCAATGCAGATGGCGCGATCGAGCGGCACGTGCTGCTGCGGGATTTGGGCGTCGAGCCCCTGGAAGATGCCTTTTCGGCCCAATTGCTGTATGAGATGACGCGAAAACGCAACGCTCCCATTAAGCAGGTCTTGCTGGCCGGTGATGTCGTGGTCGGGGTCGGCAACATCTATGCTTCCGAGAGCTTGTTCCGGGCCGGAATCAACCCCAAGACGCCGGCTTGCCGGATAGGCCTGGAGCGCTATCTCAGGCTGGAACAGGCTATACGGGCGGTTTTGGCCGAGGCCATCGTACAGGGCGGCAGCAGTTTGCGCGACTTTATTGCCGTAAACGGGCAATCGGGGTATTTTCAGCAAAGTTATTTTGTCTATGACCGGGCCGGGCAGCCTTGCCGCGTTTGTGGAGCGGCGGTGCGGCAAGTCAAACAGGGCCAGCGTTCGACCTTTTACTGTGTAAATTGTCAAAAATGATCGCCGGTGCTAGTGTAGCGAAGTAATATGCAAAAATTGGGGACCTAAATTGGGGAAAAAGTGAGCAATTTAGTTCAAAATTTCCAAGAGTACAGCAACTGGCGCCGCAACGTGGTGAGCGCCCTGGACGGCTACCGCCAGCACGTGTCGACTTCCGAATTGGCCGATCCTGCCAGCGATCAGCGTTTTTCGCGTGCGATCGCGCGTCTTGAAGAGGACAAACTGTCGGTCGCGTTTGTGGCCGAGTTCTCTCGCGGCAAGTCTGAACTGATCAACGCCATTTTCTTTGCCGACTACGGGCAGCGCATCCTGCCGTCGTCGGCCGGCCGCACGACCATGTGCCCGACCGAGTTGATGTATGACGACGCGTTTCCGCCGTCGATCCGGCTGCTGCCGATAGAGACGCGGGCGCTTTCGCAATCGACCAGTGAACTCAAGGAGCAGAGCAATGCCTGGACGGTGTTGCCGCTCGATGTCGAGTCCAGCGAGGGCATGCTGGAAGCATTCAAACAAGTCAGCCTGACCAAGCGTGTGCCCGTCGACGAGGCCAAAAGCTATGGCCTGTTCAATGAAGATGACCCGGACGCGGCCTTGACGGTCGACGACCAGGGTATGGTGGAAATCTCGCAATGGCGCCATGCGATCGTCAATTTCCCCCACCCTTTGCTGAAGCAAGGTCTGGTCATTGTCGATACGCCGGGCCTGAATGCGATCGGCACCGAGCCTGAACTGACGCTCAACCTGATCCCGAATGCGCATGCGGTGCTGTATATCCTGGCCGCCGATACCGGCGTGACCAAGAGCGATATCGATGTCTGGCGTTCGCACATCAACGGCACCGGCGCGGCGCGCCTGGCCGTGCTGAACAAGATCGACAGCATGTGGGACGAATTGCGTTCGCCGGAAGAGGTGGCGGACCAGATCGGGCGCCAGATCAGCGGCGTCGCCCACAATCTGGGATTGACGGAAGACCAGATTTACCCGGTTTCCGCACAAAAGGGCTTGGTTGCAAAGATCAACGGCGATCACGACTTGCTCGACAAGAGCCGCCTGCCGGTGCTTGAAAATGCGCTATCGAACCAGTTGATTCCGGCCAAGCAGCAAATCGTCCGCCAACAGTTGGCGACCGAGATCGGCGAGCTGACCGCTTCGAAGCAGGCCCTGCTCTCTTCGCGCATGCGTAACGTGGTCGAGCAACTGGTCGAGCTGAAGAGCCTGCGCGGAAAAAACACGAACATCGTCGAGCACATGATGAAGCGCATCGACATCGAGAAAAAGGAATTTGACGGCAGCCTGATCAAGCTGCAGGGTACGCGCGCCGTGTTTGCACGCCTGTCGAACGATGTCTTCAGCAGCCTGGGCATGAATGTCTTGAAGGAAGAAATCGACAAAGCGCGTGAAGCGATGGACAAGAGCCGCTTCTCGCCGGGCCTCTTGAATGCCGTCAAGCAGTTCTTTTCCCAGGCACGCGCGAACCTCGATGCTTCAGGACGCAAGACCGACGAAATTACCGAGATGATGACGGTGATGTATCGCAAATTCTCCGCCGAACATGGCTTGGCCCTGTCGGCGCCGATGCCGTTCTCGCTCGACAAGTATCGCAACGAATTGACCCTGATCGAGGATGTTTATCACAAGCAGTTCGGGGTCGCGACTTTCAAGGTCGTGTTGATGCAGAAATTCTTCGATTCCATTGCGGCGCGCGTCAAGCAAAGCTTCCTGCAGGCCAACCGCGACGTCGAGGCATGGCTCAAGGTCGTGATGGCGCCGCTGGAAGCGCAGATAGGCGAGCACAAGCTGCAGCTGAAGCGCCGCTGGCAATCGATAGAGCGCATTCATGTGGCCACCGAGAGCCTGGAAGAAAAGGTGCAGACGTTCGAGCAGATGCAAGCCGATCTCGAAACGCAGAAAAAGAAATTGCTCGCACTCGAAGAAGAATTGAAGAACACTATCGATTCGACCTTGACGACGCTGCGCGTTGCGGCCTGATGAAGCGTCTGGTTGTTGCTGGCAGGCGCGAGCCGGCGCCTGCGGTTTCCGCTTTCACCGATGGTTCGCCGGTCGATGGATGCGACCCCGGTTTTTCCGAAGCAGTCATCCATTGGCAAAAAAAGCACGGCCGCCACGGCCTGCCGTGGCAAAACACGCGCGATGCCTATCGCATCTGGCTGTCGGAGATCATGCTGCAGCAGACCCAGGTGGCGGCCGTCATTCCTTATTACGAACGCTTCCTGAAACGCTTTCCCGATGTCGAGAGCCTTGCTTCGGCGCCGGCCGAAGATGTCATGGCGCATTGGAGCGGACTCGGCTATTACTCGCGCGCGCGCAATCTGCACCAATGCGCGCAACGTGTGGTCACCGAATTCGGTGGCCGTTTTCCGGACGATGCCGAAACCTTGGCGGATTTACCGGGAATCGGGCGCTCCACCGCTGCTGCGATCGCTGCCTTCGCTTACGGCAGGCGTGCCGCCATCCTTGACGGCAACGTCAAGCGCGTCTTTGCCCGCGTATTCGGCGTCGACGGCTATCCTGGCGACAAACCTGTCGAAAACCTGCTGTGGCAGCGCGCGGTCGCGCTGTTGCCGGTAATGGGCGTGGAAGCGTACACCCAGGGATTGATGGATCTCGGCGCCACACTTTGCTCGCGCAGCAAGCCGGGTTGCGCGGCATGCCCGCTTGCAGACCGATGTGCGGCTCTACAAGCCGGGCGCGTCGACGAGCTGCCGATGCGCAAGCCGAAAAAATCGATCCCCGAGAAGCAGGCCACGATGCTGGTGGTAATCGATCGTAACCAGGTTCTGCTCCAGCAGCGTCCGCCACGCGGGATTTGGGGTGGCCTGCTATCGTTGCCGGAAATCACCTGCGAGGTAACGGATCACGAACTTGCGTTTGCGCAGACCTTGGCGCCCTTTGGCGTGGTGAAGGCCGCTGAGCGTCTGCCCGGTTTTTCCCATACGTTCACCCATTTCAAACTGCATGTGATGCCCTACCGGGTAACATTGTCGCGCCGCTTGCATGTCGCCGGACAGAGCGATCATGTCTGGTATCAAGCCGGCGCGCTGGCCGCAGCTCCCCTGCCTGCGCCGGTCAAGAAATTGTTGTTGTCTCTGTTCACCTGAAGCGCCAGGGCCTGTTAACACGCAATTTGGGCACTCCCAAATTGCGTGTTAACAGGCCCTTGTGTCCGAAAGGATACTTGAACGGCCTTTCAGGCTGCGAGCATAATATATCGAGGCCCTGACTGCGTCGAACCCCGCTTCGTCAATGCGGGAATGGCATCCCGTGCCCGGGACTTGCAATTGAGGGAACGTCGAAAACGCCTTCGCTCATATGACAGAACACCGGAATTCATTGGATCGCTGCAAGCATGGCCTGGACGGCAAAGGCGTTGCCGGAATTGTCGCTTTCCTCCTGGCTGCGAATGCGCAGTCAGTCTTTGCACAGGTAAGTCCAGCTCCGCAGGGGCAGGATACCGGCGGCATTGTCGAGGTCATCGTGACTGCGCAAAAGCAAAGGGAAAATGCGCAAGATGTACCGATCTCCATCGGCGTCGTGTCCGCCCTGACGATAGAAAAGCAAGGCATCGTGAATATCGACGACCTTGGCTCCAAAGTGCCCAATGTCCAGGTTCTTCTCCCATATGGTCCGCAGGATCCGCAATTCACCATACGTGGCGTTAACGGCACAGACTTCCTGCCGCCGCAGACCAGCCCTATAGGCGTCAACGTCGATGGCATATTCAAAAGCGTGCCCGCCTTGCAGGCACTGCAGCTTTACGACATTGACCACGTGGAAATCCTGAAGGGCCCGCAGGGAACAACCGAGGGCAGGAACGCGACCGGCGGCTCGGTCGATATTTTTTCAGTGGCCCCAAGCTTTGACAATTCGGGTTATGTGACCGCTGGTGTGGGTAACTTCAGTCGCGAAGAGATCAAGGGGGCGGTTAACGTTGCGGCCATCGAAAAACAATTGGCCCTGCGTGTAGCCTGGACCTACACCAATGTTCCGGGTTACATCAACAATCCGCTTCCTGATGCGGCTTATGACGGCAAGCTGAGCGGTGTGCGCGACTTCGGCCTGCGCCTGAGCACTCTTTGGAAGCCGACCGACGATGCCAGCTTTCTGCTGCGCCTGCATTCCGATCGTTCCGATCCCGTCAATTACGGCGAATATTCGATCGGATTGTGTTGCGGAGGAGAGGGCATTCCGCCCGGTTCCTTCGCCGGCTATACGACCAGTTCGGGCCTGTCGATTCCGCAATCGTTCTATCCGCCGACCGGCTATTTGCGGCAGGGTCTTGCCTATGGCGATACCGCCGCAACGGATGTGCACAGACGCGACATCGATAGCCAGGGCTTGGCGCTCGAAGCGAATATTCAGTTGAGCAAGTCGCTGAAGCTGACTTCAATCACCGGCTACGATCAGGGACAATGGGACACCAACGAAAACGACGGCGGCTCGCCGATGAGCATCAACGAAGCCGACCTGTTTTCGCGCGTCCATGCCTTCCAGGAAGAACTGCGCCTGGCATCGTCCTACCCGGGAAGCTACAACTTCATTCTCGGCGCCTTGTACAGCCGCGAATCGCTGTTCTTCCGGCAGAGTACGGCCTGGACGGCCTACCAGCCCGTGATCTATACGGCGCCCGACGGCTCGACTTTCAATACCTGTCTGGCCACCGGCTTTTACGGCTGCGACTTGTACGACGCGTTCGACCAGATGCGCAATGACCGCGCGCTCTACCTGAACAACATCTACAAGTTCAGCGATGCATTGAAGCTGACCGCGGGGGCGCGTTATACCGACTACACAATCGCCATCCACAACTACCAGGAGCAGGTCAGCTACATCGACAATACCAACAACAATAATATCGTCAGTTTCGACGGCTATCCCGGGCCCGGTGTCACTCAACCAGACCAGAAGCTGGTCAATCGCAAGTGGATAGAGCGTGTAGCGCTCGATTACCATATCACGCCGCATAGCATGCTGTACGGAATTTACAGCACTGGATTTCGAGGCGGTGCATTCAATGCCTCGGCACAGGGCGGGCCCACCAATGGTGTGCAGCCCGAGGAATTGACCGACTACGAAATCGGCATCAAGAACGATTTTTTCGACCACCGGCTGCGCGCAAATTTCGGCGCCTTTTACTACATCTACAAGAATCTGCAATTTGCCGGCCTGGGCGCCAATGGGTTGGCCGACGAGACCAATATTTCTAAATCCTGGAGCAAGGGCCTGGAGGCTGAGCTCAGTGCGCGCCCGATGAAGGATCTGGTGCTGAACTTCAATTCCGGTTTTCTGCTCGCGACCTATGGACATGGTTTCATACCCAACCCTTTGGCTGGCTACAATACGCCGAATCAGCCGGCGACGGTCGATATCGCCGGCCGGCCCGTGTACGCTTCGCCGCATTGGTCGTTCGGCGCCAGCGCCGACTGGACCCTGTTCCGGTCGGCCAACGGATTGGCGATCGACCTTTACGTCGATGGCAATGGCGTGTCCAAGCAATACCTGAATGCCGCCTACTCGCCGATTTCGCTCGAACCCGGATATGCATTGTGGAATGCGCGCCTGGACCTGCGATTGCCCGCATCGAACGTGAAATTCTCGATGTGGACTCAAAACGTGTTCGACCGCCAATACCTGACGGCTATCTATGACGTCAATGCCATCCTCAACTACACCTATGCGCAGCGCGCGAATCCGCGGACCTTCGGCGCGACGCTGACGTATTCGTGGTAGCCCCGTCCCGTGTTCGAGATTTTCAGTTGCTCCGGGATGGGGATTGTTGGTAGCGCATCGAGATCAATGTGTCTCCTTGCGATAAAATTATCCACGCACAGCGAAATAAATCTTTCGCCGCTCGTGGTGCGTCAATACGAGCGGCTCAACCTTCAGAAGGTCGCATGATGTGGCGCTTGTGTAGATGCCTGCTGGCCGCACTGCTGCTTTTGTCGCAGTCATCCATTGCGGAGACCGCGCCGATCGTGCGTATTGGTCTCGATCCCTGGCCGCCGTTTTCCGGACAGGGCCTGCCCGACCTCGGCATGTCGGCCGAAATTGTCAGCCGCGTATTCAAGGAAGCCGGTTATCAAGCCGAAATCGTCATCCAGCCGTGGAGCAGGGTGGAGGCGTCAGTCAGGTCCGGCGATCTCGAAGTGATGGGAAATTTGTATTACATCGACGATATCGCCAAATGGGCCGACTACAGCACGCCGTATTATCGGTCCAGGGTCAGGTTTGTCGCCTTGCGTGACCGTCACATACATTGGAAAACGCTGAGCGACTTGAAGCCGTACGAAATCGGCGTGGGAAATGGCTATTCGTTCGGAGATGTATTCGATCGCGACGCCGGTTTGAAGAAGCATCTGATCCCGCTGACTTCCAACGGCATGCGCATGATTCTAATGGGGCGCCTGGACTTGGTGATCGATAGTGAAGAAGTCATTTATTACCACCTTGCGCATGACTTCGCCGCCGACGCAAAGAATTTCGAAGTATTGGATACGCCGGTGATAGTGCAGCCGATGAGCATAGGGGTCAGCAAGACGAATCCGCATGGCCGCCAGCTCATCGGCGATTTCAATGCCGCGTTCGCCAAGTTATGGAAGGACGGCACTATTCAGGAAATCATCCATCGCCATGTGCCGCAACTCTGAACCAAGAGCCAGCACATGCTAGTGAAAGTAGGGAGAGGCAGTATGTTCCATCCATAGCATGGAGGCCTGCCGCATCATCTCGCTCAGGGTCTCATGCCGGCGGTAACTCTCGCGCAGCCAGCTTGCGTCGTTGACGTGTTCGTAGACCATTTGCCGCAGGCGCCGCAAAACGTAACGCTCGACATCGCTTTGCGTATAGCGTTCTAAATTCTGCAAACGTTCCAGGATGTCGAGTCGCAACATCCACTTGGAGTCGGTCGGCGCCAGTCCTGCCTTGGGGAGGGTGGCAATTTCGCCCTCGTATCCGAAGCGGCTCGCTTCGAAACGGTTGTGGCGGTAGAGCAGGTAATGCCGCTCGTCTACGGAGATGGGGCGCTCGTTCAATATCCAGCGTGCCAGCAATTGTGCGTAGCCGGCCAGCAAGCCCGCATGCTCGATGCTGAGCGGCGTATCGCATACCCTGATCTCTACCGTCCCATATTCCGGTTTGGGCCTGATATCCCAATAAAAGTCCTTGATGCTGGCGATGATTTCCATTTGCAGCAATTCATCATAATAGGCCTCGAAATCGGTCCAGCGGGTTATGGGAGGCAGCGTGCCGGCCAGGGGGAAGGCCGAGACAACGTTGCTGCGCGAGGAATCGAAACCGGTGTCCATGCCCTGGTAAAACGGTGAAGAGGCAGATAGGGCGATGAAATGCGGCACAAAGCAGGCCAGCGCATGGGTGAGATAAATGGCGTCGTCGCCGCTTTCGACGCCGATATGGATATGTTGGCCGAACACGGTGAAGGTCTTGGCCAGATAGCCATACCTGTCGTGCAGATGATGAAAGCGCTGGCTGGGCGTAATGCGCTGATCGCCCCAGTGCTGAAATGGATGGGCGCCGCCGCCGGCGACATCGATGTTCAGGCGCTGGGCGGCGCCGACGATGGCGTCGCGCAATGCCTTGAGTTCGTCCACCAGTTCATCGGCCCGGGTATGGATCGATGAATTGAGTTCTATCATGCCTTGCGTGATTTCAAGCTTGATCTGTTCCTTCAGATCTGCCGAGGAAATGCCCTCCAGCAGATCGACGGCATCGGTGGCCAGATTGTAATTGCGGCGATTGAGCAATTGCAGTTCGAGCTCTACACCCATCGTCAACGCGCGTGAAGTCTTGAAGGGCAGGGAAGTCATGGGCGTCCTTTATCCTTCCCTATATCGCTGCCCTCGCCTGATTGGATCAGTGCGAATTTCGTGGCAATCGGCCCCATGAGCTCGAGTAGCATCAGCGTGCCAGCGAACAAGGGATGAAGTTCGTTGACCGTATTGGGGTAGATCGCCGAGATTTGCACCAGTCCAAGGCCGGATTCCGTCACGGGCAGGCTGCCGACGGCAAGCAGCGCCGCCTGCCTCCAGCTCAATTTGGCCGGTCTGGCCAGGGCGAAGATGCTGCCGCCTATGGCTGTGCTGCGCGCCAGGAATAGCAATGCGACCGAACTCAGCACGAGCGGCGCGCTGGGCAGACGCATGGTTGCGCCGAAGGTGACGAACAGCAGCACAATGAAAAGTTCGCTGACGATGCCGAATTCCAGGTCCATCAAATCGCAACGCCGGTCCAGGTTCCTGGACAGCACGGCGAAGGAGAGCATGGTCAGCAGCACCGGCAGCTGCAAGGCATGTGCGATTCCCAGAGTCAAGGCAATCATGCCGATGACCAGCACGAATTGCTGCTGGCGTTGCCGGCCCAGCCAGCGTGCCATCGGCTGCATCAAGCGATAGGCGCACCACGCCAGCAAGAGGGACGCGCCGATGGAATAGGTGGCGTGGCGTATCAGTTCTTCCATGCGTTGCGGGTCTTCCGGCGCCAACACCGGCAGCAGCGCATAGGCGGCAAGCAGCGCAAGGAAATTGTTGAGCATGCAGGTGGCGGCCAGGCGGCGCGTGACGTGGCCTTCGGCGCCGACGTCGCGCATGACGGCAACGAAGATGGCGGGTGACGACCCGATCGCGAAAAGGGCGGTGAGCATGGCGGTGGGGCGCGAGGCGCCGTTCCATTCCAGCACCAGCCACATCAACAGGAAACTCAGCAGCGAAGAAACGACTATCGTCAACAGCAGCCATTTTTCCCGCATCAGCCAGGGCAAGTCGACATAACGCCCCAGCTGATAGACGAGCAGCGCGATGCCGATATCGGCGAAGGTATGCATGATCTCGAACACATCGGCCGATATCCAGTTGAATCCGCCCGCGCCGAGTGCGAAGCCGATCAGCAGGTAGCCGGTGATGCGAGGTATCCAGCGTATGCGCGCGACGATTTGCGCGCCGATCAGACCGACCAGCAACATGGCGCCGAACAATGGAAGTGCACTCCATTGAAGCGGTTGTGCGTCGGGAAGAAAGGAAAGCTGCCAAGGCATGCGCTCCTCCTTGTTTTTTGGATACGGCTTGCCCGGATTAATCGTTTGACGACAACAGGTCGGTGTGGTTCCCTTGGCTCGTACTTTACGAGCGGAAACGTGAGCGTCAACAGGCCCTAGACAACCTTGTGCTGTTGCAGGTATTGATGAACAGCGGAGAGCCTGCTGTAGATATCGTCCAGCTCAAGCAACTTTTGCCTGGCTTTGAGGGGGATGGGAAGGATCTCGCACCAGCGGTTTGCCACCCAGGCCGCATCGTCGAGCTTGAAGGGTTGGGGGAATACCTTGTCGAACGCGGCTCCCGGTTCGACGCGGGAGCGGAGATCCTCGATCACCAGCTTGAGCGTCTGCGCGCAACTGACATGAATATCGCTGATAGGCTGCGTCGCGTCCTGGCGTTGCATCTCGATCCGCCCTTCGATACGCTGGTCGGGCAATACGCGTGTCTCCAGGATGCGGAAGCGTTGCCCACCCTTGGTGTGCAATAGCAACACACCGAGTTTTTCCATATCCCACTCGATAATGTGTGCAAGTGTCCCGACTTCTTCCGGTTCGGCGGCCGTGCCGACTTCGGAGCCTGACTTGATCAGCACGACGCCGAATGGCGCATCGTTTTTCATGCAGGCGCGCACCATATCGATGTAGCGCGCCTCGAATACTTTCAAAGGCAGGACGCCGCCCGGAAACAAGACGGTGTTGAGCGGGAAAAGCGGAAGCCAGTCGTCGCCCATACGCGATCCGCTAAGCGAGTTCCCGATGGCGCAATACGACGCGTTCCGAGTCGCGGAAATGGGCAGCGAGTTGCTCGGCCACATAAACGGAGCGGTGCTGGCCTCCGGTGCAGCCTATCGCCACGGTCAGATAGCTGCGATTGTCCCCTTTGAATGAGGGCAGCCATTTTTCGATGAATCCGCGGATATCGGCGATCAGCTCGGCCACGTTGGGCTGGCTTTCGAGGAAGGCGCAGACCGGCGTATCCTTGCCCGTGAGCGGACGCAAGGCCGCATCATAGTGCGGATTCGGCAGCATGCGCACGTCGAACACAAGATCGGCATCGAGCGGCACGCCGTATTTGAAGGCGAACGATTCGAACAGCAGTGTCAGCGGCGTCAGCGGATCATGGCGCGTTTCAACCAACTCCTTGATCCAGGTGCGTAGTTTGTTGACACCCATGCCCGAAGTGTCGATCAGCTGTCCCATCCCTTCGATGGTCACCAGCATTTCGCGTTCTTTCAGAATGCATTCGACCAGCGTCGGGCCGTCGCCGGTACTCTGGGCGGTACGTAAGCGATGCGACAGCGGATGGCTGCGCCGGGTTTCGGAAAAGCGCGCAATCAGCGACTCGGTCTTCGCCGTCAGGAACAGCACCTTGACATCGTGACCATCGTCCCTCAGACGCTGGATATCGGCTGGCAAGCCGGCAAGCGACGTGGCGCTGCGGGCATCCATGGCCACGGCCAGCGTTTCGGTGCCCTCTTCGATGCGGGTTTCGACCAAGGCGCGCAACAGCGAGGGCGGAAGATTGTCGACGCAGAAATAGCCGGCGTCTTCCAAGGCATTCAATCCGACGGATTTGCCGGAGCCGGAGATGCCGGTAATGATGATGATTCGCATAACGAAAGATCATACCGCAAGCTGTCCGGACTTGTGCTGCAGGAGAAAGAGCAAAACGGCGGCTATTCAGTTCCTAGTCGCCGCTCATGGCCTTTTGCTGGCGTTCCATGAACTCGCCCAGCGTATCGATGCCGCGCAACTGCAGGATCGTATTGCGTACGGCGGCTTCGAGCAGCACCGCGAGGTTGCGGCCGGCCTCGACCGGGATGATGACCTTGCGTATCGGCAGGCCGAGCACTTCCTCTGTCTGCGAATGCAGAGGCAGGCGTTCGTAGTTTTCTTCGAGCGTGCTGCGCCGGACCAGGTGCACGATCAGTTTCAGGCGCATCTTGCGGCGCACTGCGGTTTCACCGAAGATGGTGCGGATGTCGAGCAGACCCAGGCCGCGCACTTCGAGCATGTTTTGCAGCAGCGGCGGGCAACGCCCCTCGATCATGTTGGGCGCGATGCGCGCGAACTCGACGGCATCGTCGGCCACCAGGCCGTGGTTGCGTGAAATCAGTTCCAGGCCCAGCTCACTCTTGCCCAGGCCGGACTCGCCGGTGATCAGCACGCCTACACCGAGCACGTCCATGAAAACGCCGTGCATGGTGATGCGTTGCGCCAGCTTCTTCGACAGGTAGACGCGCAGGTAGTCGATCACCTGCGCGGCCGGCAGCGGCGTGGAAAACAGCGGAATGTTCTTTTCGTCGCAGACTTCGAGTATGTAGGGCGGTGTTTCCAACCCCTGTGCAATGATGAAGGCGGGCGGTTCGGCCGCGACCAGTTCACCGGTCTGGTGCACGCGCGACTGTTGCGACAGACGGCGGTAGTAAAGAATTTCCTGGTGTCCGAACACCTGGATGCGGTTCGGGTGGATCAGGTTCAAGTGGCCAACCTGGTCGGCCGCCGAAGTGGCGTCACCCGAAATCAGGCGTTCACCGCCGGGAAAGCCGGCAAACCAGCCAAGCTCCAGCGCCTCGCGGTTCTCGTCGTACAGTTGCTGAATGCTGAGCGGCGTGGAGAGCGGCATGAAAAATGGATTACGCGATGCTTTGCAGACTCGGTTGCCAGGTGATCAGGCGTGCATGGATGGTGGCGGCGTCTAGCGCGGTGGTCAGCACGTTGCGGAACGCCTCATCGGAAAACATTTCGGCAATCTCGGACAGAATCTCGAGGTGCTGTTGCGTCACATGGTCGGGAATCAGCAGAAACACCAGCAGCTTGACCGGTTCGCCGTCGGGCGACTCGAAGGGGATCGGCTCCGCCAGGCGCACGAATGCGGCGAGCGGCGCCTTCAAGCCCTTGATGCGACCGTGCGGAACCGCGACGCCGTGGCCGAGGCCGGTGGAGCCGAGGCGCTCGCGCGCGAAGAGATTGTCCGACACAGTAGAGCGGGCAATGCCGCAATGGTTTTCGAACAGTAGCCCCGCTTGCTCGAACGCGCGTTTCTTGCTGGACACGTCCAAGTCAAGCAGCACGTTTTCCTGGGACAAAATCTGACTGAAGTGATTCATGGTGCAGCGCACAAATTGTATTCTGTGGGCAATTATAGGCTCATTTTGTGCCGATTGCTCCTGAAAAGCAAAATCTATTCGTGACTATTTCTTTCGGTAAATAATTGTTTTTTAGGCCAATTTTCCTTTTTCCCGGCTTCATTGGAGTGCTTCCTGGGCATGCCTCATTGGCGTGCCTCACCGTCGTGCCTCACTGTCGTGCATTACGCAGATTGAGCGGTGGCCTAGCGGTGGTGAAGTTGCTGCGCCAGGGGTTGATGTCCAAACCGCCGCGCCGCGTATAGCGTGCGTACACCGACAGTTTTTGCGGGCTGCATTGGCGCAGGATGTCCATGAAGATGCGTTCCACGCATTGTTCGTGAAATTCGTTGTGTTCTCGAAAACCGATCAAATAGCGCAGCAGGCCCTCTTGGTCGATCTGCGGCCCGGCGTAGCTGATTTGCACGCTGCCCCAGTCGGGTTGCCCGGTCACCAGGCAATTCGACTTCAGCAGATGCGACAGCAAGACTTCCTCGACCGGCTGCTCATCTTTATAGGCTTTCAGCAGCTTGGGGTCCGGCGTGTAAGTGTCGACGTCGATATCGAGGCGGTCCAGCAGCAAACCGTCCAATTCGGTCACCTGGATCTTGCCGAAATTTTCAGGGGCGGTGAGCAAGACGCGCACCGGCGCGCCGAAGCCTGCGGACAGGTCCGCACGCAAGAGGTCGAGCAAGGCTTCGGGACCGGCAAGCCGGGTCTGGTTGAACGAATTGAGGTAGAGCTTGAACGACTTCGATTCGATGATATTGGGCGAATCGGCCGGCACGGTCACAGTGACGATCGCCACGTGCGGCTTGCCACGCAGGTTCAGCCAGGACACTTCGTAGGCGTTCCATATATCGACGCCGAAGAAGGGCAGGGTGCCGGCGATGCCAAGCTCGTCGCGCTTGCTTTGGCGTGCGATCGGGAACAGCAGGCTGGCGTCGTATTGTGTCTGGTAGGCCGAAGCCTTGCCCAGCGGCGAGGCTTCCGGCGAACGCGGGTCGTATGCTGACATGATAAAAAGGCAGAAGCGGTCAGGTCTTCAGTTTAAACGGATTGAAGTTGGTGTGCCGGTCGTAGTAATCCTCGTTTTCCCTGTGCTTGAGGAATGCGACGATGCGGTAAGTGACCGGCGTCATGAGGACTTCCCAGCCGGTTTTCAACACGTACTGGGTAACGATTACCACCACCAACTGGTGATTGGGCCAGATGCCGAGGAAGGCGATGACGTAAAACAGTGCCGAATCGACGAATTCACCACATACGGTCGAGCCTATGATGCGCGTCCACAGGCGCCGGCCTTCGCTCGCGATCTTCATTTTCGCCATCACATAGCTGTTGACGAAGCTGCCGCACCAGAAAGCAATGACGGAGCCGGCGATGATGCGCGGCGTGTTGCCGAACACGGCCTGTAAATGGGTTTGGTATTCGCTGTTGAAAGGATCTGCGGCCGGCGTCAGCGCCAGCACGACCATGGACATCACGGCGGCAAACACGAGAGCGGCAAAACCGGCCCAGATGACGCGGCGATCGCGTCCATAACCATAGACTTCGGTGAGGATGTCGCCAAAGATATAGGACACCGGGAAAAACAATACGCCGGCGCCAAAGGTCACCGTGCCGACCAGCGGCAGCGTCATCTGCGCCGCCTTGGCCGCACCGATAAGATTCGAACACAACAGGATGGCGACGAAAGCCGCCATCACGAAGTCGTAGTATCTGTATTGCCCCACCGGTCTTTGCATCGCAGGTTCTGTCACCCTAGTCACCCATTACAGGAACAGCTTGTAGACCGGATTGTCGCTTTCGTCCCAATAGCGGTAGCCGAGCGTGGCGAGGAATTCGCGGAAGGCCCGCATCTCCTTTTTCGGCACCTGCAAGCCGACCAGGATGCGGCCGACGTCGCCGCCCTGGTTGCGGTAGTGGAACAGGCTGATGTTCCAGTTCGGCGCCATGCTGTCGAGGAAGCGCATCAGTGCGCCGGGACGTTCCGGAAATTCGAAACGATAGATCAGTTCGTCGTGCGCCAGCGGGCTCTTGCCGCCGACCAGGTGCCGGATGTGCAGTTTGGCCAGCTCGTCGTGCGTCAGGTCCAGCGTCTTGAAGCCGTGTTTCTCAAAATTGCGGCTGATCTTGCCTGGTTCGTCACGATTCGACACCTGCATGCCGACGAATACGTGGGCAGCCTGGGCATCGCTGATGCGGTAGTTGAACTCGGTGACGTTGCGCGGGCCGATCAGCTCGCAGAAACGCTTGAAGCTGCCGCGCTCTTCGGGAATCGTGACGGCAAACACCGCTTCGCGTGCTTCACCGACTTCGGCGCGCTCCGACACGAAGCCGAGACGGTCGAAATTCATGTTGGCGCCGCAGGCGATCGATACCAGCGTCTCGTTCTTGATCGGCTTCTTGTTCGCCCTGGCCCGCTCGACATAGGCTTTGGCGCCAGCCACGGCCAAGGCGCCGGCCGGCTCCAGAATGCTGCGCGTATCCTGGAATACATCCTTGATGGCGGCGCACACGGCATCGGTATCGACCAGGATGATGTCGTCCACGTACATCTTCGCCAGACGGAAGGTCTCTTCGCCCACCAGTTTCACCGCGGTGCCGTCCGAGAACAGGCCGACGTCGGGCAGCGTTACGCGCCGGCCGGCTTTCAGGCTGCGCGCCATGGCGTCGGAATCGGTGGTTTGCACGCCGATGATCTTGATGTCGGGGCGTACCGCTTTGACGTAGGCTGCCACTCCGGAAATCAGGCCGCCGCCGCCGATGGCGACGAAAATGGCGTGGATGGGGCCGGGGTGCTGACGCAGGATTTCCATGCCCACCGTGCCTTGGCCGGCGATCACATAGGGGTCGTCGAAGGGATGGACGAAAGTCAGCTTGTGCTTCTTTTCCAGCGCCAGCGCGTGCTGGTAGGCGTCGGAATACGAATCGCCGAACAACACGACTTCGCCGCCGCGCGCCTTGACCGCTTCAATCTTGACCGGAGGCGTCGTGGTTGGCATGACGATCACCGCGCGGCAGCCCATCTTGGCGGCGGAAAGCGCCACGCCTTGCGCATGGTTGCCGGCCGAAGCGCAGATCACGCCGCGTTTCAATTGCGCCGGCTCCAGGTGGGCCATCTTGTTGTAGGCGCCGCGCAGTTTGAAGCTGAACACGCTTTGCATGTCTTCGCGCTTGAAATAGATGCGGTTGTCCATGCGCTGAGACAGCGTAGGCGCAAGTTCGAGCGGCGATTCGATGGCGACGTCATAGACGCGGGCGGTCAGTATTTTCTGCAGGTAGTCGGTGCTCATGAAATATGCGCAAATGATGGATCAGGCGCACCCTGGAGTGCGACAAAGTCATGGTTGAACGGACGGCAATGAACTGGTGATTATAAGCGCACTTATTACGTCAGATTGCCGGAAATGCCCGCAATTCCCTGCAAATTGTGGGGGAGTTGGGTGCTGGTGCGTTGCAATAAGCTAGAATGGGCCGTATGAATGCTCCCGCCCAACTCCACACGCTGCTGTCTGACGCCCCGGAAGACCTTGCTCCCACGCGCCTGCGCGAGATACCGTACAACTATACGTCGTTCTCCGATCGCGAAATCGTGATCCGGCTTTTGGGCGAGGATGCCTGGGCCTTGCTGGCAGAGTTGCGCAGCGCGCGTCAGACCGGCCGTTCGGCACGCATGCTGTACGAGGTGCTTGGCGATATCTGGGTGGTGCGGCGCAATCCCTACCTGCAAGACGATATGCTGGACAACCCGAAGCGGCGTCAGGCCTTGATCGATGCGCTAAACCATCGACTTGCGGAAGTGGACCGTCGCCGCGCGACCACAGAAATTTCGGTAGCCGGCGACGACCAGGCGAAGCAGCGCGACGCCAGCGTCGGCACGCTGCTGCAGCATGCGCGCAAGGCGGTGGCAGAGTTCGGCGAGGAGTTCCGCAAGATTTACGACCTGCGCAAGCGCAGCCTGCGCGTGCTCGGCCGTTATACGGCCAAGGACAATATCAAGTTCGACGGCCTGTCGCGCGTCTCACACGTAACTGATGCGACCGACTGGCGCGTCGAATATCCGTTCGTGGTGCTGACGCCGGACAGCGAAGATGAAATGGCGGGCTTGGTCAAGGCCTGTATCGAACTGGGCTTGACCATCATTCCGCGTGGAGGCGGAACCGGTTATACCGGCGGCGCGATTCCGCTGACGCCTTGGTCGGCCGTGATCAATACCGAAAAGCTGGAGCAGCTCGGTGCCGTCGAAATGACAAGGCTGCCCGGCGTCGAGCGCGAATATGCGACCATTTATTCGGGCGCCGGCGTGGTCACCAAACGCGTGTCCGACGCCGCCGAAAAGGCGGGCTTCGTGTTCGCGGTCGATCCGACCTCTGCCGAAGCCTCATGCATAGGTGGCAATATCGCCATGAACGCTGGCGGCAAGAAGGCCGTCCTGTGGGGCACGGCGCTGGACAATCTGGCGAGCTGGCGCATGGTCGATCCGAATGGCGACTGGCTGGAAGTGACGCGCCTCGACCACAACCTCGGCAAGATCCATGACGTGGAGCGGGCCCGCTTCAAGCTGGAATGGACCCATCCTGTCGAACGTGGCTGGAGTGCCGAATCCGCCGAGCCCTTCAAGACCGAAATCCTCGAAATCCCGGGCGGCACTTTCCGGAAAAAAGGACTGGGTAAAGACGTCACAGACAAATTTCTGGCCGGCTTGCCCGGCATTCAGAAAGAGGGATGCGACGGCCTGATCACTTCGGCGCGCTGGATTCTGCACAAGATGCCGAAATACACGCGCACCGTCTGCCTCGAATTCTTCGGTCAGGCGCGCGAAGCGATTCCGTCCATCGTGGAGATCAAGGATTACCTCGATGCCGAAACGCGCAAGGGCGGCGCCATCCTTGCCGGCCTCGAACACCTTGATGAACGCTATTTGCGCGCGGTCGGGTATACGACCAAGTCCAAGCGCGGCATCCTGCCGAAAATGGCCCTGTTCGGCGACATTGTCGGCGACGACGAGAACGCCGTGGCGCAGGCCGCGTCGGAAGTGGTGCGCATGGCCAACCGCCACGTCGGCGAAGGCTTCGTCGCGATCAGCCCGGAAACGCGCAAGAAATTCTGGCTCGACCGGGCGCGTACGGCGGCCATCTCACGCCATACCAACGCCTTCAAGATCAACGAAGACGTGGTGATCCCGCTCGACCGCATGGGCGAATACACGGACGGCATCGAGCGCATCAACATCGAGTTGTCGATCCAGAACAAGCTCGACCTGCTCGACGCCTTGCGCGAGTTTTTCCGGAAGGGCAATCTGCCCCTGGGCAAGAATGAAGACGCGGAAGGCGACGACATTCCACCCGCCGAATTGCTTGAAGACCGCGTCAACCAGGCTGAACAACTGATAAGCGAAACACGCAAGCGTTGGGCCTACTTGCTGGCCGGGCTCGACAAACCCTTGCAAGAAGCACGGGCGGAACTGGTCGATCTGGGCGCAGCGAAGTCGGCTTCGCCTTTCGATGAACGTCTGCAGCGTCAGCCCGCTGCGACGGTATTCCACCTGGCCCAGGACCGCACCATCCGCGTGTCGTGGAAAACCGAAGTGCGCGCCCAATTGCGGCAGATTTTCGGCGGTGCCGCGTTCAAGCCCATACTCGACGCCTGCCTCGACATCCACAAAAAAGTCTTGCGCGGCCGCGTGTTCGTGGCGCTGCACATGCACGCCGGAGACGGCAACGTGCATACCAACATCCCGGTCAATTCCGACAATTACGCCATGCTCAAGGTGGCGCACGAAGCCGTGGCGCGCATCATGGTGCTGGCTCGCTCGCTCGATGGCGTGATCTCGGGCGAGCACGGCATCGGCATCACCAAACTCGAATTCCTGACCGAGCAGGAAATTGCCACTTTCCGCGCCTACAAGGAAAAGATCGATCCTGAAGGCCGCTTCAACAAGGGCAAGCTGCTGAATCTGCCCGGGATCGGCGCCGATCTGCGCAATGCCTATACGCCGTCGTTCGGCTTGATGGGGCACGAGTCGCTGATCATGCAGCAAAGCGACATCGGCGCCATCGCCAATAGCGTCAAGGATTGCCTGCGCTGCGGCAAATGCAAGCCGGTATGCGCCACCCACGTGCCGCGCGCCAACCTGCTGTATTCTCCGCGCAACAAGATCCTGGCGACTTCGCTGCTGGTCGAAGCCTTCCTGTACGAAGAACAGACACGGCGCGGCATCGCCATCAAGCACTGGGAAGAATTCGAGGGCGTGGCCGACCATTGCACGGTATGCCACAAGTGCCTGGCGCCTTGTCCGGTCAACATCGATTTCGGCGACGTCTCGATGAACATGCGCAACCTGTTGCGCAAGATGGGCAAGAAATCGTTCAATCCCGGCACCGCGGCCTCGATGTTCTTCCTCAACGCTAAAGACCCCGCTACCGTCAACGCGGCGCGCAAGGTGATTTTCGGCCTTGGCGTCGGCATGCAGCGTTTCGCCCACGATATGTTCAAGGCGGCCGCCAGGAAGCAGACCAAGGCGCCGCCTTCGTCGGTCACCAAGGCGCCCATCAAGGAGCAGGTGATTCACTTCATCAACAAGAAAATGCCGGGCAATCTGCCGAAAAAGACGGTACGGGCACTGCTCGATATCGAAGACGACAAGATCGTGCCCATCATCCGCGACCCGCTCAAGACCACGGCCGACTCGGAAGCCGTGTTCTATTTCCCCGGGTGCGGCTCGGAGCGCCTGTTCTCGCAAGTCGGCCTGGCGACCCAGGCCATGCTGTGGAATGTCGGCGTGCAAACCGTGCTGCCGCCGGGCTACCTGTGCTGCGGCTATCCGCAGCGCGGCTCGGGCGACTACGACAAAGCCGAAAAGATCATCACCGACAACCGAGTGCTGTTCCATCGCATGGCCAATACGCTCAATTACCTCGACATCAAGACTGTCGTCGTGTCCTGCGGCACTTGTTACGACCAGTTGCAGGGCTACCAGTTCGACAAGATTTTCCCGGGTTGCCGCATCGTCGACATCCACGAATACCTGATGGAAAAGAACGTCAAGCTGGAGGGTGTGAGCGGTACGCGCTACATGTACCATGACCCCTGCCATAGTCCGATGAAACTGCAGGACCCGCTGAAGACGGTCAATGCCTTGATCACCATGGACGGCCAGCAGAAAATCGAAAAGAACGACCGCTGCTGCGGCGAGGCGGGCACGCTGGCCGTGTCGCGGCCCGACATTTCCACGCAGATCCGCTTCCGCAAGGAAGAGGAAATGACCAAGGGCGCCGACAGGCTGCGCGCCGACGGCTTCGGCGGCGACGTGAAAATCCTCACGTCCTGCCCGGCATGCCTGCAGGGTTTGAGCCGCTACAACGAGGACGCCGGCACGGACGCCGACTACATCGTGGTGGAAATGGCGAAGCACCTGCTAGGTGAAAACTGGCTGCCGGAATACGTGGCCCGAGCCAATAACGGCGGCATCGAAAGGGTGCTGGTCTGATGGCTTGCGATCTATGCACCGCCGACGGCGGCGAAGTCATCCATCGCGCCGAAAAATACCGCGTTGTGCTGGTGCACGATGCCCATTACCCCGGTTTTTGCCGCGTGATCTGGAATGGCCATGTGCAGGAAATGACCGATTTGCCTCCTGCCGAGCGCAGCGAGCTGATGCAGGCGGTGTGTAAGGTCGAACAAGCGGTGCGCGACATTCTGCGCCCCGACAAGATCAATCTGGCCAGCCTGGGCAATGTGGTGCCGCACCTGCATTGGCACGTCATCCCGCGCTACCGCGACGACATGCATTTCCCCAATCCCGTATGGGCGACCGCCCAGCGCGAGGCCGATGCATCCGGGTTGGCATCGCGTTCGGCCCTGTTGCCGGCGTTGCGGGCGGCGATTGTGCGAGCCTTTGGCGCATGATAATGGTCAAAACGGCGACTCCAACCGATATCAAGGTGCGCAAACAGTCGCGCGTGCTGGAAATTGCCTTTGAAGACGGCAAGACGTTTTCCTTGTCCTTTGAATTCCTGCGTGTCCATTCGCCCTCGGCCGAAGTGCGCGGCCACGGCCCGGGACAGGAAGTGCTGCAGACCGGCAAGCGCGAGGTCCTGGTGACGGCGCTCGAGCCGGTCGGCAATTACGCCGTGCAGCCGCATTTTTCCGACGGGCACAATACCGGCATCTATTCCTGGGAATACCTGTATTCCTTGGGAAGCAACCAGGACAGGCTGTGGGCGCAGTATCTGCAAAAGCTCGAGAAGGCGGGTTTTGCCGGGGAATCCGGGCGCGATCCCAAGTGATTCCTCGGGGCGGCCGGCGCCTGCCGGCCGGAGCAACGGACTTGTGCCGCGAACCAAACAGAGCATCCCACCCGGTATAATTTCCCTTTGCACGAAAACAGGCCGTCCCATGACCAACACTACCCATTTCGGTTATCAAACCGTCGCCGAAGAAGATAAGGCGCACAAGGTTGCCGAGGTTTTTCACTCGGTGGCGGCCAAGTACGACGTCATGAACGACGTGATGTCGGCCGGATTGCATCGCGTGTGGAAACTGTTCACCATCGCTCAGGCCGGCATCCAGCCCGGCTTCAAGGTGCTCGACATTGCCGGCGGCACGGGCGACCTGGCCAAGGCGTTTGCCAAGAAGGTGGGGCCCAGCGGCGAAGTCTGGCACACCGACATCAACGAATCGATGTTGCGCGTGGGGCGCGACCGTTTGCTCAATCAAGGTCAAGTCTTGCCGACCCTGATTTGCGACGCCGAAAAGCTGCCGTTCCCGAACAATTATTTCGACCGCGTCAGTGTCGCCTTCGGCTTGCGCAACATGACGCACAAGGACGCGGCGCTGGCTGAAATGACACGCGTGTTGAAGCCCGGCGGCAAGCTGCTGGTACTCGAGTTTTCCAAGGTGTGGGAGGGACTCAGGAAGCCCTACGACTGGTACTCGTTTTCAGTGCTGCCCTGGATGGGGCAGCGCATCGCCGGCGACGCCGAAAGCTATCGCTACCTGGCCGAATCCATACGCGTGCACCCCGACCAGGACACGCTCAAGGGCATGATGCAGGAAGCCGGCCTCGACCGCGTCGAATACTTCAATCTCACGGCCGGCGTGGCTGCCCTGCACATGGGGACCAAGTATTGATGGTTACCCCCCTGCCGCATCTGCCAAAGCCGCCATTGGCGGTTGTCCCCGCTGTGATCAATCACTTGCTGGCACAGGAACATTGGGCGCGCGCCAAACTGGTTCCGCACGCGGGCAAGGTGGCGCGCCTGGATGCCTCGGTGCTGACGCTGAATCTAAAGATTCTGGCCGACGGCATGCTGACTCTGGCTCAGGAAGACGAAGCTCCCGCGGTCAGCGTAGCCGTCAAGCCGGCCAACCTGCCCTTGATCCTGCAAAATCGCGAGCGCGCATTTTCCTACGTCACGGTCGAAGGCGACGCCGATTTCGCCAACGCCATTTCCCAGGTGAGCCAGGGCCTGCATTGGGAAGCGGAAGAAGACTTGAGCAGGCTGGTCGGCGACATTGCCGCCGTCAGAATCGTGGCCGGCGCCAAGTCGGCGCTGCATCACGCCAAGCGGACACAGCAAAAGCTGGCCGAGAACCTGGCCGAATATTTTCTTGAAGAGAAGCCCTTGCTGATGCGTCCGCAGGCCATAGCAGAATTTGCCGGCGACGTCGCCAGGATGCGCGACGACGTCGAGCGCCTGGCCAAGCGCATCGAGAAGCTGGAAAGGTCGGCTCAATGATCCTGAAGTTTGCGCGTGCTCTCAAGATCGTGCGCGTGGCGCTGCGCTACGGTCTGGACGACATCGCCATGGCTGGACTGGCTTTCCCGCGCACTATCTGGCTGATCAGCAAGCTGACCTTCTGGCGCGACATTTCGGCGCCGCGCGGCCAGCGGCTGCGCCGCGCGTTGGAAGATCTGGGGCCGATTTTCGTCAAGTTCGGCCAGGTATTGTCGACGCGGCGCGATCTGATGCCGGCCGACATTGCCGATGAGTTGGCGAAACTGCAGGACCGCGTGCCGCCTTTCGATTCCGAACTGGCGGTGAAGCTGATCGAGAAGGGTCTGGGCGCCCATCCGGAAGATTTGTTCGCCGCCTTCGAGCGTGAGCCGGTGGCTTCGGCTTCCATCGCCCAGGTGCATTTCGCCACGCTGAAAAACGGCAAGGAAGTCGCCGTTAAGGTGTTGCGGCCCGGCATGAAAAAAGCGATCGAAGAAGACGTGGCCTTGATGCGCATCGCCGCCGGCTGGGTCGAAAAGCTGTGGGCCGACGGCAAGCGCCTGAAGCCGCGCGAAGTGGTAGCCGAGTTCGACAAATACCTGCACGACGAACTCGACCTGATGCGCGAAGCGGCCAACGGCAGCCAACTGCGCCGCAACTTCCTCGACTCCGATCTGTTGCTGGTGCCGGAAATGTACTGGGACTATTGCTCGTCGTCGGTGATCGTGATGGAACGCATGCGTGGCATCCCGATTTCACAGACCGAGCGCCTGCTCGCGGAAGGTGTGGACCTGACCAAGCTGTCGCGCGACGGCGTCAAAATTTTCTTTACCCAGGTATTTCGCGACGGCTTTTTCCATGCCGACATGCACCCTGGGAATATCCTGGTCTCGGTGGAACCGGAAACCTTCGGCCGCTATATCGCGCTCGATTTCGGAATCGTCGGCACCTTGAATGATTTCGACAAGGACTACCTGTCGCAAAACTTCCTGGCCTTCTTCCGCCGCGACTACAAGCGTGTCGCCGAAGCCCATATCGAATCGGGTTGGGCGCCGAAAAATACACGCGTTGATGAGCTGGAAGCCGCGGTGCGCGCTTGCTGCGAGCCGATTTTCGACCGGCCCCTGAAGGATATTTCCTTCGGCCAGGTCCTGCTGCGCCTGTTCCAGACTTCGCGCCGGTTCAATGTCGAAGTGCAGCCGCAGCTCGTGCTGTTGCAAAAAACCCTGCTGAATATCGAAGGTCTCGGTCGCCAGCTCGACCCTGACCTCGACCTGTGGAAAACGGCCAAGCCCTATCTGGAAAACTGGATGGCCGAACAAGTCGGCCTGCCCGGCCTGTTCTCGCGCCTGAAGACCGAGTGGCCGCGCTATATCCAGTTGCTGCCGCATGTGCCGCGCCTCGTGCACCAGGCGCTGACTCAGGTCACCGACCAGCCGCACGGACAGACCGAAGTGTTGAAGCGTCTGCTCAGGGAGCAGAGGCGCACCAACGTATTGCTCGGCACCGCAATCTATGTCGGCACGGGCCTGCTGGCGGGCCTGGCGTTGGCCGGACTGTGGATGGCCTGGCAGTACGGGTATTGATTTCCAGCTTGCCGGCGGCTCTATACGAATGAGCGACGAAAAGACGCCAGACTTCCTGTTTCGCGACCCCGCGGCCCCAACCTTCTGGGACGAGAGGTTCGAGAAGGCATTCATGCCTTGGGACCGGGCCGGCGTACCGGCGGCGCTGCGCGATTTCGTCGAACGCTCCGCTCCTATGGTCACCCTGATTCCCGGCTGTGGCCTGGGCCATGAGGTGGCCTTGTTCGCAAGTGCCGGCTGGGACGTGACAGCCATCGATTTTTCTGCCGCGGCAGTGCGTGCGGCGCGTGCCAACCTTGGCTCCTTGGCCGAACACGTGATGGAAGCCGATTTCTTTAGCTTCGAACCCCCGCATCGGCCGCAATTGATTTACGAACGCGCTTTCTTGTGCGCGCTGGCCCCAGCACTGCGAACAGCCATTGTCGAGCGCTGGGCTGCGTTGTTGCCGCCTGGCGGCCTGCTGGCGGGGTATTTCTTTTTCGGCGAGACCATGCGCGGACCTCCCTTCGGCATAGGCGCTGCACAACTCGAAACCTTGCTGCAACCCCATTTCGCGCGTATCGAGGATGCCGAAGTGCAGGACTCGATCCCGGTATTCATCGGCAAGGAGCGTTGGCAAGTCTGGCGTCGGCGGTAGAAATCGCGTCGCGGCGGACTGACCCCTCCTGTCGACACTCCGCAGCATTGGCCGAAAGGAATGCCGGGCCGAAAAGGAGAGTTTTTCGGACATTGTGGACGCCGCGGCGGTAGCACGTGAGCGGCTCTGCAGAGGGGCAATTTCCGGTTGTGCCAAGACTGGTTTTGCTATAATTTCCCGCTTTGTAATTAAACCTTCTGAGTCCCGGGTCTGTGAGATGGCGCTCCTCGAAATCCGTAATGTCCGCCGCCGTTTCGGCGACTTTACCGCTGTTGACAATGTCAGCCTTTCCATAGAAGCAGGGGAGTTCTTCACCTTGCTGGGGCCGTCCGGCTGTGGCAAGACTACGCTGCTGCGCATGATCGCCGGCTTCGACCAGCCCGACGAAGGCGAAATCCTGCTCGACGGCGTCAGCCTGGCCGGTACGCCGCCTGAACACAGGCCGGTGCACACCGTCTTCCAGAGCTATGCACTGTTCCCGCACATGACGGTGGCTGCCAACATCGCCTTCCCGCTCAAGATGGCGAATCGTCCGGCCGATGAAATCAAGAGCAAGGTGGCCGAGGCCCTGGAAGACGTACGCCTGTCTGAATTCGCGGCACGCTATCCGCATGAATTGTCGGGCGGCCAGCGTCAGCGCGTGGCGATTGCACGCGCCCTGGTCAACCACCCCAAGGTGTTGCTGCTCGACGAGCCGCTGTCTGCTCTCGATGCCAAGCTGCGCGAGCAGATGCAGATCGAATTGATCAATTTGCAAAAGGAAGTCGGCATCACCTTCGTCTACGTCACGCACGACCAGGGCGAAGCGCTGGCTTTGTCGCACCGCATCGCCGTCATGAGCCGCGGCCGCGTCGAGCAGCTGGACGAACCGGACAAGATCTACAGTTTCCCGCGCAACCGCTTTGTGGCCGACTTCATCGGTACTTGCAATCTCTTCGACGGCAAGATCGAAGCTGCCGAAAACGGCATCGGCAAGCTCAAGGTCGAAGGTCTCGGCGTCGTGAGCCTTGCCTTGGCGGCCGAGGAAGCGAAGGCAGGCAACGCGGGTTTGCTGGCCCTGCGCCCGGAGAAGGTCAAGATCGCCAGCGACGATCAGCCGGGGGAAGGCAATTGCTTCCAGGGCGTGGTGCGCGAGCTGCTGTATCTTGGCGACGTGACCGTCTATGCCGTGGAAATCGCGGGTGGCGTGCGCGTCAAGGCCTTGTTGGCCAACTTTGGCGCGGGACGCACGCGCTTTTTCGAGGTGGGCGACACAGTGACGGTCGCCTGGGCCGTCGATGCCGGGCACTTCCTCCATGAGTAATTCCGCTCAGCCACCCGCTGCAGGAGGCCGCAGCCGCTCCTTGGCACGCTGGCTGGTCAGTGGCCCGCCGCTGCTGTACCTGACCATCTTCTTCGTGCTGCCCTGCCTGATCATGGTGCTGGCCTCGTTCCGCTCGCCGGGTGATTATGGCGGCCTCGCGCCGCTGCATGACGAGAATGGCAATCTTGACCTCTCTTTCGACAACTACACGCGTTTCGTGTCGGATTTCATCTATGCCAAGGTCTTCCTCAAGTCGCTGACCTATGCGCTGACCACTACCGTGGTCTGCCTGGTGATGGCTTACCCGGTGGCGATGCTGATCGCACACAGCTCGAAGAAGTACCGCGACCTGCTGTTGCTGCTGGTGATCCTGCCGTTCTGGAGCAACTTCCTGATCCGCGTCTACGCCTGGATGATCATCCTCGGCCCGCAGTCGGCGCTGTCGCGCGCCGTCAATGCGGTGCTCGCCTTGTTCGGCATGCAGCCGGTCGAAATGCTGTTCTCGGGCTTTGCCGTCATTGTCGGCCTGGTTTATGTGCACCTGCCTTTCATGGTGTTGCCGTTGTATGCCAACCTGGAAAAGCATGACCCGGCCCTGCTCGACGCCGCGCAAGACCTCGGTGCGAACGCTTGGCGCCGTTTCTGGCGCGTGACCTTTCCCTTGTCCTTGCCCGGTGTGTTCGCCGGCGCTGCGCTGGTCTTTATTCCGGCGCTCGGCATTTTCGCCGTGTCCGACATCCTGGGCGGCACCGGCGGTATCATGATCGGCAATGTCATCAAGCAGCAGTTGCTGGAGACGCGCGACTGGCCGTTCGGCAGCGTGCTGTCCATCATCCTGACCGCGGTCGCCCTGCTGGTAGCCGGCGGCGCGGCCTGGGTGGCGCGTCCCAAGCGCGAAGGGGTAGAGCATGTATAAGCGTTCCAACTGGCTGTGGGCGATTTCTGCCGCGGTCTATGCCTTCCTGTACGTGCCGCTTCTGATCGTGATCGTGTATTCGTTCAACGATTCCAAGCTCAATGCCGAATGGGTCGGATTCACCTTCGACTGGTACCGCAAGCTGTTCCATCACGACGAAATGATCCAGGCTGCCGGCAATTCGCTGGGAATCGCGCTGGTCACGAGCGCGGTGGCGACCACGCTCGGCACCATGGCCGGATTTGCCATGCACAAGTATCCGTCCAGGATTCTGCAACTGCTGGTGCTGACGCCGATCGCCATTCCCGAGATCCTGATGGGCGTGTCCCTGTTGCTGTTCTTCGTCATGATCAACATGACGCTGGGCCTGGTTTCCATCACCTTTGCCCATATCGCGTTTTGCATAGGTTTCGTTGCCATCGTGGTGCGCTCGCGCCTGGCCGGCATGGACGAAAGCCTGACCGAGGCGGCGCGCGATTGTGGCGCTTCCCCCTGGCAAGCGTTTCGCCTGGTGACGCTGCCGCTGATCATGCCTGGCGTCATTGCCGGTGCCTTGATGGCATTCACGCTGTCGATCGACGATTTCGTCATCACCTTCTTCACGGCCGGCGCCAACGCTTCGACGCTGCCGCTGCAGATTTATTCGATGATCAAGATTGCCGTGACGCCCGAAGTCAATGCCGTTTCCACCTTGTTGATGGGATTGACGCTGGTGTTGATCGTCGTTGCCTCCAAACTTTCTCCCAATGCCCTCCGTTCCTGATAGGGAAATGCCATGAAAAAGCTGCTTGCCCTCGTTCCCTTCCTGTTCGCCTCGATGGCGGCGCAGGCGGCCGACGAATTCCACCTGTACAACTGGAACAACTACATCGCGCCCGAAACCGTGACGCGCTTCGAAGCGTTCTGCAAATGCAAGGTGGTGCAAACCTATTACGGCGATAACGAAGAGATGCTGGCCAAGCTGGCCGCCGGCGCCAGCGGTTACGACATGATCGTCCCGACCGGGAATGCGCTCGAGCCCTTGATCCGCCAAGGTTTCCTGAAGCCGCTGGACAAGACGCAGCTGCCTAACCTGAAAAACGTCAATCCGGTCTACCTGAACACCGATTTCGACAAGGGCAACCAGTATTCGGTGCCTTACGCCTACACCATCACCATGCTCGGCTATAACGACCAGAAGATGAAGGAACTTGGCATCCCGGTCGATAGCTGGGCCGCGATTTTCGACCCGGCCATCCTGGCCAAGATCAAGGGCAAGGTGACCGTGCTCGATTCGGCCAACGAATTGATGGCCGCCGCACTCAAATACCTGGGCTATTCGGTCAACGACACTGACGAGAAGCACTGGCAGCAAGCCAAGGACGTGATCATGAAGGCCAAGCCCTACTGGGCGGCGTTCAACGGTACCAGCTACATCAAGGAGTTGACTGTCGGCAACATCTGGATGTCGCATGGTTATTCGAACGACTTTTTCCAGGCCGAGCAAGACGCCCAGGCTGCGGGCCGCAAGTTCCATATCCGCCAAGGCTTGCCCAAGGAAGGCGCCGTGCTGGCACTCGACAATATGGTGATTCCGAAGTCGGCGCCGCGCCCTGATCTGGCGCTCAAGTTCATGAATTTCATGCTGGAAGGCAAGAATTCGGCTGAATTGACGAACTTGATCGGTTCCGGCAACCCCAACCTGGAAGCGATGAAATCGATCAAGCCGGAAATTGCCAAGAATCAGGCGATTTTCCCCGACAAGGCTACGCTGTCCAAGCTGGAAATGTTGAAGGACCTGGACAGCAAGAAGCGCCGCGTGCGCAATAAAATTTGGACCGAAATCCGAGCAAGTTAGCAGTCCGTCAACAGGCTGCGCCTATCCCCCAAAAACCGTTATAATTCAGGGTTTTGGATGATTTTTGCGGGGACTTTCGATGCCGATTTACGCTTATCGCTGTGAGGCCTGCGGTTTTGCCAAGGATGTCTTGCAAAAGATATCGGACGCGCCTTTGAGCGACTGCCCGAACTGCGGCAAATCCACATTCAAGAAGCAATTGACCGCTGCCGGCTTTCAGTTGAAGGGAACAGGCTGGTACGTCACCGATTTCCGTGGGGGCAGCGGCAATGCCGGCACGGCATCAGCGTCGGCCAAGACCGATTCGGGCACGGCTGCATCCACGCCTGCGCCAGCTTCTGTGCCGGCCTCGACTCCGGCGCCTGCAGCATCGAGCGGCGACGGCTCCAAATCGGCTGCTTGAGTCTTCTACCCCTACGTCTCTTTCCTAGAAAACGATGCGTAAATACTTCGTCACCGGTTTGCTGATCCTGGTTCCGCTGGTCATCACGGTCTGGGTCATCAGCCTGATCGTCGGTACGCTGGACCAGTCGCTGCTGTTGCTGCCCGTCGGTTGGCGTCCGGAAGCGATCGTCGGCTTCCATATCCCGATGCTGGGAACGATTTTTACGCTGCTGATCATCTTCCTGACCGGTCTCGCGACGCGCAATTTCATCGGCAACCAGGTGGTGCGCGCCTGGGAACTGGTCTTGAACCGCATCCCGGTGGTCAACTCGATCTATTCGAGCGTCAAGCAAGTGTCGGACACTCTGCTGTCTTCTTCGGGTAACGCGTTTCGCAAAGCCGTGCTGGTGGAATATCCGCGCCGCGACAGTTGGACCATCGCCTTCGTCACCGGTGTGCCGGGCGGTGACGTCAAGAATCACCTGATCGGCGATTACATCAGTATTTACGTGCCGACCACGCCGAACCCGACTTCGGGTTTTTTTCTCATGGTTAAGCGTGAAGAGGTGGTCGAACTCGATTTGAGTGTCGATGAAGCCTTGAAATATATCGTCTCGATGGGCGTGGTGGCTCCCGACCTTCCTGCGAAAAAGACGGAATTGGAGCCGATTCAGGCGCAACCCGCGCAATGATGCCGGCGCACAGCGGCGTTTCCGCTACTGCAAACGAATTGAAATAGAAACTGGAAAACAATATGTCTATGCGTACACAATATTGCGGTCTCACGACCGAAGCCTTGCTCGGTCAAACGGTCAGCCTGTGCGGCTGGGTGCATCGCCGGCGCGATCACGGCGGCGTGATTTTCATTGACCTGCGTGACCGTGAAGGTCTGGTGCAGGTGGTGTGCGATCCGGATCGCGCCGAAGTGTTCAAGGCCGCCGAAGCCGTGCGTAACGAATACTGTCTTCGCATCACCGGCGTGGTGCGTATGCGTCCGGAAGGTACCGGCAATGCCAATCTGATTTCGGGCAAGATCGAAGTGCTGGCGCACGAGCTGCAAGTGTTGAACCCCTCGGTCACGCCGCCGTTCCAGCTCGACGACGACAACCTGTCCGAAACCACGCGCCTCACGCATCGCGTGCTCGATCTGCGCCGCCCGCAAATGCAGCAGAACCTGCGCCTGCGCTACAAGGTGGCGATGGAAGTGCGCAAGTTCCTCGACGAAAACGGCTTCATCGACATCGAAACACCGATGCTGACCAAGTCCACGCCCGAAGGCGCGCGCGATTACCTGGTGCCGTCGCGCGTCAACGCCGGCCACTTCTTCGCGCTGCCGCAATCGCCGCAGCTGTTCAAGCAATTGCTGATGGTCGCCAACTTCGACCGCTACTACCAGATCACCAAGTGTTTCCGCGACGAAGACTTGCGCGCCGACCGCCAGCCTGAGTTTACGCAGATCGACTGTGAGACCTCGTTCATGTCCGAGCAGGAAATCCGCGACATGTTTGAAGGCATGATCCGCAAGGTGTTCAAGAACACCCTGAACATCGAATTGCCCGACCCGTTCCCGGTCATGAACTTCGCTACGGCCATGGGCCTGTATGGTTCCGACAAGCCCGATATGCGCGTCAAGCTCGAGTTCACCGAATTGACCGAAGTCATGAAGGACGTCGAATTCAAGGTGTTCTCGGCGGCAGCGACGATGGATGGCGGCCGTGTGGTCGGCCTGCGCGTGCCGGGCGGCGGCGCCATGCCTCGTTCCGAGATCGACGCCTACACGCAATTCGTTGCCATCTACGGCGCCAAGGGTTTGGCCTATATCAAGGTCAATGAAAAAGCCAAGGGCCGCGACGGTCTGCAATCGCCCATCGTCAAGAACATCCATGACGCGGCCCTGGCCAAGATCATTGAGCTGACCGGCGCCCAGGACGGCGACCTGATCTTCTTCGGTGCCGACAAGGCCAAGGTCGTCAACGACGCCATCGGCGCCTTGCGCGTCAAGATCGGCCATTCCGAATTCGGCAAGAAGAACGGCTTGTTCGACGATGTTTGGAAGCCGCTGTGGGTGATCGACTTCCCGATGTTCGAATATGACGAAGAAGGGCAGCGCTGGAACGCGACCCACCATCCGTTCACCGCTCCCAAGGACGGCCACGAAGATATGCTGGAAACCGATCCGGGCAAGTGTATCGCCAAGGCTTACGACATGGTCTTGAACGGTTGGGAGTTGGGTGGCGGCTCGGTGCGTATCCACCGCGCCGACGTGCAAAGCAAGGTGTTCCGCGCGCTCAAGATCGGCGCCGAGGAAGCCCAGCTCAAGTTCGGCTTCCTGCTCGACGCCTTGCAATACGGCGCGCCGCCGCATGGTGGCCTGGCGTTCGGGCTGGACCGTATCGTCACCATGATGACTGGTGCCGAGTCGATCCGCGACGTGATCGCGTTCCCGAAGACGCAGCGCGCCCAATGTCTGTTGACGCAGGCGCCGTCGGAAGTCGACGAGAAGCAATTGCGTGAATTGCATATCCGTTTGCGCAACGTCGAGCCGGCAGTCAAGGCCTGAGCGGTTTGAACGATGTGAGATAGTTTGAAAAGGCGCAGGCGACTGCGCCTTTTCTTTTTCCTCAGCCGCATGAAGCCACCATTCAAAATTCCCGAATCGGTACTGGTCGTGATCCACACCGAAGCACTCGAGGTTTTGCTGATCGAGCGCGCAGACCGGCCCGGCTTCTGGCAATCGGTGACCGGTTCCAAGGATGCGGAGAGCGAGCCGCTGCGCGAAGTCGCGATCCGGGAAGTGCGGGAGGAAACCGGCATCGTCGTCGGGGCAAATGAAGTGCCGGCCCATGCCCTTCAGGATTGGAATCTGTCCAACATCTATGAAATCTATCCCGTGTGGCGCCACCGTTACGCACCCGGCGTCACGAAAAATACCGAGCACGTGTTCGGCTTGATGGTGCCGCGCAACATCGCTATCACCCTGAATCCGCGCGAGCACATGCGCCATGTCTGGCTGCCTTGCCGCGAGGCTGCCGACCACTGTTTTTCACCGTCGAATGCCGAGGCCATCCTGCAACTACCGCAGCGATCGCAAATGCCTCCCGTAGATTGATAGCCGGCGAAATCGCGGAGTACAATGAATCGTATGAAGCTCCGCATTGCCACCTACAATATTCATAAGGGCGTGTCGACTTTCCGCAGCCTGCCGCGCATTCATGCGCTCAAGCATGCGGTCAACGCCATGGAGGCGGATTTCGTCTTCCTGCAAGAAGTCCAGGGGCGGCACGACTGGCATGCTGCACGCCACGCCCAGGCATGGCCCCAGGAAGCGCAGCATGAATTCCTGGCCGGCGATTCGCACCACAGTGCCTACGGCATGAATGCCGTCTACGATCACGGTCACCACGGCAATGCGCTGCTCAGCAGTTATCCGATCAACGCTGTCCGCAATCAGGATGTGTCCGACCATATCTTCGAGCAGCGCGGCATCCTGCACTGCATGGTGCAGGTTCAAGAATGCATTGTCCACTGCTACGTGGTGCATCTCGGCCTGTTCGCCGGCGGCAGGCGACGGCAGACTCGGGCACTGATCGATGCCGTACAGAGTTCCGCACGCGGCGACGATCCGGTCATCATCGCCGGCGATTTCAACGACTGGGGCAACCAGCTCAGCCCCATGCTGCGCAACAGCCTGGGTGTGGCCGAAGTCTTCGATGATCAACAGGAGGCTGCCGCCGCATCTTCGTTGCTGCCGAACTGGCCGTCGTATCCAGTACGCCCGGCGCGCACCTTTCCCGCGGCGTTCCCCTGCCTGCCGCTCGACCGCATCTATGTGCGCGGATTTGCCGTTGACTCGGCGCGCGTGCTGCACGGGCCGCAATGGGCTAAACTTTCCGATCACGCGCCCATTGTGGTGAACGTTCAACTGAATTGAAACAGCTGCGTTTTCTCCCTTCCAACGAGGTGCGGCTGCTGCACAACGGCGCCGAATTTTTCCCTTCTTTGATCGATGCCATTGATCAAGCTGCCGTCGAAATATTCCTTGAGTACTACATTTATGCCGACGACGACGTTTCGGCCGACGTCAGCGATGCACTGGTACGCGCTGCCGCGCGCGGCGTCCGGGTGCATGTCATTTCCGACTGGTTGGGAACCGGGCGCCTGCATACCGCCTTGCTGAAGCAGAAGCTGGCAGGAACCGGCGTGCTGCACCGGACCTTCAATCCATGGTTTCGGCGCGGCATCGCCCGCACGCATCGCAAGCTGTGTGCGGTGGACCGTAAAGTCGGCTTCGTCGGCGGCATCAACATCGTCGACGACATGTTTTCCGACGACGGCGTGTATCTGGCCCTGGCCGAGCCGCGCTGGGATTTCGCCGTGCGCATCGAGGGGCCATTGGCTGCGGCGATCCACAAGGAAATCGAAGCACAGTGGTTGCGCATGGGCAGTTTGAAGATCAAGGAGCGCATTGGCCTGTACCGGGAATTGCGCTCCGGCCCGCCGCTTGTTCAGGCCGGTATGGGCGAGGTATCGGCCGCACTGGTGGTGCGCGACAACTTGCGCAACCGGCGCACCATACAGCGCGCCTACCTGCAGGCCCTGGGACACGCGCGCAGGAAGGTCGTGTTTGCCAACCCCTATTTTGCGCCCGGGCGCAAGCTGCGCCGCGCCCTCGAGGCTGCGGCGGCGCGCGGCGTCGACGTCACGGTACTGCTCGGGGTAGGGCAATTTCTCCTGCAGGACGCCGTTGCCCATTCGTTCTATCCGAAACTGTTGCGTGCCGGTGTCAAGATCGTCGAATACCGCAAGACGCAACTGCACGCGAAAGTCGCCGTGGTGGACGAGGACTGGACCACGGTCGGCTCCAGCAATTACGACGGCCTGAGCCTGTTCATAAACCAGGAGGCGAACGTGGTGATACGCGACGCGAAATTCGCCGTCGCCTTGCGCGCACAGATAGAGAAAGGCATTGCCGACGGTGTGGCAGTTCATCTGGCTGACTACGCCAATATCCGCTGGTACAAGCGGTTCTGGTATGGTGTGGCCTTCATGCTTTACGAAACCATCATCCGCGTCGCGACCTGGAGCAAGTACACGTGACCAAGCTGGAATCCGTCCGCATCGACAAATGGCTGTGGGCCGCGCGCTTCTTCAAGACGCGTTCGCTGGCTACCCATGCAGTCGAGTTGGGGCGCGTGCGTTTGAATGAGGCGCGCGTCAAACCGGCGCGTAGCGTCAGGCCCGGCGATGTGCTTGACATCGACAACGGCTCTGTCGAGTGGCAGGTGCAGGTCATCGGTTTGGCCGAGGTGCGCGGCTCGGCGACGGTGGCGCAAACCCTGTATCGCGAAACTGAAGAAAGCATCGCCAAGCGCCAGGCGCAGGCCGAACAGCACCGTTATTACCAGGAGCCAAGTGCAGCCCTCAAGGGAAGACCTACCAAGCAGGCGCGCCGGCAAATGAATAAATCGGGGTTTTGACCCGATCCAAAATCGCCTTCTATTGCTGCGACGCAGCAATAGAGCTTAGGCTCTAGTGGCACACCTCTAAAGTTCCAAGTTGACTTTCAGCTTTGGGTGCATAATAGTACGAGCGTTCGATTAGTCTTCAACAGTTTTTTACGATGGGAATGAAAGTGGCAACCACGACTGCGCCGACCGCCCAGAAATTCATGCGCAAGGGTGAACTGACGCGCGCCGCGATACTGGATGTGGCGCTCGATCTTTCCTCGCGCGATGGCCTGGAAGGTCTGACCATCGGTTTGTTGGCCGACAAGATGAACATGAGCAAGTCCGGCGTGTTCGCGCATTTCGGTTCGCGTGAGGATTTGCAGATTGAAGTGGTGAAGCTCTACCACGAGCAATTCGAACAGGAAGTGTTTTATCCGAGCCTGAAAGAACCACGTGGCTTGCCGCGCCTCGAATCAATGTTCGAACGTTGGGTCAAGCGCGTCACGGTGGAAATCGCTTCGGGGTGCATCTATATCAGCGGCGCATTCGAATACGACGACCGGCCCGGCGCCGTGCGCGATGAACTGCTGCACATGGTGCAGGCTTGGCAAGGAGCGCTGTTGCGTTGCGTGCAGCAGGCTGTTGACATGGGTCATTTGCGCGCCGATACCGATCCGCAGCAAATCACCTATGAGATGTATGGCCTGATTCTGGCCCTGCATCACGACGCGCGTTTCATCAAACGGCCGGGCGCCATAGACCGTGCGCAGATTGGTTTTGAACGCTTGCTCGAGGTGTACAAGAATCCGCAGTCGGCAAGGCAGGCTGCGGCCCAGAGCGCAAAAAAGTCGGCATAGGTCCCTGCTTGCGCTCAAACGTCAATCAAAAATCGCTTACAAATCGCTTATCAAATCGCGGTTATTAAATCGAGTTTACAAAACGGGAGAAAGTCATGGGTCAATATAACGCACCACTGCGCGACATGCACTTCGTGCTGCATGAGCTGCTTCAGGTCGAGTCCGAGCTCAAGCAGCTGCCGGCACATGCCGAGGTCGATGCCGACATCATCAATCAGGTGCTCGAAGAAGGCGGAAAGTTCACGTCCGAGGTGTTATTCCCGCTGAACCACGTAGGCGACCGCGAAGGCTGCAAGCTCGACAAGACGACCCACGTGGTCACCACGCCGACTGGCTTCAAGGAAGCCTACAAGCAATATGTCGAAGCGGGCTGGGCGGCGCTGTCTTGCGATCCCGAGTACGGCGGTCAGGGCCTGCCCCTGGTGTTGAACAATTCGTTCTACGAAATGCTGAACTCCTCGAACCAGGCCTGGACCATGTATCCGGGTCTGTCGCACGGCGCCTACGAGTGCCTGCACGAGCACGGCACGCCGGAACAGAAGAACCTGTATTTGCCCAAGCTGGTCAGCGGTGAATGGACCGGCACGATGTGCCTGACCGAACCGCATTGCGGCACCGACCTCGGCATGCTGCGCACCAAGGCCGAGCCGCAGGCTGACGGTTCCTACAAAATCACCGGCGGCAAGATTTTCATTTCGGCCGGCGAACACGACATGGCCGAGAACATCGTGCACCTGGTGCTGGCGCGCCTGCCCGATGCCCCCAATGGCACCAAGGGAATTTCCCTGTTCATCGTGCCGAAATTCCTCCCGAATGCCGACGGCAGTCTCGGCGCGCGCAACGGCGTGACCTGCGGCGCGATCGAAGAGAAGATGGGCATCCATGGCAATTCCACGGCGCAGATCAACCTCGACGGCGCGCTCGGCTGGATGATAGGCCAGCCGAACAAGGGCTTGAACGCCATGTTCGTAATGATGAACGCAGCTCGCCTTGGCGTCGGCATGCAGTCGCTGGGCTTGACCGAAGTCGCATATCAAAACGCTCTGGCCTATGCCAAGGACCGTATCCAGTCGCGCAGCCTCACGGGCCCGAAGGCGCCGGACAAGCAAGCCGACCCCATCATCGTCCACCCCGACGTGCGTCGCATGCTGTTGACGGCGAAAGCCTATGCAGAAGGCGCGCGCGCTTTCTGCTCCTATGTCGCGCTGGCCATCGACAAGGAATTGCACCACCCCGACGAAGAAGTGCGCAAGGATGCCGCCGATGAAGTGGCGCTGCTGACACCCATCATCAAGGCCTTCATCACCGACAATGCCTGGACCGCCACTTCGGAATCGATGCAGGTGCTGGGCGGCCACGGCTTCATCGCCGAATGGGGCATGGAGCAATACGTGCGCGATGCGCGCATCAACATGATTTACGAAGGCACCAACACCATCCAGTCGCTCGACCTGCTGGGCCGCAAGATCTTGAGCGACAACGGCGCCAAGCTGCGCAAGTTCGGCGCCAAGGTGCAGGCCTTTGTTGAGGAAAACGGCACTGACGAAGCCATGAGCGAATTCATCACGCCCTTGGCCGACCTGGGCGAGAAAGTCACCAAGCTGACCATGGAAATCGGCATGAAGGCTTTCCAGAACCAGGACGAAGTCGGCGCCGCCGCCGTGCCGTATCTGCGCGTATGCGGCCACCTGGTCTATTCCTACTTCTTTGCCCGCATGGCAAAGATCGCCCTGGAAAAGCAGAACTCCGGCGACAACTTCTACACATCCAAGCTGGCCACGGCGCGTTTCTATTTCGCGCGCCTGCAGCCCGAAACTGCCATGCTGATCCGTCAGGCGCGTTCGGGATCGAAGAATCTGATGGAACTCGATGCCGAGTTGTTTTAAGTAAGCGCTGAAGCGATTACCGGTGAGTACCGGTAATCGGTCGGTAACAAAGATATGACAACATGGCTTGGCATCCCTGGTTGTACGTCGTTGCACATTGTTACGCTTAGTGGCCGACCGCCCACTTGCAAATTTTAAGTAAAGAGGTTAACTCCCATGTCCAATTTCATCGTCAAAAAAGTCGCCGTGCTCGGCGCGGGCGTGATGGGTGCGCAGATCGCCGCGCACTGCGTCAATGCCAAGGTCCCCGTGGTGCTGTTCGACCTGCCGGCCAAGGAAGGTCCGAAGAACGGCATCGTGCAGCGCGCTATCGAAAACCTGAAGAAGCTGAACCCGGCGCCGCTCGGCAACAAGGATGATGCCGCACTGATCGAAGTCGCGAACTACGAAGACAATCTCGACGTCCTCAAGGGTTGCGACCTGATCATTGAAGCCATCGCCGAACGCATGGACTGGAAGCACGACCTGTATAAAAAGGTTGCGCCGCACATCGCGCCGAACGCAATCTTCGCTTCCAATACCTCCGGCCTGTCGATCACGGCCCTGTCCGAAGGTTTTGATGCCGAGCTGAAAGCGCGCTTCTGCGGCGTGCACTTCTTCAACCCGCCGCGCTACATGCACCTGGTCGAACTGATTCCGACCGCGACCACGCGCCCCGAAATTCTCGATCAGCTCGAAGGTTTCCTGAGCTCTACACTGGGCAAGGGCGTGGTGCGTGCCAAGGATACGCCTAACTTCGTCGCCAACCGCGTCGGCGTGTTCGGCATGTTGGCCACCATCGCTGAAGCCGAGAAGTTCGGCTTGTCCTGCGACGTGGTCGACGACCTGACCGGCAAGAAGCTGGGCCGCGCCAGCTCGGGCACTTTCCGCACCGCCGATGTGGTCGGCCTCGATACGCTCGGCCACGTCATCAAGACCATGCAAGACTTCTTGCCGAACGACCCGTTCGCTCCGATCTACAAGACGCCGGAAGTGCTGGCCAAGCTGGTGGCAGCCGGCGCGCTCGGACAGAAGTCGGGCGCCGGCTTCTACAAGAAAGTCGGCAAGGACATTTTGCGTATCGACGCGGCAACCGGCCAATACGTCGCCGGCGGCGCCAAGGCCGAAGACATCGTCGTGCGCATCCTGAAAGAGAAGGATCCGGTCAAGCGCATGAAAGCGCTGCGCGAATCGACCAATAACCAGGCGCAATTCCTGTGGGCGATCTTCCGCGATTCCTTCCATTACGTTGCCGTTCATCTCGAGTCGATCGCCGACAATGCGCGCGATGTCGACTTTGCGATCCGTTGGGGCTTCGGCTGGAATCTCGGTCCGTTCGAATCCTGGCAAGCCGCCGGTTGGCAGCAGATTGCCACCTGGGTCAAGGAAGACATCGATGCCGGTAAAGCACTGTGCAATGCGCCGCTGCCGGCCTGGGTGTTCGATGGCCGCACTGGTGTCCATGCCGCCGACGGTTCCTGGTCGCCGGCCAAGAAAGCCAACGTCGGCCGCTCCGACTTGGCTGTCTATCAGCGCCAGGCCTTCCGCGCATCGGTATTGGGCGAAGGCTCAGCCGACGGCAGGACTGGCGGTACGACCATCCATGAAGACGACTCTGTACGTATCTGGCATCAGGGCGACGAGGTGCTGATCCTGTCGCTCAAGACCAAGATGCACGTGATCGGCCCGGGCGTGATCGACGGCCTGGCCAAGGCCGTGGCCGAAGCCGAGAAGAATTACAAGGGTCTGGTGATCTGGAACGCCGATGCGGCCGAAGGCGGCGCCTTCTCGGCCGGCGCCGACCTGCAGTCGATGCTGCCGCTGTTCATGTCGGGTGGCGTCAAGGCGATCGAACCGGAAGTGTCGCGCTTGCAGCAGGCGCACCAGGCGCTCAAATACGCAAACGTGCCCGTGGTTGCTGCCGTGGCCGGCCTGGCCCTGGGCGGCGGTTGCGAATTGATGATGCACGCGGCCAAGCGTGTGGCGGCGCTCGAGTCCTACATCGGCCTGGTCGAAGTCGGCGTCGGCCTGGTGCCGGGCGGCGGCGGCTTGAAGGAAGCGGCAGTGCGCGCGGCAGCCGATGCCAAGGGCACCGACATCCTGCAATTCCTTAAGGGCTACTTCACCAATGCGGCGATGGCCAATGTGTCGAAATCGGCGCTCGAAGCGCAGCAGATGGGCTACCTGTCAGCCAGCGACACCATCGTATTCAATGCCTACGAATTGCTGCACGTGGCCAAGGTCGAAGCGCGCGCTATGTTCGACGCCGGCTATCGCCCGCCGCGCAAGGCCAAGGTGCCGGTTGCCGGCCGCTACGGCATGGCGACCATCATGTCGCAACTGGTCAACATGCGCGACGGCGGCTTTATTTCGGCACACGACTTCAAACTCGGTTCCATGATTGCCGAGATCGTCAGCGGCGGCGAAGTCGAAGCCGGCAGCCTGGTCGACGAGCAATGGCTGCTCGACCTTGAGCGCAAGGCCTTCATGGAACTGTTGAACCACCCCAAAACCCAGGAACGGATCATGGGCATGATGCAGACCGGCAAGCCGGTACGTAATTGATGTAACTAATGATCCGAGGAGCATGAAATGACCAAACAACTGCAAGACGCATACATCGTTGCCGCCACCCGCACACCGATCGGCAAGGCACCGCGCGGCATGTTCAAGAACACGCGCCCGGACGATCTGCTGGCTCACGTGCTGAAATCGGCCTTGGCCCAGGTGCCCAGCCTGGATCCCAAGCTCATCGAAGACGCCATCGTCGGCTGCTCCTTCCCGGAAGCCGAGCAGGGCATGAACGTGGCGCGCATGTCGGTGCTGCTGGCCGGTCTGCCGCAGTCGGTTGGCGGCGTCACCGTCAACCGCTTCTGCGCGTCCGGTATCACGGCCGTGGCCATGGCTGCCGACCGCATCCGGGTCGGGCAGGCCGACGTGATGATCGCCGCCGGCACTGAATCGATGTCGATGATCCCCATGGGCGGCCATCATCCCTCCATGAACATGGGCATGTTCAAGGACGAGAACATCGGCATGGCCTACGGCATGGGTTTGACGGCGGAAAAAGTGGCGCAGCAATGGAAGGTCTCGCGCGAGGCGCAAGATCAGTTCGCGCTGGAATCGCACCGCCGCGCCATCGCTGGCCAGCAAGCCGGCGAATTCAAGGATGAAACCACGCCCTTTGAAGTCATCGAACGTCAGCCTAACCTGGCCACCGGTCAGATCGACATCGTCAAGCGCACCGTAGCGCAAGACGAGGGCGCACGCGCCGATTCCAACATTGAAGCGCTGGCCAAGCTGAAGCCGGTGTTCGCCGCCAAGGGCAGCGTCACGGCCGGCAACAGCTCGCAGACCTCGGACGGCGCCGGCGCCTTGATCCTGGTCAGCGAAAAGATTCTCAAGCAGTTCAACCTGACCCCGTTGGCGCGCTTCGTCTCCTTCGCCGTGCGCGGCGTAGCGCCCGAAATCATGGGTATCGGTCCGAAGGAAGCGATTCCTGCGGCGCTGAAAGCCGGCGGTCTGACGCAAGATCAGATCGACTGGATCGAATTGAACGAGGCGTTTGCCGCTCAATCGCTGGCCGTGATCCAGGACTTGGGTCTGGACCCGGCCAAGGTGAACCCGATCGGCGGCGCCATCGCGCTGGGTCACCCGCTTGGCGCGACCGGTGCAATCCGTTCGGCTACGGTGGTGCACGCGCTGCGCCGCCGCAACCTCAAGTACGGCATGGTCACCATGTGCGTCGGCACAGGCATGGGTGCGGCTGGTATTTTTGAGCGTATGTAAGACAATGTAAAACCAAGAAAAAGCCGTACGGTGCAACGCTGTACGGCTTTTTTATTCGACGCAATTTGTACAAAGAGAGAACGCAGGAGATCACATGGACATTTCCACCAGCAAGGCCAACGGCATTTTCACGATCGAGTTCAACCGTCCCGACAAGAAGAACGCGATTACTGCGGTCATGTACCAGACCATGGCCGACGCCTTGAAGCAAGCCGATGCCGATGCAGAAGTGCGCGTCATCCTGATGTGCGGCAAGCCCGAAATCTTCACGGCCGGCAATGATCTCGAAGATTTTCTGAAGAATCCGCCTTCGGGCTTGAATAGTCCGGTGTTTCAGTTCATGACTGCCTTGAGCGGCGTAAGCAAGCCTGTGGTGGCTGCCGTAGCCGGTGCGGCGGTCGGCATCGGCACCACGCTGCTGCTGCATTGCGACCTCGTGTACGCCGCCGACAATGCAAAATTCTCCATGCCGTTTACCCAGCTCGGCCTGTGCCCGGAATTCGCATCGAGCCTGTTGCTGCCGCAACTCGCCGGTTACCAGCGTGCTGCCGAAAAGCTGTTGCTGGGTGAAGCTTTCCTGGTCGAAGAAGCGCGCGAGATGGGTTTGGTCAACAAGGTGCTGCCGGTGGCCGAGGTGCTGGCCTATGCGCAGGCGCAGGCCGCCAAGCTGGTGGCCTTGCCGGCGTCGTCCATCCGCGCCAGCAAGCGCTTGATGAAGGGACGGCAAGCCCAGACAGTACAAGCGGTGATCGGTGAGGAAGGTCAGCAGTTCGCCGAAATGCTGCTGGCGCCGGAAGCCAAGGAAGCGTTTTCCGCTTTTCTGCAAAAACGCAAACCTGACTTTACGAAGTTTGCCTGATTTGCCGTAGTCGGGTCACGGCGACGACTGCGGCGTATAGCCGTCGCTCAATGTTCCGAGAAACGCGACGAGATCGTTGATCTCGTCGCTCGACAAAGCCGGCGCCATGCCGGCTTGCCGGTTGAACGGTGGTGTGACGGTGTCGACGTTGGCTTGTATGGTCAGCGGCAAGTCGTTGAATTTCAATGCCGTGCCATTGCCGTCTACCGGATACCACAGCGTGGGATCGGTATCGCGCCGCACCAGAAAAGTCACGGCCTGCGTCAAATCGCCAAACGCACCGTTGTGAAAAAACACCTTGCGCGTGGCGACGTTGCGCAAGGTCGGCACCTTGAACGATCCGCACAAGGTTGGGCGCGTACTCAAATCGGTGCGCAAGGGCCCGCATACACCCAGATCGAAATAGCCCACAGCGGCATTGGCCGGAATGGCAGGATTGCGCGGTATGCCGAGGTTGCCATACCTGAAATTGGTAAACAGGGGCGCCGCGCCGTTTGCATCGCCCGTACTCGGATGGCAGGCCGCGCAATTGCCTTTGCCGGGATCATTGAACAAGGCCAGCCCATGCATTTCGGCATCGCTCAGTGGGACTCTTCCCGCCAGGTACAAGTCATACTTGGAATCGTAAGGGTGGAATTCCTGCGCTTCTATCTGGTATTGCTGCAGCGCGTACTGCAAGCCGCTGAAAGCAAGCTCGGGGCTGTCGAATACGGCGGCGCCAAATGTTTGCTTGAATTGGTCGGCATAATCGGCCCGGCTTAGCCGCCCGACCAGATCGGCGACGCTGGCATTGGCCATTTCGAACGAGGCCAGCAAGGGGCCTTGCGCTTGTTCGGCCAGGCTTGCAGCCCGGCCGTCGCGGTCGAAGCCGCCGACGGGATTGCCGCCCGCGTCGAATGCGGCCGCTGGCGTGAAACCCGCGTAGCGCAGCGAAGGCGGTGCGCGCAAGCCATGCTGGTCCAGATTCTGTCCACCGAGTTGCACCGCCAGATTGTTGACTTGCGCGTGCGCATTATTGGGGTTGTGGCAGGTGGAACAGGCCTGCGCGCCCGATGCGGACAGGCTGCGGTCCTGAAAAATTTGTGCGCCGAGCGCGGCTGCCTGACTCAGGCCATTGCCGGCTGGCGAACCTCCGCATCCGGACAGAGCCAGCAAGGCGATGGCGGCCGCGCCGCGCCGGCCGAGCCGTCCTGCGCGGTGCAGCGGGCGCTTCAACTGGCGCATACCCTTACTTTGTGCGTACTGCAAACAAGCTGCCGGCGTTGATCGAATAGATGGCGCCGTCCGGCCCCAAGGCAGTGGGCGTGTAGGCCTGTCCATAACCGTTGTCGAGCCAGATCTTTTGCGAAAGCCGGCCGGTCGACAAGTCCCAACGGTACAGCGTGCCGTCTTCGCTGTTGAAGAAGGCCGAATGCGTGACCGGATCGACGGCGGCGGTATTGATGCACCATTCCTTTACCGCACCGGGTTTGTTCGGGAAGTTCGCGTCCGGAGTCACACCCAATACCGTCATGACTTCTTTCATCACGGTATTGCCTTCCACCGGATCGGCTTCGGTGGCATTCGGATCGAGGATGGCCATGCGATTCTTGCCGTCGCCGTTGGGAAAGTCCGCATAGTTGTTGTACTTCGACAGCAACAGATAGCTCGAACTGCCGGTGTAGGAAGTGACGGCGCTGGCCGGCACGATGGAAGGCGTATCGTCCCAACCGAATGCGCCGGGCGTCTTTTGCAGCGTCAGCGTCGCATCGAAATGCAGCAACCAGCCGCGGGCGTTGTGATCTGGGAAATTCGATTCGAGCACGCCATAGTAGACGTCGCCATCCGGGCCAACCAGGGGGGAAGCGGTCGAATCGTCGGTTACCCAGGCCGGCGCGCCGGTATAGGGGTCGGTCAACTGTGCTACGCCCTTGGTAGCCAGCGTGCTGCTGTCGAGCGCGAGCAGGTAGCCGGTGCCGGTGCCGCTGGTGCTGCTCGGAGCGCCGGTGCGCACCGATACATATACCGTCTTGCCGTCGCTCGAAACGGCCGGCGCGGCATTCATGGCGCCGTTTACTGTACCGGCCTGTCCAGCTGCCGTATTGGCCGCTACCCAGGTTGCCGTGCCATTGCTGGCGACGCGTGCAAAGCCGCTGACCAGGTTGACCGGATTTGTTCCAGTCACGATAAAGCCGAAGAAGACGTTGCCGCTGGCATCAGCGGTCAGCGGCGTGTTGATGTAGACGTTGGCATCGAATGTGCTCGATGCGGCAGCATAGGCGCCGGCACCATAGAACACTACGGTTTGCAGGTTGCCGCCGGCCGAATCGGTATTGTCGCGGTAGTACAGTTTGCCGCCGGAGCCGGGCAGGTAAAGGCGATTGGCCGCAGTCAGGACGGCGCCGAAACTCGGTATCCAGTCGTATGCCGGCAGGATGTAATCGCTGTTGGCGGACCAGAGCAGGTTGCCGTTGTAACCGGAACGGGCCTGGACTTGAAAGTTGCCGTTGGCCGTGGTTTTCACCGGAATCACTACCGTGTTGTTGGCAGTAATCAGCGGAGAACCATAGTGGATCGCCGTGTTGCCGGCAGGCGGCGCCAGGTCGACGGTCGCTTCCCAGATGATTTGGTTGAGATTTTGCGCACCCACTCCGCCTTGCGCCGTGCTGGGCGCCAGCGCCGTATGCTGGGCGTCATGCGCAAAACTCAGCCAGGCCGGGCCGGTGACGACTGGCGGCGTAGTGTTGCCGGAGTTGCCGCCGGTGCCAACGCCTGAACTGCCGCCGCCTCCGCCGCAGGCGTTGAGTATCGTCAACAGGGACAAGCCGAGGATGGTCGTAGCGATATGTGTCGATAGCTTCATGTGTTTTCCATGTTTCCCCAATGTATTTTGCTTTGCGCGGATCATTATATTGCGCGAGATCAAACGGGATTGTTTCAGTGCTGGCACTATTGTGGCATTAGGATGTGGCATTTGAATTGCTCGTTACATCGGGTGACAAATTGTTGGAACCCGTTGTCGGAGACTGGCGCAACAATTCACTAAAACCATTGCGGAGGAAAGATATGCATTTCGCCGACTTTTACCGGGAATCGATCGATGATCCGCAAACGTTTTGGCGCCGGCAGGCGACGCTGATCGATTGGCACAAGCCATATACGGAGGTTCTCGATTACGCGAAACCGCCGTTTGCCAGATGGTTCATCGGTGGGGAAACCAATTTATGCCACAACGCCTTGGACCGCTGGATCGCTACCCAGGGCGATATGCCTGCGCTAGTTGCGATTTCAACCGAGACCCGCAGCGAAAAGGTTTATACCTTCAAAGAATTGCTGGCGGAAGTCAGTTGCATGGCGGCGGCCATGCAGGCGCTCGGCGTGGGCAAGGGTGATCGCGTACTGATCTATATGCCCATGATCGCCGAAGCGGCATTTGCCATGCTGGCTTGCGCGCGTATCGGCGCCGTCCATTCGGTGGTGTTCGGCGGCTTTGCCTCGCACAGCCTGGCAACGCGCATCGACGATGCGCAGCCTAAGCTGATCGTATCGGCCGACGCCGGTTCACGCGGCGGCAAGCCTATTCCCTACAAACATTTGCTCGATGCGGCCATCGATCTGGCGCATGCCAAGCCGGCCAGTGTCCTGCTGGTCGATCGTGGGCTGGCGCCCATGCAAATGGTGGCAGGGCGCGACGTCGACTACGCGGGCTTGCGCGTTCGGCATCAGGGGCAACAAGTGCCGGTGACCTGGCTGGAAGCGAACGAAAAGTCCTACATCCTGTATACCTCGGGAACTACGGGAAAACCGAAAGGCGTGCAGCGCGACGTCGGCGGTTACGCGGTAGCGCTGGCGGCCTCGATGAAATACATTTTTTGCGGCAACGCCGGCGAGACGTATTTCTCTACGTCGGATATAGGCTGGGTGGTCGGCCATTCCTACATCGTATACGGACCCTTGATCGCCGGCATGGCAACCATCATGTACGAGGGCTTGCCGATATCGCCCGACCCTGGCATCTGGTGGAGCATAGTCGAAAAATACCGCGTTACGCGCATGTTTTCGGCGCCGACGGCAGTACGGATACTGAAGAAGCAGCCCGTGGAATTCATGAAAAAATACGATCTGTCGTCGCTCAAGACGCTATACCTGGCCGGCGAACCGCTGGATGAACCGACTTCGAGCTGGATCGCCGGCGAACTCGGCGTGCCGGTGGTCGACAATTACTGGCAGACCGAAACCGGCTGGCCGATTCTGTCGATCGCGAAAGGTGTAGAAGATATTCCTTCCAGGCCCGGCAGCCCCGGCCTGCCCATCTATGGCTACAAGGTACGCATCATCGACGAGGTCGGCGGCGAGGATTGCACCGCCAATGAAAAAGGCATGGTCGTGATCGAGGGGCCATTGCCGCCCGGTTGCATGCAAACCGTGTATGGCGACGACCAGCGCTTTGTGCAAACCTACTGGACGCAGAGCGGGGGCAGGCACATCTATTCGACCTTCGATTGGGGCATACGCGACGCGGACGGCTATTATTTCATCCTCGGCCGCACCGACGACGTGATCAATGTCGCCGGCCATAGGCTGGGAACGCGTGAAATCGAGGAAAGCATTTCCAGCCACGCCAAGGTTGCCGAAGTCGCGGTGGTCGGTGTCGCCGATCAGATCAAGGGCCAGGTCGCCGTGGCGTTCGTCGTGCTGAAACGTTCGGACGACGCCGCAACGCCGGAAGCCGGGCGGGCATTGGAGCAGGAGATCATGGCCGTGGTCGACCGCCAGGTCGGCGCAGTCGGTCGTCCTGCGCGAGTCGTATTCGTCAACGGCTTGCCGAAGACGCGTTCGGGGAAATTGCTGCGCCGCGCCCTGCAGGCAATATGCGAGGGGCGCGACCCCGGCGACCTGACCACCATAGAAGATCCCGCAGCGCTGCAGCAGATACGCGCGATGTTGGAGGCGCGAACGGCGCAAGCGGTCAACTGAAGCTGCCGTGCCGCCCATCGCCCTGCGAAAAGCGCGTGGCGCCGTCCTTGCCCTCGGCAAACACCACGGGTACGCCATGTGCGCCCTCCTGCCGCAAGGCTTCGGCGAGAGGCAAGTCCCATTGCGCGTAGGCGGAAGCGCGGTCGGCCAACATGCAGGTCTGTGGGAAGGCGGCAATGGAGCGCGCCACCTCCTGCGCCGCCGCCAGCGCTTCGCCGGCGGGCGTGACGCGGTTCACCAGGCCCATTTGCAGGGCTTCGGAAGCCGCAACCGGGCGGCCGGTCAGGATCAGGTCAAGCGCGCGGCCCATGCCGATGATGCGCGGCAGGCGCACGGTGCCGCCGTCGATCAGGGGCACTCCCCAACGCCGGCAAAACACGCCGAACGTGGCGCCCTCGTCGGCGACGCGCATGTCGGCCAGCAAGGCCAGTTCGAGACCGCCGGCCACCGCATAGCCGTTGACGGCAGCGATCAAGGGCTTGCGCAGCGCCATGCGGCTCGGCCCCATCGGCCCGAATCCGCCGCCGCTGGGATCAAGTTCGTTGCGCAGAGCCGGATCGGCGACGCTGCCCAGATCGGCGCCGGCACAGAAATGGCCGCCGGCCCCGGTCAGAACTGCGACACGCAAATTGCCGTCATTCTCGAAGCGCTGCAAAGCGCTCAGCAATTCCGCAGCCATGGGCCCGTGTACCGCATTGCGCTTGTCGGGGCGGTTCAGCGTGATGGTGCAGATGGGGCCGTCGGCGTCGAAGGAAAGAAATTTCATGGAAGACCTCGCATAGAATGGTTATTGCGGCGGTTGAACTTGAACCGTATGCTATACGCACTTTATTCAATCGGTACAAAAAATAGAAATGGGGTTTTAGCGCATAATCCGATGCGCGGCCACCACCAGGTTTCTGCAGTGATACGGCTAATTCTTGCAATCCAGATTGTGAATTCTCGTCTCCGGCCTCACCCAAGTTTCGTTGTCTCCGTCTGCGGATGGATCGGTTTTCTGTTGCTGATGATCGGCGTTGCAGTCCAGGATTACCTGCGCAGTGGACGCACCGCAGTATGGGAACCGATCTTCTGGGACGGCACTTCGGTCATCGTGATTGCGGGATTGTTCGTGTTGCCGCGCAAAATCATGCGCGATAGCGATCGGTTTCTTGCGCAGCCCGTCCAATGGGCGATCGTGCAGCTGTATTGGCTGCCGCTGCTGTGCGGCGGATTCGTCTGCGTGGAGTTCGGCATTCGTCACGCCTTCTATGCATTGCTGGGCCTTGAATATCGCCACGAGGGATGGGGCAATGTATTTCTTTACGAATCGACCAAGATTACGCTTTTTTACTGCGGGTATGTCACCGTGCTGTTCGGTGCGCTTTCCTTTCGCGCCCTGGCGTCGGAAAAAGAACGCGCTGAAAGATCGGTCGCATTGTTGCGGCGGGCGCAGTTGCAGAACCTGACGCAGCAGGTGCAGCCGCATTTCTTGTTCAATGCACTCAATACGATTTCTTCGCTGATGTACGCAGATGTGGCGCGTGCGGATTCCATGCTTTCCAAATTGGCCGAGATATTGAGCGCTGCAGTCGATCTCGGACGCGAACCGGAAAACAGTTTGGGCAGGGAAATGGAATTGCTGCGATCCTACGCTGATCTGATGGAAGAGCGGTTTTCAGACAGGGTGGAAATAGCCTGGCAAGTGGATGAACGCCTGTTCGGCTGCAAGGTGCCGGCCTTCGGTATGCAGCCTATGCTGGAAAACGTCTTCAAGCATACGGTGGAACGGAAAAACTGCCGTGTCCGCATCACAATTTCCGTTCGCCGCGAGAGCGAAACGCTTGTGCTCGCGGTCGAGGACGACGCCGGCAGGCTGGCGCGGGGTCCCGATGCCGTGACGGACGGCGGGGTCGGCACGAGCAACCTGCGCGAGCGCCTTGCCGCACGGTACGGTGAACAAGCCTGCTTCGAACTCACCCAGCTTGCGCCTGCCGGAGTGCGCTCGGAAATTCGTTTGCCATGCGTATCCTGATCGTCGATGACGAGCGCCCCGCGCGCGACAAGCTGCGGCATTTCCTTGGCATGGAGCCGGATGTCACAGAGATATTGGAGGCCCGCGAGGGCATCCAGGCATTGGAGATCGTCCATCAGTCCAAGCCGGACGCGATGTTTCTCGACATCCAGATGCCGGAGATGAATGGCCTGGAAATAGCCGTTTCGCTGCCAGACCCACCCCCGCTATTGGTATTTGTGACCGGCCATGACCGCTATGCATTGCAAGCGTTCGAGGCCAATGCCGTCGACTACCTGATGAAGCCGTACGATATGCTGCGTTTCGAGCGTACCCTGGCGCGCGTGCGCGAACGTTTGCGCAGCCGATCCGCCGAACCATTTCCCAAAGGGGCGGCGGTCATCGAACGCCTGCTGGTTCCCGACCGCGGCGCGACCAAAGTCCTTTTGCTTGTTGACATACTGTGGATCGAGACTGCGGACAATTATGTCCAGATTCATACCAACGGCCGCAGCTATCTGATGCGTCAAACTCTGAGCGGCTTGCTGGAGCGGCTTGGCACGCATTTCGTGCGCTGTCATCGGCGCGCGGCCGTCCGCGTGGCAGCTGTAGAGGGAATCGTTACGCTCGGAAAAGGCGATTGCCAGCTTGTTCTGACGGGCGGGGTAGAAGTGCCGTGCAGCCGACAATATCGCGCGCACTTGGAGAGTGCTCTGAAATAATCCGGTTTGCCCCTTGCTGGCCCCATTTCGCCCCAAAAAACTGGAGGCGGCTTCGCGACGGGGGCATCATGCGCGTCATTACCGGACGCCGTCTTGCGGCGACACATTTTCAGGGGGAAAGCGCATGAAAAGACGAGACTTGCTCAAGGCCGCAAGCACACTGCCGCTTCTTTCGGTGTCCACGTCCCTTGCCATCCCCGGTACGGCCCAAGCGGCTTCACGCCCGTTTCGCCGTGTGCGTCCAAGCGATCCCGGGTGGCCGGATGCGCAGGCATGGCAAACCTTGAACGCCGCAGTGGGCGGCAATCTGATCGCCGTCCAGCCTCTGTTCGCGCCGTGCACGGAAAACACCGAAGGGGATGCATGCGCAAACATTCTGAAAAGCATGCGTAATCCCTATTACTTGGGCGACCAGCCTGCCGGCACCCAGACGTCGGGGTGGCTCGGTGCCTGGACCAGTGCGTCGAGTGCTTATGCGGTCAAGGCGCGCAACGCCCAGGATGTCGCTGCAGCCGTCGATTTCGCGCGCAGGAAAAATTTGCGGCTCGCAGTCAAAGGCGGCGGGCATTCCTACCTCGGCACCTCCAACGCGGCAGACTCATTGCTGATATGGACCCGGGGAATGAACTCTGTCATGTTGCAAGACGCTTTTGTGGGTCAAGGCTGCCACGGGCGCGCGGAGCCGGTGCAAGCCGTCAGCGCCGGTGCCGGCGCGATGTGGTCCGACTTGTATGATGCCGTGACGACCGTGGCGGGGCGCTACGTCCAGGGAGGCGGCTGCCTGTCGGTTGGCGTGGCGGGACTGGTGCAGAGCGCGGGTTTCGGCAGTTTTTCAAGAGGATTCGGCACCGCGGCCGCCAGCTTGCTGGAAGCGGAAATCGTGACCGCGGACGGAAAGGTGCTAGTGGCCAACGAATGCCTCAATTCCGACCTGTTCTGGGCGCTCAAAGGCGGTGGCGGTGGAAGTTGGGGTGTGGTGACCCGATTGACGCTGCGCACCCATGCATTGCCAAAAAATTTCGGCAATGCGTGGGGCCGGATCAAGGCCCGTTCGGACGACGCGTTTCAGCGCTTGATAGCACGCTTCATCACCCACTACCGCGAACATCTTTTCAATCCGCATTGGGGTGAACAGGTCCACTTCTCACCGGACAATACGTTCCAGATCTCTATGGCCAGTCAAGGACTGGATGGAGCGGCCGCCCAGGCTGCATGGCAGAGTTTTTTCGATTGGGTCCGCGCGGCGGCAAACGACTTCGAGCTGGCGCAAGAGCCAGGCACCTGGGTTGGAGATTCACGTGGATATTGGAAGGTGGGCGGCGATTACATGCAGGTCGATGCCCGCGAAGGCGCTTCCGCTCATCATGGCTGGTGGAAGGGCGGGGACAGCGAGCAGGTCGGTGTTTTCATCCACGGCTATGATTCACTTTGGCTGCCCGCTGATTTGCTTCACGAAAACGATGGGCGCACGTTGGCGGACGCGGTGTTTCGCGCCAGCCGATACAAGAAAGTCGATCTGCACATCAACAAGGGGTTGGCAGGGGCTCCCAAGGAAGTGCTCGCGGCGGTGGCCAATACCGCGACCAATCCGGCGGTGGCCAAGGCGTTCGCGCTGGCGATCATTGCCGACGGCGAGGCTCCTGCTTTTCCGGGCATGCCGCGCCGGTCCGTCGATGATCGCGCCGCGCGCGAGGACGCGGAAAAGATCGATCTGGCCACCGCGGAATTGCGCAAGATCGTGCCGCGTGCAGGATCCTACGTTTCGGAGAGCAACTACTTCAACGCGTCATGGCAGGACGCCTATTGGGGCGAGAATTACGCAAAGCTGGCAAAGATCAAGCAAAAGTACGATCCGGATGGACTGTTCTTCGTGCATCATGGCGTAGGCAGCGAAGATTGGAGTCCGGATGGATTCGAGAGGCTGCGCTTTCGGTCATGACATTGCGGGCGTGGCACTTGAAATGACGCTGCCGCGCCCCATTTGGGAAATGTTTTGAGCTGCGCATAACGAACACGATCGCGGCTCTTTGCAATTTTCCAACAACCTGGCTTGCCGCCAATTTCCATGCGCTCTCGCATCCCCTATCTCGTCCTTGTTTGCTGCATGCTGGCCTTGCTGCACGCCTACATTGCCTGGCGCATCCTGCCCGACTTGCCCATACCCTTCGCATACAAGGTGCCCGGCGCGCTGTGGCTGGCGCTATCGGTGGTCCTGGTGCCGTTTGGTTTGTTGGCGCGCGTGATCGCGCGCCCACCCTGGTCGGACCGCCTGGCCTGGATAGGATTGCTGGCCATGGGTCTGTTTTCATCGCTGTTGGTGTTGACCTTCCTGCGCGACATGCTCTTCCTGCTGGCTGGTCTTGCAGGTTATTTCAGCGTCGCGCTGATGAGCGATAGTGCGGTCCTGGTGCCGCTGTTGGCGCTGGCTGTGAGCGTGATCGGTTTCTTCAATGCGCGGCGCGTGGCGAGCGTACGCAAGGTCGAAGTACCGATCGCCAATCTGCCGTCCGGTCTGCAGGGATTCACGATCGCGCAGATCAGCGATATCCATGTCGGCCCGACTATCAAGCGCGCCTATCTCGAAGCCATCGTCGAGCGCGTCAATGGCTTGCAAGCCGATCTCATCGCCGTCACCGGTGATCTGGTCGACGGCAGCGTCAAGCACTTGTCATCGCATACGGCACCGTTGAAAAATCTGGCGGCGCGGCATGGCGTGTATTTCGTCACCGGCAACCATGAGTATTACTCGAATGCGCACGACTGGATAGACGAACTCAGAAGACTGGGGCTGACGGTACTGCTCAATGAGCACGTGCTGCTGCAGCATGCCGACGCCACCCTGCTGGTGGCCGGCGTTACCGACTACACGGCGCATCATTACGACCCTGCGCACCGAAGCGATCCGCACGCGGCAATGGCGGGCGCGCCGACGCAAGTGGGATTCAAGTTGCTGCTGGCACACCAGCCGCGTTCCGCAGAGGCAGCGGCCGATGCCGGCTTCGATCTGCAATTATCCGGGCATACCCACGGCGGGCAATTTTTCCCATGGAACTTGTTTGTTCCTTTGCAACAGCCGTTTACGGCGGGCTTGAAGCGCCTGCGCCGGTTATGGGTGTATACCAGTCGCGGAACCGGGTATTGGGGACCGCCCAAGCGATTCTGGGCGCCATCCGAAATTACCCACTTGCGATTGGTGGCGGCACAAAACAGCTGACCGGAAAAAAAAGCAACGTGTCATGCCCGCGTCATATTCACCGACTACACTGCAGCCTTCCTCGTCCATTCCAATACCTCCTAAGGAATGGAATTTACCGCCTTGCTAAAGGCGGTTTTTTTTTGCCTGCGGTATTTGTGGTGCGACGCTCTAATGCGGGCGCTGCTCAGCGCGTCGGCGGCACCGAATGCGAAAGCGCTTCCTTGACGCGGCGCGACACGAGTATGGGCAGGTAGTCCTGGATGCTGGCCTGATCTTTCAGGTGCGCGAGTATGTCTTCGTAGAGCGGTTCGATTTCATCGACGCTGCGGCTGACTTCGTTGGCCAACTTGCCGATGATGTGCGAATGCCGGCTTTTTTCTTCGCTGCTGGAATAGGGCGAATAAGACGGGTTGAGCATGGCTGGATGGGAACCGGGGTTCATCGGAAAGAAGCTTTCATAGTGTTTCACTGCGGGACGCTGTCCTGCCTATCGATGGATCACGCGCCAAATCTGCCTATCACTTGTTGGCGCAGATTCTATAACGGGAAGCGTTCGGACGTGGACCATGAAAATCGATGTTATGCGATTTTTCAGGAAAGTCTTTGACAGGAAGACAACTATCTTGCAAAAAATAGATTTCAATCTTGCAAGAACACATAATGTTGTCCAATCTTGCTTTAATAGCATGTGCCCGGCTAGTATGCTCCAGTTTGCTTATCGAGAACATCGTTACATTCCGCAGGCAGGACGGCATGGGACTTCCAAATCTTCAATCGATTATGCGCAATCCAGCGCGGCAACTGATCGTAGCGGCCTTGTTGTTCGTGTCGGCGTTGACGATAGAATTGTTTGCGCTGTGTGTGTTCGGTACGGTCGAGTCGCGCTTGGCCGACGTGTTCATGCGTCATCATGCGGCCGAATTCAAGGCCGACCCCAACATCGTCGTGATCGATATCGACGATCAGAGTCTGGCGGCAATGCAGGAGATGGCCGGTTTATGGGCTTGGCCGCGCGAAATCCACGCCGATTTGCTCGATGCGCTGGCGGAATTTTCGCCGCGCGCCGTTGTGTTCGATATTGCTTTTGCCGAGCGCGACCGCAAACGCCCGAAAAGCGATGCGCGCCTGACGGAGTCTTTGTTGTCCATGTCGCCCCATGTTTTTCTGGCGGCGACACTGCTCCCCAATGAGGATAAAGCTCCGCCTTTCGGATTGCAGGAAGTGCAAACGGCATTTGGGGTGAAGCAAGCGGGCGCGAGCGATGCCCAGGTCGGCCTGCTCTTGCCCAACGCCATCGATAGCAAGGCCTGGAGGCTCGGACTCGACAATAGCGACGTCGACGCCGATGGCGTGCTGCGCCGTTACCGGTTGCGCACCGTCGTCGGTGATTGGAATTTACCGTCTTTGCCGGCGCGCGTGGCGAGCGATCTCGGCACCGCCCTGCCGGCCGGCGATTCCATTCTCCTGAGCTGGCCCGCCAGCGGACGTATCCGCCATCATTACAGCGATCTGTATCGGTCCCTGACGGAAGACCGGCCCGACATGCGCGAACAGGACGTGCGCCATCTCGAACAAACGATACGCGGCAAGATCCTGGTGATAGGCTCATCCGCCACCGGCGCTTTCGATCATCATTTGACGCCGCTCGGCGCCAGCTTCCCAGGCGTCGACGTGCTGGCGACGGCGATCGACAATCTGGTCAATGACCGCTATCTGCGCGTCGTGCCGCCGCTATGGCCCTTCCTGTATGGTGCGTTGCTGATTGCGAGCCTGACCGCAGCTTTCGCAAAACGCATGAATCCCCTGGCCGCGGGTGCCGTGCTGCTGGCTGTGACGGCCCTGAGTCTGATTGCCGCCGATCAAGCCATGGCCAAGCTATGGATGTTGCCTTTGGCTACGCCGCTGATTTTTGCCTGGACCTGGTTCTTGTCGGCTGCGCTGGCGGGTTATTTGCGCGAGCGGCGTACGCGCGAGCAGGCGGTATCCCTGTTCCGCCGCTTCCTCAATCCCGAAGTCGTGAGACGAATTGTCGACCAGGGCGAAACGGTGGACAGCATGTCCGGACGAACCAGCGAGATTTCAGTACTGTTTTCCGACATACGAGGCTTCACTACCTTGTCCGAGTCGCACCCACCGCAACAAGTGGTGGCCTTGCTCAACCGTTATTTCGACCGGCAGGTTGAAGTGGTATTCAAGCACGGCGGAACGCTCGATAAATTTATCGGCGACTGCATCATGGCATTTTGGGGCGCGCCGCTGGCGGATCCGCAGCATGCCAGCCGGGCCGTAGCTGCGGCCTTGGAGATGCAGGAAAATCTATTGCTTTTCAAAAAGGAACTGGCCGCTGAGCAATCGGACCTGACCGATTTCGACGTCGGCATTGGTGTACACACCGGACCCGCTGTGGTAGGCTTTATCGGCGCACGCCGCAAGCTCGACTACACCGCCATCGGCGATACGGTGAATCTCGCCAGCAGGGTGGAAGGCTTGACCAAGGACGTCGCGCGAGTATTGGTCAGCCGTGAAACCATGCAAGCCTGCAGCCATGATGCCAACGTGGCCAACGTGACTTTCATGCTGCGCGGCACTTTTTCCGTCAAGGGGAGAGCGGCCGAAGTGGAGTTGTACGAGCCCATTGGGAAAAACGCATAGAGGGCAAGGGTATGCGGGGAAACCAATTCAAATTGGCCATGTTTGCGATGGCGCCAGTGCTTGCTTTGGCCGCATGGCCGATTGCGGTATCGGCGCAGGGCGAGTCGGCCCACACCGTGCGCTCGACCGAAGTGCACGCGGACTCTCAGTCCGATGCCGCGACCGTGGCGACCGTTCCTGAAAAATCCGCCCTCGAAGTATTGCAAAGACGCGGTGCCTGGACCCAGGTCAAAGTCGCAGGCGGGCAGACGGGCTGGGTGCGCATGTTGAACCTGCGTTTCGATACGGTGAGTGCGGCCGGGGCAGCCAATGCCGGCAACGCCGGCAAACCGTTGAGCGGCTTGACCGGCTTGCTGGCCGCCGGACGTACCTCCAATTCGGGGACCGACACCACGGGTGTGCGCGGCCTCAACGACGAGGATTTGAAAAATGCCCAGGCCAATCCGGCAGAACTGCAAAAGGTGCTGAAGCTCACTACGGACAAGAGTGTGGCCCAGGCATTCGCACAACGCAGCAAGCTCACGGCGGCCAAAGTGCCCTATTTGCCCGACCCGGCTCCAACGCGTAATTGATGCGCATGCATGATGGGGAGCGTACGACCATGAAATCTATCGTCAAACTTTGCGTCGGGCTGGTGATGGCGCTTGCATGGTCTTCGGCCTGCGCGCAATTCAGCTTCAAGATTCCCGGACTCGGCGGCAGCACCGGCAATAACAGCAACACGCCCGACATCGGCACCATTTTCGGACATGCAAGCAAGATGGTGAAGGGCATAGACGAGCCTGAGGAAATTCAGATCGGCCAGAACTTCGCGGCCACGTTGCTCGGCGCCAAACCCATCATGGCTGACGAGCATATTCAGCACTACGTCAACGCGCTCGGTCATTGGTTGGCCTTGCAGACTGAACGCCCCGATCTCCCCTGGACTTTTGCCGTGCTCGAAGATCCCGGTTTCAACGCCTTTGCCACGCCGGGCGGCTATATCTTCGTGACGCGCGGCTTGGTGCAGCGCATGCACAATGAATCGGAACTGGCCGGTGTGCTGGCGCATGAAATCGGCCACGTCTTGCGCAAACACCATTTGAAGGCGGTGCAGAAAAATGCCGGCGCCGAACTGCTGGGCGATCTCGCCAGTACACGCGGCGCCAATTCGGAAATCAAGTCGACCGTGGTGAATTTTGCCAAAAACCTGTACGCGAAGGGCTTGGACAAGGACGACGAATTCGAGGCCGACCGCCTCGGTGTGGTGATTGCCGCGCGCGCCGGCTACGACCCCTTCGGCTTGCCCGCGGTGCTGCAGATGCTGCAGGAACAGAGCGCAAGCGACAACAACTTTTCACTCTTGATGAAGACCCATCCGCCACCGGCCGACCGTCTTGATCGCCTTGATGCATTGATGGCCGACAAGTTCGATACTGTTGCCGGCATTAGCGGTGGTATTGTCGCTGATCGAATCAAGGGCTTTTAATTGCCCATTCCCGGCAATAAAAAGCGGCTCACTGTCATGAAAAAACCCCAAAAGTTGGTGTCCAACTTCTGGGGCTCAGTTCAGCGGAGCCGCTTTTTCTTGCGTATCTAAAAATTCCTAGCTTTTGTCTTCGCCGATGAAGCGGTAGACCAAGGCACCCAGTATCGCGCCGGCGACTGGCGCCGCCCAGAACAGCCAGAGCTGGCCGATGGCCCAGTCGCCCGCAAACAGGGCGACACCGGTGCTGCGCGCCGGATTGACTGAAGTATTGGTGACCGGGATGCTGATCAAGTGGATCAACGTCAGCGCCAGACCAATGGCAATCGGTGCAAACCCTGCCGGCGCACGCTTGTCGGTGGCACCCATGATGACGATCAGGAAGAATGCCGTCATCACCACTTCGCACACCAGTGCCGCCAGCAGCGAATAGCCGCCCGGCGAATGCACACCATAGCCGTTGGAGGCGAAGCCCTTTCCGAGATCGAAGCCGGCAGTGCCGCTGGCGATCACGTACAAGACAGCGGCCGCGGCAATGGCGCCCAGCACTTGCGCGATGATATAGGGAATCAGCTTGTCGGCGGAAAAGCGGCCGCCGGCCCACAAGCCGATCGAAACCGCGGGATTCAAATGGCAGCCCGAGATATGGCCGATCGCAAACGCCATGGTCAGCACGGTCAAACCGAACGCCAGTGAAACACCAAGCAAGCCTATGCCGACGTTAGGGAAGGCCGCAGCCAGCACGGCGCTGCCGCAACCGCCCAACACCAGCCAAAACGTGCCTATGAATTCTGCGCCATATTGTTTCATGCAGTGATCTCCCGAGGTTTGTTTGTGTGAGCAGGCGGCCCCGGAATTTGCCTTCCAGGGCACCCCGCCGCACAAAATGTAGCCGCCATGCGGCGTCCTGTCAAACGCACGGTGTAGCGGATAATCCTATTCGCTCAATTGCTGCAGCATGTACAGGCGCTGATAAATTCCACCGCCTATTTCCATCAGCACATCATGCGTTCCCGCTTCGGCGATGCGGCCGTGATTGAGCACCACGATGCGGTCGGCATCGCGTATGGTGGACAGCCGATGGGCGATGGCGATGATGGTGACCTTGCCGCGCAGCTCGTCAAGCGCATTTTGCACCACTTGTTCGGTCTCGCTGTCGATATGCGAAGTCGCTTCGTCAAGGAGCAGGATGCGCGGCTTGCCGGCCAGCGCGCGCGCGATGGCGATCAATTGCTTTTGTCCGGTCGACAGGCGCGCGCCGCCTTCGCCGAGCGGCGTGTCATAGCCTTGTTCGAGCGCGCAGATGAAGTCGTGCGCCTTGGCAGCGCGCGCCGCAGCCTCGATCTCGCGCTGCGGCAGTCTGCGTCCCATGTCGATGTTGTCGCGTGCGCTGGCCGCCAGCAGGAAAGGGTCTTGCGGCACCAGGCCGACGTGGGCGCGAAATGCATCGTCGCCGATATCGGCCAGTGGCACGCCGTCTATTTCTATGCTGCCGCTTTGCGCGCGGTAGAAACGCAGCAGCAGGCTCAGCAGGGTCGACTTGCCGCTGCCGGTATGGCCGACGACGCCGTAGAAGCTGCCGGCGGGGATGCTCAGGTTCAGATCGTGCAGCACCACCGCTTCCGGCTTGTAGCCGAAACTGAGATCACGGATCGCCACTGCGCCGGCGCCTACGCGGACCTCGCCACCGACGGGAACGGGACGGTATTCCTGCAGCAAGGCATTGACGCGCGCCGACGATACCACCGATTGCTGCAACTGGCTGAACTGCATCGTGATCTGGATCAAGGGCTCGATTACGCGGCCGATATAGCTGACGAAGGCGTACAGGATGCCGGCTTCCACGCCGCCGATCTGGCTCTGGCCCCCATTTGCATGCGCGCCAAACGCATAGATGACTGCCACCAGCAGCACCACGTTCAGCATGTCGAGCGCGGGCCGCAGCAGCCAGGCATTCGCGCTCAGCTCGCCCATACGCGCCTTGAAATGCGCATGATTGGTGTCCGCAAAACGGGTGCCGAAACGCGGCGTCGCATTACTGGCCTGCAATACGCTCATGCCGGCAATCGACCCCGCCATCTGCGCGTTGATGTCGCTGCGCAATTCGCGCGCCCGGCTGACGGCCGGCGCGCTCCAGCGCTGGTAAAGCCAGACGATCACGATCACGGCCGGCAGCAGTACGGTCACGATCAGCATGAGCCGCAAGTCGAGCCAGGCCATGGCGGCGATGGCGCCGATGATGACGATGCCGCTGTCGAGCATCACGAACAGCACCTGGATGTAGAGCGTCTTGACGGCCTCGGTGTCGTTGGTGACGCGGCTGACCAGCTTGCCGGTGATGGCACTGTCGAAAAAAGCCATGGGCAGGTGCAGCACGTGCTCGTATACCTGTTCGCGCAGGCGTTGCACCGAACGCATCGCCAGGCCCGCCAGACGCAGTAGTTGCAGGTAGCGCACGGTGGTCGCGGCCCAGTTGCACAGCAGGCAGGTGATCAGCAGCGTAGCGATCACGGCCAGATCCACGCGATGCGGCAGCAGGTAGTTATCGATCAGGCGCTTGGTCAGGATGGGCGCCGTCATTTCGAGGGTAGCCGCCAGGGTCAGCCAGGCGACGCCCAGCATCAGGTGGCGCCGCTCGGGGCGTGCAGCAGCGTGCAGCAGCGCAATCGCCTGCCGGGTATCAGAGCGCATCGAGACTCTCTTCCAATTGCTGGTATTGCCATTGCGCCGCGTACCAGCCGCCATGATCGAGCAGGATTTGGTGCGACCCGCTTTCGACGACGCGGCCTTCGCGCAGTACCAGGATGTGATCGGCGTCGGCCACCGAACTGAGGCGATGGCTGACGATGACCACGCTGCGGCTGTGGTCGGCGCTGCCGGCTTGCCGCAGCTCCTGGAAGTGCGCCAGGATTTGCGCTTCGGTGCCGGTATCGACGGCCGATAGTGCGTCGTCGAGCAGCAGCAGCGCGCCGCCGCCCAGCAGGGCGCGCGCAATCGCCACGCGTTGGCGCTGCCCGCCGGACAAGGTGATGCCGCGTTCGCCGACTACGGTTTCGTAAGCTTTCGGCAGTCGCATGATGTCGTCGTGTACGGCAGCGAGTTTGGCGACGTGCTCGATCTCGGTGCGGCTGGCATCGGGCTTGGCCAGCGCAATGTTGTCGGCGACACTGGCGGAGAACAGGAAGGATTCCTGCGGCACCCACGAAGCTGCGCGGCGCAGCGCCGCCAACCGGTATTCGTGCAGTTCGCGGCCGGACCAATGTATGGAACCTGCGTTCGCATCGTATTGCCGCAGCAGCAGGCGCAACAGGGTCGATTTGCCAGAGCCGGTGGGACCTACCAGGCCGAGCGTCTGGCCGGCCGGCAGAGAGAACGATACCTGCGACAAGGCCGGGTGCGTCTGGCCGGGATAACTGTAACTGATGCCGTGCGCCGTCAGCGTGCCCGTCTGCACGACGTCGACCGACCCATCGTCGCCGACCGCCAGCGCTTCGCTCATGACGGGTTCGAGCCGCTTCCAGGCTGCCTTGCCGCGTTCGATCAGCGACAGTACCCAGCCGGCGGCGAACATCGGCCAGATCAGCTGACCCAGGTACATGTTGAAGCTGGTCAGCGCCCCTATGCTCAGCTGGCCTTGCCATACGAGATAGCCGCCCATCAACAGCGCCAGCGTAGCCGAGGCGGCCAGTGAAATGCCGACCGCCGGTTCGTACGCCGCTTCCCACCGTTGCGCTTTCAAGCTGGAATCGGCGGCGCGGCCGGCCAGCTCCGAGAACTGCGCGCCGACGCGCCGTTCCAGTCCGAGCGCGCGCAGCGTGCGCACGCCGGACAGCGTTTCCAGGACATGGTCGTTGAGGTCGCTGAAACGGTCCAGGGCCTCGCGCGAAGCGTCGTGCACGCGGTTGGAAACAAACCAGAATGCGATGCCCATCAGCGGTAGCGGCAGCAGTGCCACCAGCGTCAGCCGCCAGTCGACGCCGAACAGCATGGTGCCGAGCACGATCACGAGCGTCGTGCTGCCGTCGTAGCCGGCCAGCATCGCCTCGCCCGCCACCATCTCGATGGCGTCGATGTCGTTGGTGGCCAGCGCCATCAGGTCGCCGGTGCGTTGGCGTTGATAGAAGGCCGGCCCTTGCAGCGACAGGCGCGCATAGAGATCGGTGCGCAACTGCAAGCCGAAACGGTAGGCCGCCGAAAACAGCACCTTGCGCCAGCCCACGCGCAGCAGATAAATGGCGACGCCGCAGGCGATCGGTATAGCCAGCTGCCACAGCAAGGCCGTGCCGCTCAGCCGTCCGGCGACCAGGCCGTCGATGATGGTACCGAACTTGCGCGGAATCGCCACGTTGAGCACGGTGATGCCAGTCAGCATCGCGGCCGAAGCGGCGTAGGAGACCCAGTGGCGGCGGATGAAGCTGCGCAGCAGCCGGGATAAGCTCATTCAGTTATTTTCTGGTGTAATCGTTCAAGCGAACTGCAGTGCATAAATCGGCGGCAAGTTGGCGGAAATCAGTTGCCAGTCATCGCCGGCATTGGTCGAACCCCACAGGCCGCCCGTGGTCGAGCCTATCAGCAGGGTCTGGCCGTCGTCGGCCAAGGCCAGCGAATGGCGGTAGACCAGATCATAGCAATGCTGTTGCGGCAAACCCTTGCGCAATACGTCGAAAGTCTTGCCGCCGTCGCGCGTGCGCGTGACGCTCATGGCGCCGTTGGCCGGGATACGTTTCATGTCGGCGATCGACGGCACGAACCAGGCGGTATTCGGGTCGCGCGGATGGCTGGCCACGGCAAAGCCGAACGCGGAGGTATTGTCGGGTTCGATGCGGTCCCAGAATTTGCCGTTGTTGGCGGAGCGCCAGATGCCGCAATGGTGCTGACACCAATAGACCTCGGGGGCGCCTTGGCATTGCACGATGCGATGCGGATCCTGGATACCCTGATCGTCGGCACGCTCGGGCGGCATGTAGTCGGCGCGCATGCCCTCGGCGCTCACCACCCAGTCTTCGCCGCCGTCTTCAGTAACCCAGGCGCCGCCGGAAGACACGCCGATCAGGATGCGGTCACTGTTGCGCGGATCAACGCAAATCGAATGGATACCGGGCGCTTCATAGCCGCCCCCCATCCATTCCTTGCGTTCCGGCATATCCCATAGCGAGCGCACCAGTTCCCAGCTATCGCCGCGATCGTTGGAGCGGAACAGGCCGCCGGGCAAGGTGCCGGCCCACAGCACACCGGGCTGGTCTGCGCCGCCGTGCGCCAGGCTCCAGATCACTTTGAGTGCCCACGGGTGCTCTTCGTTGAAGTCTTCCGGCTGCGGCGGATAGGTCGGCACCGCAATTTCGGTCCAGCTATCGCTGCCCTTGTCGCGCCGGTGCAGCTTGACGCCGAAGTGGCCGAGATTGAGCGCGGCATAAGTGGCGCCGTCGCGCGGATCGTAAAGCGCCATCGACAGCGGGTCGCCGAGAAAGTGCGTGGCGCCGAGCCGCCATTCGCCGTTGCGGCACGATAATTCGAACAGGCCTTTGCGCGTGGAAATCAGGGCATGATGCTGCATGGTCATCCTCCAGAAAGGGCTTGCAACACGTGGATTTGGCTGGTGGCTGAAATGGCGTCGTTGAGCGCAATGCGGTCGCGCAGGCGACGGCCATCGATAAAAGCGACCACGTTGATGCGCATGTGGCCCTGCTCGTCGAGAATGTAGCCGCGCAGGACAGGATTGACCGCAAACGCGTCTTCCAGGGCTGCGCGCAAGGTGGGGGCAGCGGTCTCGATTTCCGGCACTTCGGTAAAGCGCCGCAACTGCTGCGTGAACACGATTTTCGCCATGGGCAAAATTATACTAGGGTAATGCTGAAGAAGTCTCTGCGCCACCGTGTCCGTCCATGTTGGATACAGGTGTTTTCTGGCACAATGGCGGCGCAGCGACCTTTCGCATTCGCGCTTCCTTACTCGACTACCTGCATGCCTGTCCCTTTCGCTCAAGTTGCCGGAACCACCTACGACGTCTTCAATGGTGATGCCGACGGCTTATGCGCATTGCACCAGTTGCGATTGACGCAGCCTGTGGATGCGGTACTGGTTACCGGGGTCAAGCGCGACATCGCACTGCTCGAACGTATTCCGTCGGAGCAGCCGGCGCGGATAGCGGTGCTCGACGTCTCCCTGGATGCCAATGTGACGGCGTTGCGGCGGCTGCTCGATAGCGGCAGCACGATCGAGTATTTTGATCATCATGCCGCGCAGCAGGTGTTTTCTCATCCGAAATTGCGCTTCCATTGGGACGAGGCGCCCGAGGTCTGCACCAGCATCCTGGTGGACCGTTATTTGCAGGGGCGTCATCGCATCTGGGCCGCGGTTGCCGCATTCGGCGACAACCTCGAAGCGGTGGGGCAACGTCTGGCTCATGAATTGGGTCTGACAGAAACGCAAGTCGAGGCCATCCACCAGCTCGGGACGCTCTTGAATTACAACGCCTATGGCGAGAGCGTCTCCGATCTGCATTTTGCGCCCGACGCGCTGTTCCGCGTCCTGCATGCCTATGCAGACCCCTTCGATTTCATCGCAACTGCACCGGCTCACGGCGTGTTGCTTGACGGCTATCGCGAAGATGATGCGCGCATGGAGGGCTTGCTCCCGCAATGGTCGCAAGCCTGCGGTGCCATCTACGTGCTGCCCAACCAGACTTGGGCGCGCCGCGTATCGGGAATCTTTGCGAACCGGCTGGCGGCTGGCGACCGCCATCGCGCCTGGGCCGTACTGACCGAGCAGAGTGACGGCAGCTACAGCGCCAGCGTGCGCTCCGGAGCGCCGGATGCAGCTCCGGCGCATCGTTTTTGCGGAGGCTTTGCAAGCGGCGGCGGCCGCAAGCTGGCGGGCGGCGTCAATCGCTTGCCGGCCGGTGAACTCGAGCGTTTTGCCGCCGATTTCTTTCAATATTTCAATTTTTGCAAATCTTAGCGCGGTTCTCGGCCCAGCTTTGCTTGGCGGGCATGGCATGGCATGGCATGGCATGGCATGGCGTGGCGGCCCAGGAAATCAAGCGTTTTACTATTTCTGAATCAGAAATAATCAATTGCGCTTTATGCTGTTTATCGATGTTTGTCCAAGTTCTACACTGACGCCATCGTGAGTACACAAACGACTCACCAGGGTGGGACCCGGTCCACAAGACTCGAGTAAAAGCCTTTTGTATAGATGATGGTCTTGCAAATGGCTTTTCCGTCCCGAAGTTGGATACATAGAATAAACGGAGGACGCCATGTCCAATTATCAATACTTGCCGCTGGCGATGATCGTCGCTTTTGCCGTGGTCGAATATTTCGGCTGGACGCGTTGGAGCGTGTGCCGCGATAGCCAGCAAAACAAACAGTAAAAGCAGAAGCACTCACGCCTATACCGTGTTTGGCGTGATGGCCGAATTGATCTGCTGAAAAATTCGGCCGCCCTTTGCGCTTATTTTGACTGTTGCGTCGCCAATCCGGTCTTCCTGATCGCCTCCAGGCCGGCGTTGGGCGTCAACATGCTGCCGTCGTAGCGCAACTCGATCAGCGCCGGCAAGCTGGTGGCAGCGATATGCGCCAGTGCGCGTTGCAGGGCCGGCGCAAACTGCGCAGTCGTTTCCACCATGTCTCCATGTGCGCCGTAGGCGCGCGCCAGCGCCGCAAAGTCGGGATTGCGCAAGTCTGTACCGGATACGCGCGCCGGATAATTCTTTTCCTGATGCATGCGTATCGTGCCCAGCATGCTGTTGTTGAACACCACAAACAAGACCCCCGCGCCGTATTGCACGGCTGTTGCCACTTCCTGTCCTGTCATCAGGAAATCGCCGTCGCCGGCGACATTCAGAACGCTGCGCGGCTTGCCGTGATGCTGGCTGATGATGCGTGCAGCCACGGCGGCCGGCACGCCGTAACCCATGGCGCCGGCCGTCGGTGCCAGCTGCGTGCGCGAGCCGGCAGCATAGCCGCCGTAGCGCCAGAAGCGGTGCGCCCAGGTGGCAAAGTTGCCGGCGCCGTTGGTGACGATGGTATCGGCAGGCAGCGAAGCCTGCAGCGCGCGCATCACTTGCCACAGATTGAGTTTGACCTCGCCCTTGCAGGTCGGCGGTTCCTGCCGCCAAGCCTCCAGATCGGCTTGCGCTTCAGCCAGCCATGCAGCGACCGACACACCATGTTTTACCGCGACCGGCGGCATGGCCGCCAAGGCTTCGGCAATCTGCGGCATACCGCTATTGATCATCAGGTCAGCTTGGTAAACCCGCCCCAACTCTTCGGCATCGGCATGAACATGGATCAATTTCTGTTTGGGACGCGGGGCTTCCAGCAAGCTATAGCCGGCCGTTGTGATCTCGCCCAGACGCGGGCCGATCGCCAGGACCAGGTCGGCTTCCCTGATGCGCGCCGCCAGTTTTGGATTGATGCTGAAACCGACGTCGCCGACGTAGTTCGGATGCTCATTGTCGAGCAAGTCCTGAAAGCGGAAGGCGCAGGCGACCGGCAGACGGTTCGCTTCGGCAAAGCCGCGCATGGCCGCGCAAGCGGCCTGATTCCAACCGCTGCCGCCCAGTAAAACCAACGGCCGTTGCGCCGCGGTGAGCATGGTCTGCAATTGCGCCAGCTGGGCTGCCGCCGGCGCTGCCTGCACGGGGCTATAGGCAATCGCATCGGCCACACCGGCCGTGGAGTTCAGCATGTCTTCCGGCAGCGCCAACACCACCGGACCGGGGCGGCCGCTGGTGGCAACCTGGAAGGCGCGTGCCATATATTCAGGGATGCGGTCGGCACGGTCGATCTGCGCCACCCACTTGCTCATCTCGCCGAACATGCGGCGGTAATCCATTTCCTGAAAAGCTTCGCGCTCGACGAAGTCGCTGCCGACCTGGCCTATCAGCAGAATCATCGGTGTCGAGTCCTGGTATGCCGTGTGCACGCCGATCGAGGCATTGGTGGCGCCGGGGCCGCGGGTGACGCAGCAAATGCCGGGGCGGCCGGTCATCTTGCCGTAGGCTTCGGCCATGAAGGCGGCGCCGCCTTCGTGGCGGTTGGTGATGAAACGAATGGGAGAATCGATCAAGGCGTCGAGTATCGGCAAGAAGCTTTCGCCGGGTACACCGAACACCAATTCTGCGCCGTGGATTTGCAGCGCGTCGACCAGGATCTGGCCGCCGGATCTTTGTTTCAGCATAAGCACACCGGAATGAAGAAAAACCATAACGTATCAGAAATTCCGTTTCGCCTGCTGCGCCTGTTAAAATGATTCCCGAAGTAAGCCAGACAGCCGCTGGCTCTCGTTGCAAGACGGGAGCGGGAGGAAGGTCCGGACTCCATAGAGCAGGGTGACGGCTAACGACCGTCCGCCGCGAGGCGAGGAATAGGGCCACAGAGACGAGCGTATTCAGTTACGGTGAAACGCGGTAACCTCCACCCGGAGCAATTCCAAATAGGCACGCATTGATGTGGCTCGCGGAGCGTGCGGGTAGGAAGCTTGAGCCGTGGAGTAATTCACGGCCTAGAGGAATGGCTGTCATAGCGGGGCAACTCGCCGTAACAGAATCCGGCCTATCGGCTTGCTTCACTTTCTTTTTTTCCCGCAGGGTCGGAAACTATCCGGGAACTGCGATGAATATCCATGTCTCCCTGGGCCCGCTGTTGCGCCGATTGCCGGCAGCTGGATCCGGTAGCGCTCCCCCTGCGGGACGCCGGTCTCGACCTTGTTCCATATTTGCAATATGATAAAGTCATTGCTGACATGGCATGGAATCGAAGCTCAGGTACTCGATTTGTGCTGCGTTGCAACACAGAGGCGACGAAGAGCGCCCGGCAACCATAAACGAGCGCTGCCGTCGGCAACGCTTCCCATATCGCGTAGACGAAAGAGGATGACATGTCATACAAAATCAAGGCACTGGCTGCGGCAGTAACCATCGCCATGGGATCGGCCGTTGCGCTCCCGAGTCTGGCAGCAGAACCAATCAAGATCGGCGTATCGGGCCCCTATACCGGCGGCTCTGCACCCATGGGTGTTTCCATGCGCGACGGCGTGAAGCTGGCCGTTGCCGAAATCAATGCCAAAGGCGGCGTGCTGGGCCGGCAGATTCAGCTGGTCGAACGCGACGACGAAGCCAAGAACGAGCGCGGCGTGCAAATTGCCCAGGAACTGATCAACAAGGAACAAGTGGTCGCCACGGTCGGCTACATCAACACCGGCGTGGCGCTTGCGTCGCAACGCTTCTATGAGGAAGCGAAGATCCCGGTGATGAACAACGTCGCCACCGGCACCGAGGTGACGAAACAGTTCGCCGATCAGCCCGAGAATTACGTGTTCCGCAATTCCTGCAACGACACCATCCAGTCCGCCATGATCGTGGACGAGGCGATCACCAAACACAAGTTCACCAAGGTCGCGATCTTCGCTGATTCCACCAATTACGGCCAGCTCGGCCGCGCGGACCTGGAAAAAGCGCTCGACAAGAAGGGCGTCAAGCCGGTCGACGAAGAGAAGTTCAACATCAAGGACGTCGACATGACGGCGCAATTGCTGCGCGCCAAAGGCGCCGGCGCGCAAGTCATCCTGACCTATGGCATCGGACCGGAACTCGCGCAGATTGCCAACGGTATGGAAAAGCTGGGATGGAAAGTGCCGATGATAGGCAGCTGGACGCTTTCCATGGCCAACTTTATCGACAACGCCGGCAAGAACGGCGAAGGCGCCAAGATGCCGCAGACCTTCATCCAGGACCCGAATACACCCAAGCGCAAGGCCTTCATCGACAATTACGTGAAGACCTACAGCCCGCCCAATGGCCGCATTCCCTCGCCGGTTTCGGCGGCCCAGGGCTATGACTCCATCTACCTGCTGGTAGCCGCCATCAAGCAGGCCGGCAGCACAGACGGCCCGGCGGTGCGCGCCGCGCTGGAAAACCTCAAGGACAAGGTCGATGGCGTCGTCACCACCTACGACAAACCCTATAGCCACGACGACCACGAAGCCATTAAACCCGGGGTGCCGGTGTTTGGTGAAGTGGCGGGCGGGCACGTAGTCTTGGCGAAGTAAGTTGGAAAAATAAGCGCCGTAGTTCAAAAAGCCAGTTGTCACTTAGTGATAACTGGCTTTTTCTTAGGGGACTCGAAAAAATATGGATGTATTGCTGCAGCTGCTGATCAGCGGCGTCTCTCTGGGCATGATCTACGCGGTCATCGCCTTCGGCTACCAACTGACATTCGCCACTTCGGCCACACTGAATTTCGGACAGGGCGAGGCGCTGATGCTGGGCGCCCTGGTGGGCTTGAGCATCGCCGGTTCCATACATGGCGGGCCTTACCTTAATTACTGGCTGATGATTCCGCTGGTGCTGATCTTCGGCGCCTTGCAAGGCACCTTGGTCGAATGGATTGCGGTGCGACCGGCCATCAAGATCAAGTCCGAATTCGGCTGGATCATGTCGACCATCGCGCTGATGATCATCTTTCGCAACGTGGCCGAAAACATCTGGGGCAAGGACGATCTGACCTTTCCTTCGCCGCTGAGCGCGGCGCCGATCCAGCTCGGTCCGGTCAACGTGCAGCCCATGCAGATCGTGGTCGTGCTGGGCGCCTTGGCGATGATGCTGGCGGTCGAAATCTTCAACCGCAAGACGATATACGGCAAAGCCGTGGTAGCGACTTCGAATGACCGCGACGCCGCCGGGCTGATGGGCATCAACACCGGCGCCGTCATCACCTTTTCTTATGCCTTGTCGTCGGCATCTGCCGCCTTTGCCGGCGTGCTGGTCGCTCCGCTGACGCTGACCGGCGCCACCATGGGCGCTTCGCTCGGCTTGAAAGCGTTCGCGGTCGCCATCATCGGCGGCTTGACCTCCGGCGTCGGCGCCATCGTCGGCGGCCTGATCCTCGGTGTGGCGGAAGAGCTGACCGGCTACTATGTCGCCAGCGGCTACAAGGAAGTGCCCGGATTGGTGCTGCTGCTCTTGGTACTGGCCGTGAAACCTGCCGGCCTGTTCGGCAAGCTCGCCATCAAGAAAGTCTGAGGGAAACGAAAAGTATGATGATGAAAAACACCATGCGCGCTTTCCCGGTGCTGGCCCTGCTGGCGCTGTTCCTGATCCCCATGGCGGTCCACAATCCCTATTATGTGCATCTGGCCGAAACCATCCTGATCTACGCCATCCTGCTGTTCGGGCTCGACGTCGTGGTCGGTTACACCGGCCAAGTCTCGCTCGGCCATGCCGGCCTGTTCGGCATCGGCTCCTACGCCACCGGCGTGCTGATCCTGGCGTTCAAGGCGAGTGCGCCTTTCCTGTTGGCGATCTCAGTCAGCATCGGCGTGACGGCGCTGTTCGGCATTGTGCTGGCGCTGCCGGCTTTGCGCGTGACCGGCCCTTACCTGGCCATGGTGACCTTGGCTTTCGGCACCATCATCCGCATCCTGATCAACGAAATGTCCTTCTTCACGAACGGACCAGAGGGCATCAAGGTCGGCAAGCCGGTGCTGCTGGGCCACAAGCTCAGCGAAGCCGAGTTTTACTACGTGGTCGTGGTCTTGATGGTGCTGGCCCTGGTCGTGGTCGACCGCATCGTCAAGTCGCATCTGGGCCGTGCCTTCCAGGCCCTGCGCGACAGCCCGATCGCGTCCGACTGCATGGGCGTGTCGGTGTATCGCTATAAGGTTTACGCCTTCGTCATCAGCGCCGCGCTGGCCGGCTTGGCGGGCAGCCTGTATGCGTTTTCGGAAGAATACATCTCGCCGGACACCTATAACTTTGAGCTGACCATCCTGTTCCTGTTGGCCATCATCATGGGTGGACGCAAGACGCGCAGCGGCGCCCTGATCGGCGCCCTGATCGTAGTGATGCTGCCCAGCCTTTTGTCCGACATCGACCTGTTCCGCAAAATCGCCACCACGGCAGCCGTGGTCGGCGTTGCCGCGAGCGTATGGACTCTGCTGAAGAGGCGCAGTACGGTGCGCGAAATTGCCGTGCCGTTGGCGGCGGTGATCGGCATGGCGGTGTATTCGTGGAAGCTGGAAAACATCACCGACTGGCGTCTGACCATCTTCGGTTTGATGATCCTGTTCGTCGTTTACTACCTGCAGGACGGCGTCGTCGGTTTCTTCAACGCCGTGGTCGGAAGGCGCGAGGAGCTTGCGGTTGATGCGGAGGCCGTGGCGGCGGCTGCCTTATTGTTCAATGGTGAGCACAACGGCGAGCAGCGTGGCGAAGTCAATAAACATGTCTTGCGTGCCAAGCGCGTGCTGATGCAATTTGGCGGCTTGAAAGCGCTGAATCAGGTCGACCTGGAAGTGCTGCGTGGTTCTGTGCACGGGCTGATCGGGCCGAACGGCTCTGGCAAGAGCACAATGATGAATGTGCTGACCGGCATTTACCGTCCCACCGACGGCAGCGTCGAATTCGACGGCAAGGCCATCTCGGGCGCGACTCCATCCGCTATCGCTCTGGGAGGCGTGGCTCGCACCTTCCAGAACGTGCAACTTTTTGGGGAAATGACGGCCACCGAAAACGTGCTGGTCGGCCTGCATCACACCTTCCGCAGCAACGTCCTGGACGTCATTCTGCGTACGCCGAGCTATAAGCGCGAGGAGCAGCGCGCCCGCGAGCAGGCCGCCGCCATCCTGGACTTCGTCGGCATTGCCGAATTCGCCAACGAGGAGGCGCGCAACCTGCCCTATGGCAAGCAGCGCCTTCTGGAAATCGGCCGCGCCATGGGCCTTAATCCCAAGCTGCTGTTGCTGGACGAACCGGCTGCAGGCCTTACCGCACCCGATATCAAGGAATTGATCGCCATCATCGGCAAGATACGCGAGCATGGCATCACCATCATCCTGATCGAACACCACATGGACGTCGTCATGTCGATTTCCGACGTCGTCACCGTGCTCGACTTCGGGCAAAAGATCGCGGAGGGCAAACCGAATGCAGTGCAATCCGATCCCAAGGTGATTGAAGCCTATCTCGGCAGCTCGGCCAATGAAGCGGTGGCTGCGGGTGCCAGCGCCGGCGCGGGAGGAGCCTGAGATGCTGAAGATTACCGACTTGTACGCTGCCTACGGCAAGGTTGAAGTCTTGCACGGCATTTCGCTGGAAGTTCCCAAGGGCAAGGTCGTCACCTTGATCGGTTCGAACGGCGCCGGCAAGACCACCACCATGCGCGCCATTTCCGGCATGCTCAAGCCGAAGAGCGGAAGCGTCACCTTGGACGGACGCGATGTTACCGGCCTGCCTTCGCACAAGATCGCGCGTGCCGGTCTTGCGCACTCACCCGAAGGACGGCGCGTATTCGCCACCATGAGCGTGACAGACAACCTGTTGCTCGGCGCCTTCCCGCGCTTTACCCGTTCACGCCCGCGCGGCGACGTCGCGCACGACCTGGAAAAGGCCATGGAACTGTTCCCACGCTTGAAGGAACGGCGGCAGCAATTGGCCGGCACCCTGTCCGGCGGCGAGCAGCAAATGCTGGCCATGGCGCGCGCGGTCATGCTCAATCCCGAGGTTGTGCTGCTCGACGAACCGTCCATGGGCCTGGCGCCCATCCTGGTCGAAGAAGTGTTCCGCATCATCGAACGCCTCAAGCAACAGGGTGTGACTATGCTGCTGGTCGAGCAATTCGCAGTGGCGGCGCTCAACGTCGCGGACTATGGTTATGTGCTCGAAAATGGCCGCATTTCCGTGCATGGCAGTGCGGAAAGCCTGAGGCGTGATCCGGCAGTCAAAGCAGCTTATCTGGGCGGTTCGCATTGATTGATAACGGCCCTCCAATAAAACCCGTCGCTCCCGCGTAGGCGGGAGCCTAGGTAGTCTTTGTTTTCTTTTGAAATCAACTTCAACCTGGCCCCCCGCCTTCGCGAGGGCGACGGGGAAGAGTAGACCGAAATTTCTCTGGCATCTCCCGCATTCGATCAGTGAAGTAGGACAGAAAATCCGGGGATAGCTCCCAATGCTGTAACATGTAGCCAAAAACAATACGCCGCCCAACCCCGTAATTCCGAGGACACCATGCTGGAACAACTGCAGCCCACCGCAGGCGACGCCTTGCTCGCCCTGATGGGCCAATTTCGCGCCGACCCGCGCCCGACCAAGATCGACGTCGGCGTCGGCGTTTATCGTGACGAACACGGCCGTACGCCAGTCATGGCCGCGGTCAAGCAGGCCGAGCAGCAATTGTTCAACGAGCAAGACACCAAGACCTATGTCGGCATTGCCGGCGACATGAAATTCAACGCCGCCATGGTCGATCTCGTGTTTGGCGAGAAGGCACAGTCTTTGCAAGACCGCGTGCGCGCGGTGCAAACCACAGGCGGCTGCGGTGCTCTGCGCGCCTTGCTCGACCTGCTGGCATTGTGCAAGCCCGATGCCACCGTCTGGGTCAGCGACCCGACTTGGGTCAACCACATCCCCCTAGTCAAGGCGGCAAGGCTGAAACTGGCCGTCTATCCGTATTTCGATAAGCGTGGCCAGGCGGTACGCTTCAACGAAATGACGGAATGCCTGTCCAAGCTCGGGCCGAACGACATCGTGTTGCTGCACGGCGCTTGCCACAATCCGACCGGCGTTGATCTGAACGAGGCGCAATGGCTGAGTGTGGCGCAGCTGGCCGCGCAGCGCGGCTTTTTGCCTTTCATTGACCTCGCCTACCAAGGTTTGGGACGCGGCCTGGATGCAGACGCCTTTGGCGTGCGCTGCATGGCCGACCATGTGCCCGAGTATGTCGTCGGCGTATCGTGCTCGAAGAACTTCGGTCTGTACCGCGAGCGCGTGGGCAGCGCGATGGTGGTGCATCAGGACGCGAAGACTGCACAACTGGCGCTCGACAACCTGATGGTGGTCTTGCGCGGCAACTATTCGATGCCGCCCGACCACGGCGCCAACGTGGTGGCGCGTATTCTTGGCAATGAAGATTTGCGCAAGCTGTGGCAAGACGAATTGAACGGCATGCGCGGCCGCATCAACGATCTGCGGCGCGCGCTGTTCGAGAATTTCCGCAGTCATCTGCGCAGCGACGAATTCAACTACATCGCACGCCAGCAGGGCATGTTCTCGATGCTGGGCCTGAGCCCTGAGCAGGTGGCCATGCTGCGCGAGCGCTTCGCCATCTACATGCCGCCCGACAGCCGCACCAACGTCGCAGGCTTGCACATCGACCAGATCGATTACTTCGTCCAGGCGGTCGGCGCTGTTCTATGAAGGTATGCATCGTCGGCGCCGGCGCCATCGGCGGTTTTCTCGGCGCGCGCCTGGCGGCGAGCGGGCAATGTGAAGTCAGCGCGCTGGCGCGTGGAGCTACGCTGCAAGCCTTGCGCACGCACGGCTGGCGTTTGCAGCTGGATAATGAACTATTGCAGCGCCCGGTCACGGCATCCGATAATCCGCTTGAGCTGGGTGCCCAGGATCTCGTGATCGTGGCGGTGAAGGGGCCGGCGCTGGCTGCCGTAGCGCCGTCGGTTGCCGCCATGCTTGGCTCGAACACCATGGTGCTGCCGGCCATGAATGGTGTGCCGTGGTGGTTCAGCCAAGACGTGGCGGCTTTAGGCGGTCAGCCGCTGGAAAGCATCGACGCCGGTGGTCGCATCGCGCAACAAATTCCGCTGCACCACGTGGTCGGCTGCGTGGTGCATGCCAGCACTTTCACCACCGAGCCCGGCCTGGTCCAGCACAAGATGGGGCGCGGCCTGATCGTCGGCGAACCGCACGGTGCGCCACAGGAAAGAACGGAACGCTTGGGCGCATTGTTGACCCAGGCCGGTTTCGAAGTGACGGTCTCGTCCAATATTCGTTACGACATCTGGTACAAGCTGTGGGGCAATATGACCGTCAACCCGGTCTCGGCCATCACCGGCGCCAGCATGGACAAGATTCAGGCCGACCCACTGGTATTGGAATTCTGTTCGGCCGCCATGCGCGAAGCCGCGGCTATCGGCGAGCGCATAGGCTGCGTGGTGACGCAAAGCCCGGAAGAGCGCCATGCGGTCACGCGCAAGCTCGGCGCCTTCAAGACCTCGATGCTGCAAGACGTGGAAGCTGGGCGCCCACTGGAGCTTGATGCACTGGTCGGCGCGGTACGCGAGATGGGACAGCGTGTCGGCGTGTTCACACCGAACATCGATGCGCTGATGGGATTGACGCAGCTATTCGGGCGCGTACACGGGCTGTATCCGAAGGTTTGATAATCCGCTATGAGACTGGCGATCAATTGGGGAAAATGACAGGTATCGTCAATTGCGGGTAGATATCTGCATTAAAGCGATTCACTTCCCCCGTCGTCCTCGCGAAGGCGGGGACCCATAACCCAGTCGCACGTTCGTACTCCCTGTGGGCCCCCGCCTTCGCGAGGGCGACGGGGGAATGGAGTAGGGAAATATAAATATCTCCCGCATTCACACGAGGTCATGCACTTTTCACATACTAGAAACTCGTCAGAGGATTTTTACGTCCCACCATTCCGGTAACAATGCGCGCACTTCCCGCCGCGCAAAGCGGTCGTCGATCAGGTACACGCAACCGCGGTCGCTGGTGGTGCGTATCACACGCCCGGCCGCCTGCACCACTTTCTGCAAGCCGGGATAAAGATACGCATATTCATATCCTGCACCGAAGCCGGCTTGCATGCGCTCGCGTACCTGCTCATTGAAGGGATTGAGCTGCGGCAGACCCAGTGTGGCGATGAAGGCGCCGATCAAACGTTCACCCGGCAAATCGATGCCTTCCGCAAATGCGCCGCCGAGCACCGCAAAGCCGACACCGGCTCCGCCCTCCGTGAAACGCGCCAGGAATTCCGTGCGTTCGCTTTCCGCCATGCGGCGCTCCTGCACCCAGGCGGAAATATGCGGATAACGCTCCTGAAAATGCGCCAACACCGCTTGCAGGTAATCGAAGCTGCTGAAGAACGCCAGGTAATTTCCGGGGCGGTCGTCGAACTGCTGCGCGATCAGGTCGGCGATCGGTCCCAGTGAACGGTCGCGTTCGCGATAGCGTGTAGAAATATGCGAAACCAGCTTGACGCTCAACTGCTCGGCACGGAACGGCGAAGGCACATCGACAGTGAGCGTCTCCTCGGGCAAGCCCAGCATGTCGCAATAAAATGCGCTCGGGTTCAGGGTTGCCGAAAACAGCGTGCTGGTTTGCGCGGCCGCAAAACGCGGCTTGAGGAAGGGGGAGGGAACGATGTTGCGGATGCCGAGAGTCGCGCCATGACGGGAGCTTCCTTTGGTCGGCTTGGCTATGTCGAACAGCGAATGCTCGTCAAAACTTTCCGTCAAATGGAAAAAATGCAGGGCGTCGAAATAGAATTGCTGCAGCCGCGGTTCCGCAGCGGTCGGGTGCTCGGTTTGGTAAGCGCCTATGGCTTCCAGGGTCTGCGTCAGTGCGTAGACAAACGACTCGGGAACGGCTGCGTAAATCCGGTAGTCCTGCTCCTGTTCACTGCATAGAGCATTCCAGGCGCGGTTCAGCTTTTCCAGAGGCTTCTTCAACATTGTCGCTTGCGAAGGAAGTTCCGCGCGCAGGGATTTCAAGTCGGCTTGATCGAGTTCGGCCGAATACATCTTGCGCGCGCGCTCGACCAGGTTGTGCGCTTCGTCGACCAGTACGGCAACGCGCCAGTCGTTGGCGAGCGTCAAGCCGTGCAGCATTGCGCCTACGTCGAAATAATAGTTGTAATCGCCTACGATCACGTCGGCCCAGCGTGCCATTTCCTGGCTCAGATAATAGGGGCAGATTTGATGTGCCAGTGCGGCTGCGCGCACGGTGTCGCGGTCATGCTGACCCCTTGCCACTAAGCTTGATCGCGCCGCCGGCAGGCGATCGTAAAAGCCTTTAGCCAGCGGACAGGAGTCGCCGTGGCAAGCCTTGTCCGGATGCTCGCAAGCTTTGTCGCGTGCTACCAGTTCCAGCACACGCAGCGGCTGTGCCGCGCCGCCGGTGTTGTACTTGATGGCGGCGGCCGCGTCGAGCGCCAATTGTCGCCCCGAAGTCTTGGCTGCAAGGTAAAAAATCTTGTCCAGGCCCTGCGCCGGATTGGTATGCAGAGCCTTCAGCAGAGGAAAGAGCGTGCCGACGGTTTTGCCGATGCCGGTCGGCGCCTGCGCCAACAGGCAGGAGCCTGCGATCGCCGTTTTGTACACGGCAGCGGCCAATTCGCGCTGGCCCGACCGGAACGATGCGTGCGGAAAGCGCAGCAATTGCGCCGCCTCGTTGCGCGCCGCGACATGCTGTGCCTCCTGCTCGGCCCAAGCCAGGAAGCGCCCGCACTGGTCCCTGAAAAATGCTTCCAGCTCCGCCGCAGGATAGACCTGGTCCAGCACGGTTTCGGTCTGCTCGTCGATCTCGTAATAGACCAGCGCCACGCGGATTTCAGCCAGTTCCAGTTGCTTGCACAACAGATGGCCGTACATCTTCGCCTGCGCCCAATGCAGCGCGCGGTGATTGGCCGGCATGGCATCGAGCTCGCCGCGATAGGTCTTGATTTCCTCGACCTGGTTCAAGTCGGGGTCGTAACCGTCGGCGCGGCCGCGCACTCGCAGGTTTTCGAATTCGCCGCTCAAGCTGATTTCGGCGCGGTAGCCTTTCTTGCGGCGCGCGCGCACGGCCGCATGGCCGGCCACACCTTCCTGGCCGGAAGGCGAGGGTGTGAAGCGCAAGTCGAGGTCGCCGCTTTTGGCCGTGAATTCGCACAGCGTGCGCACCGCGACGGTGTAGTGCAGGTCTGCGCTCATGTATCTTTACCCGCAAGCTCACGCCACTGCACGTAGCACGCGGCCACGGGCATGTCGTGCGCTAAACAAAAATCGAGCAGGCGGATCTGATTGTCTTGCAGGCGGTCGCCAGGTCCCTTGACTTCGATCAATCGGTAGCGCTTTTCCTGTGGCCAGAACTGGATCAGGTCGGGAAAGCCTGCGCAGTTGGCGCTCAAATCGCGCAGCATGCGTTCGAACCACAGCTTGAGATGGGCGGGTGGAAGGCAGGCCAGCGCTTGTTCCAGCAATTCCGGCGTCAGCGCATCCCAGAACACGAACGGCGAAAGAATGCCTGCCTTGCGCTTGAAATTCGTCAAGATGGTTTCGCGGTAGGTCCGCGAATCGAGTTGGGACAGGCAAGCGTCGAACTGAGGCGCGCGGCGCGCATGGAAATCCGGATCATGCAAATCGGCCGGGCCGCTCTGAAAGGGATGGAAAAAGGCGCCCGGCACGGCGGTGAATATGGCATCCCAGCACAGCAAGCCGAACAGAGAATTGATCAAGGTGTTTTCCACGAAATGGACGGCAGAACCGGCATCGCTTTGCTGGAAATGTTCGGCTGCGCAAAGTTCAACTGCCTGGTCTTCGTCGGGCAAGGGTAAAAGCAGATCGATGCGCGGCAAGGCAGGCTTGCTGGTCTTTTCCCGGCGCGCCAACCCGAGCTTGCGACGCAGTCTTGGCGCCATGCGCAACAATTGCTGCGCTTCGGCTTCGCTTTCCGGAGAGTTCTCGGCAATTTTTGCTAAAGCCATGGCTGCATCGTGTCGGCCATCCTTTTCCAGCACGCGAATGCGCCTTGCACGCGCGCCGGGATAGCCGCAGCTTGCGTACAGCCGCAAGGCGTCGCCCCAGTTGCCGAGTTGTTCGTGCCGCTGGGCCAGGCGAAACAGCAGTTTGGCCTGCTTGGTCCGCAACCAAGGGTTGGCGCACACCAGCGAAGTGGCTTGCGTCTCGATTTCTGCGAGAGCTTCATCGGCATGCAAGCTCTCCAGGCAGGCATCAAGCTGAAGATAGAGGTCGACGTCTTGGCGCGTTTCGAATGCGCGCGAGCCGGGCAGAAATTCCACCTTTTCATAGTTCCAGATACCGAGGTCGGCCAGCACGAATTCAGACCAGTCTTGATACAGATTACCGAAGAACATCAGCCGCAAGCGGTCGAAGACTGCGCCATTGCGGACTTCATAAACCTCGTCACCGGAATTGGCATGCCAAGCGGAAAAGCGCCGCGTTTCTTCAAACTGGTTTTGCGCCATTTCCAGCAATTGCGGCTTGGCGGCGGCGCGGTGCGCTTGCAACCCGAGTGCGAGTATGCATTCCTGTTTCGTCAACAACGCAAACAATTGTTCCAGTGTGAGTTCGGGATCGCCTGCCACCCAGCCGATTTCGATCAGGGGCTGCACCGCCTTGCGTGCGTCGCCGATTTCGACGTAGCGCAGCTTGCTGGCGCGGAACAAGTCCCCCTTGCGCATCGCCATTCTCACCAGCAGGGCCCGCGACGTTCGCGGCAGTCCCGCGAAACCCGCAATAAAATCACGCTCAGCGACATCGAGCAAATCGCCGTAGCGCTCGCACACCCAGGACAGCACCGATTCGAAATTTTCCAGGTAATAAAACGGACGTGGGTGGGAAGTGGGAAACGCGGCACCTTGCGCTAGCGGCTCGGATGCAGACGGGGCGGAGTCGGGCATTGCAGGCAGGAAGAAGGGAATGAATGCTGTATAAGCATACAGCATTTGTGGGCAACTGTTCAATGATGCCGGCGGCCCTCTCTCTTTTGATTGCCATCTGGTCTAGCTCCGAATTTCTTAAATGGCAAAACAGATGATGTGAGATAGTCAATCACGTGGGTATGCATGGGCTCCGCAGTGCAGTAAAAATATCGAGCACTACATCCTTTCATACTAAAATGTTCCCTACGGCAAAAATTTCGCGCGGCATCGTATTAGTTCGTGCATGTGAATGCCACCACCATCCTGTGAAGGGAAGCGCCCATGCAAGACGAACAACAGCGCCCGGACCTGTCCTTATTCCTGGCTTCCGCCGCGCACGACATGAAAAATTCGGTCGGCATGATGAGCGGGACGCTTGAGACCCTGTTGGCTGACGAAGCGACCAAGCAATTGCCGGCCTACCAGCAGATCGCCCACATGCTGTACGAGACGCGCCGCTTGAACGACAACCTGATTCAATTGCTGGCCTTGTACAAGGATGTCGGCAAGCGCTCCTATCCCTTCGACCCCGAACCGCAAGCCCTGGTCGACTTTGTCGAACAGATCGAATCGCAATACCGCATCCTGTTCAGTTCGAAGAACATCGAACTGCAGCTCGAATTCCCGGACGATCTGGTCTGGGTGTTCGACGCCGACCTCGTCACCGGCGTAATCGGCCACGCAATCACCAATGCCATCCGCTATACGCGCGATCGGATAGCCTTGATCGTCAGGGCCGAAGGCGACTTTCTCGAACTACGCGTCGAAGACAACGGTGAAGGCTACCCTCCCTCGATGATAGAGATGGGGTTGGAGATGAGTGCGGCCATGTCGGGTGGCGTCAATTTCAAGACTGGCAGCACCTATCTTGGCCTGTATTTTTCCGGCGAAGTGGCGAAGATGCATACGCATCGCGGCCGGGTTGGGGGCGTCACGCTGGAAAATGGCGGATCGCTGGGTGGCGGCTGCTTCGTTCTGCGTTTGCCGTAAGCGGGAGGGGAAATGGTCTTTCCGAGCAAAGGTAGCGAAGCCGTTTCGGTCAATGAATGGGTCAACAAACGTTTTTTGCTGGTGGACGACTTCCCCAGCATGCGCCAAATGATGCGCGACATGCTGCGCAACATCGGCGTGCGTTACATAGACCAGGCTGCCAGCGGCTCCGAAGCTGCGGCTGCGCTGGGCCGCACAAAGTACGACGTGGTGCTGTGCGATTTCAACCTCGGCCCCGGCAAGAACGGTCAACAAGTGCTGGAAGAAGCCAAGGTGCGCGAACTGATCGGCCCGACCTGCATCTGGGTCATGGTGTCGGCTGAAAAGAGCGTCGACTCCATCATGGGCGCAGCCGAGTATCAGCCTGACAGCTACCTGATCAAACCGATCACCGAAAACACCTTGATGTCGCGCCTGAACCGCATCTGGGCCAAGAAGCAGGTATTCAAGCAAATTGCCCACACTTATGACGTCAAGGACTACCTGAAGGCCGTCAAGCTGTGCGACGAAAAGCTGGCGACCGACAAGATCCATGCGCTCGACCTGCTGCGCATGAAGGCCACGCTGCTGGAAAAGGCCGGGGAAATGGACCAGGCTTGCGCGGTCTATGAGCAAGTGATGACGGTGCGCGAATTCCCCTGGGCCAAGGCCGGCATCGCCAAGATCAGGGCGGCCGACGGCAAGCTTGAGCTGGCGCGCCAGATGCTGCAGGAAGTGGTCGCCGAAAATCCGCACTACCTCGAAGCCTACGACCAGCTGGCGGACGTGCAGCAGCGCATGGGCCAGTTCGAGGAAGCGGAAAAGGTGCTGCTAAGCGCCGCCAAGCTGTCACCTAACTCCGTGCTGCGGCAAAAGAACCTGGGTACGGTCGCGCTCAAGCTCGGCAACGCGGAGGCGGCCGAGAAGGCGTTCCGCAAGAGCGTGTCCGTGGGGGAACACTCCGTGCTGGCCACGCCGGAAAGCTATTACGGCCTGGCGCGCGTGTGCGGCCAGAAGGCCGACGCCAAGGAAGCCCTGCGCGTGCTCTCTGCGGTGCAAGACAAGTTCGACACCGAGGAAACGCGCGTGCGCGCCAAGGTGGTGGAAGGTCTGGTCTACCACGAGAGCGGCGACGAAATCAAGGCACGCAAGTCGGGCGAGGAACTGAGCCAGCTATTGGCGACCACCGGCGACCTTCCCGATGCCGAAACCTGCCTCGACATGGCGCGCCTGCTGTTCGCAGTCGGCGTGGAAGGCGCGCCGCTCGACCTGCTGCGCGACGTGGTCAAGAACAACCACGACAACGAGCAAGTCCTCAAGGACGTGCAAGACATTTTCGAGAAAGCCAGCTTGGGCGACCAGGGCGCGGAACTGGTCGGCTCCGCCAAGAAGGAAGCCGGAGAAATGATGAATCGCGGCGTCATCCTCTGGAAAGGCGGCCAGTTGGACGAAGCCATAGAATGGATGCGCGCCGCCCGCGAAACCATGCCGTCCAACCTGCGTGTGCTGCTCAACTTCGCGCAAATCCTGATCGCCGCGATGCAAACGAACGGCTACGACGCCGAACTCGGCGCCGAAGCGCGCGAAGTGCTGATGCGCGCCGAGAAGATTGCCCCCAACCAGCGGCGCTTTGCGCAGCTGATGGAGCAGTTGACGGTTTTGACGCCGGCGGAGTTGGCGTAGTGCTTTTGTCGTGGTGCGGCGATATGCAATCTCGCCTACCTACGGGAAGACACGCTGGGAAGCGGACGCGTCTTTCGCAAGCGCACTTGCGCCCGTAGGTGATTAATCTCTTTGTTGATTCTGGAGAGGTTCGCCCGCGCTTCCTCCGCTCCCCATCCTGCCCTCCCATAGATAGGCGGCGCTGACCCAGGCGAATGTCAGACTGGTAGGGCGGATGGCCGCCCCGCGGAAAAGCGAAGCGCATTCCGCCGTATGTGGCGAACCACTGCACAGCTAAAAAACAGATAATGGTGGCTAATTCATCTTGAGCACTATTTTGGAAGTCTCCCATGGAAATTAAAGTCAACTTTCTCGACAAGCTTCGTCTCGAAGCCAAGTTCGACGATTTCACGGTGGTGTCGGATCAGCCCATACGCTATAAGGGCGACGGCTCGGCGCCCGGTCCGTTCGATTACTTCCTGGCCTCGTCGGCCTTGTGTGCCGCTTACTTTGTGAAGCTGTACTGCAATACGCGCAATATCCCTACCGAGAATATCCGCCTGTCGCAGAATAATATCGTCGACCCGGAAAACCGCTATCAGCAGATTTTCAAGATCCAGGTCGAGTTGCCGGCGGATATTTCCGACAAAGATCGCCAAGGTATTTTGCGCTCCATCGACCGTTGCACGGTGAAAAAAGTCGTGCAGGCCGGGCCAGAATTTGTGATCGAAGAGGTGGAAAATCTGGATGCCGATGCCCAGGCCTTGCTGACCCTGAAGCCGGATTCCGAAGCGAGCACTTATATTGCCGGCAAGGATTTGCCGCTGGAGCAAACCATCGCCAACATGTCGGGAGTGCTGGCCGGCCTGGGCATCAAGATTGAAATTGCTTCGTGGCGCAATCTGGTTCCCAACGTGTGGTCGCTGCATATTCGTGATGCGCACTCGCCGATGTGCTTCACCAATGGCAAGGGAGCGACCAAGGAAAGCGCGTTGGCGTCGGCCCTGGGCGAGTATATCGAGCGTATCAATAACAACCACTTCTATGCCGGCGCGTTCTGGGGTGAAGACATTGCCGACGCCGAGTTCGTGCATTACCCGAACGAGCGCTGGTTCAAGCCAGGCCCCAAAGACGCACTGCCCGCAGACATTCTCGACGAGTACTGTCTGCAAATTTGCGATTCCGACGGCGAGCTGCGCGGTTCCCACCTGATCGACACCAACTCGGGCAATGCGAAACGGGGCATCTGTTCGCTGCCGTTCGTGCGGCAGTCCGACGGCGAGGTCGTGTATTTCCCATCCAACCTGATCGAAAACCTCTATGCCAGCAATGGCATGAGCGCCGGCAATACGCTGGCCGAAGCGCAGGTGCAATGTCTTTCGGAAATTTTCGAAAGAGCGGTGAAACGCCAAATCCTCGAAAGCGAGATCACCTTGCCCGATGTGCCGCAAGAGGTGCTGGCGAGATTCCCGGGCATTGTGGCCGGCATTAAGGGATTGGAAGAGCGGGGCTTCCCGGTGCTGGTGAAGGATGCGTCGCTGGGCGGAGTGTACCCGGTAATGTGCGTTACCTTGATGAACCCGCGTACAGGCGGGGCGTTTGCCTCCTTCGGCGCGCATCCAAGCCTGGAAGTGGCGCTGGAACGCAGTCTGACGGAATTGCTGCAAGGCCGCAGCTTTGAAGGCCTGAACGATCTGCCTCAGCCCACCTTTGCAAGCGAAGCCGTGACCGAGCCGTATAACTTTGTCGAACACTTCATCGATTCCAGCGGCGTGGTGTCGTGGCGCTTTTTCAGTGCCAAAGCCGATTTCGATTTCGTCGACTGGGATTTTTCCGGTCGTGGTGAAAATTCCAACGCCAAGGAAGCCGCTGCCTTGTTCGGCATTCTCGAAGATCTTGGCAAAGAGGCTTACGTAGCCGTGTACGACAATCTGGGCGCAACTGCCTGCCGGATTCTGGTGCCCGGTTATTCGGAAGTGTATCCGGTAGAAGACCTGATCTGGGATAACACCAACAAGGCGCTGTTGTTCCGTGCCGATATCTTGAACTTGCATTGTCTGGACGACGCCGGCCTGCAAGCATTGCTTGACCGTCTGAATAACAACGAGCTGGACGAATACGGCGACATAGCCACCCTGATCGGCATCGAATTTGACGAAAACACGGCCTGGGGACAGCTGACAGTGCTGGAGTTGAAGCTGCTGATACATCTCGCCCTTCAGCAACTTGAAGAAGCGCAGGAACTGGTGGGGGCCTTCCTGCAGTACAACGACAACACGGTCGAGCGCGGATTGTTCTATCAAGCCTTGAACGTGGTGCTGGAGGTGCTGCTGGACGACGACCTGGAACTGGACGATTACGTGGTCAACTTCCGCCGCATGTTTGGCAACCCCAGGATGGATGCGGTGCTGGGGTCGGTGGATGGGAGCGTGCGCTTTTTTGGCTTGACGCCGACGAGCATGAAGCTGGAAGGGCTCGACAGGCATCAGCGCCTGCTCGACAGCTACAAGAAATTGCATGTGGCGAGAGCCAAAATGACCGCTACATCAAGCTAGGGACACAAGAATGGAGGGCTGAGCTCGGAAAAGCAACGTAAATGCGAAGAGCGAAGCGGATTGATAGCTAATCGAGCCTGGCCCCGAGTTTCACGCATATCACAAGTGAGTCAAGCGTCGCTAAAAAACAGATTAGCCGAGGAGGCCGAAGCGATTGTCAAAGTGTGGGTTTTGCTCAGGGTGGCAAAGAATAAATGTGAGATTAAACAATTTTCCGTCGCTATGCTCCCGTAGTGGAACCGGTAGTTGGTGTTTCGCGTGCGGATTCACCAGAAGCGTAACTTGCCATTGCTTTCTTTCGAATCCAGACCAAAACAGGTTCGAAAACAGCATGACACCTGACACGTGATCCCACGCAGGAAAGGCCTGATGAATTTCTACGGGAGCCAGTAAATGCGCGTCAGGGAATGCGCTGACGTCAGCAGCAATCAAAAACGGATGATTCAATGCGCTTTGCACGCGCTCTGCCTTGTTCTTGATTGGGTTTATGTAAGAAGCCGGTGGAACGAGGCTTTGCAGAGAGACACGCAACGGCTTTCCATTCTCTACGGTGGTGGATTGCACAACGAACTTCGGTGCATCTACGTCCCACCACGCCGGGATATCAGAACTCATTCCGTCCGATTCTTTTGGAGACGCCGCAATAAACCACTTGTCGGTGCCTCGATGGTCCCCTGGCAGCAAACCAATTGCGGCTTCCAGGAGCTGCTCCAAACTTGTTGAATCAGAGGCATCGACGAAGTATGCGTGAATATGACCGTCGATATCACCGCTTCGCATTGTGCCTGACAAGGTATTAAGACCTATTCTGGCTGCGGTGTGCAATTGCTTTTGATCTGGAGCGGTAACTTCGACATCTACTGCATTCACTGTCCAAGTGGCCTGCAAATCAGGCGTCCTCTTGCCTTTGACTGTCGAGATGAACTCAACAGATGCTCCTAAGTGACTTAGTATGGCCGCAGCCTGAACTTCAGCATACAGATTCTTCGGCGGTACGGTACCCTTTTTCACATATTCTTCGAGCTTGACGAGATGGGCCGCTGTGGACGAGAGATCGCCTATCAAAGAAAGTGGTAATCCAAGATAGAAAATATAGTCAATCTGTAGCCCCAACAATCTCGCGGGATTCCATTCCTTGGCGCCAGGAATGCTACAAAATGCCTCGATCGAGGATTTTCCTATGTCTGTAAGGACGTTCGGCAGGGCATCTTCAATTTCCTGGTATTGCATGATTGCTTGGAGGTGTTTCACAGGCTGTACGCCACATATTTATCGATAAATATATATGAGATTCATCTGACACCGTGAATCTGTCGATGTAAGTCGAGAATCGCTTTGCGCAGTTGTTTGATACGCAAACGCATTTAATAGTCCTTTGCAGTGAGTCAGACTCTTTTTTAATCAACAACAAATCATTTTGGGAGATTACCTATGTAAGCCAGATCGTCCATGACCAGCGATTGCTCTTACCTTGGCCCGCTTCCATGTTCGCGATTATTTTTGCGCTGTTAGGAGTGGTCCAGACCGTTTAGACAAAAAAACCGCATCCGTTAAGTGGATGAACCGCGGTGCAGGGTTGTCCACCACGCCGCCGCCAGCCCTCTATCAGGCTGGAGGCGAGCGGCGCGGTGGGGAACCCGTGTTTCATCCTAGGCCGCTCTTTTCTGTTTGTCGAGACCGAAGTACATTTCATCGGGCGTACGGTAATCCAGATTCTGATGCGGGCGAAACGTATTGTAAAAACCGAAGTAACGGGCGAGCCCGGCTTTCAATTCACGCATGCTCTCGTAAGCGTGCAAGTAGAGATCTTCATATTTGACGCTGCGCCACAATCGTTCGATGAACACATTGTCGATCCAGCGCCCCTTGCCGTCCATGCTGACGCGCACACCTTTTTTCAGCAAGGGCCGGGTAAAGTGCTCGTCGGTGAACTGGCTGCCCTGGTCGGTGTTGAAAATTTCCGGTTTGCCGAAGCGATGAAATGCCTCCTGCAGGGTTTCAATGCAGAAATCGGCTGCCAAGGAATTGGAAACCCGAAAACTCAGCACCTTGCGGCTGTACAGGTCCAGAATCGCCACCAGGTAGGCAAAGCCGTGTGCCATCGGCAAATAGGTGATGTCCGCTGCCCACGCGTGATTGGGGTGCGCAATGACAACGTCCGTAAGCAGGTACGGATAGATCTTGTGCCCCGGAGCAGCCATGCTGGTGCGCTTCTTCGTGTAGATCGCTGCGATACCCATCCGCTCCATCAAGGTACCAACATGGCAGCGACCGACTTGATCTCCTTCGCGCTGCAGCAAGCGAGCGAGGCGCCGCGCACCAAGGAATGGGTGGGCCAGATGCAGTTCGTCAATCCGTCGCATGCGCGCCAGATCGGTTGGCGAGACCGGCAACGGATGGTAGTACAGGCTGGATCGGCACACGTCGAGCAATTCACATTGGCGCGTGATCGTGATGTCGCGTCGCGGGTTGATCATCGTTTTACGCTCGGCAGGCCGAAGCGACCGAGCGCATCTGCCAAAAAATCTTTCTCCATCGTGAGTTCCCCCACTTTGGCGCGCAGATCGCGGATTTCGCGTTCGGCCTCGTCCAGGCCTGGATTGCCGCGCTCAAATACCTCGCCGGCTCGTTCCAGCAACTGCTTGCGCCAAGTGGCAATCTGGGTGGCGTGCACGCCATGGCGTGAAGCCAGTTCTGCCAGCGTCGCCTCGCTCCGAAGTGCCTCCATGGCAACTCGGGCTTTGAATTTCGCGGTATGGTTCCTGCGTGACCGTTTCATGGCTGTTGCTCCTTCCAATCGGCAGCTTCGCTGCCTCTACGATAGGGCAATTCATCCACTTATGCAGGATCGCTTTTTTGTCTAAAAAACCTGAGCCACCTCTGTTTTTGCAATTTGGGTGGGAAGTGCGCGCGGCAGTTGAACTGGCTCGACGCATTAAGAGGTGCGAGGATTCTTCAATCGACTACTAGTGGCCAAAACAGCCTTCACCATTTTTCTTTTTTGATTGTGCGCGAACGCATAAGCTGTCATCACGACTCCTGAACAATCAATAGCTTACGAGCGGACAGCCAGCATAAGTTGTCATTAAATAGACGCCATAAGGTGTCATTTTCGCCAACTCGGACGGCAAAAGCTGTCATTTTCACCAAACCAGCGCGTGTGGCGTTGTACGCCAAATCCGTTTAGATATGTCTTGCTGCAGAAAATAGCATCGAGTCAATTACATTGTCGTATTGCACTAAATTGCATCTGAAATAGGGATTATTGATGCAATTACTTGGGATTAGAGGGTGGAAAATATCTCGATGAAAAATACATGTATAGAAAACCACCTGTCAGAAATGTCAGGTTAAATTTTGTTGATAAATAAACTAGACTAAAAATCAATTTTTATCGGCGCGGCCCTTGCTGATGGGAGCGATC
>JAFANH010000039.1 GCA_019232795.1 Burkholderiaceae bacterium
GATCAGGATCGATTCGAAATCCTCTACCGAGAGCGAATCGAGCTCGACGCGGATCGGAAAGCGTCCTTGCAACTCGGGGATCAGATCGCTCGGCTTCGACAGATGGAAGGCGCCGCTCGCGATGAACAAAATGTGATCGGTCTTCACCATGCCGTAGCGCGTGTTGATCGTCGTCCCCTCGACGAGCGGCAGCAAGTCGCGCTGCACGCCTTGGCGCGACACCTCGGCGCCGCCCGCTTCGCTGCGCGAGGCGATCTTGTCGATTTCGTCGAGGAACACGATGCCGTTCTGCTCGACGTTCTGCACGGCCTTTTGCTTGACCTCTTCGTCGTTGAGCATCTTGCCCGCTTCCTCGTCGGTCAGGAGTTTCAGCGCTTCCTTGACCTTCACCTTGCGGCGCGTCTTCTTGCCGCCGCCGAGGTTGGCGAACATCGAGCGGATCTGCTCGGTCATGTCTTCCATGCCCGGCGGCCCCATGATGTCCATGCTGGGGGAGCCGGCCGACACTTCGAGCTCGATCTCTTTGTCGTCGAGCTGGCCTTCGCGCAGCTTCTTGCGGAACGCCTGGCGCGCGTTGGAATCCTTCTCTTCCGGCTGCGAGAAACCGATATCGCGCGGCGGCGGGATCAGCACGTCGAGCAGGCGGTCTTCCGCGGCGTCTTCGGCCTTGGCGCGCACCTTCTTCATCTCGGATTCGCGCGTCTGCTTGACGGCCATCTCGGCCAGGTCGCGCACGATGGTGTCGACGTCGCGGCCGACATAGCCGACTTCAGTGAACTTGGTCGCTTCGACCTTGATAAAGGGTGCGTCGGCCAGCTTGGCCAGGCGGCGCGCGATCTCGGTCTTGCCGACGCCGGTGGGGCCGATCATGAGGATGTTCTTCGGTGTGATTTCATGGCGCAGCGGTTCGCCGACCTGCTGGCGGCGCCAGCGGTTGCGCAGGGCGATGGCGACGGCGCGCTTGGCGTTGCTTTGTCCGACGACGTGCTTGTCGAGTTCGGCGACGATTTGTTGAGGAGTCATGTTCATGTTATCTGCCGCTGCTTTTTAATCGAGCGTTTCTATGGTGTGGGACAAATTGGTGTAAATGCACAGCTCGCCGGCGATGGTCAGCGACTTCTTCACAATGTCGAGCGGCGACAAGTCGGTGTTCTCCTGCAGGGCCTTGGCGGCCGATTGCGCGTAAGCGCCGCCGGAGCCGATCGCGCCTATGCCGCTTTCCGGCTCCAGTACGTCGCCGTTGCCGGTGATGACCAGCGTGGCTTCGCGGTCGGCTACCAGCAGCATCGCTTCCAGGCGGCGCAGGATGCGGTCGGTGCGCCAGTCCTTGGCCAATTCGACCGAGGCGCGCATCAGGTTTCCCTGGTGCTTTTCCAGCTTGCCCTCGAATCGTTCCAGTAAGGTAAAGGCATCGGCGGTGCCGCCGGCGAAGCCGGCCAATACCTTGCCTTGGTAGAGCTTGCGCACCTTGCGCGCGCTGCCCTTCATGACGATGTTGCCCAGCGTGACCTGGCCGTCACCGCCCAGCGCGACCGATTCGCCCCGTCGCACGGAAAGGATGGTGGTGCCGTGAAATTGTTCCATGTTGTCCTCGGATAGAAATAGATTGCCGGGTGTTATGCCTGGACGTGGCACTGCATATTCTCCATATGCAGGCGGCGCGCTCGATTGCAAGCCACCCGGACAGGGCAGGGATTCAGCTCTTGCGCAGCACGACGCGCACCACGTCCTTCAAGCCCATGACGGCGAATAGGGCAGCCACCAGGTGATTGATGTTATGAAATTCGACCTTGATATCCTGTGCGGCCAGGGCGCTCAGTCCGGTCAACAGCTGTCCGGCGGCGCTGAAATTCACGCGCTGCAGTTGCAAGCAGTCGATGACGACCGGATTGTGTTGAACTGCATAGGTGGTGATGCGCGCCAGCAGCTTGTCCACGTCCGCGGCTCCGGCCACCACCGCAGGCAAGGAAAAGTCGCTGACTGGCACCGCAGCAGGCGCGGCAGGCGTTTCGTCGACCGCTGTCGTGACCTTGTTCCTGGGGGCGACAAACGCCGGCGGCGACACTTCGAAGGTGACGCAATAGTCGATGCTGGCTTCCTCGAATTCCGTTTCGCGGTTCAGTAATTGTAAGATCTCCAGCAGGAGCAGCCAGGGTGCTTCCGTTTCGTCGCGCCGGCCGACTTCGAGAATGGCACGTATCTTGATGGTCAGTTCGAATGCACCGACCAGCACCAGGTCAAGGCCGGATTTCTGCAACTTCTTCAAGACATTGAGCAGCAAGCCGCAGCCGATAGGATTGACCTCGGTAATCCGGGCAAACTCCAGGCGCAGCACACGGCTGTGCTCGGCCAGGTTTTGCGCTTTTTCGAGTTGCTTGACGACGCCGGCGTCGAGTGCACCGCTGAAAGCGACGCCGGGGATGGCGCTTGAGCCTGTACCGGCCGCGGCAGCCGCCGGTGCGCGTACCGCCTCTATCCATGAAGGCGGTGAGGTTTCGAATTTGCTCGCGTATTCGATTGACACATGATCGAATTGGGTGCGATTGCCGGTGATCTGGTACAGGTCGAACAACATCAGCCACACTGCCATGGCCGCCAGGCCGAGCGCATCCTCCTCGATCGCCGCACGCAACACGTTTTCGACCATATCCGTCTGGTCGTTGGCATACAGGATGGCTGCTTCCTCGATGACGGGCGGTGCTTCGGAAATCGAAATTGCGGCCGGCACCGCATACATGGTCTCGGAACTAAGCAGCATTTCGGTCGTGCCCTTGGTGACCGATAGCAGGGGGGCAAGCGTCGGCGGCGAATCGGTTTCCGGCGTTGCGGGTCTGCGCATCGCGCCAGGCGGCGAATCGGCAGGCGCCGGTTTGGATGCCTTGACCGCCCTGGCCGCATTGACGAGCGAAGGTTTGGCGAACTCGCCGGTCATCTCGGATTCAATGGCGTCGATTTTTTTTGCGGTGGCTTGCGCCACCTTGCGCTGATCGTGATTCTTGGCCTCGAGGCTGGCCTTGGAGGGGGCAGGCGAGGCCGGCGGAGCGGGACGCGTTGCCGGTGTTTCGCGTTTTTTTCGCAATGACGAATTCTCGGCGGACGTATCGGCCGCCTGGCGTTCCTTCTTGCCGAAAAGCGAAAAAATCCCCACGAAACTCCTGACTGTCTTGGCGATGCTGGCCGCAAGCTTGCCTTGAACGCGAAGGGGAGACCCGACGGCCCATGCAAACCGGTTCTGAATTATAGCGCCATCGCTATAACACAGGTGAGGTCAAGCGGACACTTGGCCTCGGGAGGCCAAGCGGTCAAGTGAACCAGGGTGAATGCGCGAATGCGCTGAACCAGACAGCGGCGGGGCTTAGTCGCCGTATAGCTTCTGCTTCAGTTCGCGGCGCTGCTGCGCTTCGAGGGACAGCGTAGCGGTCGGGCGTGCCAGCAGGCGCGGAATGCCGATCGGTTCGCCTGTCTCTTCGCACCATCCGTAATCGCCGGCATCGATGGCGGCGATCGACTGCTGCACTTTCTTCAGCAGCTTGCGCTCGCGATCGCGCGTGCGCAGTTCCAGCGCATGCTCTTCCTCGATGGTGGCGCGGTCGGCCGGATCGGGAACGAGCACGGTTTCACGCAGGTGCTCAGTGGTTTCGTCGGCGTTTTTCAGCAAATCTCTTTCGAGTTGCTGCAAACGCGCCTTGAAGAAAGCCAATTGGGCGGCATTCATGTAGTCCTTGTCGCTCATCTTCAGGATTTGCGCTTCGGACAATACGCCGTCACTTGCTACGGCAGGAGCAGATTTGGTTGTTTTGGTTGCCACTTCGCTTGCTTTCGAAACTGCTGCTTTTTCCATATTCGGTGCTTCTTTCGGAGCCCGCATCTTTGTCGGCACGCTGGCCGGGGCGCTTACCTCGCGCTTCGCGGCGGCCGGCGTACTGCGCGGCGCAGTCTTGCTGGCTACCGGGATCGCCTTCGATTCCTTTGCCGCTTTGCCCGTTTTTGCCGCAGCCGCGCTCTTGGCCGGTTTTGCGGCAGTGGGCGCCTTGCCGGCTTTGCCCGCCATACCGGAAACTGGTTTGGCAGACTTCGGTTTCGCTATTTTATCCGCAACGGCCTTCGATGTTGTCTTGCCGGCGCGGGCGGAAACGGCTCCCGATTTGCCGGCAGCGCCAGCGGCGGACTTCCCTGCCGGTTTGACGGTTCCTGCGGCCTTTTTACCAGCACTGCTTGTGACGCCTGCGACGCCTTTTTTGGCATTCTTTGTAACGGTTGCGTTCATAAACCCATGTCCTTGACGTACTCCCCAAGCACTGATTCTATAAGGCACCACCTGCGTTCGCAATCAACCGCCAAGACGCAGCCGAGACCCGCTTGCAAAACCAAAACTGCACTAGTTTATACCAAACACTGTTCGAGTCCGCGAATAAAAATATCTTTCGGTAAATTCTTTCCGATAAACACCATTTTGCTTTCCTTGGTCTCGCCGGGCGCCCACTTGCCGCCTATGTCGCTGCCCATGATCTGGTGCACACCCTGGAAAATCACCTTGCGGTCGGCACCGTCCATCCACAATACGCCTTTATAGCGCAACATGCGCGGGCCGTAGACCTGGATCAAGCCGCCGAGGAAGTCGTCCAGGCGTTCGGTATTGAAGGGGCGCGTGCTCTTGAACGCAAAAGCGGCGATTTCGTCTGTGTGGTGGCCATGGTGGTGATCATGGTGGTCGTGGTCATGATCGTGATTGCAGTGGCTATGGTCGCCATGCTCGTGCGCATGGGCCACTTCCTCTGCGGCGAGGAAATCGGGATCGATTTCCAGCTTTTCATTCAAATTGAAGCCGCGCAGATCGAGCACTTCGCTAATCGGCGTACGGCCGAAATCCATGGCCACCACCGGTGCGCGCGGGTTGATGCGGTGCAAACGATCGGACAGCGCTTGCCGCTCCTGCGCGTCGACCAGATCTGTCTTGGACAGCAGCATCTTGTCGGCGAAGCCGACCTGCCGCTGAGCTTCTTCGTATTGGTCGAGCTGCTGCATGCCATGTTTCGCGTCGATCACGGTCACCACGGCGTCGAGCAAGTAATGCTGGGCGACTTCGTCGTCGATAAAGAAGGTCTGCGCTACCGGCCCGGGATTGGCCAGTCCGGTGGTTTCGATGACGACACGGTCGAATTGCAATTCGCCGGCATTGCGCTTTTGCGCCAGATTGCTCAAGGCAACGATCAAGTCGCCGCGCACGGTGCAGCAAATGCAGCCGTTGTTCATTTCTATGATTTGCTCGCCGCTGTCTTGCACCAGGATCTCGTTGTCGATATTTTCCTGGCCGAACTCATTTTCGATCACGGCGATTTTGTGGCCATGCTGCTCTTGCAGGATGCGGTTGAGCAGCGTGGTTTTGCCGGCTCCTAGGAAGCCGGTAAGGATGGTGGTCGGTATCAAGGCCATGATGGGCTGTAAGACTGGCTGTGCGGGTTGAGCGGCTGGGCTGCCGGATAAATGGGGTCGCTGCGGCGAATTTCAAGATGAGGCGAGAATCTCCATGTGGCCGAGTTTTTGCAAACCTCGGCGCTGCCGGCTATTTTTGCATAATTTGCAAGGCAATACGCGCTCCCTCAAGCATGCTCATGGTGACGCTTTCTTTTTGGCCTTTGGGTGGGCCGCGTCGTAAACCTGGGCCAGGCGCTGAAAATCGAGCGAGGTATACACCTGTGTGGCGCTGATCGAGGCGTGCCCGAGCATTTCCTGCACGGCGCGCAAGTCCCCCGAGGATTGCAGCACATGCGAAGCGAACGAGTGGCGCAGCATGTGCGGATGGACATCGGCCGCCATGCCGAGCGTTCGCGCATGCGCTTTCAGGCGCAGTTGCACCACGCGTGCGGAGATGCGCGAGCCGCGTTCGCTCAAAAACAAGGGAGCGGGATCGGCCTTGACCAGGGAGGGGCGCACTGCCAGCCAGTCGGCCAGCGCGGCCATGGCCGCGCCGCCGATCGGCACGCTGCGCATTCTGCTGCCTTTGCCGGTCACGGTGACTTCCCTTGCCTCGAAATCGATCCAGCCGGCGGAACTGTGGCCGGCCTCCTTCGTATAGCGCACATCGAGTCCGGCCAGTTCGGAAACGCGCAGGCCGCTCGAATACAGGAGTTCGAACATGGCCTGGTTGCAGCGCTGTAGGGTGGTGTCGCCGTTGCGGTGCGCAACAAGGTGTACGGCGTCGTCGGCCGCCAGAGCCTTGGGCAGAGGCTTGCCGCGCTTGGGCGCCTTGACCCCTTCGACCGGATTATTGGGCAAGCCGCTCTCGCGGTCGGCCAGCCAGTTGAAAAAGCCGCGCCAGCAAGACAGCTTGCGCGCGATCGAGCGCGGACTCAGGCCGTTTGCATGCAGCTGCGCGGCGAACTTGCGGATGTGGAAGTGTGTGAGTGTGGTCAGCGGCGACGTTTTGAGCGCCGGCTCCGCCAGTCTCAGCAGTTCATCGAGGTCGCGCCCGTAGTTCCGGACCGTGTGCTCCGACAACTGCCTTTGGGTGCGCAGTTGTTCGAGATAGCTGTCGACCCGGGTGCGGCTGTCGGCAGCGTCCATGTCTGCTAGCCGATCAAACAGCTCAAAGCGGCACTGGCTGTCTCGCCGATCTTGCCGAGAAAGTCAGTCGCCATGTCTTCGCTGAAGCGGGCCGGGTCGTGCGAACCCAGAATCAGCAGACCAAAGGCCGCCGGAGCGTCCGCAGCATCGGATGCGGGTTCGGAGGACGATGCGGGACGCAAAGGCAGCATGGCGAGGGACTGGATGGCCGGCGCGTCCTCGAGCCAGCTGACCGCCTCAAAATCCTTGTTGCTGCCGCAGAAGGGCGTGGTCAGGCCATTGGCGAACAAATGCGCGTCGCTCGAGACCGGCGCGGCAAACCAGGTATGGGCGAATTCCTCGGCCACGCCCCAGATGCGCAAGGTGGCGTGCGGCACGGAAAAGATGGACTGCAGGCCGCTGGTCAAGACGTGCGGCAAGTCGACGTCATTGCGGGCCAACAGCAGCGATTTGGCCCAGGACTGGAATTTGTGCGTGATGACGTCATTGTCTTGGGCGATGCGCACCAGCTCCGTCATGCGCAGCTCCAGTGCCTTGATTTTCTCACGCAAGACTTCCATCTGGCGCTCTTGCAGGGAGACGGTGCGGCCGGCCAGCGGGCTGGTCAGCTTGATTCGGGCGAGCAGCTCTGCATGTTCTTCAAAAAAATGCGTGTTTGCAGCCAGGTATTCTGCGACGGAATGGGAGTCCAGTTGATGATTCATGTTCTGTGTTTGCCGAAATGCCGTGTAAGTCCTTGTGCGCGCATTCTAACCGATCTCGCCAGTCGATCTCACGAATTAATCTAACTGGGCAATCTCAATCTCGCCATCGAAAACCGTTACCGCCGGGCCGGTCATGCGTACCGGCGCCGTGCCGCCTTCCCAGGCAATGCTCAGCTCGCCGCCGCGCGTCGACACCGTGACCGGCGAGTCGAGCAAGCCGCGCCGGATGCCGGCCACCACGGCGGCGCAGGCGCCGGTACCGCAGGCCAGGGTTTCGCCGGCGCCGCGTTCGAACACGCGCAACTTGATGCGGTGGCGGTCGAGCACTTGCATGAAGCCGGCGTTGACGCGCCGCGGGAAGCGCGGGTGGTGTTCGATCAGAGGGCCATCCGCCAGCACGGGGGCAGTTTCGACGTCGGCGACCACTTGCACGGCATGCGGATTGCCCATCGAAACCACCGAGATCCAGAGGTCCTTGCCGTTGACGTCCAGCGGCCACAGGATATCGTTGCCTTCAGTTCGGCCTTGCAAACCCTGGGTACTGAACGGCACGTCGGCGGGCTGCAGGATAGGTGCGCCCATGTCGACGGTCACCCGGCCGTCGGATTCGAGCACGGGCTCGATCACTCCCGACATGGTTTCCACGCGAATGGCCTGCTTGTCGGTCAAACCCTTGTCGATCACGAATTTGACGAAGGCGCGCGAGCCGTTGCCGCATTGTTCCACCTCACCGCCGTCGGCGTTATAGATGCGGTAGCGAAAATCGATGCTCGGCGTCTGCGGCTTTTCCACCACCAGGATCTGGTCGGCGCCGATGCCGAATCGGCGGTCTGCCAAGGCTTTCCATTGGGCGGCGCTGAAGGCGACGTGCTGATTGATGCCGTCGATGACGACGAAATCATTGCCGGCGCCATGCATTTTCGTGAATTTGAGCTTCATGATTCGATTATAGCGGTTGCTCGCGGACGGCTGCGGTTCGCTAATCGCCCAGCAGCACGTCGCCGCTGCCGTCTTCACCATTGCTCTCGTTATTGCTTTCAGCGCGCTTCCTGTACACGCTGGGCACCCCGGGTGGGCGCGTCTTGAAGCGTTTGTGGGTCCAGAAATACTCGGCGGGTGCTTCCAGGACACGCTCTTCGATGAAGGCGTTCATGCGCTGCGTGGCGACCACGACGTCGTCCCCGGGATAATTTTCCCAGGCGGGGTAGTAACGGATTTTCCAGCCTTGGTAGTTCGGCAGGTAGGTGGCGACGACAGGCACGACCTTGGCGCCGACGGCCGCGGCGATGCGCGCCGGGGCAGTGAGCGTGGCTGCCGGCACGCCGAAAAACGGCACGAACTCGGCATCCTTGGCGCCAAAATCCATGTCCGGCAACATGAAGAAGGGCAGTCCGCCGCGCATGGCGCGGATGATGGGCTTGATGCCCTCGCCGCGCGAAAACAGCTTATTCGGCCGGAAACGCGTACGTCCCTTGCGCAGGGCTTCGTCGAACACCTTGTTTTTTTGCCGCGTGTAGATCGAGCAGGCCGAAAGGTGCAGCATGGTCGCAGTGGCTGCCACGTCGAGGCAGACAAAATGCGGACACAGCAGGATCACCGGACCTGCCGGCATGGCGGTCAGCGGCTCCTGCGGCTCGTACACGATCAGGCGGCGCAGGCGCGCCTCCGACGCCCACCACAGCAAGCCGCGTTCGAGTACGCTGCGTGCGTAGGCCTGGAAGTGGCGGTGCGCGATCCGCTCCCGTTCTGCATCGCTGCGCTCGGGCATGCACAGGGCGAGGTTGGTGAGCGTGATGGCGCGCCGCGTTTTCATGGCGGCGAACAGCAGGGAACCTATGGCTTCGCCGATTCTCCCCAGCAAGGGAAGCGGAAGCCAGTGCAACAACCAAATTAGAGCCAGCATCAGTCTCATGTTGCGGTCTCGCCTTCTACGGGATTGCTTGGCGCCGGGCCGGCGCCGGGCGGGGACTTGTAGCGGTTGTAGCTCCAGAAATATTGTGCTGGGCAACAGGCGATCAGTTTTTCCATGGCGGCGTTGATGGCCGCGGCTTGTTGTTCCGGGTTGCCCGTGAGTGCTTCTTCGAAGTGCGCGAATTTGATCGTGTAGCCTTTCCCGTGCGGCAGGCGTTCTGCGTACGACAGGATGATGGCCGCACCGGTCATCTGCTGCAGCTTGGCCGGCAGCGTCATCGTATAGGCCGGCTTGCCGAAGAAGTTTGCCCACACGCCTTCGCCTTGTTGCGGCACCTGGTCGGGCAGCAGGCCGATCGCGGCATTTTTCTTCAAGGTTTTCAGCAGTACCCGAACGCCGCTCAAATTGGCTGGCGCCAATTGCAGGTTGTTGCGCGCACGCGCGTCTTCCATCAGGGGTTTCAGGGCCGCTTTGCGCGGCGGGCGATACAGTGCTACCAGCGGAATGCGCTGGGCGATCGCCTGGGCGATGATTTCGAAACAGCCAAGGTGCGGTGTCAAAAAGATCACGCCGCGGCCGGTATCGAATGCTGCTTGCGCAACTTCCCAATTCTCGATACGGGCCGTGGTCAGCACTTTTTCCGACGGCGCACACCAGACGAAGGGCAGCTCCAGGATGTTTTTGCCCGATTCGCGGATTGCCATGCCCAGATGGGCCGCGTAACCGGCGCGTCCGATATTCTCATTGAGGCGGGCGCGGTAGGCCGATGATGCCAAATAGACCACCCAGCCGAGCATGCTCCCGAGCGCATGCAGCGCCGGCAAGGGCAATTTGGATAGCAAATAAAATAATTTTTTCAGCATCGGCGAGAGCGGACGACTTTTTGCCCGCTTTTTCTCAAGTGGGCGTAAAATACCACGAAGTAACACGTATCCGCCGAGTTAACAGACAACTTGCGAGGCGGTTTATAAATTTCGCTAAAGCGTCGCAGGCTCATGCAGATGGCCGCGACATGGTCACTTTTCTTTTGGAGCTTGCTATGGCGCATGAATACCTCTTTACTTCGGAGTCGGTTTCTGAAGGGCATCCCGACAAGGTTGCCGACCAGATTTCCGACGCCATCCTCGATGCCATCCTGGCTCATGATCCGAAAGCGCGGGTGGCAGCGGAAACGCTGTGCAATACCGGCCTGGTAGTATTGGCCGGTGAAATCACGACCCACGCCAACGTCGATTACATCAATGTCGCGCGCGACACCATCAAGCGCATCGGCTACGACAATGCCGATTTCGGCATTGACTACAAGAGCTGCGCCGTGCTGGTTGCTTACGACAAGCAATCGCCCGACATCGCGCAAGGCGTCGATGAAGGCAAGGGCATCGACCTCGACCAGGGCGCCGGCGACCAGGGTTTGATGTTCGGCTATGCCTGCGACGAGACCCCAGAGCTGATGCCGGCCGCGATCTACTATGCGCACCGCATCGTCGAACGCCAGTCGCAGCTGCGCAAGGATGGCCGCTTGCCCTGGCTGCGCCCCGATGCCAAGTCGCAAGTCACTTTGCGCTACGTCGACGGCAAGCCCACCGCGATCGACACCATCGTGCTCTCGACCCAGCATGCACCCGAGATGAAGCACAAGGATATCGAGGAAGCCGCAATCGAATCCATCATCAAGCCGGCCGTGCCGGCCGAATGGCTTAAGAACACGCGCTACCTGGTCAACCCCACGGGCCGCTTTGTCATCGGCGGCCCGCAAGGCGATTGCGGCCTCACGGGGCGCAAGATCATCGTCGATACCTATGGCGGCGCCTGCCCGCACGGTGGCGGCGCCTTCTCGGGCAAGGATCCGTCCAAGGTCGACCGCTCGGCTGCCTATGCCTGCCGCTACGTGGCCAAAAATATCGTGGCCGCCGGCCTGGCGCGCCAGTGCCAGATCCAGGTCAGCTACGCCATCGGGGTGGCCAAACCGATCAATATAACGGTCTACACCGAAGGCACGGGCAAGATTTCGGACGAAAAGATCGCCGAACTCGTGGCGCGCCACTTCGACCTGCGTCCCAAGGGCATCGTGCAAATGCTCGACCTGCTGCGCCCGATCTACAAGAAGTCGGCCGCCTATGGCCACTTCGGCCGCGACGAACCGGAATTCTCCTGGGAACGCACGGACAAGGCGGCCGCCTTGCGTGCGGACGCGGGACTGTAATCGGCGAGGTAAGAGTGT
>JAFANH010000013.1 GCA_019232795.1 Burkholderiaceae bacterium
GCGGCTGCCCGCTCTCAACTGAAGGCGACCAACGAAGTGCTCGAGTCGCAGCTGAAGGAACTGGCTGTGATCGAGAGGCAATTCGAGGTGGGCGCCATCCCCCGCACCACGCTGCTGACCCAGCGCAACCAGGTGGCGCAGACGCGAGCGACGATTCCGGCATTGGAAAAGCAATTGGCACAGGCGCGCCATCAGCTCTCAGTCTATGTCGGCAAATTGCCGAGCGAGTCTGGTATGCCGGAATTCCAGATCGAGTCGCTGACCCTGCCGCAGGAATTGCCGGTCAGCCTGCCCTCCGAGCTGGTGCATCAACGCCCCGATATCCGCGCCAGCGAAGCCTTGCTGCATGAAGCCAGCGCCCAGGTTGGCGTGGCGACGGCCAATCTGTATCCGCAGATCCAGTTGACCGGCGCCATCGGCTCCCAGGCCTTGAAGCCGAACCAGCTGTTTTCCGGAAGCTCGGGCTATTGGAGCGTGGCCGGCGGCTTGTTGCAGCCCCTCTTCAATGGCGGTGCCCTGAGCGCGAAACGGCGTGAGGCGATCGCCGCCTACGATCAGGCCGACGCGCAATACCGCACCACCGTGCTGACGGCTTTCCAGAATGTGGCCGATACGCTGCGCGCGCTCGACTCCGATGCCAGCTCCCTGAAGGCGCAAGTTGAAGTGGAGGCGCTGGCCCATGAATCCATGGATCTGAGTATTCAGCAATACAAGCTGGGCGCCATCAGCTACCTGGTGCTGCTCGACGCTGAACGCGTGTACCAGCAGGCGCATGTGGCGCTGGTGCAGGCCCAGGCCGCGCGTTATTCGGATACGGCTGCGCTGTTCCAGGCGCTGGGAGGCGGCTGGTGGAACCGGTCCGAACTGGCGCTGGATGCGGAAGCGGCGGCGGACGCCGGCGGGACGGGAGTTGTAAAGAATTGAGAGGGGCTTACGAAGGAAGCTTCTTGGGTTGCCGCCGCGTAGCGACGAAATGTCCGAAATCGCCCTCAGCGCGTCGAAGCGTGGCGAAATCGGCAAAACGAATTTATCGAATCAACCGTTGGGAGAATAATTCATGACCAAACGCATGCTCACCATGCTGGGATGTGTCGTATTGCTGGTGGTGATACTGGGCGGGGGATTTGCTCTGCACATCAAGAACATGATGGCCAGCTTTCCCAAGCCGATGCCGCAAACCGTCACCGCCACCAAGGTGGAAGCGCTTGATTGGCAGCCGCAGTTGGCCGCAGTCGGCACCGTGATGCCGACGCGCGGCGTCGACGTGACGACGGAAATCGCCGGACTGGTGCGCGACGTCAAATTTAAATCCGGCGCGCACGTCAACGCCGGCGAGTTGCTGGTGCAATTGAACGACGATGCCGACGTCGCGCAACTGCGTTCGCTGCAGGCAGCGGCCGATTTGGCGCAGACCGTACTGACGCGCGACAAGGCGCAGTTGGAAGCACAGGCTATCAGCCAGGCGCAGGTCGATAACGATGCGGCCGACCTGAAGAGCAAGCGTGCTCTGGTCGAGCAGCAAAAGGCCGCGGTGGCGAAGAAGTCGATACGCGCACCGTTTTCGGGCGAGCTCGGCATCACTACGGTCAATCCAGGTCAGTACCTGAATCCGGGAGACAAGGTGGTGTCGCTGGAAAAAATTGATCCTATCTATGTCGATTTTTCGATTCCGCAAAAAGAGGTGGCAGGCTTGTCGATCGGCCAGCACGTCACCTTGAGCAACGACGCCTTCCCCGGCACGGAATTCAGCGGCAAGATCACGGCGCTCAACCCCAAGGTCGACTCTGCGACGCGCAATGTGCAACTGGAAGCGACGCTGCCCAACCCCAAGCATCAGCTCTTGCCGGGCATGTTTGCCAACGTCAAGGTCGATATGGGCGACAAGAAGCGTTACCTGACGCTGCCACAGACGGCTGTGACTTATAACCCCTATGGTTCCACCGTGTTCATCCTCAAGCCCGATGAAAAAGGCGCCAAGGACGATAAGGGCAATCCGAAATTGACGGCGCAACAGGTGTTTGTCACCACCGGCGCGACGCGCGGCGACCAGGTCGCCGTACTGACCGGCATTACCGCCGGCCAGCAGGTGGTCACCAGCGGCCAGTTGAAACTGAAGAACGGTATCGACGTCGTGGTCGACAACTCTGTCGTGCCCGGCAACAGCCCGAATCCGACACCGCAAGAACATTGATAGGTACCGAGATTGAGCAAAGCCTCTGAGAGGAAAGCAGCATGAATTTCACCGATTTGTTTATCCGGCGCCCGGTTCTGTCTGTCGTCGTCAGCCTGGCGATCGTTGTGCTCGGCTTGCGCTCGCTGTTCAGCTTGCCGATCAACCAGTTCCCGCGCACGCAGAACGGCGTCGTCACCATTTCCACCGCCTATTACGGCGCCGATGCGCAGACTGTTGCCGGCTTCATCACGCAGCCGCTCGAGTCCGCGATCGCCCAGGCGCAGGGTATCGATTACCTGTCGTCGTCCTCGAGCAGCGGCGTGTCGACCATTACCGCCACGCTGCGCCTGAACTATGACGCCAACCGCGCGCTGACCGAGATCAACACCCAGGTCAATTCGGTCAAGAACCAGTTGCCGCCGCAAGCGCAGCAACCGGTACTGACGGTGCAGACCGGGCAGACCATCGATGCCATGTACATGGGCTTCTACAGCAATACGCTGCCGACCAACAACGTCACGGATTTCCTGTTGCGCGTGGTCAAACCCAAGCTCGACTCGATCGAAGGCGTGCAGACGGCGGAACTGCTCGGCGCGCGCCAATTCGCCTTGCGCGCCTGGCTCGACGCCTCGAAAATGGCGGCCTTCGGCGTGACCGCAGCTGATGTCAGCAATGCCCTGGCCGCCAACAACTATCTGACTGCGCTCGGCGTCTCCAAGGGCTCGATGGTGACCGTGCCGCTGACGGCCGGTACCGATCTGCATTCCGTCGACGACTTCAAGCAACTGGCGGTCAAGCAGAACGGCAACGCCATTGTGCGCCTGCAGGATATCGCCAACGTGACCTTGGGCTCGGAGAATTACGACTTCAATGTCGCCTTCTCGGGCGTACGCTCGGTGTTCGTCGGTATCAAGGTCGCGCCGGAAGCGAAC
>JAFANH010000035.1 GCA_019232795.1 Burkholderiaceae bacterium
CTTCTTGCACCTGAGGGCGGCCCGCTCGAGTTCTCAGGACCGCATTCCCTGTGCGTCGAAGCGCAGCACGCGTCCCGGCAAGGCGTCGATGCCGACTTCCTCCCCCACGCCGCGGCGGTGCTCGCTCCCGGCGAGCCGCACCGTCAATTCGCCGACCCCGGGGACATCGGCGAACAGGTAACTGTCCGCCCCGAGGAATTCGACATGACGCACGCGGCCGCGCCAGCGCGGCTGGGCCGCCTCCAGACGCAGGTGCTCCGGCCGCACGCCCAGTGCGTGCGCGCCCAGGGCTTGCGCCGCCGCGCCTTCGATGAAGTTCATCCTGGGCGAGCCGATGAAGCCGGCAACGAAGCGGTTCACCGGTTCGTCGTACAGCTGCTCGGGCGATCCGACTTGCTGCACTTTGCCGGCGTGCATCACGACGATGCGGTCGGCCAGCGTCATCGCCTCGACCTGGTCGTGCGTGACATAGATCATGGTCGTACCCAGCTCACGGTGCAGCTTCGATAGTTCGACACGCATGTTTTGGCGCAGCGAAGCGTCGAGGTTCGACAAGGGTTCATCGAACAAAAACACCTTGGGCTGGCGCACGATGGCGCGGCCGATCGCCACGCGTTGGCGCTGCCCGCCGGACAGGGCCTTGGGCTTGCGGTCGAGCAAATGGGAAATCTGCAAAATGTCGGCCGCCTTGCCGACGCGTTCCTCGATCTCGGCCTTGGGCCTGCCGGCCATCTTGAGCGCAAAACCCATGTTCTGCCGCACCGACATGTGCGGATACAGCGCATACGACTGGAACACCATGGCGATGCCGCGCTGCGAAGCGTGCACGTCATTGGCGAGCTCGCCGCCGATGTGGATTTCACCGCCGGTAATGTCTTCGAGACCGGCCACCATGCGCAGCAGCGTCGACTTGCCGCAACCGGAGGGTCCGACGAAGACGACGAACTCGCCATCTTCGATGGTGAAGTCGACGCCCTTGATGACGGATACGTCTTCGCTATATTTCTTGGAAATGTTCTTGAAGCTGACGGAGGCCATGTGCTTGTTATCCTACTGATTATTCCGTTTTTATCCCTTGACCGCGCCGGCCGACAGTCCCTTGACGAAGAAACGCTGGCAGGCGAAGAAAGCCGCCAGTACCGGCACCGTGGACACCGTGGCGGCAGCCATCATCAAATCATAACGCTGCTGGAACTGGCCGATGAACAGGCGTATGCCGACCGGAATCGTCTGCACGGAAGACGAACTCGTCAATGTCCAGGCGAAAAACAATTCATCCCAAGCCAACAGGAAAATGAAGGTGGCGGTAGCGATGATGCCGGGCGCGCTGATCGGCAGTACGATGCGCACGAAAGCGCCGAAGCGCGAGCAGCCGTCGATGACGGCGGCGTCTTCGAGCTCGCGCGGAATCGAGACGAAAAAGCCGCGCATGATCCAGATGCTAGCCGGCGTGAACAACGCCACGTACAGGAAGATCAAGCCATGGTAAGTGTCCAGCATGGGCATTCCCCAGGATTCGCCGATGTTCCGGTACAGCATGTAAAGCGGCAGGAAGAACAGCATGCCCGGGATCACCTGCGTGACACTGATACCGACGCTGACCGAGCTGGAGCCGCGGAAGCGGAAACGCGCCAGCGCATAGGCCGCGCAAGTGGCCGAGATCGTAGCGAACAGCGTAGATATGCTGCAGATAATCAGGCTGTTCTTGAAAAAATTGAAGAAGTCGACATTGATCCACATGTCGCGGTAATTCTGCCACTGCAGCGGCTCGCTGAAGTCGAGCTGGTTACCGTTGGCGACGTCGCTGTAATTGCGCAGCGAAGACAACACCATCCACAGGATAGGCAGCAGCGTCAGCACGACCAAAGCCCAGGTCAGCAGATTCAGCAGCGCGGCATTGCGCGCATTCGTCTTCTTACTCATCGCCGATTACTCTTCACTTATCATGCTCCGCTTGAATGAGGCCATCCAGATACCGACGAATAGCAGCATCAGCACCATCATGACAAAGGAGACCGCCGCACCCTGGCCGAACAGCCAGTAGCTGAACGATTGGCGCGTCAGGAGCGGCATCAACAGGTCGGCCCACTCGCCGGGGTGGCCGGCGCCGTTGCCGAACATCATGGAGACGATGTTATAGGAATAGACATTGTCGATCACCTGGAACATGAACTGGATCACGATGACCGGCTTGAGCGTAGGCAGCGTAATGTGCAGGAATTGCTTCCATTTGCTCACACCGTCCAGCGTGGCGGCCTCGTACTGATCTTCGGGAATAGCCTGCAAGGCAGCCAGGAAGATCAGCATCATGACCGGCCAGGCGCGCCACACGGTGGGAATGACGATGGCCCAGAAGCTATTCGAGCCGAGCAGCCAGAACGGCCTTTCGTCGAGCAGATGCAACCAGTCGACCAGCACGGTGTTGACGATGCCGACGTCGCGCTGCCACATGAATCCCCACAGCGTACCGACCACATAGGATGGCACGACCCAAGGCAGCAAGAGTAGCGTGCGCGCCAAGCCCTTGCCGCGGAAGTCGCGGTTGAGCAATACCGCAACGCCCAGGCCGATGACGATGGCCAGCACCGACACCACCAGCGTGTAGAGCGCCGTATTGCGAATGGCGAAGCCGAGACCGGCGCGAATCGGGCTATGCGATTCCAGCAACACGCGGCGGTAGTTCTCCAGACCTATGAAGGGTGCATCGAGGTACTGGCTCAAGGTGTACTGGTTGAGCTTGAGCAGGGACATGTACAGGCCCTGCACGATAGGCGTCAGGTTGACCGCCAACATCATCAAGACCGCCGGCAGCAGCAGCAGATAGGGAAAGACGTCGAATTTCCTGGCGCGCACCAGTATTCCTCGCTTCACGGTCAATTACTCGCGGCAACGATAGCCATGAGCATCAATTGGTTTCGCCGAGCACGTCGTTGGCTTCGGCGGCAGCGCCGTCAAGCGCCTGCTTGAGTGCTTGCGCCGAATATTTGCCTTTGACGCCGGCCACGATGTCGAACATGTTGCCGAAGTTTTTCAGATACACAGACTCGAGCGGCCCCCAGGCTGCGATCGAAGGGTAGTGACGGCCGTTCTTGACCACGGACACCAATGCCGCATAGTTCGGATTGGCCATCAAAGACGGGTCGTACGCGGCATCGAGGCGCGGCGGCAACATGCTCGACATCTTGCTGTAGGTCAGTTCGGCATCGTGCGAAGTCAGGTAGGATAGCAGCTTCCAGGCTTCCGCCTTGTTCTTCGACGACTTCATGATCGCCAAGTCCGACCCTGACACATAACTCTGATTGCCCTTGAGGCCGGCCGGATAAGGCGCAATGCCGAAATTATGCGCCGCCAGCGTCTCCATCTGACCGCCCTTGGCCTTGGGCGTATTCAACTGGCGCAACACCCACGGCCCGCTGAATATCACCGCATACTGGCCGTTGAAGAAACCCGACTCGATCTGGGTCGCGTCCTTCTCCAAAGCAGCCGCCGGCACCAAGCCTTCGGCGGCAAAACTCGTGTAGTAAGTGATCGCTTGCAGCGACTCGGGCGAGTTGATCGCGGAATGCATCTTGTCGGCACTGAGGAAATCACCGCCGGCATTCCAGATCCACGGCGCCAGATTGTGCACCACGTTCCAGTCATTCTTGCCCGGATAACCGAGCGCGGCGATCTTCTTACCGTCCACCGTCATGCCGTTGATCTTTTGCATGGCCTGCTTGAAGCTGGTCCAGTTGGTGAAGGCGTCCTTGGGATTGATGCCGGCCTTCTTGAAGACGTCGGTACGATAAAAGGCGCCACGCGCGTCGAGGTACCAGGGTAGCGCATAGATCTTGCTGTCGTTATACCGATGGGTCGTGCCCCACAGCACTGGGAAAAAGGCCTTGGCGCCGCCGACTTCGTTTTGCTGCTGGTCGGACAATGGTTCGAGCGCGCCCATCGAGGCGATGGCCGACACCCAGGTCGTACCGAGTTCGAGGATGTCCGGTCCCTGGCCCGAAGCCGCTGCCGCCGTAATCTTATTCCAGGCCGACTCCCAATTCAGCACCGTGACGTTGACACGCAGGCTGGGATTCTTGGCCAGATAAGGTGCCAGCAAATCCTTCATATCCTGTTGCTGCTGGGTGGTGTCAGCCATGACCCACATATTCAGTTCGGCCGCCGACGCCGTCTGTGCAGCCATGCTCAGCGTGCTCGCCGCCAACAGGGCGGCGATGGTCTTGTTCAACGATATTTTCATAGCAAATTCATATATGGCGGCGTATTTGAAGGGCTCCAGCCAGCTTGGTCATTCTAAAGCCATGGCAGAACCGGCAACAATCCTGAGTTTTACCTGAGCATCTAGGTAGTTTTACCTAGGCTGAGCCATCGCGCCAATAAAAAAGGGCCTTCCGTGGAAGGCCCTGCATGTTCCGGTTCGGTTCGGACCGGCAACGCCGATCCGTTCGTCTGGATCGCCTTACATGCTGGCGTGTACCTCTACACCAACGATGCGCGGCGCCGTGATATTGGCAGCCGGCGTACCCAAGGTACCGGTACCGGTATTGTCGATGCCGCTGACGTAACGCTCGTTGAACAGATTACGCGCGTACAAGGCCAGGCCCCAGTTGTGATCGCCGGAATCCCAGCCGATGCGGCCATCGGTACGTTGCGTGGACGTACCCACGGCGATAGGTCCAAAACTGCCGCAAGAGCCTTGGAAGGACGAAGCGGCATTGCAACGGCTGGCGCCTGTGTACGCATGCTGCAGGCTGTAATTGACGCTGCCACCGAACACACCGTGCTGGGTGTAGTCAATGCCGCCGGCAGCTGACCACAAGGGCGTGCCGACCGGCTGACCGCTGAGATCGACCGTGATCGTATTATTGGTCGCGTAGTCAGTCGCGGTGGTGCTGTAGTTGCCGTATTTTTGGTTGATGAACTCCGAGGTGAAGAACATGCGCAGATCATGGGTCGGCTGCCAGCGCGCTTCCAGATCCAAGCCCTTACCAGTCTGGTCGCTAGCGGTGACCTGGTACAGGGGAATGCCGCCATTGGTCGCAGGAACCAGGTTCAGCGATTGCAGGTTCGAGAACTTGTAGTCAAACAGCGAAGCATTGATGGTCAGGTGCTGCGGACGGAAGTAAGTCTTGATACCGGCTTCGAAGTTGAGCATGGTTTCCGGCGTATAGGCACCGGCCACCGATTGCGTATTGAAGCCGCCGGCCTGGTAGCCCTTGCTGGCCGAACCGTAGAGCATTACGTCGTTGGTCAGCTTGTAGTCGAGTACCAGGCGTGGGCTGACGTTGGTCCAGCTATCGCTGGTACCCCAAGGAGCATTGGTGGTCGACGGATTGGTATACACCAAGTTCTGGGTAAAGCCACTGCCCGTATAGCCACCCGGGATAGCTTGATTCAGACCGCCGATCAGCATCGGCACGATACCGGCCGCAGCCGGCAGCATGTTCAATTGGGCATCCAATCCAGGAGCGTAGCGCGGCGGATTGAACCAGCTCATTTCCTTCTCGTCGTAGCTGAAACGCACACCGGTGGTCAGATTCATGCGATCGGTGACGTGCCAGATGGCGTCGCCGTAAATCGCGTAAGACTTGCCGGAAGCCTTGTTGATCATGCTTTCCAGCCAGCTGTTGCCGAACAACTGCAAGGGGAAGCCGGCGCCGGCCAGCTGTTGGCTGATGATGCTATACAGCGGCAGCTGTCCACCGCTGCCATTGATGTAGGTGGTGTTGATGGAATCGGTGGTGGCGCCGACCTGGCTGGTCTGGTGGCCGGTATCGGCAAACAGGCTGACACCGGTCAGCCAATCGACCGTTTCGTTCTTGCCGGACAGCTTGAATTCCTGCTGCCAGGTCGTGTTGTTCTCGATGTTGTTGGTATCGAGGTAGGTGGCCGCGACACCGGTGCCGCTGTTGCTTTCGTAGTTGACGGCATTGAAATGACGGTAGCCGGTAGTCGAGTTGAACGTGGCCCAACCCAACGGACGCTCGTAGCGCAAGGTCACGCCGTCGAACACGCGCGCTTCGAGGTCGGGATTGGCATCGCTGTATACCGGCGCAGTCAGCGGATTGACGTAGGTCGCTGGGTTGACTGGAAACGGCGGCGCCGATTGTAGCGAATACGGCAACAGGCTGATGTCGGGACGCGCCGGTTCCAGCAGGCTTTCATGTTCCCATGACAGCAATACCTTGCTCTGTTCGCCCAGATCCCAGCGCCAGGTGGCGCGCGCGCCCCACTCGCCGCTACCGTTGAGGCTGCGGCCATTGAGTGCGTTATTGAGCCAGCCATCGCTCTTGTGATCGACAAAGTTGAAGCGCAAGGCGCTGGTGTCGCTGAGCGGTTCATTCAACAGTACGTCGATATAGCGCTCGCCGTGTTGACCCAGGCGGGCGGTGCTGTCCGCTTCGAAGTCGTTGCCCGGTTCCTTGGTGACGACGGAAACGGCGCCGGCGGCGCTATTGCGGCCGAACAGCGTACCCTGCGGCCCCTTCAACACTTCGATGCGCTGCGCATCGTTAAAATTCATCAAGGCGCCACCGGTCTTGCCGGTGTAGATGCCATCCACATACACACCGACCGGAGAATCGGTGCCGATACCGAAGTCGCCGGTGCCGATGCCGCGGATACTGTAATTCGGCTGGGTCGGCTGCGTACCATCGACTTCAAGGCCGGGAATATAGCCGTTCATGTCGGAAAGATTGGTCGCCGCCAGTTTGTTGATCTGATCGGCGTTAACGATTTGCATGGCAATCGGCACCGACTGCGACTGCTGGCTGCGGCTCTGCGCCGTGACCGTGACCACGCCCAGCGAACTATCTTCACTCGCGGGTTGCGTCTGCGCCAGCGCACTGGTGGCAAACGCCCCTCCCAGCAACGCCTGCGTAATGCTCAGCGCGATCGTGCTTTTCCGAATTACCATGTCTGCTCCTCTTCTTTATTGTGGCGATATATAAAATTACTGGCCGCTTATCCGTCAGCCTCTATTGTGTGGGTGATCGCGATAAGCGGCATTGTGGTCCATCCTATTGTTTTTTCACTTCTCTGTAACGCGCAACAAGATCACGTCGTGGCCTGGCAACAACAGTTCCACCTTCTCAGGCATGGTGCCAAGATCCTTGTTGGCCCAGATGTCGTGCGCTTTCACAGGGTGTTTGAAACCGAGCTTGCGGAAATCGACAATGATCCCGTTTTGAACGTCGTGACGATTGAACAAGGCGACGATCTTCGAACCGTCTGCCATAGGCTTCATCCAGGTTTCCAGTTCGCCTTCGCTGTACACGCGGTCGCCCTGCTTGCCGAGCTTGTCTTGATCGATGGCGATGATGTCGCGGTTGGTCAGCAAAGCGATCGTCTCCGGCGTCATCTTGGTCAAGTCATTGCCGGCCAACAGCGGTGCAGCCAGCAGTGCCCATAAGCTGATGTGGGTACGGTACTCTTCCGGCTTCATACCGCCATTGCCGATTTCAAGCATGTCGGGGTCATTCCAGTGTCCGGGGCCGGCGAACTTCGACAAGCCGGCTTGCTGGAAGCCGATTTCCGACATGCGGTCGTAAGTGTCGGTAATGTCGCCCGTGGTGCGCCAGGCGTTGGCGCCAACTTCGGCACCCCAATGCCAGACCGAGTCGTAGCCGTATTCGCACAGGCTGTAGACGATAGGACGGCCGGCCTTTTTCAATGCCTGATGCATCTTCTCGTAGGCGGCGCGCAACAAGCGGCGCGCTTCGAACGGGTCGACCTTCTCCAGTGTCTCGCCATAGCTGCACAGGTCATATTTCAGGTAATCGATACCCCAGGCGGCATACGTGCGCGCATCCTGTTCCTCGTGACCGTAGCTACCCTCGAAGCCGGCGCAAGTCTTGGGGCCGGGCGAAGAATAAATGCCGAGTTTCAAGCCCTTGCTGTGCACGTAGTCGGCCAACGCTTTCATGTCGGGGAACTTGGCATTCGAACGGATGTTGCCTTGCGCGTCGCGCTCGCCTTCCCAGGTATCGTCGATATTAATGTAGACGTAGCCGGCGTCGCGCATGCCGCTCGCTACCATCGCGTCGGCCTGGGCGCGCACGGTAGCGTCGTCGATCTTTTCAGCGAAATGGTTCCAGCTATTCCAGCCCATGGGCGGTGTGGCAGCCACGCTTGCATCGGCGGCCTTGGCTGCGTGGGCGTATGCCGTGACCGCCAAGAGCGAAGCCGTCAGTGAAGTTGCTATCATTGCCCGCCAATGGCGCAGTGGCTGCAAACAATTTTTGATCATGTGTCGTCCTCCTTCTTTTTACTGATTTCTATCAATCCAGTCTTACGCTTAAATCATTCTGCTCTGGTTCCCTGCGGTTTAGTACGCCGAAGAAAACACCGGCATCTTGCCACTGGCAAACTGTGCGGCCGCGTTGCGCTCGTCTTTCATCAAGCGTCCATTGGCAATCCAGCGCACCAGCCAAGGTATCTTGCCCACCTTCATGCCGGTGGATGCCGCCAACACATAAGCCTTTGCACATTTCTCCAACAGCTCGGCATTGAACACGGCGCGATCCAGCATCGTGCCCAGGCACAGCACCTGTCCCGGCAAGACAAAAGCATTGGCGCCGCTGCCCAGATGCGCGCGGCTGCCGGTGGTCGCGAGCGCATCGTCAAGCCGCTCCACGCTGCGGCCGAGATGACGGATTTGTTCATCGAACACGCCGGGCATGACGCTGCCTAATTCATGCAAAGCCGCAGCCCATGGCTGGCGATTGAGCAAGACTGTGCCAACGTCGGCCCGCTCGCGATACACAGTCAAATGCACCGCCAGCGCGCTACCGGCCGCCGGAGCAGCCGGTTGCAACTCCACCGATTTGATTTGCGGACCGGCGGTGTCGATCGACAGAATCAGGATTTTGCCAACACCGGCCAAGCGCATCGACAAGGTATCGCCGGCTTGCAACAAGCCCTTGGCCGTCAAGCGGCCGGCAGCTTCCCTGAGCTTCTCGGTATTGACGTCGTTCATTACTTTTTCCATCACACCAGCTTAAGCACAGCTTCGAAGCGGTTCAAGGCGTCGTCGATCACTTCGTCGGTATCTGCCATGCTGGTATAGATGCGGCTGCCTGCCAACGTGACGATGCCATGCGCCATGTAAGCGGCCCCCATTTCTTCCATCATGTGCTTGCGCACGTTGGCTTCACGCATCAGCTTGACCGGATTGCGCATGGAGAGCAGCAGCACGGCCGAGGTTTGGAGGTGCACAATGGAACCCTGGTTGTAGACTACATAGGGCAGACCGAGGCGATTGACGATCTCGTTCAGGCCTTTGCGCAAGCGGTCACCCGCACGGCCTGCCACCACGGCAGCGTTGGTGCGCGCCATTTCCGAAATCGCGTGATAGCCGGCGACGCAAGACAAAGGGTTGGCCGACAGCGTGCCGCCGACGAACGCGCGTTTGCTGGTGGAGCCGATGCCGCCGGCCAGCAGCATCATCACGTCCTTGCGGCCGCCGATCCCGCCGGCCATCAGGTAGCCGCCCGTCAGGCATTTGCCGAACACGGTCAAGTCCGGCTTGACGCCGAAATAGCCTTGCGCGCCACCCATGCCGAGGCGGAAACCGGTTACCACTTCATCGAATACCAGCAGCGCACCGAATTCATCGCACAGCTCGCGCACTTTCTGGTTGTAGTCGCGGTAGATAGGGCGCGTGCCGGATTCCGGGCCGAGCGGCTCCAGCAGCACCGCAGCGGTGCCGCCGCGCAGACGGTTCAGCCACAGCTTGCGGCGCAACGCCTCCAAGTCATTGGGGAAGCATTCCTGCGTATAGGCGGTCGAACCTGTAGGAATGCCGATCGCCTCGCGCCGGCCGGTTCCGGGCACGCGCATGCCGTACACCATCTGGTCGCTCCAGCCATGGTAGGCGCCGCCGATCTTGATGATCCATTTCTTGCCGGTGTAGGCACGTGCCAGGCGGATCGTTCCCATCACCCCCTCGGTACCGGAACCGAGCATGCGGAACATCTCGATATTCGGCATGTATTGGCGGATCAATTCGGCCAGCTTGGTTTCGTACTCGTGGAACAGGCCGGTCACCGGCCCGCATTCATCAAGCAGCTCATGCACCTTTTGCCGCACCGGCGCGTAATTCGAACCGAGCAGGGTCGGACCGCCGGCTTGCAGGAAATCGATGTAGCGGTTGCCGTCGACGTCGTGCAAGTAAGCGCCTTCCGCGCTCACGGCAGCGACCGGGAAGGGGTAATTGAATGCCAGGTTATGCTGCACGCCGCCGGGGATTACTTGCGCAGTGCGCTCGGCCAGCTGCTTCGACTTTTGGCATTTCTGCTCAAAATAATTCAGCACTCCGTCCATGTTCTCGCGCTTGATCGGCCGCAGAGGCTGCTTCAGCAGCGCTTGCAGGCGCGCATAGATGTCGGCAGTATCGTGCCATTGGCTGATCGCGTATTGGTCCGCGCTGTTGCCTGTGTTGTTCGAAGATGGATCTGCAAAACTCATTTTTTGTTTCCTCAATAATCCTTAGATAGGGAGCGGCTCGACGGCACGCATGGCCAAATTGCGGACGGTGGCAGGCAGTCCGACCGACGCTGCGATGCGCTGCCGCAAGAAGGCCGCGGCGGCACGTTCGATACGGCTGACGTTGGCGATGGCGTCGCTCATGGTCGGCGCGCAGCAGATTACGCCGTGGTTCTTCAACAGGTAAGCCTGCAAGTCGTCTTGCAGGCGGCGGGCGAATGCCTTGACCAGCATGCCGGTTCCGGACGGCGCATAAGGCACGATCGCGACCTTGTCGCCGAGCGCACAGCGGTCCTCTTCGCCGGTCAACGGAATATCGACATTAAGCAGCGCCACGGCGCTGGCCAAGGGCTGATGCGTGTGAACGCTGGCCCACATGGTTTTCTTGAAGCGCAACATGGCCGCGTGCATGCCGCTTTCGACCGATGGCTTGAGCTCGCCCTCGACTTTTTCCAGGGTATCGAGACGCAGGATGCAGATGTCATCGGCGCGCATGGCGTAGTAATCGGCGCCGGAAGGCGTCACCGCAAACAGTTCGCTATCCACACGCAGGGCGACGTTGCCTCCCGTGCCGGCCAGGAAGCCGGACTCGGCCAATTGCAGGCAGGCATCGATCACCTGTTGCTTGTGCGCAGAAAAATTACTCATGCAGGACTCGCGATACTGTTGGCTTGATTCAAACGTTGGTACAGGGGCGCCAGACGCCGGTGCAATTCGGTGAACGTTCCGAAGGATTCGTCGTAGATCGCGTGATTGGCCGGATTCGGTTGGTAATCGCCGCGGTAGCGCGTCTGCGCGACAGCGGTCTTGAAATCGATCAAACCGAGGCCGACGAACGCGATATAGGCGGCACCCAGCGCATTGGCCTGCATAGGCTCGGCCAGTTGACGTATGGTCACGCCCAGCACGTCGGCGAACACCTGACACCACACATCGGAAGTCGCGCCGCCGCCAAGCAGCGTCAGTTGATCGACCGATTGCCCGAGGAAGCGCTCAACCGGCTTCACCATCCAGCGCGTATTGAGCGCCACGCCTTCGAGGAAGGCGCGGATGATGTGCTCGCGCGTATGGTCGAGCGAAAGATTGAACAAGCCGCCGCGCAAGGCGCGGTCTTCCACCGGACAGCGCTCGCCGTGCAGCCAGGGCGTATACAGCAAGCCCTTGCTTCCTGCCGGCACACGCGCGGCGATGCGATCGAAGATCTTGTAGACGTCGGGCAGATTTTCGTTGTGCAGCAGCTCGTCATGGTTGTACAGCACCCTTTCCTTCAGGAAGGAAAGATTGTTGCCGGCAGAGGTCTGCATCGCCACCATCAGGTACTTGGACGGCACGGCGCAAGGCACCGCCGCGATCATGGCAGACACATCGGTCTTCTTGCGCGGCACGTGCGCACCGATCCAGGACGAGGTGCCGATGTAGAGATGTGCGTCGCCGTCGGCCAGCGTACCGGCGCCGATTGCCGCAGCCGTGTTGTCGATGGCGCCGGCTACCACGGCAGTATCGACGCTCAGCCCCAGTACCGACGCCACCTGCGGGTGCAACTTGCCGATCACTTCGGTGCAAGGAACGATCTCGGGAAACTTGTCGGCATCGATGCCGCTAGCGCGCACCAGGCCGTCGTGATAGCGGATGCGGTCAACGTCGCGGTTATCCGTCACCCACGAAGTCAGGATAGAGTCATGGGTGGCGACAAAGCGTCCGGTCAGCTTGAAGTTCAGGTAATCGAGAACATTGAGGAACTTGTGCGTGCGATTGTAGATGTCGGGATACATGTCGCGCACGAACAGCATGTGCGCAGCCGGGTCCTTGCCGGACAAGGCAGGCGCGCCGCCGCACAGCCTGAGCCAGCGCATCAGCTTGAACGCATCGTAGCCGGCCACGTTTACCAGGCCGCGCACGCGCTGCCGCAAATTGTCGGCGCCGCGCATGTCCATCCAGGTGATCGCGTTCATCAGCGGTTCGCCGTTGCGGTCGACCGGAACAGTGCCCTCGCCCTGCGTCGAACAGCACACGGCAACCACGCGCTCGTGCGCCACACCGGCCTTGGCCAGCACCTGCTGCGCCGACTCGATCAGCGCCCACCACCAGTCTGCCGGCACCTGTTCAGCGCCGACACCGCCCACCAAATGCGTCTCCACGGCGTAAAAGGCCCAGCCCAGGACCTGGCCGCTGCGCGACACGAGTGCGGTCTTGCAGCCGGAGGTGCCCAGATCGACAGCCAGAACGTATTGCTCGTCGGCGGATGTGAAAGTCGTTTTACCCAAAATAAGACTTGCTTAAATAAATGCCTACACATGCCAAGGGCATGCTTCATGGAACACTATAGAGAGGTCGGCCCTTGCAGGGGATTGCCAAAGTGGCCGTTGAGGGGGTTCGATGTGGCCAGTTTTGTGGCCGAAAGAATTGCCGGATATATTAATCGGCAGCAACCATTTATTTGCCGCCGAATCGGGAGTGCCCTGGCTAGTGAGCTGGTTTAAGGTAGGATCATCGTGGCTTCAGCGCATCGGCAATATCCTTCATTTGCCGGACGCGGTCTTTCGTCACCTCTATGGAGCAAGCCAGCTTCATATCGCTCGCGCCGTTGCCGCCGGCCGCAAGGGACTGGAACAGACCGCATTGGCTACGCCGGTATTGCTTGAATAATTGCGAAGAGTCGACCAAGGATTTCCGCGTCGCAGCACGATATGAATCTTCTTGCTCCCAGGCATCCACCCGCTCCAGCGCCTCTTTCTCCAGCTTCGCGAGCTTGGCATTGGTGCGATGCGACAAGGTTTCCAGACAAGTCCGTTCTTCAGCGGGCGTATCGGCGTCACTGCACTTTTGCAAGTCGGCGTCTCTGGCATAGACACAGGATGCGGCGGAAAACAAACAGAACAGCAAGACACTATTCTTGACCCGTCTTGCAAAATAATTAGCCCCCACGAAGGATCTCCCTCTTATTTTTATGACGACGACAGCACGACATCGCCTCCTATGCATTGCACCTCATTGCCCGTGCCTTTATGGATGACCGTGCGCAGAAACGGAACCATTCCCGAAAGCCTCCAGTTCCATGGTGTCCGCTACATCCGGTTTGTCACTCAAACCAAAATATTCGTGCTCGATCTTGACCATGGCTTTCGCTGCGGGCGCGTACCAATATACCCCATTGACAACCCTCTTACTAGCACGCTCCGTGCCCGCCTCCATAATCGGATCTTCACAGTGCTCATTGATTTTGACCGCCCGAAATACTCCAGCTCCCACCTTGATATCTTCTGCGCCCAGCACCGTATAGCTGCAATTCTTCAAGGTATCGCGGCCAAAGCCCTTGCGAGTCCATTGCATACCCGTGTGCAATGGTGATGCACACATGTTTTCAGTCGACAGCGAACCGAGCAGAGTGACGTCGAAAACGCATTTATCTTCAAACTGCCCCGTTGGCGTAAACGGCGGATTGAATTTCTCGTCAAAAATTTTGGATCGCTCTGGGGTAGCCGACATTGCAATGAATACTTTTCCCGCATTCACCCCGAACGAGCGGAATTGACCGTATAGCACTTCGGGTTCCTTACCTGCTCTGAATGTTTTCCGGCTGTAAATCCAGTAGTCGCCGTACTTCAACAACTGCGTCTCTTCCGCCATGGAAAATACGGGAAGTAGGCAACTGAAAAATATCCACAATTTGGTGAATTTCATTTTCCTGTTTCTCTCTCCTGCGTCGTTAGCGCATATCGCTCGGTGTACTCCCCGTCCACCGCTTGAACGCCCGACGGAAATTATGCGCATCGCAAAATCCCACTTCAAATGCCACTTGTTCGATCGACAGCTTGGGATTGGCCAGCATTTCCAGCGCCCGATTCTTGCGCACCATGTCGAGCAGGGTCTGGTACGACACGCCGTTGTCTGCCAGGCGGCGCCTCAGCGTGCGTTCGCTCAGGCAGAGTTTCTTGGCTATTTCGGAAAACGACGGCAGGTTCTTGAGGTTTTGCCTCACCACGCGTTCGACCGATTCGAACAGGTCTTCTTTCTCGCGTTCGCGCGAGAAACCGATTTCCATGAATTCCAGCGCCTGCCGATGACTGAGCGGATCGTAGGTCAAGAGCGGCCGTGCGACCCATTCGATGTCGCTGACGAAGGCGTTGAGCTTCTGGCCGAAATGGACCGGACAGTTGAACACGCGGTCATATTCGGCCGCGTAGTCCGGCGCGGGATAACTGAGGTCGACGCGCAGGGGTGCAAAGCTATTGCCCACCAGGCCGCGCGCAATTTGCAGGAAGCTGGAAAATGCCTCTTCCATCAGGAACATCTGGATGTCAGGTTCGTGGAAACGATTGCTGGCCGTGACCATGGCGGACTTGCCTTTTTCCACGAAGTCGAATTCCAGCATACTGCCGGCAAACTTCTGCTGGCTCATCCCAAGCGCCGTCGCTTCACCGAGCGTGGGACTGGTCATCATGGCGTAGCCGACCAGGCCGATCGATGCAATCGTTTCGCGCTCGCCGATCAACAGGCCAAGCGCCTTGTTCGGCGCCATTTGCAAGGCGCGCCGTATCATCAGGCTGCCTTGGCGAAACGACACGCGGCAAGCCGGATTGGTCAGGTCCTCAACCGTAAAACCCAGGCCCAGGCACAGACGCGCGGGGTCGATGCCGAAGTCGCTCATGGTCGCGGCCAGGCAACGCAACAAATAGGCGGGAATGTTGGCGGTGGTGTAACGCGCGTAGTCTTCGGATTCTGGCATTGCGGAGAAAGGAATAGCTTTTACGCAACAGGTTCGCATAGGACCCCTGTAGCGTCAAGCGTAAACTCACCTGCAAACCATGATGCAAACTGACCTTGCAACATACGGTGCGTGGCCGGAAATGCCCCTCCGTCCCAGGTTCGACTCCCCTATAGTTGACGGAACAAGAAATTCGATCGACGTCATTTTTGTCGATCTACTTTCCTAATTGCAACCAAAAGGAATTGCCGATGTCGTCCAACTTCAAGCGCATTGTCGGCCTCAGCGCCGCCTTCGCTACCGCGCTCAATGGCACCATGTTCATGCCGCTCATCGTATTGGCCTTGAGCCGCGTGCCCGGCATCAGTGAGTCGACAGCCACGGCGGTGGCCAGTGCCGAAATCGGCGGCATTGCGCTGTATTGCCTGTTGCTGCCGCGTCTGGTTCAGCGCGCGCATTTTGCCGTGGCGCTGGGCGGCGTGCTGGCGCTGGTATGCGGCGAATTGGCGACGCATTGGGCCGACGGCATCGCTGCGCTCACCGTGGCGCGCCTGCTGGCCGGACTCGGAGAAGGCGCGCTGTTCAGCCTGATCACGGCCGACGTCGCCGCCGAACCGGAAGCCGAGCGCATCTGGGGCCAGATCAACCTGGTCGGCGGCGTATGCATGGGCTGCCTGCTGTACGCGTTGTCGACGCTGCCGCCGGTCGAAGGACGCGGCAATCTGTTCCTGTGGATCGCCGCCTTTGCCGCCGTGCTCAGTCCCCTGGTTTTCATGATCCGCCCGAAAGCGGCGTCGGACAAACCGGCTGCGACACCGCTGTCCTTGCCAAAATCGCAGATCGCGCTGATCTTGCTGGTGGTCGTGCTGGTGTATGCCGTGCAAGCCGGGCAATGGGCGGTGAGCGGCTATATGGGCGAATCTTCGCACATCGCGCCCGCCACGGTCGGGCTGTATCTGGCGCTGTCGTCCATCATCGGTTTTGCCGGCGCTATCGTGCCGGCGCTGACGCGCAACCCGGCGCACCGGCTGCGCTACGTCGCGCTCGGCTATCTCATCATGGGCGCAGCACTGTACACCTTCTTCAACCTGGCCGGCGAACCGGCTTTCCTGACCGGGCAAATCCTGGTCAACGTCGGCTTTTACATGGTGACGCCCTTCATGACCGGGTTGTTGACCGAAAACGACCCTGACGGTGCGCTGGTCATGCGTACGCTGATCCTCGCCATGGTGGGCGCCGGGGCGGGTACGGCGCTGGCCGGCGAACTATTCGTCGACGGCGGCCCGCGCACGTTCAGCGTCGCCATCATCGGCGTGGTCGCGGTTGCCTGGGTGTGCGCGATACGCGTGTTCCATTCGGCCGGCAGCAATCAATCAGCCCGCGCAGCCGCTGCCGCTTAAACCCGGCGATTGCCCATCAGCGCTTATTCATCCGATACTCGCGGCAGGCGGCGCCAAAGGCTTTGAACAGTTTCATAGCATCGGGATTTTCGGTGACCCGCCATTCCGGATGCCACTGCACCGCCAACATGAAACCGGGCGCTTGCGGCATGCTATAGGCTTCGATCAAGCCATCATCGGCCCGCGCTTCCACCTGCAAACCCGCCGCCAGCCGGTCCACACCCTGTCCATGCAGGGAATTGACCGTGATCTCGGCCGCGCCGTCGAGGATATGCGCCAGCCGGCCGCCCGCAACGATATTGACGCGATGCGCGGGACCGTACTGCACGTCGAGCGGCGCATCGGCGGCTTCGCGGTGGTCCATATGGCCTGCAACTTCCTGCACCGCCTGATGCAGGCTGCCGCCCAGTGCGACATTGACTTCCTGGGTGCCGCGACAGATCGCCAATAATGGAATGCCGCGCTTGATGGCAGCGCGTATCAAGGGAAAGGTGGTGGCGTCGCGCGCCGCATCCAAAGGCAGCGCCGGGTTATGTACTGCCTGGCCAAAGTGCCCGGGATGCACGTTGGAAGACGAGCCGGTCAGCATGACGCCGGCGGCGGCATGCAACACTGTTTCCCAATCGGTCCGCTCCCCCAAGGCCGGCAGGATCAAGGGCGCGCATCCGGCGCCCTCTACCACGGCGTCGACGTATTTCATCTGCACCGTGTGGTAGGCGTGTGAACCTCCCTGCTTGGTGCAGGCGGGAACGAGGACGACGGGGCGGCTCATGTGATATTGATCCAGGTGGTCTTCAGTTCCGCATACTTGTCGAAAGCATGCAAGGATTTGTCGCGGCCGTTGCCGGACTGTTTGTACCCGCCAAACGGCACGGTAATGTCGTCGCCGTCGTATTGATTGACATGCACGGTGCCGGCACGCAGGGCACGCGCGACGCGGTGCGCCTTGCGCAAGTCCGCAGTCCACACGGCGGCTTGTAGGCCGTATGGGCTGTCGTTGGCTTCCTGTATCGCCCGTTCGATGACGGTAAAACTGGATACCGACAACACCGGCCCGAAGATTTCCTCGCGCGCGATTTTCATGTCGGGAGCAACATCGCCGAATAGCGTAGGTTCGACATAATAACCTCCGCTGTCTTCGCGCGCGCGCCGGCCACCGCCAAGCAGGCGCGCTCCTTCACGCTTGCCTGATTCGATATAGGCCATCACGCTCTCGCATTGCACCCGGTCGACAATCGCGCCCATGATAGTGTCGGGATCGAGCGGATCACCGGGCTGCCAGGCCGGCATCATGGCCAGCGCCTTCTCGATGAATGCGTCCTTGATCGATGTCTCCACGAACAGGCGCGACGGCGCGTTGCAACTCTCGCCCTGGTTGAAATACACCGAGGTGGTGGCTGCGCGCACGGCTGCATCGATATCCGGGCAATCGGCGCAGACGATGTTGGGCGACTTGCCGCCGAGCTCGGTCCAGACGCGCTTGAGATTGGATTGCCCGCCATATTGCACGATCAGCTTGCCGGTACGGGTGGAACCGGTAAACGCCAGGCAATCGACGTCGTGGTGCAAGGCCAGCGCGGCACCCGCCACACTGCCGTCGCCTGGAACGACATTGAACACGCTCTCCGGCACACCGGCCTCAAGCGCCAGTTCGGCCAGACGCAAGGCTGTCAACGACGCCTTTTCCGACGGTTTCAGAATCACGCTGTTGCCAAGCGCCAGCGCCGGCGCGATCTTCCACGACGCCATGATCATCGGGTAATTCCAGGGAACGATGGCGCCCACCACGCCAACCGGTTCGTGCGAGATCAGGGCCAGCGCATCGTCTCCGGTCGGCGCGACCTCACCATAGATCTTGTCGATCGCTTCGCCATACCATTGCAGGCAACGCGCTGTAGCCGGCACGTCGACTGCAAGGCTGTACTTGATGGGCTTGCCCATGTCCAGCGTTTCCAGCAGTGCCAACTCCTCGGCATGGTTGCGCACGAGGTCGGCAAATTCCAGCAAGACGCTCTTGCGTTTCGCCGGCGGCAGGCTGGCCCAACGCCTATCGTCGAAAGCGGCACGCGCGGTGGCGACGGCGGCATCGACGTCTTGCGCATCGCAACGTGCCACCTCGCCCAGCTTGCGGCCGTCAATGGGTGAAATGCTGTCGAATACCGCGCCGGTCAGGGCATGGCAGCGTTTACCGCCGATCAAGGCGCGTCCGTCCACCTTGAATTCCTGCGCGCGCTGATGCCAGGTTTCCTTGTTCATCGGATCGCTTTCTACAGTAGCCCACGCTTGCTCAAGTCCGCTTGCGTCTCGTCGAGACAAAAGCGGATCAGCGCGACCATCTCGTCGATCTGCGCGTGTGTCATCACCAAAGGCGGCGCAACGATCATGCGGTCGCCGACGGCGCGCATAATCATGCCATTGCCGAACATGTGGCTGCGGCAAATCATGCCGACCTGCAGCGCGGGATCGAATGGTCGGCAAGCATGGGCATCGGCAGCCTTTTCCTGCATCAGGTTCAAACCGGCGACGAAGCCGCAAGTCTCGACGTTGCCCGCCAGGGGGTGATCAGCCAAAGAAGCAAATCGCTGCTGCAGATAAGGGCCGGTATCGGTGCGTACCTGGTCGATCAGGCCCTCTTCTTCCAGGATGTTGATATTTTCCAAAGCCGCGGCACACGCCACGGGATGGCCGGAATAAGTGAACCCATGCGCAAATTCGCCGCCTTGTCCGATCAGCACATCGGACACGCGCTGCGACACCAGCACGCCGCCCAGCGGCACATAGCCCGAGGTCACGCCCTTGGCAAAGGTCATCAGATCTGGAGTTATCCCGAAGTATTCGGAGCCGAACCAGTAACCGAGGCGGCCGAAGCCGCAAATCACTTCATCGGCAACCAGCAGGACGTCGTACTTGCGGCAGATGCGCTGTATCTCCGGCCAATAGGAAGCCGGCGGAATCACCACGCCACCGGCGCCCTGCACCGGTTCGCCGATGAAGGCTGCCACCTTATCGACGCCCAACTCAAGAATTTTCTGCTCCAGCCAGGAGGCTGCCTCCATACCGAACTCCTGCGGCGACCTGCCCTGCCCGCTTTCCAGGTAATTGGGCTGGCCAATGTGGACGATGCCCGGAATGGGCAAACCGCCCTGGGCGTGCATGGCAGGCATGCCGGACAAGGACGCGCCGGCCATGGTGCTGCCATGGTAGGCATTGCGGCGGCTGATCAGGATTTGCCGGTCCGGCTGCCCCAGCAAATCCCAATAACGGCGCACCATGCGCACCACGGTGTCGTTGCCTTCCGAACCGGAGTTCGTGAAAAACACATGCTGAAATTGCGGCGGAGCAAGTGTAGCGAGCTTGGCCGCCAATTGTATGGCGGGCGCATTGGTCGCCTGGAAAAAGCTGTTGTAGAACGGCAGCTCCTGCATCTGCGCGTAGGCTGCATCGGCAATGCGCTTGCGTCCATAGCCGACGTTGACGCACCACAGGCCGGCCATGCCGTCCAGCAGGCGCTTGCCTTCTGTATCCCACAAGTAGATGCCTTCGCCTCTGACCATGACGCGCGTGCCCTTGGCGGCCAGGGACTTGCTGTCGGTGAAGGGGTGCAGATAATGCGCAGCGTCGAGCTTCTGCAATGCCCGCGTATACAATTCCTGGGCCGGCGAAGCTGTGGATGGGTCGGTAACCATGGCCGTCACACATGCAATAGAAGGTGCTCCCGCTCCCAGGGACTGATCACTTGCATGAACTCCGCATATTCAAGGTCCTTGATGGCGGCGTAGACGTCGATGAAACGTTCACCCAGCAACTGCTTCAGCCGGGTTTCCTTGCGCAAGACCTCCAACGCCTCCGACAGACCCTGCGGCAGCTGGTAGTCGAGATCGTAGGCGCTGTCGACCGTCATCGGCGTCGGCTCCAGTTGCTCCGTCATGCCAAGATAGCCGCATGCCAGCGTCACCGCCACTGCCAGGTAGGGATTGGCATCGGCGCCGATCACGCGGTTTTCGACACGCCGGTCTTCCGGCTCCGCTTCCGGTACGCGGAAACCTACCGTGCGGTTGTCCTGTCCCCACTGGATATTGATCGGCGCTGCGGTGTGGCGCACGATGCGCCGATAGGAATTGACGTAGGGCGCCGCAATCGCCATTGCCGCCGGCATATAGCGCTGCAAGCCGCCGATATAGTGCGCGAAAGCCTGCGAAGGACGGCCGTCATCCAGCGTGAATATGTTCCTGCCGCTCTTGGTGTCGATCACGCTTTGATGAATGTGCATGGCCGACCCCGGTTCCCCGCTCATGGGTTTGGCCATGAAGGTGGCATACATATCGTGCTTCAAAGCCGCCTCGCGCAAGGTGCGCTTGAAGTAGAACACCATGTCGGCCAAAGACAGGGGCTCGCCATGCAGGAAATTGATTTCCATCTGGCCGGCGCCGATCTCATGGATCAGGGTATCGACGTCGAGCTGCATCAAGTCGCAGTAATCGTAAATGTCTTCGAACAGGGGATCGAATTCATTGACGGCGTCGATGCTGTACACCTGGCGGCTGGTTTCGGAGCGGCCGCTGCGTCCGACCGGCGCCTTTAAGGGCAAGTCGGGATCGATGTTCTTGGCAGTCAGGTAAAACTCGAGTTCGGGTGCGACGATGGGTTGCCAGCCGCGCTCTTCATACAGCGCGAGCACGCGCCGCAATACAGAGCGCGGCGCAAAATCGACCAGGCTGCCGTCGGAAAAGTAACAATCGTGGATCACTTGTGCAGTCGCATCGACCGCCCAGGGCACGCGCGTAATGGTGCGCGGGTCGGCGCGCAACACCATGTCGCGGTCTATCGCCGAAATGGCGCACTCGTAGGCTTCATCGTCGGTCGGGTAGTTGCCGGTCACGGTCATGCCGAGCACCGCTTCCGGCAGACGCATGCCGCCTTCCTCGGTGAACTTGGTGCGCGGCATAATCTTGCCGCGCGCAACGCCGGTCAGGTCGGGGATCAGGCATTCGATTTCGGTGATGCGCTGATCGTCGAGCCAACGGTCCATGTCCTGGAAAGAGAAGTTTTTGTGCAAAGACATGATGTTCTCTCCGGCTTGGCCTGACATCGAGAACAAGCACGGCAAGCCACCCTGTCAGTTTAGCGCATCGCCGCCCGACACGCTTTGACCCTTGCTTCAGGTTTTGCGTTCGACAATCACGTAATGCTTTTTAACCGGCTCCAGCACCTCGAATACGCCCTTGAAGCCGGCCGGTATCACCAGCGCCTGGCCAGGTCCGGCTTCGGCCGCGTGCCCGGCTTCATCGATGACGCGGCAGCGCCCTTCGATCACGCAAAAGAATTCGTCCTTGTTGTCGGCAAATGCGATACGCCAGCTGCCGACCTCACAGGCCCACACTCCGGCGCTGATTTCATCCGAGGCACTGGTGAAATGGTTCCACGTGGTGCGCAAGGGATTGCCCTGCAGACGCCGCTCTTGGCGCGGATGGTCGTACTCAGGTTCAATAGTCTGGCGTGAAAAATCGATAACGGTTGGCAGATTCGACATGATGGCTCAGGTTTTCAAAGATCACATGCCTCGATGTTACCCGATGTGCCGGCGCCAAAGCCGCCATTCCGCACGCCGTTCCGCCACTATGCCGCGCGCGGCGCCTGCAATTCGTTCAGCAGGCTCTGCGGTTCGCGATACGGCCGCTCCAGCGCCTCGGCAACTTCCTTGCAGGTCACCTTCCCATTGCAGACATTCAGGCCATGCATCAGGTGCGCATTCTCTTTCAATGCCCGCCGCCAACCCTGGTCGGCCAATTGCAAGGCATAGGGCAGCGTTGCATTGTTCAGCGCATAGGTCGACGTGCGCGGCACCGCACCCGGCATGTTCGCCACGCAATAATGCACCACACCGTCGATCACATAGGTCGGGTCGGTATGCGTGGTGGCGCGCGAGGTCTCGAAGCAGCCACCCTGATCGATCGCCACGTCGACCAGCACCGAACCGGCTTTCATTTCACCTACCAGGTGACGCGACACGAGTTTGGGGGCGGCAGCTCCCGGAATCAGGACGCCGCCGATCACCAGGTCGGCCGAGCGCACGTGCTCCTCGATATTGTCGCGATTCGAAAACACCGTGGTCGCGCGCGAGCCCACCAGCGCATCGATGCGGCGCAAGGCTTCTACGCTGCGGTCTATCACCACGACTTGTGCACGCGTACCGACGGCAATCTGCGTGGCATTGGTGCCGACCACGCCGGCGCCGAGGATAACGATCTTGGCCGGCGCCACGCCGGCCACGCCACCCAACAGAATGCCGCTGCCGCCATGCGCCTTCTCCAGGCAATGCGCGCCGGCCTGGATGGACATGCGGCCCGCCACTTCCGACATCGGCGCCAGCAGCGGCAAGCCGCCGCCGTTCTGTGTAACCGTCTCGTAGGCGATGCAGACGGCGCCGCTGGCCTCGAGGTCGGCGCACTGCTCGGGGTCGGGCGCCAGGTGCAGGTAAGTGAACAGGATCTGGCCTTCGCGCAGGCATTTGCGCTCCACCGCTTGCGGCTCCTTGACCTTGACGATCATGTCGGCTTCGCCAAAGACCTGCTCGGCGCTGTCGGCGATCGCCGCCCCTGCTATCAGGTAATGTTCGTCGGGCGCGCCGATACCTTCTCCGGCATTACGCTCCACCAGCACGCTGTGTCCGTGCGCCACCAGCTCGCGCACGGAAGACGGCGTCAAACCCACCCGATATTCATTGTTTTTGATTTCCTTAGGCACACCGATCATCATGGCTGTTCTCCCGATGCGTTGCGTTTCTACGGCGCGGGTAGCGCCGCTTCGTTCAGGCCGCAGCATTGGTATGTGCGGCGGCCCTTATGCCTTGCCCTCTTTCACCAGCCCGTGTGGCTTCAGCGATGCGAAGGAAAACTGAATACTGCGCCTTCGCGCACGCCGGCCGAGGGCCAGCGCTGGGTAATGGTTTTGCGCTTCGTATAGAAACGCACGGCGTCAGGGCCATAGGCCGCCAGGTCGCCGAACAGCGAACGCTTCCAGCCGCCGAACGAGTGGTAGGAAACCGGTACCGGCAGCGGCACGTTGACGCCGACCATGCCGACCTGGATATGGTCGGTGAAATAGCGGGCCGCCTCGCCGTCGCGCGTGAAGATGCAGGTGCCATTGCCATACTCGTGCGCATCTATCATCTCCATCGCCTGCTGCAGCGATTCTGTGCGCACCACGCCAAGCACCGGGCCGAAAATCTCTTCCTGGTAAATCCGCATGCCGGGCTTGACGTGGTCGAACAGGCAGGCGCCGAGGTAATAGCCTTTCTCGTGCCCAGCCACCTTGATGCCGCGGCCGTCGACCACCAGCGTCGCGCCCTCGCGCACGCCCTGTTCGACGTAGCCGCGCACCTTGTCGCAATGTTCGCGCGTGACCAGCGGTCCCATGTCGTTGGCAGTGTCGGTGCCCGGACCGACCTTCATCTTCGCAATTTCCGTCTGCAGCTTTTCGACCACCGCGTCGGCCGTGGCGTCGCCGACCGCCACCACCAACGGCACCGCCATGCAGCGTTCGCCGCAGGAGCCGTAGGCTGCACCCATCAGCGCATTGACGGCGTTGCCGATGTCGGCGTCCGGCATCACCACCGCATGGTTCTTGGCGCCGCCCAGCGCCTGAACGCGCTTGCCGTGTGCGCTGCCGGTCTGGTACACGTATTCGGCAATCGGAGTCGAGCCGACAAAGCTGACAGCCTGCACACGCGTATCGCTCAGCAGCACATCGACCGCTTCCTTGCCGCCGTTGACGACGTTGAGCACGCCGGGAGGCAAGCCGGCCTCGTGCGCGAGTTCAGCAATCGCGATCGCGGCCGAGGGATCACGCTCGGACGGTTTGAGCACGAAGGTATTGCCGCACACGACGGCGATCGGCCACATCCACAGCGGCACCATGGCCGGGAAATTGAAAGGCGTGATGCCGGCCACTACGCCGAGCGGCTGGAATTCGCTCCAGCTGTCGATACCCGGGCCGACGTTACGGCTGAGTTCCCCCTTGAGCAGTTCCGGCGCATAGGCGGCAAACGCGACATTCTCTATCCCGCGTTGCAACTCGCCCAATGCGTCGTTCAGCACCTTGCCGTGCTCGGCAGTGATGAGGCGGCAGATCCGGTCGGCATGCTTTTCAAGCAATTGCTTGAGCCTGAACATCACTTCGGCGCGCTTGGCCGGCGTCGTATTGCGCCAGGCGGGAAACGCCGCCTGTGCCGCGGCAATAGCGGCTTCCACCGTCGTCTTGTCGGCCAGGGCGACGCGTTTCTCCGCATTACCCACGGCCGGATTGAATACATCCTGCGAACGGCTGCCGCCGGTTGCATGTTGGCCATTGATGAAATGACCGATAGCGGTCACTTGGGGTTTGTCGTACATAATCAATCCGAATTCCTTGATACCCGTCGTTCCCGCGCAGGCGGGAACCCAGGTTGCTTTTTGAGTTCATTAACATCTACCTGGGTTCCCGCCTGCGCGGGAACGACGGAGAAATATTTACCGTCTCTAATCAAAATAATCTACTCGATATGTTCACGTTACCAGGCGAGACATCTACGCTGTCTCACCAATCGCTTCACCCAACGCGTTAACAAGACTATCGAGCTCCGCGCGCGTCGCCACGAAAGGCGGCGCCAGCTGTATGGTGTCGCCACCATAGCGCACGTAAAAGCCTTTTTTCCAGCACTTCATCGCAATTTCATAAGGACGGCGCGCCGGCTCGCCCGGCACTGCTTCGAAAGTGAAGCCGGCTGCCAGGCCGACGTTGCGGATATCGCTGATATGCTTGCCGCCCTTGAGGCTATGCACCGCTTGCTCGAAATGCGGCGCCAATTCGCGCACACGTTCGACGGCGTTGTCGCGCACCAGCAAATCGAGTGCGGCCACGCCTGCCGCACATGCCGCCGGATGCGCGGAATAGGTGTAGCCGTGCGCAAATTCGAGCATGTAACCGGGTCCGCCGGCGGCCATGAAGGTGTCGTAGATTTCCTTGTTCGCGACGACTCCGCCCAAGGGCTGCGCACCATTGGTCACCTGCTTGGCGAAGCACAGGATGTCGGGCGTGACGCCGAAGAAGTCGGCGCCGGTATAAGCACCGCAACGGCCGAAGCCGGAAATCACTTCATCGAAAATCAGCAGGATCTTGTGCGCATCGCAAATCTCGCGCAGACGCTTCAGATAGCCTTGCGGCGGCGGCAGCACGCCGCCCGATCCGGCGAATGGCTCAACGATCACCGCAGCAATGTTGGAAGCATCGTGCAGTGCGATCAGGCGCAGCAGTTCGTCGGCCAGCTCCCCACCGCGCTCCGGCAGGCCGCGCGTGTAGGTGTTTGCCGCCAGCATGGTATGCGGCAGGTGATCGCTTTCCAAGCCCTGCCCGAACAGCTTGCGGTTGGCCGGCATGCCACCCACGGAAATGCCGCCGAAGTTGACGCCGTGATAGCCCTTCTCGCGCCCGATCAGGCGCGTCTTGCCAGGCACGCCCTTGTTGCGCCAATAGGCACGCGCCATTTTCAGCGCCGTCTCGACCGCTTCCGAACCGGAGCCGGCAAAGAACACGTAATCGAGTCCAGCCGGCGTCAGTTCCTTGATCTTGTTGGCGAGTTCGAAAGCGAGCGGATGGCCGAATTGGAAGGCCGGCGAATAATCGAGCGCTGCTGCCTGGCGCGCTATCGCTTCGCTGATTTCGACGCGCCCGTGGCCAAGGCCGCTGCACCACAGGCCGGACAAGCCATCGAAAATCTTGCGGCCGTCGGCGTCGAAGTAATAGCAGCCCTGGGCGCCGACCACCATGCGTGGATGCGCCTTGAAATCGCGATTGCCGGTAAACGGCATCCAATAGGCGTCGAGCCAGGACTCATCCGTGCGCACGGCTGCATTCGGCGCGTCGGTCAAATTCATCGCAATCTCCGATCCAATATCAGCTCACTTCGTTGCTCTTATTTTAATCTTCCTGGAGAAAATTGCAGCGAACTTGCTAGCAAGCACTACGGCTGTTTATAAACCTGGCCATTCTTCATGACAAAGGCCACATGTTCTATCGTTTCGAGCTTTTGTGTTGGATCGTCGGCCACCGCAATCAGATCTGCGCGCAAGCCGGCGGCCACGCGCCCGAATTCATCTTGCTTGCCGAGTATGCGCGCCGCTACCGAGGTCGCCGCCTTGAGCGCCTGCACCGGCGTCATGCCGAGCCGTGCCATCCATTCGACTTCGCGGTAATTGGTGCCGTGCGCAAACACGCCGACATCGCTGCCGCAACCTATCGTGACGCCGGCCTTGCGCGCCAGTTCGAAGGCATGCGCTGCCTGCTTCATGCCCTCGGTCGGCTGCGATTGGCCCGGCACATAGTGCTGGAAATATTGCGATACGGCTTCTTCCGCGGTCAAGGTCGGCAGGAAGGCGACGCCGCGCTCGGCCATCAGCTTGAAGGTCGCCGCGCTGCCGTTATAGCCATGCTCGATGGTGTCGACACCGGCCATGGCCGCACGCCGCATGCCTTCGTCGCTCATCGCATGCACCGCCACCTTGCGGCCGGCGTCATGTGCCACGGCGACGATAGCCTTGATCTCTTCCTCGGAAAACGTCGGCGCCAGCGCGCCGCCCGGCCCCCAGCGGTAATCGGCGTACAGCTTGACCCAATCGGCGCCGGCCGCAATTTGCTCGCGCGCCGCGCGCATGGCCTCTTCGGTGCCGCTGGCTTCCTGTGCGCCTTGCGGAATATCGGCATCGCTGCTGAAGGTGCGCCGCGCGGGTCCGTACGTGCCGGTGGCGACGATGGCGCGCGTCGCCACGAACAGGCGTGGTCCGGGGATCATGCCTTCGTCAATGGCGCGCTTGACCCAGTAGTCGGCATTGCCGGCGCCTTCTGTGCCGAGGTCGCGCAACGTGGTGAAGCCGGACAGCAGCGTCGCCTTGGCATGCACTCCCGCTTCCAGCGTGCGGTAAGGCAGCGGTTCGCGCAGCACCTGATCGTTCCATGGCGTCTCGTTGTACGGATGCAGGAAAACATGCGAATGCAAATCGATCAGGCCGGGCAGCAGTGTCATGCCGGGCAAATCGATAATCTTGCTGTCTGCAGGCACATGCACGTCGGCCGGCGCGCCAACCGCGGCAATGCGTTCGCCTTCGACCAGTACCACCCAGCCGCTGCGCGGCGCGTCATTGTCGGCGGTCCAGACGCCTGCGGGGCGCAACAAGACAGTATCGGCCCGGACCAGCGGACACGACAAGGCGCACATCAAGGCGCACCCCAGCGTAAAGGCTCTCAAAAAGCTTTTGGCGTACATAGGCTATTCTCGATTCACGGATGATTTACTGCCCGGGATGATATTTGCGTTCGGCATGCTTTTCGACGTCGGCACGGTAGAACAGCACGTCTTTGTATTCGCTCCTTGCGTACATCTCGGCCTGGTCGTAAAAATGCGGTGAATGCGGATCGCCGCTTTCGCCGCCGCCCAGCAGGCTCTTGGCCCGAATGCGCGGACCGAATTCGACCACAGCCTCGAAACTGTTGCCGCGATCGCCATAGATGCGCCGGGTCTTGTTCTGTGCAGATGCGGACGCAGACGACACGCCGAACGCTGCCAGAGAACCCCAGACCGACGAGGTGAACGGCACCGGAATACTGGGTTTGTCGTCCTCGTAAGCCTGGTTGACGTCCCCACTCAGGCGTTGGAAACGGTTGATCTCGCCCCAAGGCGTCTTCCAGGTTCCGAAATCGCGCTCGAGCTTGGCCGACGCACGCGCCAGAGCCTGCAAGCGCTCTTGCGGCGTGGTGCGCAAGGCCATGTATTCGAGCACGGGGACGTTTTGCTCCTTGGCCATCTTAGCCACTTTTTCCATCAAGTGCTGCCCCCAGTAGATCGCGAGCGAAGTCGGAACCGATTGCAGCGAGTAGCGCAAATCCCAGGAGCGCAGCACGTCGATTTGCTCCATCACCTGCAGCTTCAATGGATCGGTCACCCCTATGCCGTCGTAGGCTTGTGTCAAGGCTGGGATCAGACTTTCGAAACCGGTCAGATAGCTATCGTTGGCCGCGGCAATCAGGCTGTCGAGGGTAAAGCCGCTGCGGTCTTGCAGCACGCGCACCGCGTGCAAGCCACGCGCGTTTTCGGGGTAGACCCACATGTAGTCCGGATAATCCTCACGGCGCGGACTGCTCGGGCCGGCCGCCGAGAACGGCCAGTTGTTGGTATTCTGAATCCAGCCGTTAGGCGGGTTGAGCAAGTTAATGGTGTCCTTGACTTCGTGCAGACCTTTCCACTCCGTCGCCGGATCGCTGCCGTCGACCGGATGCCGCCAGTCGAAGCGCGGATCGCGGATCGGCATGAAGTTGCCGTGGAAGTAAGCGATGTTGCCGTCGGCATCGGCATAGACGGTGTTGTTCGAAGAATTCGTGCGCAACTTCATCACCTCATAAAACTGCTTGTAGGTGCGCGCCTTGGTACGCAGGTAGGATTGCTCAAGCGCCTTGACCGGTTCCTGCATCAGGCGCACCGCCACCCACTTGCCGTCAATCGAACGCACGATCGGTCCATGATGGCTGTAATAGGCGGTCACAGTCTTTTCGGCCATGCCGCTCGCGGTCTTGTAGCGCAAGGTGATCGGCACCGCCTTGAGCAGGCGCTGTTCGCCCCCATAACGGTAAGTGAACTTGCCGTCCCTGCCGCTCACCGTCTCCAGGTATTCGTTGACGACAATGCCGCCGCCGGAAGTGTGCATCCAGCCTATCCGGTCGTTGAAGCCCTGGTAGACGAAGAACTGGCCCCAGGTGACGGCGCCATAGGCATTCAAGCCTTCCCCGCTGACCACGTTGACTTCCGAACGAAAATAAAGCGAGGTATGCGGATTGATCAGCAACAGGGCGTGGCCGCTCGCGCTGCGCGCCGGTGCGATGGCGAAGCCGTTGGATCCGCGCGGCTCCGCCTCGAGCGCGCTTTCCGGCCTCATTTCCAAGGACGCGAGCAGCGGAGGCTTTTCGCCGTAAAACTCTTCGAGCTGATGCAGATTGATCGATTCGATGTCGCCGCCTATACTGCCCTCGCTGAAGGTCAGCGCCATCCAGGGTTCGAAGCGCGTCAACAGCTTGGGCTTCACTTGCGGATGGGTAAAAAGGTAATAGTTCAAGCCATCGGCGAAGCTGCTCATTATCTTTTTCAGCCATGCGGGGCTGGCCGCGTACCTGGCCTGCATATCGGCCGGATTGATGAACAGCTTCATGCGCAAATCGCGATACAGTTCGGTCTCGCCCTCGACCTCGGCCAGACGGCCCAAGGCATTGATGTAATTCAATTCGATGCGATTGAAATCGTCTTCCGCCTGTGCGTACATGAGGCCGAACACGGCGTCGGCGTCGCTGCCGCCGTAGACGTGCGGCACACCCCAGCGGTCGCGTATCACGGTCACGCGCCGTGCCTCGGCCGTCCAGCGCGCCAGATCAGCCTCGCCGGGCTTCTGCACCGTAAGCGTCTGCTGTCCGTTGGCATCTGCAGCGGACACAAGGAAGCAGCTTGCACTGCAAGCCAAAGCCAATAGGGCGCGACGATACGACAACATGCTAACTCACCTCATGTCCGGGATTGAAAACCGGCCACCACGCTTCGATGCGGCCATTGCGCACAAGGGCAAGATCGCCGAATTGCAGGAACACTCCCTCGCTCTGATTGGGGCGCAGGAAAATATAGTCGTCGACCTCCAGATGCACGGCGCGCGACGCGTTGATCATGCCTTCGTATTCCGGGTTGTCGGTCAGTCCCTGCGGCGAAGTATAGCTCGCCGACCCGCTGCCGCCGTAGATAAAGAACGAACGCTGGCGGTTGCGATCCCATACGGTCCATACCTTACCGACCGCCTCGGCGCCTGGAAGATGCAAGCCATCCCATGCCTTGATGACGGGTGTCGCGATGAACGACGCCGGTTCGAAGTCGGCCAGCAGCTCGAGATCGTAATCGGCCGGCTTGACCAGCGCCGAGCCGACCGAGACTTCGTTGAGCGGCGAGTCCTTGCCGTGCAGACGGAAAGTGGGGCTGCCGGCGCCGTTGAGTACCAGTGCGTCATTCATCATGGCGGGTTGATTGGCGCGCACACAGTCGATATAGCTGTGATACGTATTCAATACCTTCGCCAGCGACGCATCGCGGCTTTCAATCAAGGGCGGAATGCGGCCGACATGGGCATCGTAACCCATAAATCCGGCAAAGCTCAGGTGCCGCGGATCGGCGGCAATCGTGGCCAGCATGGGTGGCAGCTGCTCGACGGCAGTCAAGCCGCCGCGATGCAGGCCGACGTCGATTTCGACGTTGATGCGCACCTGCGCGCCGAGCGTGCGCGCCAATTGCTGGTATTGCGCCAGCCGATCCGGTGTGTCGATCAGCCACTGCAACTGGCTGCGCGGATCGAAACTGCCAGCGGTATCGAAGCGCCGGTAAAACGTCGCCGCTGCCTGCACCGGCATCGGCTTGCCAAGCAAAATGTCGGCACGCGGCATGTCCTTGGCCAGAAGGTTAACGAAAGGCTGATGAAAGCTCATCACGCGCGTGAACCCGGTGTGTTGCATCACGTGCGCAATCAAGCCTGCGCTGGGCATGGATTTGGCGACCACACGATACTGCTTGCCATTCAGGCTCTGTGTGAGGCGCTTGCAATTGCGTTCCAGCCTATCGAGATCGACGATCAATACCGGCCGCCCCGGACCGCCGGCTTTCAGACTCTCATTGAGCGCAGTGAAATAAGCGTCATGCGGAGCACCACGGTCATCCGGACGCAACAAAAAGCCGCCGGCAGAAGCGGCGGCCAGGCCGAACAGGAAATGACGGCGCTGCATGAAACGGTCTCCCTGGTGCTAGTAGTTATGAAACCATTGTAGCCCGAACTCGATTCCGTACGGCTTTGCGGAACGACTTGGCGCTACGCGTTGCGCACCAGATCCCTGACGACAGGTTCTTCGACCCGCAACTTCAATTGGTCGGCAGGACAGGGCTTGCCGAACAAATAACCTTGGAAGGTATTGCATCCGCTTGCTTCCAGGAAGGCGCGCTGCTCTTCGGTTTCCACGCCTTCTGCAATCACGGCCAATCCCAGGCTGCGGCCGAGCGTGACGATGGCACGCACGATGGCAAGATCGTTGGCATCGACGAAGATATCGCGCACGAAAGACTGGTCTATCTTCAATTGCTCGAGCGGCAGCTGCTTCAGGTAAGACAGCGAAGAGTAGCCGGTCCCGAAATCGTCGAGCGAGAAGCGCACCCCCCGATTCATCAAGATCTTCATTTTCGCGATGATGGCGTCGACATCCTTCAACAACAGCGACTCGGTCAATTCGAGCTTGAGCTTGCGCGGATCGACGCCGTTGCGCTCAAGCGCCGCCAACACTTGCGAGACAAAATTGGTGTCGTGGAATTGACGGGCGCTGATGTTGACCGCCAGGCTCAAATGCCTGGTCTCAGCTTGCTGCGCCCATTGCTTGAGCTGCTTGCAGGCGGTATCGAGCACCCATTCGCCGAGCGGCAGGATCAAGCCGGTTTCTTCTGCCAGCGGGATGAATGCCGCCGGCGAAACCATGCCGCGTTCGGGATGACGCCAGCGCACCAGGGCTTCGGCGCCGACCACGCCGCCCGAAGAGTCGACCTGGATCTGGTAATGCAGCACAAACTGCTCGCCGAGCAGCGCGCGCCGCAAATCCGCTTCCATGGCCGCATGCGCACTGACCGCCTCTTGCATTTCCGGATCGAAGAACCGGATCGTATTGCGGCCGGCCGCCTTGGCCTGGTACATCGCCAGATCGGCCTGCTTGAGCAGGTCGTCGGCTGTGACGTCCTGACCTTTGAACAGGCAGACGCCTATGCTGGGCGTGCTGTGGTGCTCCTTGCCTTGCAACAGGTAGGGTTGGGTCAGGGTGTCCTGGATCTTTTTTGCCACAGTCTCGGCGCCATCTGCCGCTTCCAGCGCATGTGTACCGAGCGCTTCCAGCAGCACCACGAATTCGTCGCCGCCCAGGCGCGCCGCCGTATCGCCCTGGCGCAGGCAAGTGCTGAGGCGCCGCCCCACTTCTTCCAGCAGGAAATCGCCGATTTCGTGGCCGCGCGTGTCGTTTAGCTTCTTGAAGTTATCGAGATCGATGAACAGCAGCGCACCCTCGTTGGCATTGCGCACACTGGTTGCCAAGGCATGCCGCAGGCGCTCGTTCAACAGGCGCCGGTTCGGCAGCTTGGTGAGAGGGTCGTAGAACGCCAGGTTGCGAATCTCGTCCTCGGCCAGTTTGCGTTCGGTGATGTCGATGATCGAATACACGTAATGACTGGTGTTGCCGGCATCGGAGCGCACCGCCGTAATCGACAGCCACACCGGGAACACCTCGCCATCCGCGCGGCGGGCCCAGAACTCTCCTTTCCAGGTTCCTTCGGCCTTGAGCACTTTGCCCATGGCCTCATAAAACGCCTCGTCATACCGGTCCGAGCGGAAGATTGCCGGATCCTTGTCCATCACTTCTTCGGCGGGAGCGCCCGTGATACGCGTGAAAGCGCTATTGACGCGCAGGATGCGGAAGTCGGCATCGGCAATCATCATGCCTTCCTGCGATTCGAAAGCGATGGCAGCGATGCGCAACTCCTGTTCCTGTCCGGCAGCCTTCCTGCGTGCCGCTTCCACGGCGCTATAGGCAGCCGCATTGTCGAGCGCAATCGCGCCGTAGGCGCACAAGGTACGGAAGATCGAACACTCGCGCTCGCCGTAGGCATGCGCGCGCTGCGACTGGATGGTCATCACGCCGAGCAAGCGCTTGCCGACTTCGAGCGGAGCGAACAGCATGCTCAAGGTCTGCAAGGTACCGGGAGTCATCTGGATTTCCTTGGCCTCGTCCAACTCGTCGACCACGATCTCGCGCCGTTCGCGCGCGCAGCGCGCAACATAGGAAGTTGGAGTGCTGATCGGAATTCCCAGATACGGATAGGGTTGGCCGGCCTCGATGCCGAAGGCCAGGCGCAAGGTCCGGCCGCTTTCGTCGAGCAGGTAGATGACGAAGGTAATCGAATCGAGCAGGCGGTCGACATGGCGATGCAAGGCCGTGAGCACGGCTTCGGCATCCAGGCTGGCAGTCAGTTCGCGCCCGATCAGACCCAGGGTCTCGAGCGTGGCATTGGTTTCCTGCAGCGTCGCTGCCAATCTGATGTGCTGTTCCGTCTCGGCACGCGCCTGATCCATCTCGTGGCGAATCTGCATGGCGAGCGCACGCTGCTGCGCTTCCGCGACGCGCGTCTTATTGCGGGCAGCAGTCGTCGCCAATCCCATTTCGTAGGCCGAGCGAAAGTCGCCGCAAGCCGCATATTCGTTGGCGACCTGGTTGAGCAATTCGGCAGGCACCGTGTAGCCGCTGACCGTCTCGGCAATCTGCAGGGCCTGATGCAGATAATGCAAGGGGGCAGAGGGCGCCGTCATGCCGGGCGGCGGCGGCAGGCTGTGATCGCGGTACATCTCGGCGAACACCTGCAGCGTCTTGATCTGCTCCTCGGCATTGCCTTTTTCTCGCGCCAGCTCGAAAGCCGCCTGCGCCTTGGCGTCCGCCTCATCCAGCTTGCCCAGGCGCAGCAGGGCAGTCGCGGCGCCACGCCGCGATTCGATCAGCAGATCGGGGTCGCGCAAACCGTCCAGGCTGCCCTCGAAACGACCGAACCAATCGAGCGCCGCCGCATTGTCGCCCGTATCGAGCGCCAGCTGACCCAGGATCCCGAGCAGGTTCTGGTGGGCGCGCGAACCCTCCATGGTTTCCATGCCGGTCAGCGCTTCTTTCAGGAAAGCGCTCGCTTCTTCGTAGCGGCCGAGCAAACGCAAGACGTCAGCCGACTGCATGAGGCAAATGCCGATACTGGCCGGCCAATGATTGGCGCGCGCCAGCGACAGGGCATTTTCTGCCCACTCCAATGCGGTATCGAGGTCGCCCAAGGTGGCAAAACCCTCGGCCGCGTTGACCGCGCAATTCAAGGCTTGACGGATTTGTCCGGTATTGCGCGCCGTATGGTGGGCCTGCAAGTCGTATTTGATCGCGCCGCCGGGATCGCCGGTCAAGGCCGCAATATTGGCATGCGCATTGGCGATCCAGGTCAAAACCGAATCGTGGTATTGCGCATTGTCCGGAAAAAATTGCGCCAGGCTGGCGGCAGCGGGCCCTTCCTCGCTGAATGCAATGTGCGCAAGGCTGCGGGCACGAACCGCCTCGATACGCAGTCGATCGCTGCCGGCCAGATAATCGTCGAGCGTCTGCTGCAGGCAGACCTCGACTTGCCCGCGATCGCCGCGGTCATGCCAGATCGAGGCCAGGAGCCAGCGGCCGTCGCCGGCGCCGTTCCGGTCGCCGTGCGCATCGAATACGGTAATCGCGGCATTCGCCTGCCGCTCGGCGCCATCGAGGTCGGCATGCAAGGATTTGATTTCCGCCCTCACCAGATGGATGCGCGCGCGATGACAATTGGCCTGGCGCTTATCTATCTTCAGTGTGCGCAACAAGGTCTCGGCCTCGTCGGCCAATTCCTGGGCGCGCGCGCAATCGCGCTGGCGCAAATGCCAAGCCATGGCAATCACGATGAGCAAGTGCTCTTCCGCACTCTGCGTGGGTGGCAAGCCGGCCTCGAACGCCGCGACGTCCTCATCCGTCAGGAACAGATTCAAGGACGATGCGTTCATAGGGCGAACTTCAAGGAAAGGAATAAGGCTTGCCGTAGGGAGAACACGAGGCCGCGCGCAGTCTGAAGGCGGCGCGCCATGCGGAATTCAGCGTTCAATGTTCCGATTTTAAACTTGTAAACAAGTCCAATCATACCGAACGCATTTTCGACAGTTCGATCAAATTGACGATTCCCGCCTCCGTACAACTCGGCCCAAGCCTGCGTTATCGATCAGGCTTTATTGAAATTGTCTCACACCAACATGGCCGCCGGTAACAAAATTCACGGAATTGTCACAATATATAGGCATTCCGGGGGCATTGTTTGCGCTGCCGGAGCCCTCCAGCCTTGGCCGGACTTTGCATGACAGACTTGTAAATGGTCTGATGCGGCTGCGCGAAAACACGCCTGAGCATGGGCGCAAATTCAGCAATGGGCAAGGTCGCCGTGTCGGCGTTGAATGCGGGATTGTCGTATTGCTCGATAAATTCCGCAGTGCGCTCGAAGTACGCATGAGCGGCAAACATGCCCCGCATGTTGCGGTCCATGCCGATATGGCGGAAGAAGTTATGGCCCTGGAAACGCCGTGCTTCCGCGCCATCCACGGGTTGGCTTCGCTGACGCGGGGCTTGAGTATCGCGACTGTTGCGCAACACCGCCAGCGTAATTTTTCAACAGCCTTTTAAACGATTTCAGGAAGATTTGGCCACCAGCATGGATCCCATGTCCGGGCAGGCCAGTCCGCGCCCTATCCCTTTGAGAAAGGCGCGCCGAGCGGTACCCGCAGAGATCGCTGCCGCGACGTCACGCGAGTGCCGTTCGGCTCCGCTGATACGCCGTATCCAGCCGCGGAACGGCACCACGCCTTCCATCGTGCTTTGTATGGCGCTCATGGCGGCATCGTCGACCTCGCCGGCAGCGCCGCGGTCGGGTCTGATCACATCGAGGTCCGGTCCGAGCGCATCGTCAAGCTGCCTGACCTCGGAATTCAGGCTGTCGCAAGAGACGTCGGCCGGAACCATGTAGGGCTGCTTGCGAGCATCGCTCAAAACAAGGGGAATATCGGTCGATGCAATATTGAAATCGTGCAAAGGTGACGCCACGCTACTGCTGATGCGGTTGCCGTCCGTCGTAGAGCAAGCCGTCAAAACCAATCCAAGCACGCCGATACAGGTGGTCCGGGTGATGTTCATATGCGAAAGAGCCTCGATATGCCTGTTTCCAGGGCCCCGGTCGCCACGCCCATCCGTGTGACCAGTTCAAGACTCATTGCCTCCTACTTGCAGTGTAGCAATCCTTCTGTTTTCTTCAAGAAATATATTTGAAAATCAGCGACTTAGGTTCCCATTCTTGCCAATATTTCATACTACCGCCGTCATGCGCTTAAGCACTTGCCAATAACCCGGCTCCATCGTCGCGCGTCCATATACACCGATCTCCACCATGCGACGATGCAATTTCGGTAAATTGTAGGAAGGCACCGTCGGCGCCAAATGGTGCTCGAAGTGAAAGTTCACGAAATTCGGCGCCACCGTCAGACGTTCCCACCAGGCGGCTTGCACAGTGCGTGTATTGCTCCACATATCGCTGCTGCGTGTGCCCGACAATGCACCGTGCTCGGCGGCATTACGGATGCGGCTGTATAGCATGTACGTGGTCAGCCACGAAGCCGGCCACAATAAGTACGCGAGCGGATGGCCGCACAGCCAGCAAACAGTCAGCATCAGCGCATTTGCAAGGACGCTGCGTCGTGCGTTCCACAACACCAGCGGCAAGGACAGCGACGGCCGTTTCCCCTCACTCCCCTCATTGCCAGCCTTGTTCTGATAGCTATAGCCCTGCAGCATTTTCTCCACATCCTTTTGACCATAGAGGTAGGCCAGCGACAACGCGGCCTTCAGTCCGGACAAACCCACCAGGTCGCGCCCGAACTTGCGCAGCAAGGACTGCCGGCTGACCGGATAATTCGCGTAATTGCCCAAGTCCGGATCGCCGTCGGTTCCGGTTTTCACGTGGTGGGTCATATGGTAGCGGCGGTAGATGGCAAGATCGACCAGCATCGGCGCGCCGCAAAGCCAATTGCCTATCCACTCGCCGACTGCAGCCGATTTGACGAAGGAACGATGGGCACATTCATGGGTCAGGATGCCCAAGCCAAGCTGGCGGCCGCCCAGCACCAGCATCGCCAGCAAGACCGTGTACCAAGCCGGCGCCCACATCACCAGGGCGAAACCGGCGGCGATCAAACCCCAGTTGAAGGCCAGCATGCGCGCAGCCGTCCAGTTGGACTTTTCCAGAAACGGCATTAACTCTTCACGCGGCAGGGAATTCCAGGTCACGCTCATGTTCGCGGCTCCAAAAGGGCATTAGATGGCGTGATTAAAACATTCGGCGCATACTATTTGTTGCTTTAAAGCGCCATTTAATTGATATGAAAAGCAAACCTGTCCGCATCGCCTTTATCCTGCCCGAACGGGTCTGGGCCGGCTCGGTGTACCTGACCCAGGAATTGCTGCTGGTAGCCGGCACCCTGTTGTCGGCCAGTGAAGACATTGCCGCCAGCATGCTGTTCGAGATCCATTTGCTTGCCGCCGGGACCGCCAGGGTCAAAAGCTTTGCCGGCTTGCCGATCAAAGCAGACCTTGCCCTAGCCGACAGCGGAAATTACAAGGTCGTGATCGTGCCGGCGCAATTCGCTCCTACCGGCGAAATGAAGGGACACGATAGCGCCTATGCCGGCTGGCTGACCGTGCAGCATGCACAAGGCGCCTTGATCGTCAGCTTGAACGGCGCGGTGCTGTTGGCTAAAAGCGGCTTGTTGAACGACAAGCAAGCCACCGGCCCCATCAGCGAGCGCGCCATCTTTGCACGCCACTTTCCCAAAGTACGCTTCACGCCTGGCAAGCGCATCGTGGTCAACGACCAAATCATTTGCTGTGGCGGCATCAATCCCACCGTCGACGTCTGCGCCTATATCATTGAACGCTTCTTCGGCCAGCATGCGGCCCGCAAGTTCGTGCGCCACACCACCACCGACACCCTGCAAGGGCACGAACATCTTGCAGTCTGGAGCGCCCAATTCAAGCAGCACAAGGATGCCCAGGTGCTGGCAGCGCAGCACATCGTGGAAAGCAGCCTGGCGCACATGCCTGACCTGACGGCGCTCGCCGCGGCGGTACATGTAAGCAAACGCAGCCTGTCGCGCCGCTTTACCGACGCTGTTGGAACCAGCCTGCGCAGCTACGTCGCCGAATGCCGACTCGAAATGGCACGCCTGCTGCTGCGCACCACCGACCTGCCGCTGACCCTGTTGGCCGACGAATGCGGATTCGGCAGCACCAGCTCGCTTGTACACGCCTTCAGTGCGCGCTTCGGCTCGAGTCCACTGCGTTACCGGCAACTACAGCCTGGCAGCAGCATCTAGTGGATTGTAACGTTTAAATAAGTAGTATCATCGTGTCCATGGAGGGCGCGATGAAACTGACCAAGACTGAGCGTATGGAACTGCAACGGCAAGCCGGTGCATTGAACGGTCGGGCCGATGCGGCGCGTCACGCGCGCCTCATCTTGCTTCTGGCCGATGGGCTGACTTGGGCGCAGGTGCGCGACAAGCTTGATTGCAGCGACAGCTACATCTCGCGCTGGAGCAAGCGCTTCACCGAGCAACGTCTGGCGGGTTTGTTTGCCCGGTACGCTGGGCGCGAGCGCTATAAGGTTACCGAACAGATCGAAGCTCGGGTGTTGGCATGGACCACCAAGCGCAAGCCGGCTGACGGCTCGACGCATTGGTCTTCTCGCAAGCTCGCCGCGGAGCTCGGCGGTGGAATTTCCCACATGACCATCACTCGCATTTGGGCCAAGCACGGCCTCAAGCCGCACCGGCTCGAGGGCTACCTGAGTTCGAACGATCCCGACTTCGAGAGCAAAGCCGCTGATGTGATCGGGCTGTACCTCAATCCGCCGCAGCACGCCGTCGTCTTTTGTGTGGACGAGAAGACTGCGATCCAGGCCCTGGATCGGAAGGATCCGGTCCTGCCTCTCTCGCCGGGACGCGCGGAACGCCATGGTTTCGAATACTACCGCCACGGTACCCTTTCTCTGTATGCAGCCTTCAATACCAAGACCGGCGAAGTCATCGGCAAGACCGCAGAGCGGCACACCTCGGCCGAATTCGTCGCCTTCCTGACCGACATCGTCGTCAATCAGCCGCGCGGCAAAGAAATTCATGTCATTGCCGACAACCTGTCTGCGCACAAGACCAAGCAAGTCGATGCCTTCCTGAAGGCCTACCCCAAGGTTCATCTGCATTTCACTCCAACGTATTCCTCGTGGCTGAATCAGGTTGAACTCTGGTTCGCCAAGATCGAGCGCGATGTAATTGCTCGCGGCGTCTTCACTTCCGTGCCAGACCTCAAGAGAAAGCTCATGCGCTACATCCGCCACTACAACAAGCAACCCAAGCCCGTGAAGTGGAAGTACTTCGACACCTCGCGTCGAATTACTCCTGAATCAATCGTTACAGTCCACTAGTTTCTTCTCCAAGCTGGATCGCTTTGTTATTTTCAGACAGTCATACGGTCTTGGCAAAAAATGCATTACTATTTTAATAAATAATGACTTTCTCTCATTAGATAAAAACAAGCCCCAAATGGACCTGCGAAAATTGCGCCACATGGTGACCCTGTCCGAGGAATTGAACTTCGCGCGGGCTGCCAAGAAAGTACACCTGACCCAATCGGCCTTGAGCCGCAGCATCCAGAGCCTGGAAGAGGAGCTGGGGGGAAAACTGTTCGACCGCGATTTGCAAGGCGTTGCCCTGACTGCAATCGGGCGCCAGGTGCTCAAGCGCGCGCGCGAATTGCTTGCCAGCGCCGGCAACTTGCAGCATGAAGTAACCCTGATGCAGAAGCGCGAGCTGGGTGACGTCAGTTTCGGCGCCGGCCCTTTTCCGGGTGCTACCTTCCTGCCGCCCATCCTGGCCGAACTCGCGCGCGATTACCCGCGTCTGAGCGTCGAACTGGAAATCAATAATTGGGAATACCTGGCACAACACCTGCAGGACGAGCGCATGGAATTCTTCGTCGCTGAGGTGCGCGGCATCTCGACTCACCGCGGCATCAGCCTGCAACGCATGGCGCGCCAATACGGAGGCGCATTCTGCCGCGCGGGCCATCCCCTGATGGCGACTCGCATACGGCATGCACGTGAAATCCTGGGCTACCCTCTCGCAGCCGTGCGCATGCCGACTGCGGTTTCGCAAACGTTGATGCAGTTCCTGGAACTGCCGGAACCCGCCGGCATGCCGCTCAATCTGGTCTGCGACAACCCGAATGCACTCAATTATGTCGCTTTGAATAGCGACAGCATCCTGCTCTCTACTTATGCCGGGGTGAAAGACGAATTGGCCAAAGGCAGCCTGGTCGCGCTCGATCTTCCCGATATGCCGGTCATTTACGCCGACATGGGAATCGTCAGCCTGGCCGGCCGCTCGCTGTCGCCCACCGCAACCTGGCTGGTGGAGCGCATGCAAGACTATGCAGAAAAATTATCCGAGCAATTTGCTCCGCTTGGCGCAGGCAAAAAACGAATTAAACGTGCGTGAGCCGCGGCGCCTGAATTGTGGCACCGCGCCGCGATTGGAGCACCCGGGTTGCCCGCGCTTGATTCCAAGTTCAGGCGCTTTGCCAGCCAGCGAATAGCTGGCGTATCTCATCGGCGCTTTTCAAGCTGCCGAGACGCTCGCGGAATTGGGCGCTGGACAGCATTTCCGCCACCTGGGCCAGAATTTGCAAATGCTCTTCGGTCGCTTCGGCAGGAACCAGCAGGACGAAGCAATAGGCCACCGGGCGGCCGTCGGGTGAATCGAATGGGATAGGAGATTTCGGCCGCACGAATGCCGCCACGGCTTCGTTCAAGCCATCGACGCGCGCATGGGGAATGGCAATGCCCTGACCCAACCCGGTCGAACCGAGCTGCTCGCGTGCAGACAAATTCTCCGCCACCATCGCAGCATCCAAACCGCGATGCTCTTGCCACAATTGTCCTACCGCCTTAAACAAGGCCTGCTTACCGGAAACGTCGACGTCGAGCAGGATTTCCTGCACCGACAGCAATTTGGCTACTGAATTCATGCTATCCCCACAAACCATGGAAGCGCACGAGGATTCGTGCCCACTCCCTTCCCGCATCGCAGCATTTTAGCAGAGCGCATGATTCCGGTCCGCAGCGCTATTGCGTCTATGCGGACCGACGCCGTTTTATTTGATTTGCGAATCGCCGGAGCTTTCGCTTTTTGCCAACTCCGCGCGCGCTGCCTGCTCGGCACGCAACCTGCGCTGTTGATTGACCCATGGGGTCACTTCCGCGCGCGGACCATGGTCAAGCGGCAATTTCAGCTTCACAGCGATATGTTTCTGAGTTTCGGGAATTTGCTGTTCCTCAGCGGCCATGGCGGAATGAATGGCGACGATATTCGAGGCTGCGAACAGCGCAAAGATGATGGTTTTCATGTTGATGCAATCCTTCCTTAGGTTGCGCAATGCGCACGCATCGTTCCGGGTAGGAAAGAATGGTGCTGTATATTCCCGCTGCGATACGCGACGGGGTTTGTCACGCGCAGCCGGATGGGCTTGTGATCCATCCGGCCGCCCTTACTTCCTGTTGCGGCCAATTTTGAAATGGGTGGCCGTCCCCATTTCTCCTGCGCGTATTACCAGTGATAAATAATGTCGCCGGAAAGGATCGTCTCCGAAGTCTTGTTGGCGGCGATGCCCTCGTTCGAGTTGCCGTTGAAGGCAGCGGCGCCGGCATGGTAGTAGGCGATCTCAGGACGCAGCTCGATCTGCGGCGACAGCCA
>JAFANH010000014.1 GCA_019232795.1 Burkholderiaceae bacterium
GAAGTTCTGCATTTGCGGAAGGCGATACCGATCTGGCTGGAAGATATAAATAACGGGCTAACAGAGCGCTTTCGTCGATTGTTGCACGGGTTATGGTCTGATCTGCTTATGTTGGAGCAGCGGATTAAGGAACTGGATCGAGAGATATCCAAAATCAAAAATGAAACGGGCGCGAAATCCGACCTGGCAAAATAATTGTTCGAAACAAGTATTGCACTTACGGTAATGGCCACAACTCCAACTGTGAAAAGTATTCTCCCAGCGATTCTATTTGCCGAGTCGTAATCCGCTAATACAGAAGGAAGCAGAACAACATTTGCAATTGCAGCGAGTATCAATCCAATTCCTGTTGCAGCAGCTATAAGGGGGAAAGGATTCAATATTCTTTCCGCCTCAATCATGCTCCACATTAGAGCGAACAATCCCGCAAAGAAAGGCGCATATATTTTTGCATCCGACTTCGATATCCTATTTTTGGATTGCATCGAGACACCCAAACGATGGTTTTTCAATGTTTGCTGCTCAGTGGTAGCTGACCATACGTCATCGCAACCCAATTCTGACCGTCCGGTTCTGGCCGACTACCGCCTGTATACGAATTGCTATCAATAGCTCAGCAGCTTTACACCGACAAAAATCAGAGCCACTCCAATTATTACCTTCATCTGCTTGGCACGGCCACGCGGCCACTCGACTAGTTTTCCAAATTTGCTTTGAGCGTCACCAACTGATTTATCGCCAAAAAACGCGATGAGAATTCCTGCGATAACTAGGCCAATACCAAATGCGCTAAGCATGCTTACTTTTCCGCATCACAGCAACAGTTTCCATAGTCCGTTATTGGCCGACAGCACGCCCTCGGCTTTCGGCAGCAATACAGCCATTTGGTCAGAATACCATCTTGTCGAAATGATAGCCATGCAGATTCTGACAGGAGTAGATTGATGCCATTTGGATGGTAGGGTGCATAGTGGAGCTTCTATTCAGGAGGTCTACCATGAATATTCAGACGACGAATTCCGAGCGGTCTACACCGTGGAACAAGGGCAAATTGGTGGGGCAAAAGGCGCCGCTGCGGATAAGCGAAATATGGGCGATTCGTGTGCGATTGGAGATTTTTGGACGCATTCGAGATCTTGCGCTATTCAATCTGGCGATCGACAGCAAACTGCGTGGCTGCGACCTGGTTCAGTTGCACGTATATGACGTGTGCCATTCTGGTCATGTGGCCGCCCGAGCCAGCGTGATGCAGCAGAAAACCAAGAAACCCGTGCAGTTCGAGCTCACGGCCGGTACAAGACAAAGCTTGTCTAACTGGATAGCAAAGGCGGAGTTATGCGACCGTGATTTTCTATTCCCCAGCCGAATTGCCAGCTCGCCCCACATCTCGACCAGGCAATACGCGCGCATAGTCCATCATTGGTTCAACGATATCGGGCTGGACCCCACGGCATACGGCACGCATACCATGCGCCGAACCAAGCCAACGCATATCTATCGCCGAACAAAGAATCTGCGAGCCGTGCAACTATTGCTTGGTCACGCGCGACTCGAGAGCACGGTTCGCTATTTAGGAATCGAAATGGTTGACGCGCTCGAAATGGCTGAACAGACCGATGCTTAGCAGGGTGGGCGCTTAGTCAAACGCGTAGGCGTCCATGGCGAGGATGCCGTATTCGACACTGTGATGCAGACGTTTGGCCTTGGCGTGGTCGCCGGTCGCACCCATGGCGACGTAGAGCGGCAGCAGGTGTTCTTCGGTGGGATGATTGCGTGCGGCTGATGGCGCTTGCTGACGGTAGTCCAACAGAGCCGGGCGGTCGCCGGCTTCGAGTTTTTCATGCATCCAGTCGCTGAATTCAGCGGCCCAGGGCTGGGTTGGGGAGTCGAGCGGCTGGCCGCGGAATTCGTAGAGGTTGTGGGTGAGCGAGCCGGAGCCGATCACGAGTACGCCCTCGTCACGCAGGCCTTCCAGTGCGCGGCCCAGCAAGGCATGGTCGGCCGGCGTGGCGCCGCGTACCACCGAGATTTGGGCGGCCGGAATGTCTGCCTCGGGAAACATCAGGCGCAACGGCACCCAGGCGCCGTGGTCGAGGCCGCGCCGCGCACTGCGGTTGACGGCGATGCCGGCCTGCTCGAGCAGGGACGCGGCGCGTTCGGCCGTTTGCGGTGCCCCCGGAGCCGGATACCGGATTTCGTACAGCTCTTGCGGGAAGCCGCCGAAATCGTGAATGGTTTCCGGCTGCGGCGCCAGGCTGACGGCTGGCGCGCCTATGGATTCCCAATGTGCGGATGCGATGAGGATGGCCTTGGGGCGCGGCAGGGTTTTGCCGAGTTCTTGCAGGAAGCGGTGGGCGGGGCTGTCTTGCACGGACAGCATGGGCGAGCCGTGGGAGAGGAATAGGGTGGGGAGTCGTTGCATTGGGGGCGAATCCTTGTGAGCCTCAAGTAAATGCGTGACGCAGCTAGACATTCGTTCTCGCGAATCGGATGACCGCCCGGCGGTGACCGATAACCTGTACTCGTCCCAGTTCACTATGGATTCCCGCTTTCGCGGGAACGACGGGGAAAGGTCATTGCGGCAACGATGAAATGTACCCGCAATCTATTGGTTTCGACCGTTTGCTCATCCTTGTTCATTATGGATTACCGCGGGGCGGCCATCCGATTCGCGGGAACGACGGAGCTGTGTCAAACGAAATTATCTCAGGAAACGCTTCGGCGGTTTGGGCGGGTCTAAAAGCCGTAGGTGAGTTGCGCGCGCAAGGTGGTTGCATGCGCGCCGTCGAACTCGTCGAACAGCACGGCTGCGTTGTAATTGAGAACTTGCTTGTTGCCCAAGGCGAACTTGCCGAGGATGACGGGGCCAAGACGGTGCACTTGCTGGTCGTGCGGCGCCCAGCGGTTCCACTGGCCGACGTCGCCAAAGCCTTGGAAACCGAGTTCAATGGCTTGCGAGATGCGGCGCTTGACTTGCCATTGATAGCCCATGCTCATGGGGTAGGAGGAGTCGGCGGCATAGTTGCGGTGGAACAGGAAGTTGAGGTTGAGCGTGGTCAAGCCGAAGTCGGATTGCAGCAGCGGGCCGAAGGTGAGCTTGTCGCCGGTAGTGCGGTCGTTTTCGTATTCGGCTTCGGTGTACAGGCCGATGTCGAGCGGCCATTGGCCTTCGGTCAGGCGGAAAATGTTTTGCCAAGCGGCCGAGTCGAAGGTGGTGGGACTACCTTCGGTGTGGTCGTAACTGACATAGAGCTCGCTGAACCATAGTTCGCTCACCCCGTAGCCGTAGCCAAGCGTGGCGTGACTATCGCGTGGCTGGCCGCTCAGGCCGGTGCTGCCCAGCGCAAGATTGATCTGCTGTAAGCCGCTTTGGGCGTAAGTGGTGAGAAGAAAGTCGTCCGGGTCGGCACAGGCCGGCGCAGCGGCGAGAAGCATGGCGAGCAGGCTGGAAACGGTGGACAGGTTCATGTCGGTTTCTAAGGCAACGCTAAATTAGTCCGCGCGCGCCACACATCTCTGACTTGGGCGGTCTGCGGCGTTGCAAATCCTCGCCATAGTCCCCGCTATGGCTGCGGTTTGCGCCTAGCATCCCATCCCAACTCAGAGCGTGTGTCATCGCGGGACTTATTCAGCGTCGCCTTGGTTTTTCTTGGACCTATCGTGCCATGAAATGCCGATGCGGGCAATACGTTGTTGGGTGGATGAAGCGTCAGGTTTGTTGCATTTGGAAAAGGCAGGTGAGCGGACTTTCGGCGTTAAGATAAAACAGCATTACTTATTGGTGGTCAGTACGTCCGGGGTTGAAATAGCCCCGTAAGCGAGAATAGCCCCGTAAGCGAGGCCGGTCTTGGACCGGCTTTTTTATTTTCATTTCAAGGAACCAAGATGGCGATTCAATTCGGCGGCGGTAGCCGCGATAGCAGCAAAAATTCCGGCAAAAGCGGCGATTCTGGTTTTAACTCCAAAGTGGCGGCACCCAAGGGCAGGCCGAACATTGCCAAGCGGCCGACCCAAGGCATTACCGGCAAGCTCGACAACGGCAGCTCGGCCATGAACGGCGCCGGTGCGATGAAGAAGGGTGGGCCGATCAAGAGCATTGCCTCACAGCCGATTGTGGGCCAGAACGGCAATCAGACTTCGGCCATGGGTGGCGACGACATCATCAAGGGGGTGATCTGATGGACGGCAGCTTTGTCATTTCCCTGACTTGCCAGGAAGACGGCACGATTGCCGTGTCGCTGCAAAGTGCGGACGATCTGCAGGCGGCGCAAGATGATGGGGATACCTCTACGCCTGCAACGGATGGTTCAGCTTCGGCGGGCTTTTCCGGTGGAGGCGATGCCAATGGCGATGCGGGCGATGGCTCGGATGGCGATTCCGACGACGTCGGCAGCGACGGCAGCGGCGGCGATGGTGCCACGGGCGAGACTGTCGACAACATCGACGATGCGCTCGATTTGGCCTATCAACTCTATAACGACCAGATGCAACAGCAAGGCGATGGCGGCGATGCCGATGGCGACGATAGCGATGGTAATGGCGACCAGCCCTTGCAGCCTGCCGATGCCAAGTCGCTGTGGAACAGCCTGGCGGCACGCAAGGACGCCACGCGCAACGCTCTGTCCTGACGCGCGTGGCCGACAAACCTTTATCTGCAAAGCGGCAACTGACTAAACCAGGCAACCCGGCGCAGAACGTTGCCGAAGGCGCGGCCAAGCTGGTCGGCGAGCTGTACCGCCAAAGTAACGGCAGCATGCCGGTTGCCATCATGGCGCCGGCCACCATGATCCTGATGTGTGAAGGGCTGGACTTCCTGTCCAAGATGAAAGGCGCGCAGATCACGCCGCAATTGCTGGCGCAGGCGACACAGAACGCCAGCCAGGGCGTGCTGCAATTGCTGGGCGTATCGCAGCAGAAGCTGCACCAGGTGGTGGCGCAGGGTATGCATCAGGCGCATGCGCGGCTGGCGAGCAGTGGGGTGGCGATGCAGGTTAATGCTGCTCGCGCTCAGAGTGGCATGCCACCGCAGCAGCCGGTGGGCATCATCAACCGCGCGATGCGGAGGGCGCGATGAATTTGGGAATCATACGCACCGCAATGCTCGCGCCGGATCCCGATGATCCGGACGCGCCGCCAAAGGACCCGTGGGACGAACAGGGTTTGGCGATTCAGCAAGCCTGGTTGGCGCAGCAGAAGGAAGCGTCGCTGCAAAATATTCGCGATAACGGCTTGCTGGCGGCGCTGTATGGAAATGCGGAGCCTATAGTGTCCATGGCGCCTATGGACTGGTCGTCCTGTTCCGCGCCTGACAATGGATCGATTCCGGACAATGCGGCGGACACAGAAGACGCCGGCGGATCAGAAGGAGCGCTGATTGCAATCGGCGGCGATAATGGTAATTCGTTCAGAGGCAATGAAATAGACGACGCCAATTCGCCCGATTATGTAGTAACTGAGCAGCCTGACTATTCTAATTCCGATCCTGTGAACGACGAACCGAACGACGCACAAGACCCGGCAATCGATGAGGATGACGCATATTCTCCAAATTCTTCCAATCGAGCCGTCCAGGCGACTTCCAGTGCAAATCCGACCAGTGCAGCGACAACTCCCAAGCAAAAGGCGCTATTGGGACAAGTGGATGAGGCTTTCAAGGATCCGCGTGTGCTAGCTTTTCTCGATACGCTTGCCCAGACGGAAGGTGGAAAATACGATGTGCGATATGGTGGCAAGCACTTTTCCGATTTCTCCACGCATCCAGGAAGTCCCGACGGCAAGGGAAGCGCCGCGGGGCGCTACCAAATCACTAAGGAGACTTGGGTCGAGTTTGGCAGGGATAAGCTTGGTTTGAACGATTTTTCGCCGCAAACCCAAGACAGGATTGCGGTGGCAGTACTAATGCACTTGCACGCAGACACCCTCTTGCGCAACAATGACATCGAGGGTGCTATACACGCCGCATCCCAGAGATGGAACTCGCTACCTCAGGGCCGAAACCAGACCAACAGATATACGAAACATAAGCAGCCGTTCGTCCCGTTTGACAAAGTTCAGCAGATATACAACTCTGCCCTAGTGCAGAGGCAAGGAAATGCCGGTCGCTAAAATGCTGAGGAGTGCGAATTCATGACATGCATCGTAGGCACAGGCGAATTCGCTACAATATGGAAAGCCTAGTGTGGAGTGATTTGATGGAAGTGAAAAGGCTGACTAATGTTCTTTTGCGCGTATCGCTAGGCGTAGCCATTTTTTTCGGCGCACTTCAGGTGACCTTTGCCGATAGCCGAAAATTTGAACCTATGGCTGGATCGGAATACTGCAGCGAATGGAGGAGCGAACTTGCGGATCGGTATCCTCCGGATATGTCGGAGATCAAGGCGGCGATGGCTTCGGGTAAGAAGGCCGATTTTGCCGAGCTCGTTTGGCGACAACTGGATCTTTCTGAAATTCCCCTGACCGAACAGCAGCGGGGTGATGTCAAAACCATCGAGCGCGAAATGGAAATGCTGGGAGCGGTCGCCAGTGGTGATGTGGCGACAGTCAAGCGTTTATTAGCGGAAGGTGTCGATCCGAATTTTCGACCAACTTTCCCTATGCCTATCCCCGCACTGGCAACAGCAGCCGCTTGCGGTCAAGTCGATATTGTTAATGTCTTGCTTGATGCCGGTGCAGATGTTAATTTGCGTTTCGAATTTGATATGGCTGACTCGGAAGTCTATAACTCAACAGCATTGATCTGGGCCGCGGAGAATGGGCAGGCAGATGTGGTAAAAGTACTCTTGGCACGTGGTGCGAATGTCGATGCATATGAGGAGGCCTATGACCGACACGGGAAGCTGAAACCTGCGAGATCGGCCTTGTATGCTGCGAACGATCACGATGTTTTGGCGCTGTTGGTGCCAAAAGCGAAGCAACTCGAAGAGCCAGACTGGTACGGCGACACCATGTTGAGATTCATGGTGAACCAAGAGGATTCTGAAATTGCCTGTATGCTAATTAAACACGGTGCTGATCCTTATTACAAAAACAAAAAAGGCGAAACACCGGCTAGCGTGGCACGCAAGAAGCATCTCGGTGAAATATTGGACTGTATCGCAAAGTCTCCGCGTGTATTGAAGAAAAATCGCGGCTGATTCTCCATCGGATTGACGCAAATCAAGTTGATAGCGCCAGCTTCACCTGCCCCGCACACAACTGCACCGCCGTATTGGCTTCGTCGATCACCCTCCCCATCGGCACAAAGCCATGGATTTGCCGCTCGAAACAGATGTGGCTGCAGCGCGTGCCGGATTCACTCAGGCGCTGCGAATACTGCAGACCCTCGTCGCGCAGCGGGTCGTAGCCGGCGGTCAGTACGAAGGCGCGCGGCAGGCGTGACAGATCGGGGTGCAGTAGCGGCGAGGCTCGCCAGTCCAGGTCGTGCTTCGGATCGTCGATGTAGTTGTCGTGGAAATACGTCATGGTGTCGCTCGTAAGCAGGTAGCCCTGGCCGTTGGTGGTGTGCGAGGGCGCGATGCGGCGCATGTCGGTGGCCGGGTAGATCAGCAGCTGGAACTTGAGCGGCAGGTCCCCCGCATCGCGCGCGGCGATGCATACTACGGCCGCCAGGTTGCCCCCGGCGCTGTCGCCGCCTACGGCCATACGTGTGGCATCGAGACCCAATGCGGCGGCTTGCCGCTGCACCCAGTAGGTGGCGGCGATGCAATCGTCCACGGCAGCCGGGAAGCGGTGTTCCGGACCCATGCGATAGTCGACGGCGACCACCGCGCAGCCCGAACCGTTGGCCAGTTCACGGCATAGGGTATCGTGCGTATCGAGGTCGCCGATCACCCAACCGCCGCCGTGAAAGTACACCAGCACGGGCAGGATATCCGAAGCGGCCGAGCCGGCGGGACGGACCAGCCGCAGCGGCACCGGACCATGTTTCGATTCGGCCTGCATGTCTTTCGTTTCGGCCACGGCCGGCGGCGCCGGTTGGCTCAAGGCGCGCCGCTCGCGGTACCAGCGCCGTGCGTCCTCGGGACTGAGCGTGTGCGTGGGCGGGATATTGTTTCGCTCGATCAGGTCGAGCAACAGCTTGGCTTGCGGATGCAGCATGGAAACTCCTGTCTGGCTATGTCTCACATTTTACTGGGCTTTTTTCCCTGTAGAAGCTTGTGCCGCACGCCGCCAATGCAAGTAAAATGGACGCTTCCAACCTGCCTGGAGTCCAACATGAACATGAAACCTACTGTGGTAGCAGCATCGCTGACAATGACATTGCTTGCCGTATTCTCGACACAAGCCTGCGCCCAGAGCGAAGAATACCGGCGCGGCTACGATCAAGGCTATCGCGATGGCGCGGAGGCAGCCAGTCAGCATGACCGCGGTCCGCGCATCGTCATCGAGGAAGCGCACTATGGTTCGCGTGAAGGCGGCGGTTTCTGCGAAGCGCGCGAGTCTATCCAGCGGGAAGTCGGTTGGCGCCGCCATGCCGACATTCATGTCGGCAACGAGTTGTGCGGTGATCCCGCGCAGGGCTTTCACAAGCACCTGGAAGTGCGCTACCGCTGCAGCGACAGCCAGCCGGCGCGCGCGGAAGCGCCGGAAGACAGTGTGCTTGATCTGCATTGCGATTGAGGGAATCTGCGGTGAAGCTGGCCATCGTCACAGGCGGCTCGCGCGGCTTGGGAAAGGCCTTGGTCGAACACTATGAGGGCCAGGGCTGGACCATGCTCGAACTGTCGCGCAGCGGCAAGGGCGCGCATAATTTCCCGCTCGACTTGACCGACCCCGACGCCACGCTGCCTGAACTGGAAAAGCGTTTTCAGACACTGGCAGAGACGGCTTGGGAGAGGGTGGTCTTTATCAACAACGCCGGCCAGTTGACGCCGATCGCGCCGGTCTACAAGTTGAATGACGCACAGATCGAGCACAACCTGGCCGCCAACCTGGTGTCGGCCATTCGCGTGATAGCGGCCTTCGTGCGGGTGTTCCGCCCTACCGGTTATCCCGTCACCATCGCCAATATTTCGTCCGGCGCGGCCCTCAAGGGGTATGCCGGCTGGCCGCTGTACTGCGCTGCCAAGGCCGGCATGGAAAATTTCATGCGTTCGCTGGCGGCAGAATGCGTGGCGGCCGACTCCGCCGTCCCCATCACCTGCATCAACATCGAGCCGGGCGTGGTCGATACCGCCATGCAAGCGGAAATACGCTCGGCCCAGCCGGAACATTTCCCCGAACA
>JAFANH010000073.1 GCA_019232795.1 Burkholderiaceae bacterium
TTGGTGATCTTTTCGGCTTCTTCGTCCGGAATTTCGCACTCGAATTCCTCTTCAAGCGCCATCACGAGTTCAACGGTGTCGAGGGAGTCGGCGCCGAGGTCTTCAACGAAGGACGAATCGTTCTTGATGTCTGCTTCGTTGACGCCAAGTTGCTCGGCGACGATCTTCTTCACGCGTTGTTCGATGTTTTCCATTCTTGAACCCAAACCTTTCGTATTGGATGGTCAAAAGCGCCCGCATTCTAACAAAAAAACGCAAGGCAAACTCAAAACGGGGAAAACCCCGTCAATTCATAAACATGCCGCCGTTCACATGCAGCGTCGTGCCGGAAATGTACGCGGCGCGGTCGCTGGCGAGGAAGCCGACGGCATCGGCAATCTCTTGCGGTTGCCCAAGTCGCTCCAGCGGAATCTGCGCCAGCAGCTTGGTCTTGTATTCTTCGGGCAGGCTGGCCGTCATGTCGGTGTCGATAAAGCCGGGCGCCACACAGTTGACCGTGATGGCGCGGCTGCCGACTTCGCGGGCCAGCGAGCGGGTGAAGCCCATCATGCCGGCCTTGGCGGCCGCATAATTGGTCTGCCCGGCAGAGCCTGCGCTGCCCACCACCGACGCAATGCTGATGATACGACCCCAACGCGCCTTCATCATGCCGCGCAGCACGGCTTTCGACAGCCGGAAGACCGAACGCAGGTTGGTGTCCATCACCGCATCCCAGTCGTCTTCCTTCATGCGCATCAGCAACTGGTCACGCGTGATGCCGGCGTTATTGACCAGCACGGTGATCGCACCGTAGGTCTTTTCGATCTCGGCCAGCGCCGCGTCGACCGCAGCCTGATCGTTCACGTCGAGCGCGTAGCCCGTACCCTGCGCGCCGGCAGCCGTCAGATAGGCGGAGATCGCCTCGGCGCCCGCTGCCGTCGTCGCCGTGCCGATCACGATGGCACCGTCGGCCGCCAGCGTTTCGGCGATCGCGCGGCCAATGCCGCGGGATGCGCCGGTCACCAGCGCTACTTTACCTTGCAGGGACATAGTCAGTCCTTATCGTCCAATTCGGGTTGATGGCCCCGCCTGTCGCAGGGCCACTCGTCAGCCGTTCAACGCCGCTTTCAGCGCGTCGAATGCAGCCGGCTCGGTCAGTGCCACGGCGCGCAAACCGTCGACAATACGTTTGTTCAAGCCTGCCAGCACTTTGCCCGGGCCGCATTCCGCCACCACCGAGACGCCTTCCGTCGACAGCCACTGCACGGTTTCGACCCAGCGCACCGGGCTGTACAACTGGCGCACCAGCGCGTCCTTGATCTTCGCCGCGTCGGTGTAGACCGCCACGTCGGCGTTATGGATCACCGGGATGGTTGTCGGGTGGATGGCGAGGCCAGCCAGTGCCGCAGCCAGCTTCTCTGCCGCCGGGCGCATCAGCGCACAGTGCGAGGGCACCGACACCGGCAGGGGCAGCGCACGCTTGGCGCCGCGCGCCTTGCAGGCTTCACAGGCCCGTGCCACGGCATCGCGGCTGCCCGCGATCACCACCTGGCCGGGCGAATTGAAATTGACCGCCTCGACCACCTCGCCTTGCGCCGCCTCGGCACATGCCGCGCGCACACCGTCGTCGTCGAGGCCGAGGATGGCCGCCATGCCGCCTTGCCCTTCCGGCACGGCCGCCTGCATTACTTCGGCACGCAGGCGAACAAGGCGCACCGCGTCGCCCAGCGACAAGGCGCCGGCAGCGACCAGCGCCGAATATTCGCCCAGGCTGTGGCCGGCCAGGAAATCGGGCGTGCGACCGCCGGCTTCGAGCCAGGCGCGATAGGTCGCTACGCCCGCCACCAGCATGGCCGGCTGCGTATTCACCGTGCTGTCGAGCACTTCCTTCGGCCCGGCCGCGATCATCGCGCCGATATCGCTGCCGAAGGCGTCACTCGCTTCGGCCAGGGTGTCACGCACGGCGGCGCTGTCCGCAAACGCGTTCAGCATGCCCACTGCCTGGGAGCCCTGACCTGGAAATACAAATGCAAGTTTCATCGCACGTCCTGATTCGTTGCGCCCGGGCACATCCCTGCCCCGGGCATCCCGGTATATCATCCTACAAGATACATCATCATTCACTACTGAAGATCACAGCGAGTTCGATGACGTTACCTGAAAATGAGCGCGGATATTACAGCTCGAACATGACAATCGCTAGCAAGCGAGTGCTTGTTTGAACAATTTTTTTACCAGCGCAACAGTGCCGAGCCCCACGCGAAGCCGCCGCCGATGCCTTCCAGCATCATCAGGTCGCCCTTCGCAAACTTGCCCTCCCGCGCCGCTTCATCGAGCGCCAACGGAATGGAGGCCGCCGAAGTATTGCCATGCCGCGCGAGCGTGAGGACCACCTTGTCCATGCCAAGGCCGAGATGCTTGGCGGTCGACTCGATGATGCGCACATTGGCCTGGTGCGGTACCAGCCAGTTCAGCTCGGTCTGGGGCAGCCCGGCCGCTTCCAGCGTCTCGGTCGCGAGTTCAGCCAGCGCCTTCACGGCGAAGCGGAATACTGCCGGCCCATCCATGTACAGGAAGGGCTTGCCGGAGACGTCACCGTGCATGATCGAGGCCGGCGTCGTCAGGATATCGCGATAGCGCCCGTCCGCCTTGAGCTTGGTCACCAAAATGCCAGGTTCGTCCGAGGCTTTCAGCACCACTGCACCCGCGCCGTCGCCGAACAACACGCAGGTGGTCCGATCTTCCCAGTTCAGGATGCGCGAGAACACCTCGGCGCCGACCACCAGCGCCGTCTTGGCCATGCCGCCGCGGATGAATTGGTCAGCCGTGGCAAGCGCATAAACGAAGCCGGCGCAGACGGCCTGCACGTCGAAAGCCGGGCAGCCGTAGATGCCGAGCTTTTCCTGCAGGATACAGGCCGTACTTGGAAAAACAACGTCCGGCGTGGTGGTGGCGACGATGATCAGGTCGATGTCTTTCGCCTCGACCCCCGCCGCCTCCATGGCGCGACGACTGGCATTGAGCGCCAGGTCGCTGGTTTTTTCGTTTTCTGCGGCAATACGCCGCTCATGGATACCGGTACGCGATACGATCCACTCGTCACTGGTATCCACCTGCTGAGCCAGCTCAGCATTCGTCAGGACGCGGGCCGGCAGATAACTGCCTGTTCCCGCAATTCTCGAATATTGCACTGCGGTTCTCCTCCGTCGCTCGTAAGCGGCGGTTGCTTGGGTCATTGCGCGC
>JAFANH010000036.1 GCA_019232795.1 Burkholderiaceae bacterium
TCCACGCGCTGATCATTGGTTCCCTCTTCGCTGAACACGGACAACACGTCACGGAACTGGCCGATCAGGCGCTCCACCTGTTCGGCCTGCTGCAGATGGTATTGGCGTAACCGTTCTTCGGCCGCGCTGTGCATATGGCGCACGGTCTTGACGAAGATATCGGCGATATCGTCCATCGCCTTTTGCAATTGCGTCTGGATCAAGAGCACAGCTAGCGTGTAGCGCTTCAATGGCTTCATGGCGCGCATCTCGGCCAGGTCGAGCGCTCGGGCCTCCAGGACAAGCTGCTCGCGCTTGGTGGCGGCGATCTGGCTCGTATCCGGTAAATCCTTCGACAAGACCATCATATTATCGATGTGGGACAAGAAATCGGTCACTTCGCGCACGTTGGGCTGCTTCGGCTCCCGCTTCAGACTATCCCACTGACTGCGCCCGGCCACGGAGCGGAACATGCCGTCGAGGCGGGCAATGACGGCGTCCGGCAATTGCCCCGCGACCGACTTGTAAATGCGTTCGTTGACCGTCGCGCGCGCATTGATCGACATGCGGTACAGGTCAGTGTAGCTCGGCAGCTCGAAGCGACGCTGCACCAGCTCCTCGATCAGCACGTTGATGATGTCTGCCAGCTCTTGCTTGGTCTGCGCTGCCTGCAGCGCCTGATCTCGCAGCCAGGCCTCATCGGCGGCTGTCAGTTCGCGAATGCCAACAAAATCGCGTAAATACGCGCGATGCCGGTGTTTGGTGCCAGACTTGTCGTACCGCGCCAGCGCGGCCTTGGTCGGAATCCTGACCTGGGCGCGACTGCAAATGTGTTTGACGATCTCGTGCGGCAGCGTGGCTAGCGCGACAAAGTAGCCCAGCCGCTGGAGCAGCTTAAGTTGGATCAGGAGGAAGGTCTGGAGCGTGACCTGGCGGTAACGGGCTGCGACGAATTTCAGCTCGGCCGGCGCCGGCGTATAGATGGCAATGAGTTCCTGCTCGGTGAACTCTTCCTTGAGTCGAGGATACGCGGTTTCGTGTACGCTGCTCATTGCCCCTGTAGCGTAGCGCCTTCCAGTCAATTGGACAAGGCGCAAGCTTGACCGTAGGACTTTGCCTTGTCAACTAAAACTGATCGAACAGGAAAATCGCCTGCTCACGCTCAAGCCATCCACTTTTTATTGCCAGTTAGTCGTCGCAACTCTCTGGTGGTGATAGTGAGTTTTGGTCGCTCGGCGCGAACTCGACCAGTTGATCGCGTAGATTGCTGTCCGACCCGATATGGAGAAAGCGTATGAAGAAGGAAGACCTGCGCGCGCTCGCGCCACCAATCTATGCGCACATCAATCCCTACGGACGTTTCGACCTCGACATGGAGCGGCGTCTGCCGATTGACGGCGGTTTGGGCGGACGGTTGAGTCACCTGGCGCAGCGCCAACCGCCGCGCATTAAGCGGACAGCCGGCCGAGAGGCGTGAAGCCGGCAAAAGGTAAACAGACTGTTGAACAGCGAATTTTCAGACCCGCAAAATGCGTTTTCACTGCATTACCCTCATCCATCTTTGGCGCATTGTTTCAGCATGATCGCCAATGTGTCTCTTTTCTCGACTTTTCGCCTGCATATCAGGAAATAAGCCGCCAGCACAACGAACATCGACAATAGCGGCGCCGTCACCGAGCGCCGTTGCCAACCTCAAACGCCTGATCTACCTGGGGCGGTACGCCGCCATGCTCCCGGTGAACAACCAGCATGCCGGCGGAAAGCCAGGCCGAAGGCGGCGGTACTGCCGTAGCCCAGCCGCGCGGCGATCACTTCGATTGGCGTCAGACTGGCACGCAGCAACGCACAGGCGCGCTCGAAACGTATCGCCGCACCCAACGCACGCAGATCGCGGCCTTCAGCGGCGAGTTGGCGACTCAATGTACGAGGGCTGACGGCAAGCAGTTCGGCGATCTGCGCCAAGCTCGGCTGGACACCCTCGGCCTCCCGCAGCAGTAATTCCACCCAATCCCCGACTCGATCCGCGCGGGCGATGCAGGCTTCGGCCTGGCGCAACGCGTCGACCAAGGGGCGTTCATCAGTCTTGGAGGGTGGAAAATAAGGCAGGTCGAGCGCCGCAGTTGGAATACGCACACGTACCTCGGGCAGCGCCAACGCGCTGAAACGCACGAGCGTCGGCGCGAGCTGCCTATAACGTGCGGCGTGGCGAGGTCGCGGCATCGAGAAATCCACTTCCAACCGGGTGGCGGCCGGCAGATGCGCTGCGAGGTCTCCATGCACGGAGACAGCGAACGTTTCGCACATGGCATGGAATGTCTGCGGACTCATGCCGGCGGCTGGGTGCAAACTGTAATGGCCGCCATCCGTGTCGCGCCGATATTGGACGCGAAAGGCGGGAGTCACCAGCCGCCAGTATCGCGCGAACAGGTGCAACGCTGCGTCAATGCTGGGGCATGCGCGCACGGCGAGGCTGAGTAGGTCGTAACTCGCCTGGTTGACGCGAGTACCAATTTCAAAGCCGATGTCACTGCGCCCAAGTATCGCCACCGTCGTGGACAACAGAGCTTCGAACAGCGCTATGTCGAGGGCGCCGGACGGCGGGAGCGGTCCCACAATACCGACTGCGGCAAGAATGCGATCCAGTTGAGGGGGCTCCTGCGCTCGCGCGATTTCCAGCAGCGGAAGGCAAAAGCGCATGGGGATGACAGGTTGGTATAGCGGCACGATGCTGATGGCACAGAAAAGATTGGCGTTAATTATAGATTAGCGCGGCCAACTTTACCGCATACTCGGCATGACATCGCCCCTTTGTTGGAGACAGAAAATGCACAAAAACGCAAACCACCCGCCGTTATGCCAGATCGCCTTTTCCGTGGTTGACTTGCGCCGCACCGAGAGCTGGTTCCGCGAAGGCTTGGGCTTCCTGCCCGCCGGCGGCAGCCGCTTCATGATGAGCACGCCACTGGCCCGGAAAATCCAGGGCTTGCCGGGCGCGGCTTCCTGTTGCTGGTGGCTGGTCGGGCGCAACCCGTGGTTCCAGATCGAGATGTTCCAGTTCCGCCGGCCCATCGCCAAGTTGATGCCGCAGGATTTCCGTCCCTGCGACATCGGCTACACGCGGATAGGCGTCTACGTCGCCGACTTCGACGCCGCGCTAGCGCGCCTCGCTAGCCTCGGCAGTATGCCACTGGCTGCACCCATCGGCCAACCGGGACAGCGCCGTGCCTGCCTGCGCAATCCCGACGGCGTCTATGTAGAAGTCATGGAAGACGATCCCATCGGCAAACAGGCCGGCGAACGCGACTGCCGTGCGGCGATGCGCTCGGTGACCATGAGCACGCCAGACTTCGAGGCCTCGGTGGCCTACCTCACCGCCATCAATGGCCACGGTCCCGAGTCGACCGCACTGCATGGCGACGAGCACGAGGCGCTGTGGGGTTTGCCCGGCGCCCGCTGCAAGCGCGCCGTGTTCCGCAGCGGCGACGTCCTAGTCGAAGTCGTGCAATACCTCGATCCGATCGGCCAGCCTTGGCCGGCGGGCTATCGCGTCAGCGACCAAGGAATATTGAACATCGCATATGGCGCGCGCAACAAGGTCAATCACACGACCATGTACCAGCGTGCCTCCACCTTCGGCGCACGTCCCAACTGGCGGCCCTTCCACGTGCCCGGTTCCGGTGTGGTCTATGTCAACGACGCGCTCGGCTTCTCGGTAGAACTGCTCTGGATGGGAAACCCCAAGGCCAACCGCGAATGGGGCTTCGAACCGTTGCCGCTCGAGCAGCGCCCCGTGCCGGACAATCAGACGCTGGTCGCGACCACGCGCATTGCTGCTCCGTTGGCAACCGTCTGGCAGGTGCTCAACGAACAGGAACGGATGAATGAGTGGATAGGTTTCAAGACCGTACGCATCACACGCGGCGGTCACCCGGAGCGCGACGGCGTCGGCTCCGAACGTACGATGGAAGGCTCGACCGGAACGGTGGTTGAACAGATCATCGGCATCGAACCGCAACGCGCGATCCGCTACCGCGTCATCGAGGGGGCACCGTTCAATTTCCATCGCGGCGAAGTAAGCCTGCGCGCAGTCGGCAAGGAAACCGAAGTGAGCTGGCGGATCAGTTTTCGCGGCAAGCTGCCGTTGGTTGGTGCGCTGCTGCGCGTCGCACTACAGCCCATGCTGACCAAGATGCTCACGACCGGGCTCAAGTCCTATGTCGAACGCATCGTCATCAGTCGTTGCTGCTGAGCCTTAAGCACGTCGGAACACCCGCTACCCAAAGCCGCTTCGCGGGGTCAATAAATGCGTCCGCTGTGGCATCGAAAACAGCATGCACCGGGTGCTTGATGTCGCGCGTTCGGCGAAGACGATTGCCGGATTCACAACGCGAAGCCGCACAGAACTTCGCCGTTTCGCGACGTATCGCCATCTGCACACCGAACTGATGCTTGCCGCGCTCGATATGGCGCTCGTGCAGCATTGGCATCGAAACGCAATTCATCACTCGGACCAGGGTGCCATTACACCCGCTGGCATTTGGCCGCAGCTGCCGGGAATTTGGCGTGCAGCCTTCCACGGGATCGGTAGATGATTGCTTCGACAACACCATGTACGAAGCTTCTTCGCCACGCTGGAACACGAAAGGAAACATCCTGCCAACGAACACGAGTTCCCCACTGCGCCCAGCCTTAAAAAGAGGGCTGGGCGGCAAGGTGATTGGTTCCTGCTTGACGCCCACATCGGTAGAGCCGTCGATTGTCGTCAAATATGAACTTTGCCGGCGATCGCCGTGGAAAAATATCCGCTATCGAATAACCTGCGGAGGAATCGCACATGAACCTGCTGCAAAGGCTTTGGCAAGCCGATCTACCGGAAATTTCCGAACGCCATAGGCGCAAGGCCGAGGTCTTTATGATCGTCTTTGCGGTCGCCTATGCTGTCGCGTTGCTGGCGACCTACCATTACGCCTTCATCGGCCCCGTCCTGGGTGAAGACACTAGTTTCACCTTTTTGCTCGATTTTCTGCGCTTGGCGGGAGGCACTGGTGAGCAGCTCGGTATCGGGGCGACGCTGTTCTGGCTGTTGTCGCTTGCGATCGTGGGTAATGCTGCCTATCGGGCGCTGGTAATCCACCGCGCCTACCGCGCGCATGCGACTGCCTTCGGCCGGCCACTACCAATGAATCAGCTCGTGGCCTACGTGACGACCAACTTGCTCAACATCTTCTTTGCACCGCTGATCCTGCTGCTACTCGCGGGCGTGGCAAAAATCAGCGGCCATAATTGGCAGGACGGACTGGCGGCGATGACTTATCTGCGCCAATTTGCCGAACGCTGCGTTGCCATGGTGCCCACGGTCGTCGTATTACCACGTCCGCTTGCTTTCCTCGTCGTGTTTACGGTGCACACCTTCGTGCATTATTGGATGCACCGCTTCAGTCATACCCGCCGTTTCCTGTGGCTGGTGATCCACCGCCCCCACCACGTCACTGAGGACATCAGCCCCGTGACAACGTTGCCGTCGGTGATGTCCTTCCCGTTAGTCTTCGTCATGATGCTGCCCTACCTCGTTGGATTTGGCGCGCTGTCCAAGTTATTCTATCCGGAGCCACTATACTTCGAGATGATCGTTGTCATGCTGATTATGATGGTCGCGGAGATGTACAACCACAGTGGCGCCCTCTACGACCATGCTGCGCACACGCCTTGGCTACGTAGGCTCGGCTTCATGCTTTGTTTCGGAGCCTATCATCTCTTGCATCACGCCAGCGACCGGGATGAACGCTTCAAGGATACCTGTTACACAGCCAATCTCGGCCCAGGCCCATTTTCCTGTTGGGACAAGCTGTTCGGCACCTTTCGTGAATTGGAGGAGACCATGCCGCTGACCGGCATCACCGACCGCCCCGCGTTGGTGAATAACCCTCTGCGCCTGCTTGCCGCCGGTATCACCCAGATCGCTTACGAGCTCTACTGGAACAAAGACTGGCGCACACGCCTATGGATCATCTTCGGCTCAGCCAACTTCTACCCGCCGATTAGCAAGGACTTCGCGCTCGCTGAAGATGTACACAAGCGGTCCGGCTCGACCGACATCTCACCCTATGTCAGGAAAACTGGCGACAACTGTCAAGTTGTCCTGCACCCCGGGATTGAAAATGAAAAGCTCCAAGACAACCTGTCGAAATTGAAAGGAATGAAATGATCCTCGGCGTCAACCATATTGCGCTGTCGGTGCCTGACCTGAACAAGGCCCTGGCTTTTTATTGCGACCTGCTCGGCTTCGAGCGCGGCAAACTCAATTCCTGGGAGGCTGGTACGACGAGCTCAGCGACCGCGGAGAAGATTCTCGCCGTCAGCGGAACGGCTGCCGACGTGATGCATGTGCGCGGGCCCAATCTGTTGATCGAGTTGTTCCAGTTCCGTGGTGGCAACCCCCAGCTTCAGGACCCCGCACGGCCGGTCGTCGATCACGGCATTACGCACTTCTGCCTGTCGGTCTCGGACCTCGATAAGGAGTACGCACGCCTATACGCCGCCGGCGTCAAGTTCCACGGTCCGCCGACCGCGATTGCGCCAGGTCTGCGCACCTGCTACCTGCGCGACCCCTTCGGCAACGTGCTCGAACTGGAGGAGGCCAAAGGTCGCACCCGGCCGGCCGAATCGGCGCTGGTGACGGTCGAGCGGCGCATGTCGAACATCGTGCTGGGCGCAGTTTTTGCGTTGATCTTCGCCGCCTGCTTTCTGTGGCGAACACCTTCGCTGCCGGCGCTTGATTCGCGCTGGCTGGCCGGTAGTGGCCTGCTGGCCGTCTATCTACTGATCTTGTGGCTGCGCGAACGCAAGGCCAACGCACCTGCCTCGCAACGCGAATAAGCAAGGCAATTGCTAGGTGGAGGCAACGGACGCGTCCGCAACCACCGACCACACTGAATGGGTGCCGCGCCTCGATTAGTAGGCGTAGCGCCGGCGCAACTTAACCAATGGATTTTTATGAACAACACCAATAGAAACAAAGCGGTCGTTGTGACTGGTGTTTCGAGCGGCATCGGCTACGCCACCGCAGAAGCATTGATCGGTAAGGGTTACAAAGTTTTCGGGAGCGTTCGCAAGACTGCAGATGGCGAGCGTGTCGCGCAGGCCCTGGGGCCGGCGTTCACGCCGCTGCTATTCGACGTCAGCGACCACGCAGCCCTGCCGGCGGCGGTGGCGATCGTGCGCGAGGCTGTAGGTGATTGCGGTTTAGCCGGTTTGGTCAACAACGCAGGCGTTGCCCCCATGGGGCCATTGATGCATACGACGGCCGACCAGATGCGTGCCGCCTTCGAGGTCAACGTCTTCGGCCTGCTCGCCGTGACCCAGGCTTTCCTGCCTCTGCTCAAGCCGCAGGACGGCTCCGGCTATGCGCCGGGTCGCATCGTCAATCTCAGTTCGACCAGCGGCGGCTTGGTGTTCCCGTTGGTGGGACTATATTCCATGACCAAATACGCTGTCGAAGCGCTTAGCGACGGGCTGCGCCGTGAACTGGCGATCTATGGAATCAAGGTCAGCGCCATCGAACCCGGCCCGACCAAGACGCCGATTTGGGACAAAGGCCTGCCGCGGGGCAAAGATTCGCCCTACGCCAGTACCGACTATGCCAAGGCGATGGGGGCGGTCCAAGATCTCATGGCCAAAGAGCTGCGCAAGGCCAAGCCAGTATCGTCCGTCACCAACGCCATCTGCCATGCCCTTGAAGCGCCGCAGCCCAAAACACGTTACCCGCTGCAGGCGATCTGGCGCATTCGCCACCTGCTCCCAGATCGCGCGCTCGACCGGCAAATGATTGCGGTCGCGGGTCTCAAGTCCTGCAGTTGAGCAGCCGTCGATTGAATTGCAATACCGCAACTATTTCTAGATACGGAGACAACTAGCTATGAATGATCGCATTCGTCCGGTGTCAGCCACGGTTTGCGCCGTGCTGCTGGCTGTTTCAGCCATTGTCATGATTTACATGGGTACTTATGCCAGCGCCTATTATGCTCCCGCAGTCTGTCTGTTGTGGGAAGCTGTGCTGTTATGGCGCGGTGCTGCACGCAAGCTATTCGAACGCGTACTGCAACTGAACCAGTTGACCGGCATCATCCTGATCTTGACGCTGTGGCTGGGCGACACCTTGCATCTGCCCAAGCTCGATATCGCGGGTGTCATGCTGATCGGCAACATGGCAAGTGGAGGTCCGCTGATGGCCGTGCTGGCAATTCCGCTGCTGGCTTCCTTTCATTTCAGCAAGACGCTGCCCGACTGGTTCCAGCCGACTGCGCACGCCTGACGCGCTTGCACACGCAGGACTTTCCCATACCGGAGACCAAGAACATGCAATTCAAACGATTGATCGCGGCCAGTGCTCTGTCTGCGCTGTTCGCCGCCAACGCGCAAGCGGTATCGCTGACTGGAACGATTACGACGGAAAACGGCAGTCCCGTCATGGGCGCTATGCTGACCGTGTTCAACGAGGCAGGCAACCGCAAGGAATCCGTCTACAGCGGTGCCGACGGCAGCTACGCGATTCATACCGATTTCGGCGGCAAGCTCAACGTTCGCGCCCGTCTGGCGAACTTTGAGGATGCCACGACAACCGTGCAGCTTGCTGCCGACCAGCTTTCGACGGTCAACCTGACGCTCAAGCACTTTGCTTCGGCGCAAGCGGCGTCCGATGCGCTAACAGCCTCTGCCCACACTGCCAAGCTGCCTTGGGCCAGCCACGACCAGCGCCGGCCTTTCGTTAGCCAGTGCAACTACTGCCATCAGGTCGGCAATGCGCTGACGCGCAGCGCGCGTAGCGAAGACGCGTGGACGGTGACGCTCGACCGCATGCAAGGCTATTTCGCCATGTTGAGCAAAGGCGAAGCCAAGACCTTTGCCAACGTGTTGGCACGCGGCTTCGACGGCAAGCCGGTCCAAGCCGTCCAGAACTATGGCATTGCACCCGAGCTGACACATGCCAAAGTCGAACAATGGATGGTCGGCGATGCGATGACCTTCATTCACGATACCGACGTCGGCATCGACGACAAGCTGTACGGTACCGACGAGGGGCATGATCTGGTCTGGGTGCTGGATCGCCAGACCGGAAAAACCGACAGTTATCCCGAGCCGGACATAAATTTGCCGGCCGGCGGCCTGTTCAACGGCATGACACTACCAATCGGCATTTTCACCGGCAAGCACGGCCCGCACTCAATGGCGCAAGGCAAGGATGGCCGCTTCTGGATCACCAACGCCTTGTCGTCCACGCTGGCCTCGTTCGATCCGGTCACCAAGGCGTTCAAGTTGTACCCGGTGCCGGGCGACGCGCTGTATCCGCACACCATCCGTATGGATCAGGAAGGCATACTCTGGTTCACCAACAATGTATCGAACCAGGTCGCCCGCTTCGATCCGAAGACAGAAAAATTCACCATCATCCGTCTGCCATCCAACGGTCTTTTCCGTTGGATCACCGATATGCTGCTGCCGACCATCGTACACGTCGGCAACTGGTTCCCGCACAAGAACCTGCCGCTGGATGTCTCGACGCATAGGTTTCTTGGCCATGATGTTTTGAATTCCCCATATGGCATTGACGTCAATCCCAAGGACGGCGGCATCTGGTACGCCAAGCTTTACGCCAACAAGATCGGCCACATCGACCCTAAGACGCTGCAAGTCACCGAATACGACACGCCGCTGAAAGGGCCGCGCCGCCCGCGTTTCGACCGCAATGGCATATTGTGGATTCCAGCCTTTGAGGATAGTGGCCTGATGCGTTTCGATCCGGTGACCAAGACCTTTGAATCGTACAAGCTGCCGGTGCTGGCCGACGGCGAATACGAAGTGCCGTATGCGCTGAACGTGCACCCCGTCACCGGCGATATCTGGATTACGGCCAATGCTTCCGATCGCATCTTGCGCTTCATTCCGTCGACCAAACGATTCATCAGCTATCCGAGCCCGACGCGCGTGACCGTCTTGCGCGACCTGGTCTTTACCAAGGATGGGCGCGTGTGCAACAGCAACTCCAACTTGCCGGCCTATGGTACCGAGGATGGACTCGATTCGTTCATGTGCTTCGATCCGGATGGCGGCGACAAGGACAAGGCGGCGATCCTGGCCGCTAAGGGAAAATAAGCGGTCGATAGGCAGTTAGGCGGGTGCGGGCTTGGAA
>JAFANH010000008.1 GCA_019232795.1 Burkholderiaceae bacterium
TGTTCGGATTGTTCATCAACGCGCCGGAGACTCAGGGAAGCTATGCCACGCCGCAGCTGCTGTGGCTGGTTGCCATGGGATTGATCTATTGGCTCGCCCGGCTCTGGATCAAGACTTCACGCGGAGAAATGCACGACGACCCCGTGATATTCGCCGCGAAGGATCGCGGCAGCCTGTTGACGGTCTTCGGCATGATTGCCGTTATCCTGGGCGCACACTATTGGACGCTGCCGTTCAAGATGTAAACCAAGTGCTGCATGAGCGAAGGCCGACCGCGCCATCCCCGTTTTGCGGCGGCCGGCTTTTGCGCGGCTATCTGACCATGATGTCTCGAGTGAAGCAGGATGAAAAAATTCATTCCGACCGAAAAAACAGCTTTCGGGTATATGGCAGGTAATGATACCCGCCGCTCAGCAGGCACTTGATATGCGACCGCCAGGCCTTCATTCGATATCCGTGTCTGAGGTCCAGCAGCGATTGGTGGTTATATGCCGCAGCAAGCTTGCGTTTTATTTGCGTAGTGTGTTGCGGCTGTAAATGGAATTTTGCCTTTTCCCGCAGAATGTCTTTCAGAAAAATCGTGTAAGCCTGCTGATATTCGCGCGATTTGGAAACCGAGAGCGGATTGTCTTCGTATTTCCGGTATGTAAGAACATTCCTGAAATCGATCTTGTATTTTTGCGCTTGCAGAAGAAAGAACAGGTAGGACAGCTCAAAATATTTATGCTGGATGCGAAACAGCTCCTTGTTCACCGATTTCGTCCGATAGGTCGGGGAAGGGGACGAGATCCAGTTGAACGTGAGAAAACTGCCGATCTGGTCGCGCTCGATAGCGGTGACAAATTCATTCGGCACGTCCAGGGTATCGCCGCCGTTATGAATATAGCCGTTGGTAATCAAGACATCGACGTCGCTGCCGAACGCGGCCAATCGGGATGCGATGCCATTCGGCAAAATTTCGTCGTCGTCATCGAGGAAGCAAAAAAAATCGCCCGTGGCCGCTTGCAGACCGGCAAACCTGGCCAACGACACGTTTCCCTCGGCCAGCCGCACGACCTTGGACACGCCGTTGTCGGCCTGAACGGCCGCCAGGCATTGCTCGTCGACGCGCGGACCGTTGGCCACGACGATAATCTCAACCACTGCATTCTGCTGCTTGAGCGACGCGATCGAGCGCAGGAGAAAAGGAAATCTCTTGGGGTCGCATGTCGTCGGAATGATGACGGAGGTCAGCATGCCGCTCCCCGGAAACAGGGCAATCGTTTCGCCCAAAGGTCGTGCAAGCTTGGTCGCATGTTCATGGATAGTGTGAGAACCATGAAGAATCCATGTCAGGCGTCGGCCATCGGAGGAATCAGGCGGCTAAACAGCGCCGTCACGCGCTCGGCATTGGCCTGCCAGGTCAGCTGCTTTTCCCCTATGACACGCGCCGCATTGGCCGCCATGCGTTCGCGCAGCGCGCCATCTTCGCAAAGACGGCCGATGGCCTGCGGCAGGCCGTCGGGCCGGTTGGGGTCGAACAAGACCGCATTGCGGCCGTCTTCGAGAATCTCTTCGATATTCGGTTGTGCCGGTCCGACTATGGCCTTGCCAAGCGCCAGATACTCGAACAGTTTCAGCGGCGAGGCATATGGCACCACCGCCGGCTGCAAAGCAATGTCGAAAGCCGCCACGTGGCGTGCCACCTGATCGCGTCCGATGACACCGGTAAAGCTGACCCGATGCGCCACATTCAGATCCCGCGCCTGCTTTTCCAGCGCCTGCCGAGCCGGACCGTCACCGATGACCAGCAGGTGCCGCTCCGACTGTGGCGGATCCTTGGCAATCATGTCGACCACTTTGTCCAGGCCGTGCCAGTCACGCACGAAGCCGGTGAAGCCCAGCACCAGGCGGTTCTGCAGCCCAAGCGCAGCCTTGGCCTCGCGCGTGTCCGGCACATGCTCGAAATGGCGGGCGTTGATGCCGTTGTGGATGACTGAGATGCGGCTGCGCTCGACCCCATAGGAAGCGACAATGTTGGCCAGCACTTCGGTCACAGGCAACACGGCATCGGCATTACGCCACGCATATTGCTGCGACCAGCGCGCCAGGGCTTTCAGGGCAATGCCGTCATAGCGCGCGCGTTCCTCGAAAATCGGAGAGTTGATCTCCAGCAGCATCGGCAATCCATAGCGCTTCTTGATCCACACGCCGGCCGGCAGGAACAGGTTATAGCGCTCGTACAGGCAGTCCGGCCTATGTTCCTTGACAGCTTCGGACAGCCGGCGATAGACCAGCAGGCTATATGCCAATTCCATGAGTTCGTAGAAAAACTGCGGCAGATGGCGTTTGAGCCGCGCAACCAATCCGCCATCGGAACCGAACGATTCGTCATCTCCGCTCGGCGGCGCGACCACGATCACTTCATGCCCAAGCTCGCGCAGCGCACCGATCATCTCCTCGATGTGTACGTATTGGCCATCCTTCGAGCGTGTGCGGTGGTGGTAGAGAATTTTCATGCGTGGAACTCTGCAGTCGCTTTTTCGAACAGGCGGATCTGTCCCTGGGTGGTATCGTGCCAGCTGAAGCCTTCCGCATAGCGGCGCGTGGCGGCGTGTTGGGGATAGTGCGCGCGCAAGCTGAGGACGGCTTCAGCGACGCCGCGCGCACTGCGCTCCGACATCAACACACCGGCATCGGGCGAAGCCACCACTTCCGGCGTGCCCCATACGCGGCTGGCAACCACCGGCGTGCCGCAAGCCATCGACTCGAGCAGGACATTGGCCCAGCCCTCGCGGCTCGAAGCCAGCACCATGGCATCGGCCGCCCCGTAATAAGCAGCCAATTCGGCGTGCGGGACGGCTCCCAGGAAATTGACCCGCTCCCTTACACCAAGCTGCGTCGCCAGCTGTTCCAGGCGCTCGCGATCAGGACCGGTGCCGGCCAACAGCAGTTGCGCGTCGGGTAGCGCAGGAAGCGCCTCGATGATCAGGGCTTGCCCCTTGTGCTCGACCAATTGCCCCACGGCCAGCAAGGTGAACTTGTCGAGCTTGAGCATCTGGCGCAGCTGAGTACGGTCGCCGGGCCGGAACAGTTCCAGGTCGACGCCATTGCGCAGCGAAACGATGCGTTCGCCATCCAGGCCGAGTTCAAGCATGGCGTCGCGCAGGGCCTGACAGACCGTAATCATGCCCGAAGCCTTGCCGGCCGCCCAGGCGATCATCTTGCGCGGCAAACGGTATTGGGGGATCACGCTGATGTCCGAACCGCGCGCCGTGATCACCACCGGCTTTTTGAAGTACTGTCCGAGCATGGCGGCGGCCACGCCGTCCGGATAGAAGTAGTGGGCGTCGATCAGATCGAAATCGTTTTTTGCGAGCAGTTCGCGTACCGCCGGACGCATGGCATGGGCAAGCAGGTAAGGCGCGGCCGCCATGCCGACGCGCGGAATAACGGGAAAGCGCGGATGCGATATCTCGATACCGTGGCGCACCTCGTGCCGCGGCACGCGGGCAAAAGCGCCGTAACGGCCGTAGCGTTTGCCTTGCAGCGGGAACCAGGGCACCGGCGCCAGCACATGCGCCTGGATACGGCCGTCCTTCAATAAGTGGCGCAGGCGGTTTTCAACGAACACGCCGTGATTGGGCTGCTCAGCATTCGGATAAAGCGTCGTAAACGTCAGGATTCTCATCGTCGGTCCGGCAACACCTTTCAAGCCGCGATCGCGGCGCTTTCGACCGATCCGATGATGTTCGACTGGCCGCTATTGCGCAGGAAGGCTTCGAACATCAGCAGGGCCCACAAAGGTGTGCTGAAGTCGCGCCGGCCGGACTGGTGCTGGTCGAGCATCTCGCGAACGAAATCGAGATTGAAGATGCCGGTGTTTGCCAGGGTCGGGCCGAGCAGTGCATCACGCACGCTCTGGCGCAACGGTCCCCTGAACCAGTTTGCCAGAGGAACAGCAAAACCCATCTTGCTGCGGTACAGGATGTCGTCCGGCAGATAGGGGCCGAGCGCCTTCTTGAAGATATGCTTGCCTTCGCTGCCATTGAGCTTGAGCGAAGCCGGCAGGCCGGAAATCCATTCGACCAGCTTGTGGTCGAGCAGCGGCACCCGCACTTCCAACGCATGCGCCATGCTGGCGCGGTCCACCTTTGTCAGTATGTCGCCGGGCAGGTAGGTCTTGAAGTCGAGATACTGGATCAGCGACAAGGGGTCGTCGGCCTTGGTGCGCGCCGCATGGCCGCGCATGACTTCGATGGCATGGTAGCCCTGCAGGCTGCGCTTGAACTTGTCGCTGAAAAGTTTGTTGCGCATCTGGTCGGACAGGAAGGACACGCCGTGGAAGTAACCTTCCACCGAATCGCGCGCCAGCGACTCGAACGTGGTCTTGGCGCGGAACACGCGCGGCGCCCAATCGGCCTTCGGATAGTGCTTGCCGAGAAAACCGAACACCGGCTTGCGCAGGCCGCGCGGAATCCTGGTGCGCACGCGGTCTTCCATGACGGCGTAACGGTAGCGGCGGTAGCCGGCAAGGTTTTCATCGCCGCCGTCGCCCGACAAGGCTACCGTGACACGCTTTCTCGCCAATTGGCAGACGCGATAGGTAGGGATTGCCGAACTGTCCGCATAGGGTTCGTCGTACAGCCGAGCCAGCGTGTCGACCAGGCCGTAGTCGTCCTTGTCGACCATTTCGGTATGGTGATGCGTCTGATACTGGGCGGCGACCTTGGCGGCATAGGTCGATTCGTCGAAGGCCGGATCGTTAAAGGCAATCGAACAGGTGTTGACAGGCTCTTTCATCAAGCCGGCCATCATGGCCACCACCGCGCTCGAATCGACACCGCCGGAGAGGAAGGCGCCCAGCGGCACTTCGGCCACCAGGCGGATCTTGACCGCTTCGCGCAGGCGCTCGATCAATTCGTGTTCGGCATCGGCCGCGGACATGGGTGCATGCGGCGTGAACGGCACGTCCCAGTATTCCTTGGTCTTGACTTCGGTATCGCCGACCCGCAAGGCGATCGTATGGCCGGGCGGAAGCTTGAAGATTTGCTTGTAGATGGTGCGCGGCTCGGGCACGTAGCCGTAACCAAAGTATTCCTCGACCGCATGCGGGTCGATCTCGCGCGACACTCCGGGATAGGCCAGCAGGGATTTCAATTCCGAACCGAAAATGAACATGCCGTCGGGGAGCAGGGCATAGTAGAGCGGCTTGATGCCAAGCCGGTCGCGCGCCAGAAACAAGGTCTTGCGGTTGCGGTCCCATACGCCGAAGGCGAACATGCCGCGAAAGCGCTCGACGCAGGCTTCGCCCCACTGTTCCCAGGCATGGACGATGACTTCCGTATCGCAATGGGTACGGAACGTGTGCCCGAGCTTGGTCAGTTCCGGCATCAGTTCCTGGTAATTATAGATCTCGCCGTTGTAGGTCACCACCACGCTGCGGTCCTCGTTGAACAGCGGCTGCTGCCCGGAAGACAGGTCGATGATGGACAGGCGCTTGTGCCCGAACCCGAGGCCCGGCTCGATGTGGACGCCGCTCTCGTCCGGCCCGCGATGATGCTGGGTCTCATTCATGCAGTCGAGCACGGAACGGTTGATTTCGCGCGTACCGCGCAGATCGAAAATACCGACTATTCCACACATGGTCTTTGCACTCCCTGAATTTTTGCTGCATACAGCGTATCGTACAATTGCAGATAGCCGGCCACCATTGCTTGCATATTGAATTGCCGTTCCACGCGCACGCGGCCGGCCAGTCCGTGCTGCTTCGCCAGCTGCGGCTGCTCGATGTAGCGCGCCAGCGCCTGCGCCATGGCTTGCGGATCCGAGGGCGGCACCAGCATGCCGGTCACGCCTTCTTCGACTACGGCCGGCACCCCGCCCACGCGCGTCGCCACCACGGGCAGGGCTGTAGACATCGCTTCCAGCACCGAGCCCGGCGTACCTTCCGCGATCGAAGGCAAGGCGAAGATCGAGAAGCTGCGCAAAATGGCCGGAATGTCGTTGCGGGCGCCGGGCAGCCAAACGGCTTCGGCAATTCCTGCCGCAGCCGCTTGCTGGGACAGCGAATCCAACAATGGACCACCGCCAACAATGACCAGGCGCAGCCGGGGGGCCTTTTCCGGCAACATCTTCCGCAACAGCACAAACGCTTCGACCAAGGCAGCATGATTCTTCACGTCCTGCGCCCGCCCTACGGTCCCGATCACGATACAGTCCGCAGGAAAAGGCGTCAGCACGGGAACCTGTTCGCCATCCTCTGCCGGTCTGAAGCGCTCGCTGTCGATGCCATTGCGCAGGAAATGGCTTTTCGCTTGCGGCACACCGATCACGTCGCGATTCCATTCGAGCAGATCGATCGAATTGGAATACAGGCAATCGTAAAAAGGAATCAGCAAGCGGCGCAGCAATTTATGCTTGGGATTCCTGCCTTCCGGGTCGCTGGCGTCGCGCCCATGGGAGCCGTTGATGCGGATAGGCACGCCGGCCAGCATGGCGGCCGGTGCGTATTCGACGGCCGCCAGGTTGTAGCCATGCAAAATGACCGGCTTCAGCCGGCGCAGCAGCTTCCACAGCGCATAGTGCGTTGCCAAGCCCAAACCGGGTGGCTTGTGGAGCGCATGGATTTCCACGCCGGGTTTGGTGATCTTCCTGGAAAAATCGGTGTAGTCGGTCAGGCAGACGATGGCGTGGCGGTATTTGTCGGCCGGCATGCGGTTGATGCGTTCGACCAGCAGATTTTCCAGGCCGCCGAAATCGAGCCGATAAATGAGATGCACGATCAACGGAACGTGCGAAGCCTTTTCCATGCTGGATGCGATTGCCATGCCGCTCAGTACCTGTTAATGCCCGCTAGTGTCGATTGCCGGCAAGCGTCGTTTCGATCGCTGCCAAATTCTTGTCCAGGAAACTGCGCATCACAACGCGCGCCTCTTCCGGCTTTTCATCATAGGGGGCGAACACCATGACCGCGGCGCCGTCGTCGTTGCCGGTAAAAATCTTCTGTTTTACCTGCAACAACTTGCCCAGATAAGGATTGCCGACGAAACGTCCGTCTACCCAGAACCAGGACCACACCAGCAAATGTTTGGACGCACCGACCAGGGCGACTTCCTGAACCGCCAGCATGCGGTTGGCGACCGCTTCCTTGTGCGGCAAGGCTTCCACCCTGCGCCACATCGGATCCTTTTCACCGACCACGCGATTGGTCGAGCTGATCAGTTCCGCTCCATGATGCTGATTGCGATAGTAGAGCAGCGACAGACCGACGTCGTGATCGTCCACGCGGTAGAACTGTTGCGACGATGCGCTGGCAGGAGCAAAGGCCGGCTTCCAGTCCGCAAACGGCGCGGCTGCCGCAGCCTGGGGCAGGAGACCGGACAGCACGACGGGCGGCTGGCCGATGCCGGAACGGTCGATATGCAGCGAATAGGCGGGCCAGGCGCCCAGGATAGCGGCCACGCCCAGGGCATTGATGCACATTTTTCCCAGCGACGCTGCCGGAGTTTCACCAGCGTGTTTAGCCGACGCATCGCGTTCGTCCGTTGTGCTCCGGCTTTCATCCTCGCGCCAAAAGCCGCCGATCCAGAACATCAGGAACATCACCAGCCCGAAAAACAACCAGCCGTAGATCACATGGTCGATCCCAACGGCCAGGGTCATGCCGCTCAAATGTCCGATCATGACAATCATATAGGCACGCATGCCGTTGGCGATGATGGGAACGACGATGGAAATCAGTCCGAACAGGATGCGGCGCCAGGTGCTGCGATAGGTCAGGTAGGCGTACAGACAGCCCAGCGTGAACGAGGAAATCAGGTAACGAACGCCGCTGCAGGCCTCGACGACCGCCCAATTCCCGGTAGGCAGGGTGAAGTTATTCCCTTCACGCAATATCGGGATGCCAGTCAAGCGCACCGCTTCCGCGGCGAAATTCGCAGTCACCCCAATCAAAGGGTCGATGAATATCTCGCCGAACGGCACAGCGAACAGCAGGAACAGCAGGGGAAAAGCAATCGCCCCCGCAATTTGCGGACCCAGCGTCGCCAGCACGGTAAGCGGGATCATCGCCACGAAGGCATATTGCTGCACGATTTGCACGTCGCCGACATGACCGAGCAGCCAGGCAAGACCGCAGGCAGCCAGGAGCAGCAGCGCCGGCCAGTACGGTGCAGGATTCATCTGCATCAGGCCGGCGCGCCGGCGCCAGATCAGCCATAAGCTGATCGGCAAAATAATATAGCCGTGGGCGAAGGTCTCAGAACTGTTCCAGATCGCAACCATGGACTGGACGGTCGGGAAATACAGGAAAAAAGGAGCCAGCAAGGCGACAGCCACCGCCAGCGCAATCAGGGGTTGCTGAGAATCCGCGCGCACATCGGTCGTCATTTCCGCACTCATGCAGCATCCTGTACAGTGTTATTTTCCGCAGCCTGCATTGCTGAGAGGCTGTTCCCTTCGAGTAAAGTCTCGACCTGAGCGAGGTTGCTGGCCCAGCCGTACAGCGTTTCCACCCTGTCCCGCGCACGCCTGCCCAATTCCGCATCGGGCTGCGCCAAAGCCTGCACGATACCGGCAGCGAATTGCGCGGCGTCGTTCGCCAACAGCAGATCGCGCCCCGCCTCGGCCCGTATTCCTTCCAGCGCCTGGGGTGAGACGATTACGGTTTTCCCCATGGCCATGGCTTCCAACACCTTGTTCTGCACGCCGCGTGCCACCCGCAAGGGCGCGACGGCCAGGGCGGCATGCGCCACGTAGGGCCGCACATCGGGCACGGTGCCGGTCACGCGCACACCCGGTAGCGCCTGCAATTGCTGCACCTCCGGCGCCGGCCGCGCGCCGACGATGGTGAAGACGGTGTCGGGATGCAGCGCCAGCACCCCCGGCAAGACTTCGCGCGCAAACCACTGCACCGCATCGACATTGGGCCAGTAATCCATCGCCCCGGTAAACACGATGGCGCGCTGTCCGGCAGGGTAGGGGTTTTCGTAGTCGCGCGCCGGCGAAAAGTATTCGGTGTCGACGCCATTATTGAAATGCCCGATTCTGGCCGCGCTCTCCGGCGCCAGTTGCCTGAACAATGCCGCCTCGGGCTGCGAGACAAACAGCGACGCGCCGCATGCGGCCGCCACCTTTCTTTCATAGCGCAAGAGCTGACGTGCCTCGTGCCGGTACAACCAGCTCATCGGCCACGATTTCTTTTCCGCATACTGGCGCCATTTGTCGGAATCGACGTCGACAAAGTCGATCACGCGCTGTGCATCGGGGTAAGCCTCGGCATACTGGGCCATGGCAGAGGAAAAAACCAGGATGCGGCCGATCCCCTGTGCCTTGACGGTTTCCTTTACCCAGGCATGCAATCCGCCGTCGTTGTAATAGTCGAGAGACAGCGTACGGTTGAGCAGCAGTGCGCGCAGGCTGCGCAGCCTGGCCAGCGGCGGCGACAGGCGCGCGAAATGGCTGGAAGCGCACAGGGCCTGCACCTTGGGAAGATATTGCCAGTCTTCGGCATCGTCGACGAAGGTGCCAAGATGCACGCGGTAATGCTGGGCCAGATGTTTGAGCAGATGATAGGAGCGGATCTTGTCGCCCTTGTTCGGCGGAAAAGGGATGCGGTGGGTCAGCAGCAGCAGGTTTTCCACGCGATTTTCCACCTTATCCCAAATCCTTGACGATGTGCGGGCCGATGGCATTGGCAACTGCCAAAGGCAGCTTCTGCCATAGCTTGATCATGAGCTGGTATTTCGGATTGAGCGGATTGTTGTCCGGTACCGCCTGCGAGGCAAACAGCCGGGTCTCGTAAGCCAGCGGTTCCGGTTCAAACCCCCAATTTTTCTTGAAATCGAAGGCGCCGGTGCCGATTTTGCTGCGGCCGAAATCGAAGCTGCGGCAGCCGCGCGCGGCAGCCGCCTGCATCAGGTTCCAGTACATGAAATCGTTGCCGGCCACTTCGCGTGCCGCCGGCACGCCGCCGCCGTAATAGGGAAGCACTTCGTCACGGAAGTAGAAGCTCATGACGCCGGCGATAATCTCGCCGTTCAGGACGATAGTGCGGATCTCGCAATCGTCGGCAAACACTTCCTTCAACAGCCGAAAATACTTGCGCGAAAAGACCGGCGTACCGAGCCGGTGCACGCTGCTCGAATAGGCCTTGAAGAAGCGGTCGATGGTTTGATCGATTTCGCCGGTCAGCCCCGCCTTGATCCCCTTGCGCACCATGGCGCGCTGCTTGCGCGGAATGGCGTTCATATTGGCTTCGTCGTCCGCGCTGATCGCTTTGCGGAACGTGACGTACAGGTCCTTGCGATGCCAGGCGGGATCGGCGGGGTGGGCAGGCGCGATATTGCGGTATTCAAGGTGCCCGACCCCGAGCCCTGCCGCCAAATCCTGGGCGGCACGGTCGAGCAGGGCGCGCGCATCTTCGCTGACGGCAGCAATGCCTCCGTAGACGCAAAACGGCAACGCGATCAGGGAATCGCCGAACAGGCGGCTCTTGATGCGACACAGCGGCAATACGCCGACTATATTGCCGTCCTGCTCAGCGAAATAAAACCAGGTTTTATGTCCGAACGCGCGCTCGATCACCTGTTGCCAACCGGCGCGGTGAAAGAAGGTCGCTTCGGCACAGCCATGTACGAAGCTGTCCCAGCGGGCATGGTCCGCAGGACGCATCAGGCGCACGTGCAGGCGCGCGGATTCAGTTTGAGATTCAGCTTGAGATTCAGCTTGAGATTCAGCTCGAGACTCAGGCGGCAGGCTGTCGATCACTGCATTCATGTGCGCGTCCGGCTCTGGTCAAGAAACAATTTGTCCATGCGCTCCCATGCGAAGTCGCGAGTCAAGGCCTTCACGCGCTTTTCCATGAGGCTCAAGTTGACGTAGTGGCGGAAACGCGTCTTCATATTGAGACCGTCCGGCCGCGGTTGCTGCGGATCCAGTTCCCACGGATGGAAGTAAAAGATGGTCGAGCGTTGGTCGACGCGATTGACGCGCTCCATCATCCAACGTGAAAGCGGGTAGGGCATCAGCCGGAAATAGCCGCCGCCGCCGGCCGGCAGATTGCGCTGCAGCAGACGTACCGTGGTGATCGGCACCTCCAGCAGGCCATCCTTGCCGTTCGGGTAAAACGCGAAGCGCGGCGCATCCGGCATGCCGTAATGGTCGTGCTGGATAGGATAAATGCTGGAACTGTAGCGGTAGCCGGATTCGTATAAGGCGTCGAGCGCCCACAGGTTGCGGCTGCCGATGGAAAAGCTGGGTGCGCGATAGCCGAACACCTGCTGCCCGCCGATCTCCTCCAGAATGGCTTTGCTGCGTACGATATCCTCGGTGAATTCGGCGCGGTCCTGGTCCGATGCGCGCAAATGTCCGTATCCGTGGCTGGCCAGCTCGTGCCCACCGGCGACAATGCGCTTGATCATGGACGGATAGCGTTCAGCAATCCAGCCGAGCGCAAAAAAGGTCGCCTTGGCCTTGCCTTCGTCCAGTATCCCAAGGATGCGATCGATGTTGGCTTCCACCCGGCATTCGCGCGTGGGCCAGCTGTCGCGTGTGATAAAGGGAGCGAATGCCGAAACCTGGAAATAGTCTTCGACGTCGATCGTCATCGCGTTGCGGATAGTCTCCGCAGCCGACGGCGATTGCTCAGCCATGACGTAGGAGGATGAAGCGCCGCTCATTGGGCTATTCACTGAGCTGTTCATTGAGGTACTCATGCTGCCTCCATTCTGCACCCATTCTGCATCCACGCAGCCAGCGTATCGGCGATGCGCACGGCAGCCTTGCCGTCCCAGAACGGCGGAATGCGGCCGGCTTTGCCGCCGCCTTGCATCAGTTCTTCATAGATAGCCAGAATCCTTGCCGGATCCTGGCCAGCCACCGTATTGGTGCCTTCGTCAACAGTGATCGGGCGCTCGGTGTTGTTCCTCAGGGTAATGCAAGGCACGCCGAGCGCGGTCGTCTCTTCCTGCACGCCGCCGGAGTCGGTCAGCACCACGCGCGCGTCTTTCATCATGCCCAGCATTTCCAGGTAGCCCATGGGGGGCAAGGGCAGGATATGCGGATCGTCCAGCAAGGCATCGAGCCCGAATTTCGCGATATTGGCGCGGGTGCGCGGGTGTACCGGGAAAAACACCGGGGTACGCGCGCCTATCCTCGCCACAGCTTCCAGCAGCGCGCGCAGGATCTCCGGAGTGTCCACATTCGACGGCCGATGCAAAGTCAGCAGCGCATAGCCCTCATGGGTCGCATGCCCGTTCAGAAACGCGGGGCGGCCGGCCTGCGCAGCGATGGCCGCGGCGGGAACCGCACGTTCGAGATTGCCGCGCAGGGTATCGATCATGACGTTGCCGACAAACCGGATGCGCTCGCCGGCAACGCCTTCGCGCAGCAAATTGTCGCGTCCGCTTTCCTCAGTGGTGAACAGCAGATCGGAAATCTGATCGGTCAGCACACGGTTGATTTCTTCCGGCATGGCGCGGTCGAAACTGCGCAAGCCGGCCTCCACGTGAATCACCGGAGTGCCTTTTTTGACCGCCACCAAGGCGCAGGCGATGGTCGAATTGACGTCGCCCACCACCAGCACCGCGGTCGGCTTCAGTTCGTCGAGCACAGGCTCGAAACGCACCATCACTTCCGCGGTCTGCGCCGCATGGCTGCCTGAGCCGACTTCCAGATTGATGTCGGGGCTGGGAATGCCGAGCGCAGTGAAATATTGTTCGTTCATTGCGACGTCATAATGCTGCCCGGTATGCAACAGCTTGACGTCGACCTTCGGCTGGAGTGCCTGCAGCGCCGCCATGATGGGAGCGATTTTCATGAAATTCGGACGCGCGCCGACCACGCACAGGACGCGGAACACCGGCGCGGAACCCGCCGGCAAATGCTGTGCTGGAGCTTTCATTCTTTACCGTCCGACCGGGGGATGGGATGGGTGGGAAGGATGGGACGAATGCGACGAGTGAGGCGGGGTGACCACGATTTTTTTCAGCATTGCCAGAATCGACACCACGCACTTTTCCAGTTTGAGCATTCTTTCATCCAGGTAATCGAGGTTATAGAGCCCGTCCGCCGGGGCGAGCGCATCGTGCCCTGCGCCATGGGCCGCGTTCGCTTCGGCCGCCGGCCTCGTAAATTCCTGCTGGATGTCGCGAATCACTTCGTTGACTTCCGCTTCGGTAAAAGCGTGCAACTCCTCGAGATAGCCCATCAGCAGCAAGCGGTCGCACAAGGTATTGATCTTGCGCGGGATGCCGCCGGAATATGCGTAGATGGCGGCGTGGGCATCGTCGCTGAAACTGGGGTTGCTCTTCCAACCGACCGTATGCAGGCGGTGTTCGATATAGGCCTTGGTTTCTCCCGCTTCCATGGGACCCAAGTGATAGCTTGCAGTTACCCGCTGGCGCAATTGCTGCATGTCTTCGCCATGCAAGGTTGCGCGGAATTCCGGTTGACCGAGCAGGAAAGTCTGCAGCAGAGACTTCTCATCGGTCTGAAAATTGGACAACATGCGCAATTCTTCCACCGTGCGCGAAGTCAGGTTCTGCGCTTCGTCGACCACCAGCAGGGCGCGCTTTCCCTGCTTGTCGCAGCTGCGCAGGAACTGCTCGAGGCGCCGCAGCAGCGCCGTTTTGCTGGTATCTTCGTAGGGCAGTCCGAAGGCCGACACCACCATGCGCAGCGTATCGTCGGAATCCAGACCGGTGTTGACGATATGCGCAGCGACGAATTGGTCCGCCGGCAGGTTATTGAAAAGATTGCGCACCAGGGTGGTCTTGCCGGCGCCGACTTCGCCGGTCACGACGATGAAACCTTCGCCTTGGGACAGCCCGTATTCGAGGTAGGCCATGGCACGCTTGTGCCCCTTGCTGCCGAAGAAAAAGTGCGGATCGGGCCGCAGCATGAACGGCTTGGCGCTGAGGCCGTAATAGGATTCGTACATCGCTTGCTCGATTCCGCTATAACAGTATGTTGACGGTCGCCAGGATGGCATTCTCGCGATAATGGGCAAGGGTGCCTTCGCCGGCATCGCCCTCATTGCGTCTGATCTCGATCATGCCCCTGACGTTGTGCCTCAATTGCGTGTTGACGCCAATGAGCAACAGCTTGCTGGTCGTCGTCAGGTCGGTCGACAAGGCCGTGACACGGCTTTGCGTATAGTTCAAAAAGGCGTTGCTGAGCGTCGTCAACTTATAATTCCACGTTGCCATTCCACTGAGCTGCCTGTCGTTTTGATTCAGGAACAGGCCGTTGACGCCAAGCAGCAGACTATCGGCTTGCTGCGCCGACAAAGAGGTCTGCTCGGTGTCGACCAGGCTCAACAGCAAGGTGCTGCGCGCGCCGTTGAAGGCGGCTGCCGCCTGCCAGCTGCGCTGCCGGAAAAAGCTGTAGCTGTAGAAATTCAGGTTATTGGCCAGCATGGCCGGCGTACCGGTCTGATTCAGAAATGACGCAACCGTCTGTTGCAGCACTCCGGGGTCCGTGATGGTGCTCGAATCGAGTTGCGTCAGCAAGCTGGCGCTATTGATGCCAGACGGAGTAGCCGCTTGCGACGTCGTGTTGGTCACCGTGTCGTTATAGCTGGCGGACCATACCGTATGGCGGCTATGCAATCTCAATGCGAGGTTGTAGGTCGACCCGAAATAACGGCGTCCGGCGCTGGCTTGCAGATTGGTGCGCGAAGACGGGGTCCAGTCGAAGCCGACCAGCCAGAAATTCCCCTTGGAGTCCTCTCCAGGCAAGGCTTGGTAATCGTACTTGTCGAAACCGACGTTCCCGGTCAATGCGAAAGTGGGCACGAGAAAGAAGTCGGCTTTCGCAGAGGCTGTCTCGGAAGAAATCCCCGACTCCACGGGATTCTGAATCGTCTGGTGGTTGACCATCAGATCCCAGGTCAACCGCTGGAACGCCGTGCCGCTGGCCAGATCGAGCGTGACGCCGTCGGCGTGGCTGTTTCCCAGCACGCTGGCGCCGGTATTCATCGAAGAATAGGTATAGCGCAGCTGCGCCACCGCCTCGGAGCCCAGCCTGTCCACCATATACGGACTGAGGACATAGGACCTCAGCTCGGCGCGATTGACGGAGGAATAGCTGTTGTCGGCCACTTGGGGACCAAACGCCGACAAGGCCTGCTGGCTGATCGAAGCCGTGCTGTCGAGAAAAAACAGCTCCGGGACCAGCGAGGCCTTCATGTTTGCCATCAGCGTGCTGGTGGACTTGTTGGTATTGGCGACCTCTTTATCGGAATAGTCGAAGTAATTGTATTGATAATTCGCACTGAGTTTCAGGCGCGCGCTGTTGTCTTGCATGGTAAAGCCAGGCGTGACTTCCGTGATGAGCTCGCTCTTCGCCAAAGCGTCGCTGGCCAGCGACACGTTGTCGGTATAAGTCTCGTTCAGCGTCACGGTCGGCGTGAATTGCAGCTCGGCATGGCAAACCGACGCGGCCGCCAAGGCCGACATCAGCATAGGAAAGGACAACCGGAACAGAGAAGAATGCGCCGGCTTGCGGCGCAAATTACCCGTAGTATTGATAGCCATAGGCTTTGGAATCGGCAAATTCCCGGCTCTTGTTGTACAGCAGATTGATGTTGCTGCAGCCTTCGATCTGGCGCAGCGACTCCTTGACCGCGTGCTGGGTGGTCGTCTCGGATTCCACCACCATGACAATCTGGCCCATGTGTGAGGCCAGCACGTGCGCTTCGCTCGTCACCAGCAGCGGCGGCGAATCGAAAATGATGATGCGGTCAGGATATCGGCTCGCCAGTTGGTTGACCAGTCCGCTCATGGTTTGGCTGGCCAGAAGCTCCGTGGCGCGCGCATTGGCAGTTCCGGCCGGCAAAATGCTCAATGTACTCACATTGGTGCGGAACATCACGTCGGCGATGTCCAGCGTATCGTCCAGCAGCACGTCCATCAGACCGCGGTGCGCCGGCAAGCCGAGCGTGCGCAGCACCGAGGCGCGCGCCACGTCGGCATCGACCAGCAACACCGTGTGATCGACTTCCTGGGCGATGCTCATCGCCAGGTTGATCGAACAAAAGGTTTTGCCTTCGCCCGGCAGGGAACTGGTGATCATGATGAGGTTGCCGGGCTTGTCGCCGGAAGAGCGCGGCGCAAACGCGCGCTTGATCAGCGGACGCTTGATGATGCGGAAGTCTTCCGACATGGTGGAACGCGCGCCGTTGGGTGTGATCAGCCCCATCGCATGCATACGATCCAGATCGATCTCCAGGTGCCGATGATGCTTGTCCGTATGCGGATGTGTGTGCGCAGGGGCAGAGGCGGGTGGCGCTTGCGGCGGCTTCTCAGCCTGCTTCTCAAGCTGTTTCTCAAGCTGCTTCTCGATCGCGCGCTCCGGCAGCGACTGCTCGACAGATTGCTTTACCTGCTGCTCGTCGGCGACGGTAGCAAGTGGGGCTGTTGCCGGCTCTCCCTTCTTGTGTTCTATTCGGCTGGCCGCTTTTTCGATAATGCTCACACTGGCTCCCTGCAATTTCTGCTGTTGTATCCGCTACTGTGCCCGTTGCCGCATCCGCTGTCAGGCGGTGAGGATCACCACCGCCATCACGCCTCCGTACGCACTGAACAGCAGGAAAACCGCTACAGCGATCACGTAGGCTTCCCTCTTGCGCTTGGCTTTTTGCACATTCGTCCAATTCATGCTGACGCTGCCGAGTATGGGCAGGTTCAGCACTTCGCGCAAACTGCTTTGGCTCAGGAAAGTCGGCCGGACCTGGCTCATCAGGAAGGCGAAGCCGATACCGGCGGCAAGCGCCACGGCAAATACGATCGAATACAGCCTAGGGCGATTGGGCCCAACCGGCGTCATCGGCACCGTCGGCGGATCGATCACCTTGAAAGTCAGCATATCGGTGGCCGAGCTCAAGTCGCCCGACAGCTTGGCCGCATCGCGCCGGCTGACCAGCTTCTCGTAATTTTCCTTGTTCACTTGATAGTCGCGATTCAGCTGCGCCAGCTGGGCCTCGACTTCCGGGACCGACGTACTTTGCGCGCGCAAATTAGCCAGCCTTCCCGAGTACTCATCGACGCGCGCCTTCAGCGAAGCCACGCGCGCTTCGGCCACGGATAGCGATACATTCATCTGCTGCAGCATGGGGCTGTAGTTGGCGCCGATGTCAACCGGGTGCTTCTTGTGCTTCGCTTCTTCGGCTTTGCGTTCCTGCAGTTGCGCGATCAGGCGCTTGGTCGCAACGATGTCGGGATATTCCTCGGTGTATTGCATGCGCAGCGTATCGAGGTTCTTGTTCAAACCCTGAATGCGCGCGTCGATTTCCGGATTGACGTCGCTGGTATCGACCGTGTCGGTCACCTGTACCGGGGCCTCGCCGGCAATCTGCTGCTTGATCGAATTGCGGGCCTGCTCGGCTTCCAGCAATTCGAGCTTGGCTTGATTGAGCGCGTCGGCAACTTCGCCCATGCGCGAACTGTAGTCGCTGCCCTGGCGCGGCAACAGCCCGATATTCTTGATCTTGAAATCCTTCAGCGCATTTTCGGCGCCGGCCAGCTTTTCCTCATAGCTCTTGATCTGGTCGTCGATGAAGCGGATGGCTTTTTCCGAATCCTGTTTCTTGTCGCCGTAGCTGCCCTCGACGAAAATCGTCAGCAGCGATTGCACGATATCCTTGCCCAGCTTGGGATTGGGGTTGTTGTAGGAGATGGTGTAGATGTCGTCGCGCTCCGTGCCGGCAACCTTGATGGCGGACATCAGATCGTCCACCATTTGCTCGTGGTCTTTGACCGTCTTGGACTTGATGTCGAGGTCGACCATGCGCATCAGGCGTTCCACGTTGGGCCGGCTGATCAGCGTACGCCGCATGAAATTCACCTGCTGCTCGTCATTCGGCACCGTGGTCATTCCCGCCAGCAGGGGTTTCAGGATACTTTGCGTGTCGACGTACACCCGGGCCGAAGCCTGATAATCGTCCGGCAGAACGTACACGACTGCCCAGCCGACGATGGCCACGATCCACGATATCGCCACTGCGTACCAGCGGTATTTCCTGATACCTCTCAGGATATTTACAAGCAGCGTTAATATTTCCGTCATCTAATCGATCCCCGTGCCACAACGACCGCGAATGCAGTGTCCATAGAATATATTGCGTCCCAGTTCATGTCGAGTGTGGTTGCCCGCCGGAATTTCTCTTCATCAACCGTCTGTCGGAACGCACGCGATGCGAAAGTATCGTGCACAGACAATGTGAAGCGGGCGCATCGAGGCGAGGAGCGCATCGTGAGAACCGCCGATGTAGACACCCTGAAGATGACTCATCGCGGCATCACCCCATGCCAACACATGCAGTATTGCTGGGCAGCACTTAATGACACAAAACTCGCACAAACTGACGTACAAACAAACATTGTCTAAATCACATTAGTCTACCCGAGCGGCCCATGAAATGGTAGGGGAAATTTTAATTTTTTGATAATTTTTTTCGCCCCGCCACAAACCCATTTCCTTCGCAATTACGTCTCAAAACGTTTCCGGACGCACCAAAAAGGAAGCAAGTTGCGAGCCCGTGCAACCGCTCCTGATGATGCAAGCGGAAAAGCATGTTTCAACCTGACGCCAGTCGTGTTGACAGCAAGAAAGGCGCGGCGTACAGTCCGCGAACTGCAGGCCCAGCCTCGG
>JAFANH010000091.1 GCA_019232795.1 Burkholderiaceae bacterium
TCGCCGACACCGAGGGCAATCCGCTCACTGCATCGAATGGAACGCGTGAAATAGGTGGCAATTAAGTCGAATTCTGAAAGCATGTTGGCATTGTACCTAAGGCGGCGCCGAGGGCTATTTAGGGCGCAAATCTGTTGAGCGAATATCAAGAAATTTCATATATAAAACAACGATTTAGATAAGAAACAAAAAACTTGAATTTCCTAGGGACCCTGATATAGTGCATTCAAACATCTCATATATGAATCGTTGTTTTATATATGAAACAAACGAAACGCAACAACAAAACCTTGCTTCGGGGGCTCGAATCCCGGATCCCTGTTCGGGGCAGATTTGTTGGCAGAGATTTCGGATGCGGCTAGCTGTCGATGGGACTGCGAGACTTGGTTATGTGTCCCGGTGCCACCGGCGCGGAACAATCAAAAAACGATGGAGACTTCATGAAATCTAATAGTGGCCGTTGGTATGGCGTGATCACGCTGTTTGTAATTGTGGCGATTTCCTATGTCGACAGGATCAATATCTCCGTCTTGATCAATGACCCGGCGTTTTTGAGCCACATGGGAATAGATCGCGGTGACCGGGCCAGTCAAGGCTTCCTGGCGACGGCTTTCATGCTGGGTTACGGCCTTTCTTCATTTGTGGTCACGCCGTTTGTGGCGGCACTGCTCGGTGTGCGCAAAAGCCTGATCTGCGGCTTGATCCTCTGGGCACTCGTGATTTTCATGACGCCGTATTTTCATGGTTACAGCATATTGGTCGCCTCGCGCTTCTTGCTTGGCGTGGCAGAGGGGCCGCTGTTTTCCCTGGCGTCGTCGTATATCAAAGCTCACTTCGAGGGGCATGAAAACGGCAAGCCCAATTCCTTCGTCAACATGGGTACCGGGCTGGGCCTGGCATTCGGCTATCCGCTGATCGGCTATCTGTTGGTGAATTTTCACTGGGATATGTCTTTCTATGCCCTGGGTCTGCTCAATGTCTTGCTTTGCATTCCGCTGATATTCGCCTTTGTGCATATGCCGCAAAGCTTTGCCTATGCAAGCAAGCCGGCCTCGGTGGCTGATGCGGTGGCGCGGGTCGGTGAAATCATCAAAGGTGCACTGAAAACGCACAACCTGCTGGTGATCACCATCCTGACTTCCGCCGCCCTTGCCTATTTGTGGGGCAGCAGCAATTGGCTGCCGGCTTATCTGAAAGAGGCGCGGGGCTTTTCGCTCAAGGAGTTGGGCTGGATCGCATCCCTGCCGCAATACGCGATTGTCCTGGCTGTTCCGCTGGGCGGCATTATCATCGACAAGCTGGAACGGCGTCATGTGCCCCTGCTGTTCATGGTGGCCAGCGTCGGCGTCGCAGCTTCGGTACTGTTTGCCATCAACGCCCAAGATCCGTATTCGGCCGCTTACAGTCTGATAGCAGCAAATTTCTGCTGGGGCATTTTCAGTCCAGCCATACCCAGCACAGTTCAATACTATTCGCGTCCGGAACACACGGCCAGCGCGTTCGGCGTCGTCAACGGCACCGGCAGCCTGGTGGCGGGTTTGATGCCGACCCTGATGGGTTACGTTATTGCTGCCGTGACGGCCACTGCCGGCGCCTCGGGCGGCGTGAAGTCGGGCTTCTTTTTCGGATTTTCCATGCTGATCGGCACCCAGTTGGTGGTGTTTGTCTGCGGTCTGGCGCTGTTGCTGCGCGAACGTTCCGGCTTTCGCAAAATCGCGGTTGCCCTGTGACTGTACCGGGACTGCCTACGTCGTTGAGAAAGGGCTGAACATGGGTGGCACAAATCAATTGCTGAACGGTCGCCGCGTGCTGGTCACGGGCGCCGCGCGCGGCTTGGGCTTGGCGTTCGCGACGGCCATCGCCGAGGCCGGCGCCGAAGTGGCGCTGGCCGACATCCTGCAGGACCGGTTGGACGAGAGCGTGGCGGCTTTGCGCGCGCGCGGTTTTTCTGTGCACGGCTACGCGCTCGACATGGCCGACCCCGCTGCGATCGAAGCTTGTGCCCGGCAAGTTGCGGCGGCCTTCGGCGGCCGCCTCGACGGCTTGGTCAACAATGCGGCCGTCACCAATTCCGGCGGCCGCAGCTCGGAGCAGCTCGACACCGCAACGTGGGACAAGGTCATGCAGGTCAACGTGCGCGGCACATGGCTGATGACCAATGCCTGTCTGCCGGCACTGCGTGCCAGCGGACGCGGCAGCATCGTCAACCTGGCATCGGACACACCCCTGTGGGGCGCCCCCAATCTGATGGCCTACGTCGCCAGCAAGGGGGCAATCATCGGCATGACCCGCTCGCTGGCACGCGAGGAAGGCCCGCACAACATTACCGTCAACGCTGTGGCACCGGGTCTGACCAAGGTCGAGGCGACCGAATACGTGCCTGAGCAGCGTTACCAGACTTACCAGGACGGTCGAGCGCTGCAGCGTCTGCAAGTACCCGACGACGTAACCGGCGCGGTGCTGTTCGCGCTGTCCGACCTGTCGCGCTTCGTCACCGGACAAGTAATCGCCGTCAACGGCGGCTTCGTCATGCATTGATTCGAATTGGACCAAAAAGGAGCGATTCCATGAGCGATATGTCGCAACAAGACCTGCACGCAACCAAGCGCAGCTGGGACAAGCCGGAAGGCGCCAGTTTCGAGCAATGGATGGATGGACGCATTGCGCGCTTTTCCACACGCAAGTACGACTGGAACGCATTGAAGTTCCAGGCCGATTACGACCAGAAATACCGCCGTGCGCAAATGCGTTACATCGGCACCGGCGGCACTGGCGTCAGCTCTGACACAGCCACGATTCCATCGGAACACTTCACGTTTTCGACCATGATCATCCCGGCCGGACACGAAGGCCCGCCGCATGTACACGTCGACGTCGAAGAGGTGTTCTTCGTCTTGCGCGGCAAGCTCAAGCTGGTGCTGGAAAAGGATGGCGAGCGCTACGAAACCATTTTGACCGATCGCGACGTCGTGTCGATTCCGCCCGGCGTGTATCGCGAAGAAATCAACATCGGCGAAGAGGATGCCTTGATGTGCGTGATGCTAGGTGCGGCCAAGCCGATCACGCCGACCTATCCGCCGGAACATCCGCTGGCGAAGATCAAGCGAGGATAAGGTGGCCGACATGGCGCCCCGCGCGATCTCACCGTTACGGACAGCCGATCTCGGCGAACGGCTGAGCCGGCTGGCGCGCGACTTCCCCTGCGCAAGTGCCGATATTGGCGACGGTCAGGTGTCGTACCGCACCTGCGGCAGCGGTCCAGTGCTTGTGCTATTGCACGGCATAGGATCGGGAGCGGCGTCATGGATGGATTGTGCGCTGACGCTGGCCGCCCAGCACCGGGTAGTGGCATGGGATGCACCCGGTTATGGCGCTTCCACCCGCCTGCCGCAGGAATCTCCGCTGGCAAGCGATTATGCGGAGCGCCTGTGGCGTCTGCTGGCAGCGCTCAATGTGAAAAGCTGCGTGTTGGTCGGCCATTCGCTGGGCGCGCTGATGGCTGCAGCCTATGCGGTGCGGTATGGCGCGACTGTGGAGAAGCTGGTGTTGCTGAGTCCGGCACAAGGATATGGCAGCGAAGCGAAAAAAGCCGAAGGCGCCAAAGTGGTACGCGATCGCTTGGCGGTGTTGGCCGAGCTTGGCATAGACGGCATGGCGGCCAAGCGTGCAGAGCGGCTGGTGTCCGAGCGCGCCGGCGAAGCAGCGCGTGCGTGGGTGCGCTGGAACATGGAGCAATTGCACGCGCAAGGCTATACCCAGGCTGTGCGCCTGCTGTGCGGCGATGCGATCGAAAAGTATCGGCCGCCAGTGCCGGCCTCGATTTATTGCGGTGACGCCGACCCGGTCACGACGCCAGCGGCTAGCAAGGTCTTGGCCGAGCAATGGGGAGTGCCGTACGGAATGATAGAAAGCAGCGGTCATGCCTGCCACGTGGAAAGACCGGAAGCGGTGGCGGCTTTGCTGATCAGGGAAATGGAAGCACGGTAACAACAGACGGGTGAGACTATGACGATCAAACCGCAATTGCAGGAAGACGACGCGCAGGAAAGATACACGGTGCCGGGACTCGAAAGAGGCTTGCGGCTGCTGTGCGAATTCACGCGCGAAGAGCGCAACCTATCGGCGCCGGAGTTGGCCAGGCGGCTCGACGTGCCGCGCTCCACTGTATTCCGGCTGTTGACCACACTGGAACGCATGGGTTTCGTCGAACGCACCGAGGGCGGGCGCGACTATCGGCTCGGCATGGCGGTGCTGCGCCTGGGATTCGAATACCTGGCTTCGCTGGAGTTGACAGAAATCGGCCATCCTTTGTTGGAGCGGCTGCGCGAAGCGCTGGGTTACTCCTGCAACTTGGTGGTGCGCGATGGGCGTTCCATCGTGTACGTCGCCAAGTCGGCTGCGCCCAGCACTTTCGCCAGTACCGTTAGTGTCGGCACCCGTCTGCCGGCGCATGCCACGGTTCTGGGGCGCGTGCTGCTGCTGGACCTGTCATCGACCCAGCTGCGCGAGCTTTATCCGGAGGAGCGGCTGGAATCCTATACGGAATTCACGCCGAAGAACGCGACAGCCTTGTTCGAATTAGTGCAGGCCGACCGCGAACGCGGCTATGTGGCGCACGAGGGATTTTTCGAGCGCGGCATTTCCACCGTGGCTGCGCCGGTGCGCGACCGCGGCGGAAACGTGGTTGCGGCCATGGGCGTCACCATCCCCGGCAATGGTATCGCTGAGGAAAAAATGGCAAGTGTGGTAAGCGGCGTATGCGATAGCGCGGCGGAATTGTCTCGCCTGCTCGGCTACGCGGCCGGTCGCGGCGCCAATGTCGTCAATCTGCGATAAGTGAATGGGTTTGCAATGAAAATGTTCGATCTTGCCGGCAAGGTTGCGGTAGTGACGGGCGGCTCTTCCGGCATAGGCCTGGCCACCGTGGAACTGCTGTTGGAGGCGGGTGCCGCCGTCGCCTTGTGCGGTCGCGATGTGGAGCGTCTGGCCGCGGCGGAACGGGACTTGTGTGCACGCTTTCCGCATGGCCGCATTCTGGCTTCTCAATGCGACGTGCTGGTGCCGGAACAAGTGCAGGCTTTTGTGAAGCAGGTGGAGCGCGACTTGGGCGCGGCTTCCATCCTGATCAACAATGCCGGGCAGGGCCGAATTTCGACCTTCGCCGACACCGAAGATGCCGCCTGGCTGGAAGAACTGCAACTAAAGTTTTTTTCCATCATTCACCCGACACGCGCCTTCCTGCCGCAATTGCGCTCCGGCGGCGAAGCCGCCGTTGTTTGCGTCAATTCTTTGCTCGCCGTGCAGCCGGAACCCCACATGGTGGCTACCTCGGCTGCGCGTGCCGGCGTGTACAACTTGGTGCGTTCGCTGGCGACGGAATTTGCTCCGCATGGCGTGCGCGTCAACGGCATTTTGATCGGACTGGTGGAATCGGGCCAGTGGCGCCGCCGTTACGACGCCCGCCCGCCGGAAGAGTGCGATCTGAGCTGGCAGCAATGGACAGGTCGGCTCGCGCAAAAAAAACAGATTCAAATCGGCCGGCTGGGTTTGCCGGAAGAAGCGGCCCGCGCCATCGTGTTTTTGGCGACGCCGCTCTCTTCGTATACCACCGGCAGCCATATAGACGTTTCAGGAGGACTTTCACGCCATGCCTAATCAACCCAAAATGACGGTCGGCTGCGCCATCGCGGCTTTCCTCGAGCAATGCGGCGTCAAGGCTGCCTTCGGTGTGATTTCGATTCACAACATGCCGATCCTCGATGCCTTCGGCGAACGCGGCAAGATACGCTTTATCCCGGCGCGCGGCGAAGCGGGCGGCGCCAACATGGCGGACGCCTATGCACGCACCACGGGCGGTCTTGGCGTCTGTCTCACCAGTACCGGCACCGCGGCCGGCAACGCCGCCGGTGCGATGGTAGAGGCGCTGACAGCAGGTACGCCTTTACTGCATTTGACCGGCCAGATCGAAACGCCTTATCTGGACCAGAATCTGGCCTACATCCATGAGGCCCCGGACCAGTTGACCATGCTCAAGGCGGTCTCGAAAGAAGCCTTCCGCATCCGCAGCGTCGATACCGCGCTTGGCACCATCAAGCAAGCGGTGCAGATCGCCTTGACGCCGCCCATGGGGCCGGTCAGTGTGGAAATACCGATCGACATCCAGGCCGCATTGATCGATGCTCCTCTGGATTTTTCGCCGCTGCCGATCGCGCGCAGCGAACCGGTTGAGCGCGCGCTGGACGAACTGGCCAACCAGCTGGCCACGGCCAGGCGGCCCATGCTGTGGGTGGGCGGTGGCACGCGCGGCGCTACGGCCCAGGTTAAACGCCTGCTCGACATGGGCTTTGGCGTGGTGACCACCACCCAGGCGCGCGGCGTGGTGCCGGAAGACGACCCGCGCTCACTCGGCGCTTTCAACCTGCATCGCCCGGTCGAACAGTTTTACCAGACTTGCGATGCCATGCTGGTGGTCGGTTCACGGCTGCGCGGCAACGAGACGCTGAAGTATGAGTTGAAGCTGCCGCGCCCGCTGTACCGTATCGATGCCGACCCCGCGGCAGAGGGGCGCTGCTACAAGAGCGAGCATTTCGTCTGCGGCGACGCCGAATTGGCGTTGAAGGGTCTGGCCGACCGCCTCGAGGGCCGCATGCAGACGGACCCGGTCTTTTACGCCGATCTTGCGCGCGCGCGCGATGCAGCCGTCGGCACCCTGGTCGACGGCCTCGGTCCTTACAGCGTACTGGTGGCAAGCCTGCAGCACGCTGCCGGCCGCAGTTTCAACTGGGTGCGCGACGTGACTGTCTCCAACAGCACCTGGGGCAACCGCTACTTGCGCATCTTCGATCCGCGGGCCGGTGTGCATGCGTTGGGCGGCGGCATCGGCCAGGGATTGGCAATGGGCATAGGCGCGGCCATCGGTGCGGCGGTGACGCAAAGCGGAAAGAAAACCTTTTGCCTGGCAGGCGATGGCGGCTTCATTCTCAACCTGGGTGAATTGGCAACGGCGGTGCAGGAGCGGGCCGACATGCTGATCGTGCTGATGAACGACCAAGGCTACGGCGTCATCAAGAATATTCAGGACGCGCAGTACGGTGGACGCCGTCATTACGTCGACTTGCACACGCCCGATTACGCCGGATTGGCGGCATCGCTGAAACTCAACCACGCGCGGGTTTCCAGTCTGGCAGAAGTCGGTGCCACACTGCGCGGCGCACTGTTGAAGCCGGGTCCGTTCCTGCTCGAAATCGACATGCTGGCTATCGGCAGCTTCAAGACTGCCTTTGCCGGCCCGCCGGTGAAGGTGGCGGAACCTGCTGTGCCCGTCGCTGCCGCATAAGGGATAAGAACATGCTCCATGTTTCGATGATAGGGTGCGGCGCCATTGGCGCCGGCGTGATGGAATTGCTGCGCAGCGATCCCGAGGTGGTATTCGACTTGGTAATCGTGCCGCAGGACGCCTTGGCGAGCGCCGGCGATATGGTGCGCGCTCTCGCGCCCCACGCAAGAGTGGCGACCCGTCTGGTGGACGACGTGCGCCGCCCGGACTTGCTGATCGAGTGCGCCGGCCATCGCGCCATCGAAGAACACATTTTGCCGGCGCTTGAGCGCGGTATTGCCTGTCTGGTGGTGTCGGTCGGCGCCTTGTCGGAACCGGGCCTGGCGGAACGCCTGGAGCAGGCGGCGCATAAGGGCAAGACCCAGGTGCAACTGTTGTCCGGTGCCATCGGCGCCATCGATGCACTGGCGGCGGCGCGCATCGGCGGCCTCGACTCGGTGGTGTATACCGGCCGCAAGCCGCCGCAGGCGTGGAAGGATACGCCCGCCGAAAGGACCGTCGATCTCGATGCTCTCGTTAGCGCCACGGTGATTTTCGAAGGCAGTGCGCGCGATGCGGCGCGCCTGTTTCCCAAGAACGCCAATGTCGCCGCTACCCTGTCGCTGGCCGGACTGGGGCTGGATCAGACGCAGGTTCGTTTGCTGGCCGATCCGGAAGTCACCGAAAACGTGCATCACGTCGAGGCCAAGGGCGCGTTCGGAAACTTCGAACTGACCATGCGCGGCAAGCCGCTGGCGGCGAATCCGAAGACCTCCGCGCTGACCGTGTACAGCGTGGTGCGTGCGTTGAACAACCGTGCGCACGCCTTGTCAATCTGAGCGATCCGAATGGGGACGATTGTGAATCTCGACCAAGTTCAAGCGATTTGCGTGGCCGGCAACTGGCGCCAAGGTGGCGGCGACCGCTACGCGACGCTGTACCCGGCTACCGGTGAGGCGGTCACGCACTTGCACGCGGCCAGCCTGGCCGACGTCGAAGAGGCGATCCAGGGAGCTGACCGCGCTTTCCGCACTAGCGGCTGGGCCCAGCGCAAGCCGCATGAGCGCGCCGCCGTGCTGTATCGCGTGGCGCAGCTGATCCGCGAGCGCAGCGAGGAGTTGGCGCAGCTGCAGCGTCTCGACAACGGCAAGCCGATTACGGAAACGCGCAACCTGGTGGCCAGCGCGGCGGGCACTTTCCAGTTCTTTGCAGCGGCTTGCGAAACACTGGAAGAAACGATCACCCCCACGCGTGGCGACCACCTGAGCATGAGCGTGTATGAGCCCATGGGCGTGGTGGCGGCGATCACGCCGTGGAATTCGCCGATTGCCAGCGAGGCGCAGAAGATGGCGCCGGCGCTGGCGGCGGGCAATGCGGTGGTGGTCAAGCCGGCCGAGGTGACGCCGCTGCTGGCGCTGGAACTGGCGAAGATTTGCGAACAGGCCGGCGTCCCCAGGGGCTTGATCAGCGTATTGCCGGGCAAGGGCTCGGTGATCGGCGACGCCATCACGCTGCATCCGCTCGTGCGGCGCGTCTCGTTCACCGGCGGCACCACTACCGGCAAGCACATTGCCCATATAGCGGCCGACAAGATGATGCCGGTGTCGCTCGAACTGGGCGGCAAGTCGCCGACCATGGTATTCGACGACGCCGATATCGACCACGCGGTGGCGGGCGTGCTGTACGGCATTTTCAGTTCTTCGGGCGAATCCTGCATCGCCGGCTCGCGCCTGTTCGTTGCTCACGGTATCTACGACAGCTTCATGGAGCGCCTGGCGACCGGCGCCGCACGGCTGCGGGTCGGCGATCCTGCCGACGACAAGACGCAAATGGGGCCGCTGATCACGGCACGCCACCGCGAAACGATAGAGTCTTATGTCGCGTTGGGCGTCGAGGAAGGCGGGCGCCTGCGCACCGGCGGCATGCGGCCGCAGGGCGCGGCCTACGAGCGCGGCAATTACTATTTGCCCACCATCATCGAAGGGGTCAACAACGGGCAACGCATCTGCCAGGAAGAAATCTTCGGCCCGGTGCTGGTGGCGATGCCCTTCGACAATGAAGCCGACTTGATTGCGCAGGCCAATGACAGCGTCTACGCGCTGGCCGCCGGTATCTGGACGCGCGACTACAAGAAAGCCTGGCGTTTCGGCCGTGCGGTGCAAGCCGGCAACGTCTGGATCAACACCTACAAGCAGTTTTCCATCGCCACCCCGTTCGGCGGTTGGCGCGACAGCGGATTGGGCCGCGAAAAGGGCAGACTGGGCATTCTGCAATACATGGAGCAGAAGGCGATGTACTGGGGTATGAATGAACTGCCGTTGCCGTGGGCCGGCGTGGAGATGATGTGATGAGGGTGCTGGGAATCGACGAAATCACCTACGGGGCCGAAGATTTGGCGGCGTGCCGCGCATTCTTTTCCGATTGGGGCTTGCAGCTGATCGCCGAGGCGAAAGACGCGCTGACCTTCGAATCCCTGAATGGTTGCCGCATCGTGGTACGCCGCGCCGACGATCCGACGCTGCCGGCCGCAATCGAAAGCGGTCCGACCCTGCGCGAAGTCGTGTGGGGCGTGGATACAGCCCCTGCCTTGCAGGAACTGAGCGCACGCCTGAGCGGCTTGCCGGGTTTTGTGAACCACGGTGAACGAGTAGGCTGCACCGACCCGAACGGCATGGCGGTGCGCTTCCAGGTGACGAAGAAGCGCGCCGTCGACCTCGAATGCGCGCAGATGAACACCTGGAGCGACCGTCCGCGCGTCAACCAGCGCAGTCCGGCCTACGAACGCGCGCTGCCGGTCGAAGTCGGTCACGTGGTGTTCTTCGTCAAGGACGTCAACGCTTGCGAAAAATTCTATTGCGAGCACTTCGGCTTCGTGCCATCGGACCGTTACCCGAACCGTGGCGCATTCCTGCGCTGCGAACCCGACGGCGGCCATCACGACCTGTTCCTGCTGCAGACGCCGCAGGCGCGCTCGGGTCTGAACCACGTGGCATTCACGGTGCGCGACATCCATGAAGTGTTCGGCGGCGGCATGCACATGTCGCGTAAGGGTTGGAACACCCAGTTGGGACCGGGTCGCCATCCGATTTCGTCGGCCTATTTCTGGTATTTCCACAATCCGGCCGGCGGCCTGATCGAATACTACGCCGACGAAGACCAGCTTGACGCCCACTGGGAGGCGCGCGAGTTCGAACCGGGGCCGACAGTATTTGCCGAATGGGCGATAGACGGTGGGCTGGACGGCAACACGCGCCGCCAGCACAACGCTGCCGCGCCGAGCGGAAAATTTTTGACGGACAAACCCAAGCACTGACAGGAGACGAGCATGCAACCCCTTTACTTGAATGCGCACCAGTCGCGCAAGCGCGCCCCGACCTCGTTCGAGGACCTGCTGGGCGACGCCATCGAGCGTGCGTTTGCCGCCGGTGTGGAAGACGTCGCCACCTTGGTCGCGCATTTGAACGCCACCGGTCCGAACAGCCCGGAGGGAACGTGGACAGTGGAAAACTACCAGGCGCTGGTGGCGCGCCTGGCCGCCGAATGCTAAGTGCAGGAAGGATGACAACATGAGAACGCAAGCGAACGATCCCGTCGACGCCGTACTGGCCGCAGGCTTGAAGGACCTGTGGTACCCGCTGTGCCCGTCATCTTTCGTGGCCGAAAAGCCGGTTTCCTTGCGCCGCCTGGGCAAGAAGTTCGTGCTGTGGCGCGAGACCTCCGGCTTGCTGCATGCGCTGGAAGACCATTGCCCGCATCGCGGCGCGCCGCTGTCGCTTGGCATTGCGCTTGGCGACCGCATTGCCTGCGGTTACCACGGCGTACAGGTGCGCTTCGACGGCGTGGTCGTCAGCGTGCCGGGCAGTCCCGGCTGCAAACTCGAGGGGGCCAAAGCGACTCGGTCCTATCATGTGCAGGAAGCGGCCGGTGCGATCTGGCTATACCACACCGACCTGGAGTCGGCCGAGCCGCCGGCCCTGAAACTGCCGGAGGAATTGAGCGGCGCCGATTATTCGAATTTCCTGTGCTACGTCGAATGGAACGGTGACTACCGCTACGTGCTAGACAACGTGATGGACCCGATGCATGGCACTTTTCTGCACAAGCAGTCGCACTCGATGGCTGAGGGCGATTCGAGCGCCAGTTTCCAGGTGCGCGAGACCGACGTCGGTTTCGTGTTTGAAAAAATAGGCCAGCGCAACGTCAATTTCGACTGGACCGAATGGGCCGACACCGGGACGCACTGGATGCGTCTGGAAATTCCTTATCCGAAGACCGGCGGCCCCGGCGGCAACTTCATCATCATCGGCAGCTTCACGCCTATCGCCGAAAACGTTACGGCCGCGTTTTTCTGGCGCGTGCGCAAGGTTAGTGGCTGGCAGCGCGACACTTGGCGCTTCCTGTACAAGAACCGCCTGGAAGAACGCCACTGGAAGGTGTTGGAGCAGGATCGCGCCATCCTTGAAGTGATGGAGCCCGACGCCAACCAGCGCGAAATGTTGTACCAGCACGACATGGGCATCGTGCGCCTGCGCCGGCACATGCGCAATCTGGCCAAGGAACAGCTGGCGCGCGAACAGTCTGGCCAGGCCGGCTGAATCGAGCCGAGCGATACAGGAGCATTGCCATGACCAGCAATCCACTCATTACCGTGCGTGTGCAGTGCATGCGCTTCGAGGCGGAAGGTGTCGTCAGCGTCGAGCTGGTGGCGCTGGACGGCGCCGAGCTGCCGGCTTTTGCGGCCGGCGCACACATCGACTTGCATCTGCCCAGCGGTGTGGTGCGCAGCTACTCGCTGTCGAGTTCGCCGCTCGAGCGCCGGCGCTACGTGGTCGGAGTACTGCGCGACCGCAACAGCCGCGGCGGTTCGCGCTACGTGCATGAACAGTTGCGTGTCGGTGCGCAAATCAAGATTGCCGCGCCGCGCAACAATTTCCCGCTCGACGAAAGTGCGCCGCACACAGTATTGATTGCCGGCGGAATCGGCATTACGCCCATCCTGTGCATGTTCAACGAGTTGAAGCGGCTCGGGAAGTCGGTGGAGTTGCTGTACTGCGCGAGATCGCGCTCTGAAGCCGCTTATGTCGCCGCGCTGAACGAACAGGACGGTGTGTGCACTCATTTCGACGACGAGTGCGACGGCCCGCCGGATTTGCGTGCGTTTTTGGCAAGCCGCAAGGCGAGCGACCATTTCTATTGTTGCGGCCCGACGCCTATGCTCAATGCCTTCGAAAAGTTGGGCGTGGAGTTGAACCTGCCGCACGTGCACATAGAACGCTTTGCGCCGGCCGAGCCGGTGGAAGCTGTGCAGGGCAGCGAATACGAAGTCAAGCTGGCGCGCAGCCAGAAGCTGGTGCGCGTGCCGGCCGGAAAATCCCTGCTGGATGCCTTGCTGGAGGCGGGGGCCGACGTCGACCACAGCTGCCGCGAAGGTGTGTGCGGCTCTTGCGAAACGCGTGTACTCGACGGCACGCCTGAACACCGCGACGGCGTCTTGAGCCAGTCGGAACGCGCCTCTTGCAAGACCATGATGGTGTGCGTATCCGGCTGCAAGGGAGCGAGCCTGGTGCTCGATCTCTAGCCGATCCCATTTTTAGCTGTTGCCCGCCGTGCGCGTCTCGGCTGCGGGTGGCTTTTTTCCACTGTTTTTAATAAGACCGTTTTTCACAAGGGAGGTTTGCATGAAGAAGTCTCAATTTGCCCGTACGCTGATCGCCATGGCGGCGGCAAGTTTCGCCATCGGTGCGCACGCGCAGTCCGCAGTAACCATTTACGGCAGCCTAGACGACGGCGTCGCCCATGTCAGTAACGTTGGCGGCGCTTCGCTGTCGAGCGTAAATCAGGGAACCATGCAGCCAGACGTCTGGGGCCTGAGGGGTTCGGAAGATCTGGGCGGCGGCATGAAGGCTGGCTTCAAGCTGGAATCCGGCTTCTTCAGCAATACCGGTACCTCGACTTCCTCGACGCGCTTGTTCAACCGCGAAAGCTCGCTCACGCTGTCCGGCGACTTCGGTGCCGTCAAACTCGGCAACATGCCCGATTTCGTGTTCGACTTCGTCGGCCCGCTGAGCAACGGCTATTTGCTGACCAACTGGTACCTGTTCAATCCGGGTAATTTCGACAATCTGGCCAATACCTTCGAATACCAGAACGCCGTGCGTTACACCACGCCGGACCTGTCTGGATTCACCGCCGGCGCCATGTACAGCTTCGGCGGCGTGGCTGGCAACACCACTGCCAACCGCGACGTCGGCGCCGGCGCCAAGTACGTGGCCGGCCCGTTGACGGTGGCGTTTGCGTATTCCAATGAAAACAACCGTGCCGCAGGTTTCGGCGGCGCCTACCTGAGCACACTGAAACTGGGCAATGGCGGCACCGTGTTCAACAATCTGATCACCTATGCGCTCGGCGCCAGCTATACCCTGGGCGACGTCAAACTGAACGCTGCCTACACGCAAAACAAGATCGAGTTGCCGACTGCCGTGACTGTGACGCAGAACAATACGCAAGTCGGCGCGAGCTGGCACTACACGCCTGCCAATGCCTTGAATCTCGGCTTTACGCACTCGACTTTCGATGGTGCCGATTACAACCAGTTCACCGTTGGTAACGTCTATTCGTTCTCCAAGCGTACTCAAGTCTACGTGCAGACGGCATATCAAAAGGCCGGCGGATCCGCCACCGAAGCCTTCCAAAACGGCGCAGGCGCTTCCAGCACCGATAACCAGTGGGAAGCCTCGGTCGGATTGCACCACTCGTTCTAAAAAAGCGGTTGTTCCGTTTGAAAGCTGCGTGCACTGCATTTGCAATTTTAGAACGGACATCCTTTCTGCATTGACCGCCGTGCCCTGGAAACGGGGCACGGCCTCCTTCGTCAATCGCATTCGGATTTGATATATCGAGTGTCCAGTGCAAGGTTGCGTTTTACAGGTAAAACGAAATTAAAAATCTCGCACTGGGAAATTCGAAAAGTGTAACAATCGGCGGTCTTGTGTCGTCCGGTAATCGCGATCTGCTATCGGACCACCTAGCCATGACGATTTCACTTTCGTGGCAACGAAATGGGAGAAACATATGTTTGCAAATTTAAAAATTGGGAAACGGTTGGCGGTGGGTTTTGGCATGCTGGTCGCCATGACGGCCTTGCTCGCCATCGTGGCCGTGCAAAGCCTTAGCGCGCTCTATGAAACCACGCGCGTGATTGTGGAAATCCGGGCGCCGCAAGACAAGATCGTGCGCGGCATTTTGCTGCAGATTAACGAGAATGGTCTGGCGATGCGCAATATCCCGCTCGCCGCCGGCAATCGCGAAGCCGTAGATAAAGAGATTGAAACGGTTCGTGCCGGCGAAAGAGATGTCGACGCGGCGTTTGCGGATTTGCACGACCGGTTGTCGAGTGAGAAGGGCAAGGCGTCCTACCAGGAAATCATGGATTTGCGCGCGAAATTCCAGGCTGGCGAAAAAGCCTTTCTCGATGCGGCTGCCAGCGGAGCGTCGGCGGCCGACACCACCGGCTTGCTCGCCAATTTGCGCGGCGATGAGCAAAACTACGCGAGCCGGATCAAAAAATTCATCGAAGGCGGTGAGGTGCTGAACAAGAAGTCGGCTGCCGATGCGCTGGAACAATACCAGGCCAAGCGGCTGCTGGTCGTAGCGTTGACCGCAGTCGTGGTGGTAGTCGCTGTATTTTGGGCTTATTGGATAGGACGTTCCATCACCCGGCCGATCAACTATGCCGTGCGTGTGGCCAAGACTGTGGCCAGCGGCGATTTGACCAGCCGTATCGAAGTGCAGTCTAGCGACGAAGTCGGCGAATTGATGGAATCGCTCAAACAGATGAACGACGGCCTGAGCCGCATCGTGCGGGAGGTGCGCAACGGTACCGAGTCTATCGCCAGCGCGTCAGGTGAAATAGCTGCCGGCAATATGGACCTGTCTGCTCGTACTGAAAGACAAGCCGGCTCGCTCGAGGAGACTGCCTCGGCCATGGAAGAGCTGACTTCGACCGTTAACGAAAATGCCGACAATGCGCGCCAGGCCAATCAATTGGCACAGGGCACTTCCAATATTGCTGCGGACGGCGGACGCGTGGTGTCCGATGTGATGATCACGATGGCAGCCATCAACGAGTCATCGAGGAAGATCGTCGACATTATCAGCGTGATCGACGGCATCGCCTTTCAGACTAATATTCTGGCCTTGAATGCGGCGGTCGAAGCAGCGCGGGCCGGTGAGCAGGGACGCGGCTTTGCCGTGGTGGCGGCCGAGGTGCGCAATCTGGCGCAGCGTTCGGCCACCGCAGCCAAGGAAATCAAGGCTTTGATCGTCGATTCGGTAGACAAGGTCGATGCCGGCGACAGGTTGGTGACTGAGGCGGGTGCGACCATGGAGCAGATCGTCAAAAGCGTCAAGCAAGTCACCGACATCATGGCGGAAATCACCGAAGCCAGCCGCGAGCAGTCGGCGGGCCTCGACCAGATCAACAATGCGGTCGCCGAGATGGATAACACCACCCAACAAAATGCAGCGCTGGTGGAGCAGGCTGCTGCTGCCGCCTCATCCATGCGCGAGCAGGCCGCCAATTTGCTGTCGCTGGTGGGAACCTTCAAGCTTGGTAACGAACTGGCAACCGGCGTTCAGGCTATGCGCGAGCCGGCGCCGCTGAAGCAGATAGGGGCTGCCGACCGAAATGTCAAACCTCTCGGTTTGCTACGCGGTTGAGACAAAGTAGCTGCAGCGAGGATGGAAAATAAAGAGGGGTAGCCTTAAGCGTTTTAGTGTTCGCACAGGGAGGCAAGGTGGTGACCAGACTTCTGTTGTTTGTGTTCGCATTGCTCTGTTCGGCCACCGTATTTGCTTCTCCGGAGATCGTGTTCGCCGTGCCTGGCGCTTTGTCCATGCCCTTGGCCGACATTCGTTATAACGAAGTGGCCGGCGGCATACTCAAAGATTTCGGCGACGCGATGGCGGCCAGCTTGCATCGCCAGGCACGCTATCACGTACTTCCGCGCAAGCGCATTGGTGAAGCGCTCGCCAACGGCAGCGTGGATGCCTATTGTTATGCACGGCCCGATTGGTTGGGCGTGAAGGCGGCCTGGAGTCGGCCTGTCATGTCCAATAGTTTCATTATCGTATCCGGCCCTGCGCTGCCGGCGTTGAAGTCGCTGGTCGAACTCGATGGTGTCGTGGTTGGAACTGTGTACGGCTATGAATATCCCGATCTGGACGGCAGGAAAAGTGCTTATGTGCGCGACGACGCGCCCTCAGTGAACTTGAACGTCAAAAAGCTGATGGCCAAGCGATTTTCCTACGCGGCACTCGACGGCGTGTCCTTCGATTTTGCCGCCAGAGCCATTCCCAAATTGCGCAATCTGGCGGTACTGACCGTCTCGAAGTTTGAAACCCAGTGTGCGTTTTCTCCCAAAAGCGACATTCCGCTCGAGGAAATGAATCAAGCCGTCGATACCCTGGTTTCCTCCGGCACCATGACGCGCATCATTGCCGGATACAAGTAAGCGGAAGCCGCCATAGAAATGGAAACAGTCAGAGTTGATCATTGGAACGAATTCGTTTCACTGAGCGCAGAGCTGGATGGCTGGGCGTTTCGCGGTCAGCAAGATGCCGCTTGGCCGTTGCTCAGTTCGTTGTCGCGCTATTTGCAGTCTTATATTGCCGACCGCAGCACTTGGCGTCTGCGCGAAGAGCGTGCCATTCGTATCTTTCGGCGCAAGGCACACAATTACCTGGACAACGCTGACGTGCTGCAAAACGACTTGCGTTGCTTGGCGCTGATGCAGCATCACGGGGCGCCGACGCGCTTGCTCGATTTCACCAAGTCTCCGTTCGTGGCCGGATTTTTCGCGCTGGAACGGGCGGTGGGCGATGCCGCGGTATTCGCACTGAATACGCCGCGCTTGTGGAGCGCCGCTCCGATCGGGAGTCCGGCGCTGGTGAGGGAGGAGATCGACCCGCGCAAAACCGGAAACTTCGAGCGCTATTTCCTTCCCAACGCCAATGAAATAGCCTGGATAGGCGAACCCACCGAAATGGATAGGCGTCTGGTCGCGCAATCCGGCACAATGGTAGTGCCGGGTTCGCTTTCCATGTCGCTCGACGAAATCCTGCTGCGCTACCCGGGCGGTCACAGCCTGATCAAAAAGGTGGTGCTGCCTGGACATGTGCGCGACGAAGCCATGAAGATGCTGTACCGCATGAACATCACCAATGCCACCTTGTTTCCCGATCTCGATGGCTTGGCACGTTCGATCAGCCTGGAGCTGGAAGTCATGTGGTCGGGCGCGTCGGACGACGGTGAGTCCCGGCACACAAAAATTGCAAAAACAACATGATTTTGCAAAGATAAAATGAAGGTCGTATAAGAGATATATCAAGGCAAGCAGGCCAAGACGCGCCAGCTAGCGGTAAGGTGGCCTGACCGCTCTGCTAAAATCACTTACTCGCAAATAGAACTCAGGAAGATTGCCGAATGGATGCGCCGAAAGACAATAAGGAAGAAATTCGCCAGCAATTGAAGATTGCCGCGCTCGAATACCATGAGTGCCCTACGCCAGGGAAAATCAGCGTTACCCCCACCAAGCAGTTGATCAATCAGCGCGACCTGGCCCTGGCTTACTCTCCCGGCGTGGCTTCACCTTGCGAAGAGATCGTGGCCGATCCCGCCAACGCCTTCAAATACACGGCGCGCGGCAACCTGGTTGCGGTGATCACCAACGGCACGGCCGTGCTGGGCCTCGGCAGCATTGGTCCACTGGCGGCCAAGCCGGTGATGGAAGGCAAGGGCGTATTGTTCAAGAAGTTCGCCGGCATCGACGTGTTCGATATCGAAATCAACGAGCAGGATCCGGACAAGTTGTGCGACATCATCGCCGCGTTGGAACCGACCTTCGGCGGCATCAACCTCGAAGACATCAAGGCGCCGGAATGCTTCTATATCGAGCGCAAGCTGCGCGAGCGCATGAAGATCCCGGTCTTCCACGATGACCAGCATGGCACGGCCATCATCGTCGGCGCCGCTATTCTCAACGGCATGAAGGTGGTGGGCAAAGACCTCAAGCAATGCAAGCTGGTAGTGTCGGGCGCCGGAGCGGCGGCGCTGGCTTGCCTGGACCTGATCGTCGACCTCGGTTTCCCGATCGAGAACATTTATGTGACCGATCTGGCAGGCGTGGTCTACCAGGGGCGCAAGGAATTGATGGACCCGGACAAGGAGCGCTTTGCGCGTCCGACCGAGGCGCGCACCCTGGCTGAAGTGATTCCCGGCGCCGATATTTTCCTGGGCCTCTCGGCCGGTGGCGTGTTGAAGCCGGAAATGGTCAAGAGCATGGCGGCCAAGCCCCTGATCCTGGCGCTCGCCAATCCGACGCCCGAAATCCTGCCGGAAGAAGTGCAGGCGGTGCGCGATGACGCAGTGATCGCCACCGGGCGCTCCGACTATCCGAACCAGGTCAACAATGTGCTGTGTTTCCCGTATATCTTCCGCGGCGCGCTCGATTGCGGGGCCACCACCATCACGCGCGAGATGGAAATCGCTACGGTGCATGCGATTGCGGAACTGGCCAAGGCCGAGCAGTCCGACGTGGTGGCTTCGACCTATGGCATCAACAACCTGTGTTTCGGCGCCGAATACATCATCCCCAAGCCCTTCGATCCGCGCCTGATCGTCAAGATCGCGCCGGCCGTGGCCAAGGCGGCGGAAGAGTCGGGGGTGGCGGCACGTCCGATCAAGGACATGCAAGCCTACCGCGATCGCCTGCAGCAATTCGTCTATCACAGCGGCACGTTCATGAAGCCGATCTTTCAGATCGCGAAGAATGCGCCCGCCGGCAAGAAACGCATCATCTTTGCCGAAGGCGAGGAAGAGCGCGTGCTGCGTGCCGTGCAAGTGGTGGTGGACGAACAATTGGCCAAGCCCATCCTCGTCGGCCGCCCGGGAGTGCTGAAGCAACGCATCGAGAAATTCGGTTTGCGCCTGCGCGAGGAAATCGACTACCTGGTCATCAATCCCGACCATGACGAGCGCTACCGCGAGTACTGGGAAACTTATCTGCATATGACGGTCCGCAAGGGCGTCACCGAGCAATATGCGAAGCTGGAGATGCGGCGTCGCCATACCCTGATCGGCGCCATGTCGGTGCTCAAGGGCTATGCAGACGGCATGATTTGCGGCACTTACGGTACTACCCAGCAGCACCTGCACTATATCGACCAGGTGCTGGGCCGGCGCGAGGGTGTCAACGTGTACGCGGCCATGAATGGCCTGATGCTGCCGAACCGCCAGCTGGTACTGGTCGATACCCACGTCAACGACAACCCGACGGCCGAGCAGTTGGCTGAAATCACGCTGCTGGCGGCCGAAGAGATGCGCCGTTTCGGCCTAGTGCCGCACGCGGCCTTGCTGTCGCATTCGAATTTCGGTACCAGCAACTGCGAATCGGCGCTGAAGATGAGGAAAGCTGCTAGCCTGATCCAGCAGCAGGCGCCCGAGCTCGAAGTCGAAGGCGAGATGCACGGCGACACTGCACTGGATTACGGCTTGCTGAAGAAGATGATGCCGGACACCAAACTGACAACGGAAGCCAACTTGCTGGTGCTGCCGAACATCGAGTCCGCCAACATCGCTTACAACCTGCTCAAGACTGCGGCCGGAAATGGTATCGCCGTCGGCCCGGTGCTGCTGGGTTGCGCCAAGCCGGTGCACATCCTCACGCCTTCGGCTACGGTGCGCCGTATCGTCAACATGGCGGCGCTGTGTGTGATGGATGCGGTTTCGCAGCGGTAAGCGGTTTGAATTCACGCATTAATACCACTTTGCCTCGAAAGGCAGGGTGGTATTGCTTATCCCTGTTATCTCGTCACGTCGTCAAGCTCTTGGCGCCTCATTCTTTTCCAGTCTTTGCAATAAGCCGGTATTCATCAGGCTAAGTCGCGGCATGTATCAACTCGCGATACTGGTATTTCAGTGGTAGCAATTATTCAAAACCAGTTGACCTGGATACCGCTTGCCCGCATTCTTGCGGCAACAGGAAGAAATTAACGTATCTGCTCCGGTTCGACTATGGAATGCTTTCATGGATAACGCAAACACGCCCAGCCGCCGCCCGATGACTTGGGTTCCAACGCTGTATTTCGCCGAAGGGCTTCCGTTGTACGTCGTCATCATGCTGGCCGGCTTGATGTACAAGAGCATGGGGGTTGCCAACGATCAGATTGCCCGATGGACCGGCATCATCACCCTGGCCTGGGCAGTCAAACCACTCTGGAGCCCTTTGCTGGAGGCGGCGCGCAGCAAGAAATCCATGGTTGTCCTATTCCAGGTAATCGGCGGCGTCACCCTGCTGTCGCTGGCCTTGACCCTGCAGATGCCTGCCTATTTCGCCATCAGCGTGGCCTTGTTCGGTGTGATCGCCCTGGTGTCGGCAACGCATGATATCGCGGCTGACGGCTTGTATATCGCCAGCCTTTCCGGCCGGCAGCAGACGATCTATGCCGGCTGGCAGGGCGGTTTCTACAACACGGCAAAGTTCATTGCAGTAGGCCCGCTGGTGATTCTGGCCGGCATCCTCGAGCAAAAGCTATCTACGCCGCTTGCCTGGACCATTGTCTTCGGCATTCTTGGCGCACTGCTGCTGATACTCGCGCTCTACCATTCCTGGGCCTTGCCGCAGGCGAACAATCCGGAACGAAAAGACCACTCCTTGTACGGCGCCTTCCTGACCCTGCGTGAAGTGATCGTCGATTTCTTCAAGAAGCCGGGCATCTGGCTGGCGATACTGTTCATCATCCTGTTCCGGGCCGGCGAGGCGCAGGTGACGACTATCGCGCAATTGTTCCTGCGCGACGCCCGCAGCGTTGGCGGACTCGGTTTGACCACGGCGGAGACCGGTGCCTTGTACGGCATTGCGGGAACCCTGGCATTCATCGCCGGCAGCGTGGTCGGCGGTTATTTCGCGGCGTGGCTGGGCCTGCGCCGCGCGATGTTCTTTCTCGTGCTCGGCATGAATCTGCCCAACCTGGCGTTCTTTTTTCTCAGCACCGCCATGCCGACCGAGTATCCGGTGATTGCAGGCGCGATCTTCGTCGAGAACTTCGGCTTCGGCTTCGGCTTTGTCGGCATCATCCTCTACATCATGCAGGTAGTCTCGGTGGGGAAATACCAGACTGCGCACTATGCGTTCGGCACGGGATTCATGGCCTTGGGGCTGACCCTGTTCAAGACGATCAGCGGTGATGTCCAGGTGGCGCTGGGCTATCAACATTTCTTTCTTTGGGTGCTGGTATCGGCGATTCCCGTGCTGCTCATGTCGCTGTGGATCGTGCCCAAGGGTACGGGCTCGCAGCCGGAGCTCACCGACGCGGCGGATACAAGCAAGCCGCCGGAGGCTGCCGCGGCCTGATCCGAATGCCGGCGGATCCCGGATTTATTGTTTGACCGGCACCCGGCCGGTCTGCACCAGCGGCGCGGCGCGCGCGCAATGGCCGGGCTGGTCGTCAAAGAAGATATGCGGCTTGAAGGCCGCCAGTACGTCCGACTTGGCGACGCCGCCCATGAAGAAGGTTTCGTCGATGGCCACATCCCAGGCGCGCAGGGTGCGGATCACGCGCTCGTGGGCCGGTGAAGAACGCGCCGTCACCAAGGCGGTGCGAATCGGCGCTGCGCGCCCTTCGGCGTTCTTGAAATTGTTCTGGATGAAGGACAAGGCTTTCAGGAGGCGTGCAAACGGCCCCGCCGGCAAGGGGCGCTTGGCGTTTTCGCGTTCGTACTTTTCGAAGGCTTCGATACCGCGCTCCTGGAAGATGCGTTCCGATTCGTCGGAAAAGATCACGGCATCGCCGTCGAAAGCTATGCGGATTTGCTCCAATTCGTGTTCCAACTCGTGTTCCACTTCGTGCGTCGTTTCGGGGCTGGCCGCCGTATCGGGCTTTTGATAGAGTAGGGCCGAGGCAATGCCGCTATTGATGGCGGCCTGCACGTCGTCTTCGTGCAGCGACAGGAACAGGCTGACGTTGAATGCGGTGAGATAGGGCGCCAGCGAGGCGCCGCCGGCCAGGACCGCGCGCGTAATGTCGAGGCCATAGTGTTCGATCGAATTGAAGATGCGCATCGAGGTTTCCGACGAATTGCGCGACATGATCACCACTTCCACCATACGCCCGCTGCCGGCCAGTCCGTTCAGCTTGAGTAAAGCCTTGATCAGTGCAAAGCCGGCGCCGCGCTTCAGTATCGCGTTTTCATTGTCGAGTTGATGCCGGCGGTAGGCGTCCAAGCCTTGCGTACGAAAAATCGCTTCTTCCGCTTCCAGGTCGAACAAGGCGCGCGAAGAAACACCTACCACCAGCAAATTATCGAGGGAAACGGGCATCGGTCAGAGCTATCGGGCTGTTTTGGAAACGATCATAACAGCTTCAATTATCTTAGGGCTGCTGATCGGGGCGAATGATCGCTCAATCTCCGGTCGAAAGCTGTTGCGCCAGCCATGTCCGGCCGGAAACGGCGTCGGTGAAAAAACGAAAGGTCAAGCCGGAATGCCGATAGCAAGACTCGAAAAGCGGTCCCATCATGAATGCTGCCTCAACCGTCGGTTCGAAGATAAAAGCGCTTGCGTTGGGCGCAATGTTTGCTTGATGGAGTTTTTGCATCAGCTGCGTCAGTTCATCCAGCACTTCGTGCGACGCCAATGCACTTTGGCGGAAAAGGACGAATTGCCCCCACCTGCCTCGGGCAGCCATTTGCGGAAAAGTGGAAAACGCTATTTGCGACAGGGCGACGATCAATTCGCGGTTGAAGGGGCCGGTGGCAACGGTTTCGAGAATATTTCCGTTTGGTTGATAAGTTACTTGTCCGTGCTAAGCGAACTTGGAAAGGCCGACGTCGTCGGTGCTCGTCGATCGGGAATCAGGGTCTGTCATGGATGAATTTCCCTTTTTCGGATTGCGGTCGGCACGCCATTTCCGCGGCTGGCCTAGACGTCTTCGATTTCAATCGCGGCCGGCGGCCATGGCAGGAAATGCGTTTTCCCGTTTGCTTCGGCGTAGGGGATGCCGCCGCACTCCTTGGCCATTTCAATGAGAGCGCCAACATCGCCATCGGCGATATTGAAACTGATGTTGAGGAAGCCTTCCTCGCCAGTGTCCTTCTTGAAGACACTGCTACGGAATGTAATCTTCTTCGGCTTGGGACCGGCCAAGCGCTGCTTGTACTCAGTGAAGTCGTGGACAGACATCGGCAATCCTCCTGATGTCTATTCTACTGCTATGCCGTGCCGGTGCGGCATAGCTCCCATGCACGAGCTGAGCGGTAGATCAGTCGCGCTTGCCGTTTTCGACCGTGACCGCCAAGGGAAACTTCAGGCTCAGTGAGAAATTGCGTACATAGGCTTCCCAGCTTTCCGCCGTGGGAAAATCGCCGCTCTTGCTCCAGCCGGCGCCCAGGAAGTAGAGAAAGGACTTGCCCGGCACTGCCTTGCCGAAAGCAAAGTAACTGCCGTCGCCCGCGCCATATCCGCTCCAAGCCTCTGTCGGTACCAGTACGGCGCAGGCGATGCTGCCATTGGGCGGCATCTCTGGCTCCCAGTAGCTCAGCGCGGCGCCGCTTTCGTCTTGCAGCAGGCGGCCTTCGCCCTTGCGTTGGGCGATGCCTATGCCGACCTGCAGCGGCGTTGCTTTGCTGCTGGAAAATACGCTGTCCACGCGGCTGAAATTGCTGCCGGCATCGAGCGTGATGCGCCTGGTTTCGGATACCTTGCGTTTGCCGGCATCCCAACTGTCGTAGCTCAGCTCGAACGAAGCGCGCAGCGGGCCGCTGGCCAGCAGCTTCCAGTTCTTGAACACGGAAGAGTTGTACATGGTCTTGCCATCGACGATGCTGATGCCGCCGCAGCCGCGCGTGGTGCCAACATCGTAGTTGTCGAGTCCTTCTCCATGGTCGACATGGTAATTCCTGGCCTTGTACCACTTGTCCGCAATCGGGTAGCGCACCGATTTGACCCAGACGTCGACGCCGCTGCTCACGGTCTGCTTCGGGTCCTTGAGGATGGCAGGACCGTAGATGCGATGGGCGATACGGTCGTTTTCCCAGGCAAAGTCATCGAGCCGTTCGGGGACGAAGCGCGCGGCGGTCTTGACGTCGGGCGGCGGCACGGCGGCCAGTTGTTGTGCTGGCAGCAGCAGGTAGCGGCGCGTTTCATGCGGCAGCAAGTTGACCTGGAACAGCAGCTTGCCTTCGAAGAGCTGCGTATCGAGAATCCGCGAAGTCATGGCATCCATGACTACCGGCGCGTAACTGCGGGCGGGAGCGGCAGCAGCATCGAAGGCGACTTCCACCACTTCGTCGATACGTTGCAGGTTGGCGGGATTGGCGACTACGACGATCTGCGGCTTGACACCGGAAGTCGCTGCCATGCGATAGATCTCGCTTCCGGCCAGCAAAAAGCCGCCTACGCCATAGACTTCGGTGGCGCCTTCGTCAAAGGATTTCGGGTCGTGGCCGATCGGCTGCACGTGAGTCAGTTTGCCGTCGGCCTGTACGCTGGCAATCAAGGCGCTCCAGGCCTTGCGTACGCTCGGTTCGAACGTGGCGCGGTCGAGCAGACCTTGATTGACGCCCCAGGCAAAGGCGTAGGCGTTCAGGCTGGAACCGCTGGTTTCCTTGAGCGGGAAACTGGCCGGGTCGAGCAGGCTGGCGTGCCACAGGCCGTCGGCCTGCTGCAAGCCGACCAGACGGGTCGCCATGTCCTTGAACTGCCGTTCAAAGCGCGCGCGCTCCGGGTGGTCGACAGGCAGGTATTGCAGCACGCGCACCAGGCCGGCCATGACCCAGCCGTTGCCGCGGCTCCAGAATACCTTTTGCCCGTTCGCCTCGCGCTTGTCGAAGAAGGTATTGTCGCGGTAGAACAGATGCTCGTCTTTGTCGTAGAGGTAATCGGAAGTGCGCCACCAGTTGTTGACGGCAAAGTCGAGATAGCGCTTGTCGCCGGTCAGTGCATGCAGCCTGAGCCAGGCGGGCGGCGCCATGAACAGCGCATCGCACCAGGTCCAGCGGTCCGCTTTCGGTACGTGGACCAGGTTGCCCTCGTGCGGATTGGCCAGGATGAAATCGAACTGCGCGCGCAGCGCAGCCAGCATCTTGGGCTGGCGCAACTGCATGTAGAGCTCCTCGTAAGTCTGGCCCACGGTCTGGTCGTCGGCGAAGTAGGTGTAGGGGCCAAGCTTCCAGCTATTGTCTTCGCCCATCTTTACCATGGCGTCGCGATATTTGCGGTCGCCGGAAATGCCGGCCAGGGCCATCATGCCGGTGTCGCCGACACCTTGCGTCCAATCGGTGGCGGCATGTGTGCTGGGATTGGCCAGCTGCCAGTCGGCGACGCGCTCCATGGCGCTCAGGATGGCATGCGGTTCTACCGCATCGGACAACGTGGCGGCCGGTTCTGCCGTGCAAGTGCCGGCGCAGAGTAGCAGGGCGGTGAGGGCCGCCAGGGAGGTCAGGGTGAAGGGGCGCATGGTTTTCATGAGTGTGTGGTCAAGTGGCATAACGGTTGGACGACCCCCGGACGGGCACACCGGTGCCGGCGCGGCGATTCGTCATCTCCTTGTAGAATTTTTATTGTCTAATGTGGCTGGCGACCGGTTCGCCTGCGTTGCTTTCTTTTATTTAAGAAAACGTTTAACATGCTTGAATCATGGTAGCGGATAGTGAATGATTTTGGCAAGTGCATAGTGGATTGAAGAAAACGTTTAATTAAACCTTAAGCGTAACGCGGCATCCGCGCACCCGATTTACATTTGAACTAAACAGGAGAAAACATGAAGAAAACCCTCTGCTTGTTGGCATTGCATGTGGCGGTCGCGTCAGCTTTCGCAGCTCCCACCGCTGCTCCCGGCTATAAAGTGACGGGAAGCATTGCCATCGGCGGCGAGGCGCGTTGGGATTACATCACGGTCGACAGCGAAGCACACCGCATTTATATGTCGCATGGCACGCAGACTGAGGTGATCGATACCCAGAGCAACAAGCTGATTGCGACGATACCCGACACGCTGGGCGTGCACGGAATCGTCGTCGCGCGCGATCTCGGCCTCGGTTACATCAGCAACGGCAAGGACAACTCAGTCACCGTATTCGATTTGGCGACGCTCAAGGCGACTGCCAAAATCAAGGTTGGCACCAATCCCGACGCCATCGTCTATGAAGAGAAAAGCCATCGCGTGGTGACGTTCAACGGCAAATCGGAAGATGCAACCGTGATCGACGCCAAGACCGGCGCCGTAGTAGGCACCATTGCCATCGGCGACAAGCCCGAGTTCGCGCAAATCGATCCGGCCGGCACGATCTATGTCAACGGCGAGCACAAGAGCGAATTGGATGTGATCGATGCGCAAGCCCTGAAGCTGACCCATCGCTATACGCTCAAACCCTGCGAGAGTCCGAGCGGCCTGGCCATCGACGACAAGCAGCGTCTGTACGCAGTGTGCGACAACGATATGATGGTCGTCAGCGCGACCGACGGCAAGCGCCTGGGACAGCCGAAGATCGGTGGCAGCCCGGACGGCGTGGCCTGGATGGATGGCTTTGCCTTCAGCGCCAACGGCGAAGACGGCACCGTCAGCGTAGTCGGCGAAACTGCTGCCGGCAAGTTCGAGACCGTCGCTACCGTCGCTACCGCCTTCGGCGCGCGCACTATCGCCGCTGATCCGGCCACACACAAGCTGTACGTGCCGGCAGCCGACTTCGCGCCGGCCAGCGGCGGTGGCAAGCGTCAAGGCATGCCCGGCACCTTCCGCATCCTGGTGTTGGAAAAACAATAAAGTGGCAAGCCGATGGGCGCGCAAAGAGATGCCGGGTAAGGCAGGCGCGCCGATCGGGCCAAGCGATGCAATGAAGAGGTCGGCATGAGTGGATCGATGGCCGCGTCTGCCGACCGCCCCAGCCGTGTACGCTGGATTATCCTGGCGATTTTGTTTGTCGCCACCACCATCAATTTTGCCGACCGCGCGACCATGTCGTTTGCCGGGCCGGAGATGCAGAAGCTTCTCGGCCTGTCGCCGGTGCAGATGGGTTTCATCTTTTCCGCTTTTGCGTGGTCTTATGTCGCCATGCAATTGCCGGGCGGCTGGCTGCTCGACCGTTACGGGTCGAGGAATATTTATTTTTGCAGCATCTTGCTGTGGTCTCTGTTGACCGCTGCAATGGGCTTTGCGGGCGGGTTCGCCGGTGCGTCGGCAGTGGCTTTTCTGTTCGGATTGCGTTTGTTGATCGGCGCTGCGGAAGCGCCTTCTTTCCCCGGCAATAGCCGCATTGCTACCGCCTGGTTTCCGACAGCGGAGCGCGGCATGGCTGCTGCCATTTTCAATTCTGCACAGTATTTTGCGACCGTTCTGTTTGCGCCTCTGATGGGTTGGCTGGTGCATATCTATGGCTGGCAAAGCATGTTTTACACCATGGGCGGGCTTGGTGTGGCGATGGCTTTCGTGTGGAAGAAAACGGTATACGGCCCGCAAGTCCATCCGCGCGTCAACGCGGCCGAACTAGCCTATATCCAGGCGGGCGGCGCCTTGACCGGGATAGAGCAAACGGGCCAAGCGCCCAAGTCCGGTGCCGGCGACAGTTGGGCAATCATTAAGCAATTGCTGGCCAACCGCATGCTGTTGGGCGTGTATATCGGCCAGTACTGCATCACGACCCTGACCTATTTCTTCCTGACTTGGTTCCCTGTCTATCTCGTCAACGAGCGCCACATGACTATCCTGAAAGCGGGGTTTCTGGCGGCGCTGCCTGCGGTAGCCGGTTTTGTCGGCGGCATATTGGGTGGTGTCGTATCCGACCGCATGATCGAGCGCGGCTTTTCTCTTTCCGTCGCGCGCAAGACGCCTATCGTCGCGGGCCTGCTCTTGTCGATGGCCATGATCGTGTGCAATTACGTCTCGGTCGACTGGATTGTGATCGCCATGATGTCGCTGGCTTTTTTCGGCAAGGGCGTCGGCGCACTCGGTTGGGCGGTAGTGTCGGATACGTCTCCGCGCGAAGCAGGCGGCTTGAGCGGCGGTTTGTTCAATACCTTCGGCAACGCGGCCGGAATCACTACGCCTATCGTAATCGGCTATATCTTGCAGAACACGGGCTCGTTTTCCGGCGCTCTGGTTTTCGTCGGTGCCAATGCGGCGGCGGCAATCTTTTCCTATCTGTTCATCGTCGGCGAAATCAGACGTGTTGAATTGCGCAAACCCGAACTGCGCAAGCCCGAGACGGATTCCTCGCATCAAACTCATCAAGCATCCGAAATATCATGACTTCCCATACCGAAACCAGAATCGGCGGCACGCCTTCCGACGCGCCTATCGTCACCGAAATGCAGGTCATCCCGGTCGCCGGGCGCGACAGCATGCTGCTCAATTTGAGCGGCGGGCATGGACCCTGGTTCACGCGCAACATTGTCATTCTCAAGGACAACGCCGGCAACACCGGCCTGGGTGAAGTGCCGGGCGGCGAAAACATCAGGCAGACGCTCGAAGACGCCCGGCCCCTGGTGATCGGCAAACGCCTCGGCGAATACAATGGCGTGCTCAACGCCATGCGCAAAGCCTTCGCCGACCGCGACGCCGGCGGCCGTGGCTTGCAGACATTCGACCTGCGAACCATGATCCATGCCGTCACGGCGGTCGAATCGGCCTTGCTCGATCTGCTCGGACGTTTCATGCATGTGCCGGTGGCCGCCTTGCTGGGTGAAGGCCTGCAGCGCGAGGCGGTGCCCATGCTCGGCTACCTGTTCTATATCGGCGACCGTAAGCGGACCGCGCTCGATTACCGCGCCGAACTGGAATCGGGCGACGCCTGGTTTCGTCTGCGCAACGAAGAGGCGCTGACGCCGGAGGCGGTGGTGCGCTTGGCCGAAGCCGCACAGGCGCGCTACGGCTTCCAGGATTTCAAGCTCAAGGGCGGGGTATTGGCCGGCGACGCCGAAATGGAAGCCGCGACGGCGCTGGCCGAACGCTTCCCGCAGGCGCGCGTCACGCTCGATCCCAACGGCGCCTGGTCGCTGGCCGAAGCTGTCCGCTTGTGCCGCGACAAGCACGGTATCCTGGCCTATGCCGAAGACCCTTGCGGCGCAGAAGGCGGCTACTCGGGTCGTGAAGTGATGGCTGAATTCCGCCGTGCCACCGGCCTGCTCACCGCCACCAACATGATCGCCACCGACTGGCGCCAGGTGGCGCACGCGATCCAATTGCAATCGGTGGACATTCCCTTGGCCGATCCGCACTTCTGGACCATGCAGGGGTCAGTGCGCGTGGCGCAGTTGTGCGAGATGTTCGGTCTCACTTGGGGTTCGCATTCGAACAACCATTTCGACATCTCGTTGGCCATGTTCACCCAGGTCGGCGCGGCCGCGCCTGGCAAGGTCACTGCGCTCGATACGCACTGGATCTGGCAGGACGGCCAGCGTCTGACCAAGCAGCCGCCGAAGATAGCCGATGGCATGGTGCGCGTGCCGGAGCAGCCTGGCCTGGGACTCGAGATCGACATGGCGCAGGTGGAACTGGCGCATCAGGCCTACAAGAATATGGGGCTGGGCGCGCGGGACGACGCGACCGCGATGCAGTTTTTGATCCCCGGCTGGAAATTCGACAACAAGCGGCCTTGCCTGGTGCGTTGATCCTGGAAGGAACCAAACAATGATCGCTTCACAATGGGTGCGCGTGGCTATGTCGTTCTCCATCGCTTTCGCGGCCGTACCCGCGGCGGCCTTCGATTGCCCTGCCGCGCCGCCCGCCGTCAGGGACATCAAGGCGCAAGGCTATTATGAGGACAAAGCCGGTTCCATCGTCGACGAGCAAAAGAAGCGCGAGAACGAAGAGATGACGCGTCCGCTCAACGATTTCCTGCGCCAGGTCACGAATATGACCGACAGCTTCGCCGCGGAACGCGACGAAGCTGTCGCGCGTTGCGCGCTCGACTGGATGGCCGGCTGGGCGCAGGGCGGCGCGCTGCTCGGCAAGATGGTACGTGTCAACAACGACCAGTCGTATTACATGCGCAAGTGGACGCACGGCGGGCTCGCCATCACTTATCTGCGTTTGAGCGAACACGCTACACCCGAGCAACGCGCACAGATAGAACCGTGGCTCAAGCGGGTCGCACTGGCTGACCTCGCATTTTTCGACGACCCGAAAAAGTCGCGCAACAATCACTATTACTGGACCGGCGTTGGCGTCATGGCGACAGCCGTGGCGACCGGAGACAAAGGCTTGTTGCGCGCCGCCGCCGACATCTATCAGGCGGGCGTCAATGATATTCAGGACGACGGCAGCCTGCCGATGGAAATGCGGCGCGCGCAAAAGGCTTTGCACTACCACAACTTCGCGCTCGACCCCTTGGTCATCATGGCTGAAATGGCGCGCGTCAACGGCATGGACTGGTATGCCTACCAGGAACATCGCATCGACCGGCTGGCTGACCGCGTGGCCGACGGCTTCCGTGACAGCGCGTGGTTCACGCAACAGGCCGGCGTAGCGCAAGAGGAAAAGAAGCCGGGCGTAGATTCCGGTTGGGTCGAATTCTACCGCTTGCGTGCACCGCATCCCGAGCGTTTCGACGATGTGCACAAGGCCGGGCCTTTTGTCGATTCGCGTGCAGGCGGAAATATGACGGCGATGGCGCAGCAGGGCATTGTTTTGCCGCGTTGATGGGCAGTGCTTCCCAAGAGTCTCCCGCGATCGACCAGCGGGATTACAGGCTCAGCGTTGGCGTTCGATGTATATCGCCCGAAAGTCGTTGACATTCGTCAGCGTAGGGCCGGTAATGACCGAATCGCCGATGGCGCTGAAGAAGCCGTGGCCATCATTGTTGGCGAGACTGTCCATAGGCTTGATGCCCTGGTCGCGGGCGCGCTGCATCGAGTCCGGCGCCAGGTAGGCACCGGCAATTTCTTCCTGACCATCCACGCCATCGGTATCGCCGGCCAGCGCATGGATGCCGCGATGACCGTTGAGTGTCAGGCCGAGCGAAAGCAGGAATTCGACGTTGCGTCCACCGCGTCCGTTGCCGCGTACCGTGACCGTGGTTTCTCCGCCGGAGAGCAGTACGCAGGGTGTTTTGAAGGGCTGATTTTTCGCAGCGACCTGCAGGGCGATGCCGGCCATCACTTTGCCGACGTCGCGCGCTTCGCCCTCCAGGCTGTCGCCCAGAATATAGGGCGTGATGCCTGCTGCCTGCGCTACTTTGGCTGCGGCTTCCAGCGCCATTTGCGGCGTGGCGATGATGCGGGTGTCGATATAGGCCAGACGCGGATCCTCGGGTTTGACCGATTCGCCGCGCCCGCTTTCCAGCACTTCCCTGACATTGGCAGGCAGGTCGATTCCATAGCGGCGCACAATGTCGAGCGCGTCGGCGCAGGTGCTGGCGTCACCGACAGTAGGGCCTGAAGCGATGTCGCGCGGATCGTCGCCGGGCACGTCGGAAATCAGCAGCGTGACGACCGTGGCCGGATGACAGGCGGCCGCCAGGCGGCCGCCCTTGATGGCCGACAAATGGCGGCGCACGCAATTCATCTCGCTGATCGTTGCACCGGACTTCAGCAGCGCGCGATTGACGGCCTGCTTGTCTTCGAGCGTGACGCCGTCGAGCGGCAGAGCCAGCAGGGCAGAACCGCCGCCCGAGATCAGGCAGAGCACGGTGTCGTCGGCGCTCAGTTTGCCGACCATGTCGCGTATGCGGTGCGCGGCGGCGAGTCCGGCGGCATCCGGCACAGGGTGCGCCGCTTCGACGATCGATATGCGTTCGCAGGGCACGGCATAGCCGTAGCGCGTGACCACCAGGCCGGACAGTTCGCCCGACCAATTGTCTTCGACGGCGCGCGCCATGGCGGCCGAGGCCTTGCCTGCGCCGATCACGATCAGGCGACCGGCCGGTTTGGCGGGCAGATGCGGCGGGATGCAATGCGAGGGCTGCGCGGCTTCCACTGCGGCCGCAAACATCTTTTGCAACAGGTCGCGCGGATCTATTGTGTTGGCCATGCGCATGCCGCCTCTCTATGTATCAAGCCCGCTTTTTAAGATTGTTCCGGCTTTTGGCCGACTTCGAAATTGGCCATCGTTTCGAGCGCACGCACCATGCCGGAGTGGTCCCAGGCTTTGCCGCCGTTGGCGGTGCAGACATTGAACAATTCCTGGCAGGTGGCCGTGTTCGGCAGCGATACGCCAAGCTTGCGGCCGGTGGTCAGCGCCAGGTTCAGATCCTTCTGGTGCAGCTCGATACGGAAACCTGGATTGAACGTGCGTTTGATCATGCGTTCGCCGTGCACTTCGAGAATGCGCGAGGAGGCGAAACCGCCCATCAAGGCTTGACGCACCTTGGCCGGGTCGGCTCCGGCCTTGGAGGCAAGCAGCAGCGCTTCGCCGACGGCCTCGATGGTCAGCGCGACGATCATCTGGTTCGCTACTTTGGCGGTCTGGCCGTCGCCATTGGCGCCGACCAGGGTAATGTTCTTGCCCATCAGTTCGAACAGCGGCTTGACCTTGTCGAACACTTCCTCTTTGCCGCCAACCATGATGGTGAGCGTGGCGGCCTTGGCACCGACTTCACCGCCCGAGACCGGAGCATCGAGATATTCGCCGCCGGTCGCGCGGATGCGTTCGGCGAATTCCTTGGTGGCGATAGGCGAGATGGAACTCATGTCGACCACGATCTTGCCGGCCGAGAGGCCGGCGGCGATGCCGTTGTCGCCAAACAGCGCCTTTTCGACGTCTGGCGTATCCGGCACCATCAGGAAGATCACGTCGGCTTGCTGCGCGACTTCCTTACCCGAGGCGCAGCTCTTGCCGCCGGCGGCAGTCAGCGCGGCGGGTACGCCCGAGCGGCTGAACAACGAAGCCTCATGGCCGCCTTTGATCAAGTGTTCGGCCATGGGAGCCCCCATGATGCCCAAACCGACGAAACCGACTTTACTCATGTTGATTCTCCTGGCTGAGCGCGGCATGATGAATCAGCCGCACGTTGGATCAAAATTATTTACGCGAATTTGTCGCGCAAGGCTTGCGTCGCGGCACGGAACAAGCCTTGGTCGCCGCCGACCGCGACGAAGCTTGCGCCTTGCGCAATGTAGGAGCGCGCATCGCTCTCGTCGGGGGCGAGTATGCCTATCGTCTTGCCCTGCGCCTTGCAGCGCTCGAAAATGTGGTGGATGACTTCCTGCACCTCAGGATGGCGGGGGTTGCCCAAGTGCCCCAGGCCCGCCGCCAAATCGGACGGCCCGACGAAGATGCAATCGACGCCGGCAACCGCGCAGATTTCGTCTATGGCGGCGACACCGGCGCGGCTCTCGATCTGAACCATCACGGCGATGTTATCGTTGACCGTGGTGAAGTAGTCCTTGACAGTGCCGTAGCGGTTGTTGCGTTGAGCGACCGAGACGCCGCGCACACCCTCGGGCGGATAGCGTGTTGCTGCGACCGCACGTTGCGCGTCATCGGCCGATTCGACGAAGGGGATCAGGAAGTTATGGAAGCCGGCGTCGAGCAGACGCTTGATGACGACCTTGTCGTTCCATTGCGGCCGCACCACTGGCGCGCTGCTGCTGTCCTTCAGGGCCATCAACTGGGGAATGAAAGACAGGACGTCGTTGGGAGAGTGCTCACCATCGAGCAAGAGCCAGTCGAATCCGGCCAAGCCGAGGATTTCCGTCGTGATCGGACTGCCAAGCGAGCACCAGCAACCGATCAGTTTTTTACCTGCTATGACGTCGCGGCGGAACTGATTCGGAAAAGCGTTATAAGGCGCGGTGGACATATTCGTCCCTCCAATGAATGAGTCGGTTCGAACAGCCTGATGTGGCGCTCGGCGGCGAAAGCCGTGTTGTGCTTTCGCCCGTCCGCGCCCGGCGATTTGACTAGCTTACTCGAACATGGGACCCGTGATCGTGAACGGCCCGCCTTGGTAAATCGTGGCGGGGTCATTTTTTTCGGGACGATCCGAAGTGGCCGGGAAGCGATCGGCAAAGGTCTCGGAACTATCCTTTGGCCGATAGCCGAGATGCGATGCGTGACGGTTATCGACCCACAGTGCGCGGTTGTCGGATACGCCGAAGGCGATGGTGTGGTCGACGCGCGGCGTGAACAGCGAACAGCGCACCAGCTCGACCAGGTCGTCATAGCTGAGATAAGTCACCATCATGCGCGGATTACGCGGTTCGGGGAAGGAAGAACCGATACGCAGGCAAACGGTTTCCAGGCCGAAGCGGTCGAAGTAATAGCGCGACAGCAACTCGCCAAAGCACTTGCTCAGGCCGTAGAAGCCGTCCGGACGCATGGGCATGTTGGCGTCGACCAGCGTGGTGTTCGGATAGTAGCCGACGGCATGGTTCGAACTGGCGTAGACGATGCGGTTGACGCCGCTTTTGTATGCGGCTTCGTACAGATTGTTCATGCCGAGGATATTGGCCTGCATGATAGGCTCGAACGGCTGTTCCACCGAGATGCCGCCAAAGTGCAGCACGGCGTCCACGCCTTCCAGCAGCTTCAATACCGAGGCTTTGTCGGCCAGGTCGCATTGGACGATTTCCTCGCCGGCTTGCGCCGGACCCATGTCGCTGATGTCACTCAAACGGATGACGTCGGCCCAAGGTTTGATGCGCTCCCGCAGCACCTTGCCCAAGCCGCCCGCGGCGCCGGTTAACAAAATGCGCTTGAAGCGCTTGCCGATAGTTTGTTGGGTCATGGTGTTTTAATCCGTAAAAGTGGTGAATCCGATAAATATTCGAAGACCGTGTGCCTGAAGAGATTCCGGCCCGCAAGGCTTGTCGTTCTCTTCCCGGCCGGAAATTCGCTTCATCCGCGCCAGATACTTGGAGCAAACAGTCTGGTTGTGCTAGTTAAACGTTTAACTAAGTATATCTTAACCATACGTCACGTCAATCGTTTTTTGCTTCCGGCGCGGTCGTTGTCGAGAAACGGTAACTGGTAACGGAATGGAAAACCTGTCCAGGCAGCAAAACCGTGCTGGGGAAGTTGGCATGATTCGGACTGTCCGGCAGGTGTTGGGTTTCGAGCGCAAACCCGTCATGGTGTTGATAGCCTCTGCCTTCGCTGCCAATTTCGCTGCCGTCGAAGCCGTTGCCGGTGTTGAATTGCACTGACGGTTCCGTGGTGCTGAGTTCCAGCCGTCGGCCGCTGCCGGTATCGACGATGGTCGCTGCCAATGCCAGCTTGCCGTTCCAATGCTGCAGCAACAGACTGTGATCGATGCCGATGTTGCCCAGCAAGGGCGGGGCGGCGGCCAGGCGTTGCGTCACTCCCGCTTCACGCTGGAAATCCAGGGGCGTATCGGCCACTGGCAGCAATGCGCCGGTTGGTGTGCGGCGCGCATCGGTTTCCGCGTAACGGTCGGCCAGGATTTTGAACACGTGGCCAGCCAGGCCGCTGCTGCCGGCGCCGGCCAGATTGTAAAAGCAATGATTGGTCAGGTTGATGACCGTGGGGGCGTCCGTCCTGGCTTCATATTCGATGCGGAATTCGTTGCGCTTGCGGTACAGGCGGTAAGTCACGCTTACTTCCAGCTGGCCCGGCATTTTCTGGTCACCGTCGGGACTGATCATGTGAAAGGTCGAGCCGAGCGAGTCGCGCGCCGAAAAATCCCGCCGCTGCCATACGCGCCGGTCGAAACCGTCGGGGTCGCCATGGATGGCATTGCCCTTGAGCGCGGGCACCAGCTCGTAGCTGCGGCCGTCGAGCGTGAAGTGCGCATTGGCGATACGCCCGGCGTAACGGCCGATGATGGCGCCAAAGCGGCGCGTGGAGCGTTCGTAGGACGCGAGTTCCGGGAGGCTCAGCGCGACGTTTTGCACCTTTCCCTGGCGATCCGGCACTTCGACAGCGACTATGGTCGCGCCGTAGTCGATGTAGGACAGCTTCATACCACGCTCGTTTTGCAGCGAGACGCGCTCGACGCGGGTACCGTCGTGGAGTGTGCCCCAGGGCTCGACTTTGGGGGCGGCAGGGGACGCGGCGGCGCCGCACATGGCGAGAACCAGCGTGCAGCCAAGCAGGAAGCGGCTGCCGTGCCCGTTGTCGCGGCCGATTTTGGCGAAATGGCGTGTCATGATGGAATGGAGAAGCTGGACAGATGCAAAACGGCCTCCTGGAAGCATTGCGCCAGCAATGCAGGCAACGCTTTCAGGAGGCGGGTGCGCGCGTGCGCGCACCCGCGTTCCACTCAACCCCGCATTAGAACTTCATGTCGAGACGTACGCCGCCGTAGCGGAAGGCGTCGCGCGCGGGTGTCCACGAAGTGGACGGTGTCGCTGCGCTCACGGTGCCGGTGTAGGTCTTGAAGGCCGAACCGAAGCCACCCGTGCCGCCGGTTGCATACTGGCGGTCGAACGCGTTATCCAGGAAGAAGGTCAAGGTGTAGCGCTTGGCCTTGTCCTTCAAGCCATAGCCGAGGTTGGTGATGCTGTAGCCGGGCAGCTTCAGACTCGGGTCCTGGTTGATGTTGGTGTAGACGCTGCTTTGGGCACGCGTGTTGAACGAAACGAACTGGTCGAAGGAATAATTTGCCATCGGGAAGTCGTACTGGCCACCGACGTTGATCTTGCGTTCGGGTGCCTGCGGCAGCATGCCGCCGGTGTCGTTACATGTGCCAGGCAACGAGCCGGGCGCAACTTGGCCGGTGTAGCAGGTGGCCGTGGTCCAGTTCTTGATGGTGGCACGGTCCCAGGAAGCACCGAGGTTCAACATGAACTGCTTCGTCACCATGGCAGCGGAATCGACTTCGAAGCCATGCGTGTTCACGCCTGGAATCGAGTTCAGGATCGATTGGGTTGTGCCGTCCGGCAGCGTAACGGTCGATTGCTGCTGGTAATTGCGGAAATTGGTATTGAAGAACGCGCCATTGATCGTCATGCGATTTTGGAACAGATTGGCCTTGACGCCGAGTTCCGTGCTGCGCGAGGTTTCCGCCGGAACCGGCGCCAGCGAATTTTCCACCGGACCGAGACCGCTGGTGACGTCGTAAGCTTTGCCCTTGTAGCCATCGGACAGCATGCCGTACACCATCACCTCAGAGTTCAACTGCTTTTGCAGACTCAGCTTGCCTGTGACAGCGTCGTCGCCGTTGCCGTTCGGATTCAAGCCGCCTGGGACACCGTTGCCGTTGAAACCGCAGCCGACCGTCTTGGCCGTGATCGGCGTCGGGCAGGGGATGATGCCCGAGGGGCCTTGCGGGCCGGTGAACGGATTGTAGAAAGCCATCGAGTAGCCGGACACCTCGCGGTTCAAACGCAGGCCGCCGGTGACAGTCCAGGTCGGTTTAAATTCCCAGCTTGCCTGGCCGAAAATCGCCTTGTTGATGTTGTACGAAGTTGCATCATAGGCGATAGGCGTAGTGGCCGTCTCGTAAATGCCACGCGTAAAATTGCGCAGGATGTCGTTCCTGCCATAGAACAGGCCGGCGACGTATTTGAAGTCACCTTGGTCCGGCGAGACCCAGCGCAATTCCTCGGTGGAGGAACGCACGTCATAGGTGCCGGACTGCATGTAATCGCCGGAGGCGCCGATAGTGCTGGCCGCTTGGCCGACCTTGGAGCCCGGGATCAACGCCTGTCCGTTTGTCGGGGCGGTGATGGGCAGGTAGGCAAGGATATTGCCGGCCGTGAAGTCCTGGTCGCGCGAGTCGTTGGCCAGGTAGATGTCGTCCGATGAGATCAGCATGACTTTGCTGCCGTCGGGCAAATCGAGGCTGGATTTCAGGCCAACGCCGCGATCCGTCGATTCCAGTCCGGTGAACCCGCCGTTGTTGACGGTCGTATTGTTATTTGCTGGGACAATGCCGGGTTCCAGAACGCTGGCAGCCAGGGCCGGATTCTTCACGCCCATGTAATAGCTGTTGGCGAAATTCATGCTCTTCAGCACGAACACGCAGCAATCGTCGAGTTCATGGTTGAAGTGTCCCGACAGATCGAAGGTCAGATTGTCCGTCGGAGTGAACTTCAGCTTGGCATTGAAGGTGCGACCGCCGTAACCGTCGGTCATGCTGCCTGAGCCGGCTTCGTTGTAGACATTGCCGGGGAAGCGCTCATCGAGAGCGGACAGACGGAAGCCCCAGTGATCGTCGACCTGACCGCCAACAGCAGCGCCGAGACGCCATTCGTGATCGGTGGTGTAGTACGTGGTGCCGGTCGAAGTGATCGGACCACCAACCGGTGTGGTGACGATGTTGATGGCGCCGGCGATAGCCGCCTTGCCGAACAGCGTGCTTTGCGGGCCCTTCAGGATTTCGATGCGGCTGATATCGGCCAGGTCACTCAGCGCCTTGAATTGCACGCCGGACGAAGGAATGTCGTCAATAACCGTCACTACGTCGGCTTCGACGCCGACGCCGGTGGTCGAGGTGCCGACGCCGCGCATGTTGATGCCGTTATTCGCAGGCGTGGTGCCGTAAGTCATGGTCAACGCCGGTTGCATGTTGATGACGTCGGCCAGTTCCACCACATTGTTGCGCTTGAGGACGGCGTCGGTCATGACGGAAATTGCCATCGGCACGCTTTCCAGCTTCTCGACGCGCTTGTTGGCAGAGACGACGATGCGCTGCAATTGCGACGAGTCGTCGGCGGTCTGGTCGGCCGGTGCAGCGGGGGCTGTCACGACAGGCGCAGCGGCGGCTGCCGGTGCCGCTTCTTGTGCATAGGATGGTTCGACAAACGCCAGCAGGGCCAGCGCCACGGCTGACGCCATGGGCTTGATGCCGGAATCTATTTTGGATGGGTATTCAGTGCTCCGCATTACATTCTCCTCTTAGTTATGTGAAAGGCTTATATGCTCTGCCGGTTGCTTGAGGAACAAGGCCGGCAATTCAACCATGGTGACGACAGTTTGAATTTCTGAGGTTGGCCATGCTACGGCTGGCGATACTTGATGACCCATTTGATGACCAGCGGTTCTTGCATCTTGAACGGACCGGTGGTGCAAGTGACGTGAGTCTTCATGGGGCCGTCCGGCGATTGGTAAGTTGCGCTGCCCAAGGTCTTTTCCACGCGGCAGGTTTGCAAGCCGCCGACCTCGAAGTCCGTCACTTCGCCCTGGCCGAAGTGAATATCGTTTCCATTCAAGGCAGCATCATCCGAGAATGATGCGAATTCGAGCGAGACCTGGGCTACATCCAGCGGCGCCGCCGGCGTGTACTTGTCGACGCGAACCAGCTTGCCGGCTTCGAGCGTATATTCGGTCTCCAGTTTGATGCGCGCATCCTTGGCCGGCGCTTTGCCGCCGAGTTTGTCGAGCTCATCCTGGTGATAGCCGACGACATAACGGTCACCGTTCTGCTCGGCATGTATGCCCTTGATATAGGCGGCACCCATCAATTCGCTGCCGTCGGCAAGCTTGAATTTCGGCAGCAGCTGCGCGTGTTCGTAGCCGCTGTCGGCGATGCCGGACACGATGTTGTGCGCGAACGGCAGCGGATAGTAGGGGCTGTTGTCGTGTTGGCTGGGCCCGCCATTGACCATCAACAGGCTGAATACCTTGCTCTTGTCGCGGAATACGGCGATGGCGCGGTCGTACTCGCCCTGCGCAAACCAGGTCAGCTTGAAACGCGGCTGGGTCTTGTTGAGCCAGGCTGCCAGATCGGGCTTAGTCGCGACGTTTTCGAAGCCGGCGCGATTCCACATTTCGTTGGTGAATACCAACTGATGCAACAGCGAGAAGTTTTCCCCGAGGATGCGATGTTCGCCGCGATAGGTATCGGTGCGGCGCCCCTGTTTCCACATGTCGACCGATTTGATCGCCGGGTTGTACCAGAAGTCGACGTAGCGTGCGGCGATATGCGAGCAATAAGTATAGGCGTACTGCTTTTCTTCCGGCGTCAGCACGTCCAGGTAGGCGGAGATCGACAGGATCTCCAGCATGGCGGTCTCGCCATACGGGCCCAAGCTGCGGCCGAAGCTGAGGCCTTCGCCAGATGCATTGGCTTCGCTGAGGGCGAGATCGACGGTCTTGCGCAACATGGCTTTCAATTCCGGCGTGACGTCCATGCCGGTTTCGACAAAGCGCTCGCAGATCTCGGCCACCAGCAGGATGCTGTAGCGGTCGAAACGGCCGTCGCCCGGCGTCTCGTCCGAGAAGCCGTATTTGCCGGAATACGCTGCATAGTGTTCCAGCATCTTGTTCATCAAGGTCTTGCTGCCACTATCGTCTTCCCATCCGAGCAACATACGCAGGCGCGCAATGCTGAAGGCGACGCCATAGTAATTGGTGGGCAGGTTGATCAGGTGGAAATCTGGCTGGGTGACGAAGGTGCGCCAGTCAAGCTCTTTCTTGAGTTCCATCAGCGTTTGCGGGCTGATGGCTTGTTCGAGCAAGCCGGCTTTCTTCAGTTTGTACAGCGTGGACACGTAGTAATAGATGCCCCAGGTATGGTTGTCCATGTGGACGGTCAAATCGGCTATATCGCGGAACTCGCTCAAGACCTGGTTGAAACGCGGATCGTTCCTGGGAGTGTGCAGCAGGAGGTCGCCGAGGCCCGCTGCGATTTTTCCGGGCAGGAATTTGTCGTCGCTTTCGAATGGGGAATAGCCGTCGATCTTGATGTGTTCCTTTTCCGTACCCAGTTTCTCGAAGAAATAGCGGAGCTGCGGATAGACGTTGCCCTGCACGATCTGGTTCATCGGCAGGTCCATCAAGGGTTGCGCAGCAGGCGCGCCCGCCGCTTCCTGCGAACCCAGCAGCAAGGCCGTTGCCAGGGATACTGCTTTCGACATTGCTTTTACTGTAGGCTTGACCATAAATTCCGCATCCACTGAGGGATTGATTCAATGATTGATAATGAACCGGGTGCTTTGCCCGGCTCACCGGCACACCAGTCCTCACGGCGTATCGAGACGCGGGTTCCGGTGCAACGGTGAAGAATTCGTCTCAGCTTTGTTTTTGTTTTCGTTGCGGCGAGCTGCTCGCCGCGCAATCTGCAATAAACCTTCGAATGCCAAGCGCCTTTTTTCAGCGGCTCCGCGCCCGCCCGGCACTTCGGTTTATTGGATGTTTTCCAAAATGGAAAACGTTTAACTGAATATTATGAGGCTTCGAATCGAAAGTAAAGTGAATGTTCGTATTTGTAACATTGTGTTGCGCAAGGCATACACTGAGTGCCGTAAACGGGGACCGTTGCAATACCACTGCCGGGAATTGATCGACACACATTTATAAAGCTCATTTAAATCAAATACTTGTGATATTTTTCAAGGCCACTTGAGAATCGGGTTCCCGCCAAAACAGGACATCGAGGCTTGGCTTTGGATATGATTTTGCTATTTGAATTGAAATCCCATATTGTGCAAAGGGCCTTCCGCCCAAGGATGATATGGCGATTCAGGTTTTTTTTGCCGTTGTAAGAAACAAAGAGAAATAAATCGTTTAACTACGGTGTTCGTGTGGACGGACGGGGCGGGTCCCGTCCCTTGAATCAGGCAAACCAGAGAAGCGGCTGGCGGATAGGGAAATTGCGGATGATCTCGCCGGTTTGCGGATCGGGATCGAGTTTGCGCCAGAGGGCGAGATATTGGGGTTGCGATAGCGCTTGGCCGGCAAACAGCAAATGCACCTGACGCACTGGAAGTTGATCGAAGTATTCGACGTCGGCCGGGTAGGGCCATGCCGCCTTGTCGGCGATATACGGATACATATAGGCGACCGCTTGCTTCAGGCTGCACCCGTCCGCCGTTTGATAGAGAAACAGATTCTCGCCATCCTGCGACAGGATGTGGGCGATGGTCGACAATACGTCGATGTTGAACAGCGAATAGCTGTAGGGTTTGGTGCGCGCCAGTTCAAGCGGCTGTCTGCCTGCGCGATCGATCTGCTGCGGCAGCAGTACCTGCGTGAATCGCTCGCGCGCGGTATTGCGCCATTCACGCGCACCGCTTAGTTGCGCAAACTGCAGGCACTGCAGCAGCCAGCAACTGCCGTGATTATTCTTTTCCGCTTTTTCGGCCTTGGCGTTTTCGGAGGTGTTTAGCCAGTGCAGGTATTGTCCGAACCAGTCTGCGACGGCGGCTTGTGTGTCGACGGGATAGATTTTGGCACCGGCTGAGCGGAGCAACTCCGCGGCCCGTGCAACTTCGACCAGGTGCAAGGTGTCAATAATGCCGATGCCGCGCCCCCGGTTACGCCCGACAATGGCCTGGGCATAGTCGAGACGCGGGTTCATGCGGCTTTCTGCGGTGACAAACCAGGCCGCCAAGTGTTGAACGGCGTGGCTGGCGTAACGCGGTTCGCCGGTCAGGCGCCACGCGGCCGTCAATGCCGGGACCAGCAGGCTCAAGCGTATCAAGGCATCGCGATGGGCGACGAATTTCTCGGGATTGGAATAGCCGTCGCGCTGGATATAGGGACCGGTGGGGTCATTCGGATTCGGCCACCAATAGTCGCCTTCCGAATAGTAATCGTGCGGACTGCCTGGGCTGCGCGGCGCGCGCAAACTGGTCAGGGGCAACGGAGCTTGTTCCAAAGCGCGATCGGCCAGGCGCAGGACGCGCGCCCGTTCTATCTGCCTCAAGTCGAAATCGGGGGGGGGCAGGCTGGTTGCGCCATACATGGCGGGTGGTACCGCCAAGGCTGCCGCGCTCAAACAAAATTGACGTCTATCCATTTTTTCTCGCTATCCAGGTTAGTTTGCATCGCGGCTTGAGCATCTTTCTGCCAGACGGCGATACAAGCTTTGTTTATTCGTTTACTTAAGGTTTACATGCGGCAATGAATCACCTAGCATAGCAAGTCGCTGGTTTTGTCATGCTGTCATCACCCCCTGTTTTGAGCTAGGATAGCGTAAACGATTAACCGGGCGGTGCGCTAAGCAATTGGCGGGCAATCGCCACGGCAATAACAAAGAGCGCAAAGAGCGATTAACAAAGCCATTAACGAGGAATCTCGCAAACACAAGCCTGGGTCACTGGGTTCAATGCACGGGTGCCGCCACGCGGTGGCTTCCGGACCGGTATTTCCATGCGGGCCGGTGTTTGCAGGTAAGTTCTGTCCATGAAAAAGAAGATAGCGACCATACGCGACGTTGCGGCGGCAGCGGGCGTCTCAACTGCGACCGTGTCCAAATTCGTCAACGGCGCTCAAAGGTTTTCCCCCGCGGTCGAAACGACCCTGAGGGCGGTGATCAAGGATCTGGGCTACGTGTCCAACCCCTTGGCGCAATCCATGATCACGGGCCGCACCAAGTCGATCGGCTTGTCGGTTCTCGATATCAGCAATCCGCATTTCGCCAGCATTGTCAAAGGCGCCAATCGAATCAGCGAACAGCATGGCTATACCCTGCTGCTCGGCAATACCGGAGAGAATCCACAGCGCGAGCGGCCGCTGCTTGAGGCCTTGAGCCGGCGCGTAGATGGTTTGATCATTTTCTCGCGCATGCCGGAAGCCGAGATGGAATGGATGCTGCAATTGCAAAAGCCCCTGGTGTTTTTCGGGCGGCTGACCCAGATGCATCTGCCCAGGGTGGCCAGCGACGATCATCGCGGCGGCTATATGGTGGCGCAGCATTTGCAGGCACTGGGACACAAGAAAATGGCCTATCTTGGATTTTCCAAGTCGCGTCGCAACGACGAGCGGCTCGAGGGTATCCGGGAATGCCTGGATGCGCGCAGTTTGCCGGTCGCGGTATACGATACGGACATGCCGTCGTCCATGGAGGGCGAGCGCATGTGTTCCACCATCATGCTGGGACCGGATCGGCCTGATGCGTTGATCTGCTATAACGACTTGCTGGCGCTCGGATTCATGAAGGAAGCGCAGACTCTCGGGTTTCGTTTGCCCACCGATATTTCCGTCGCGGGCTTCGACAATATCGAATTCGGGCGCTACACCTATCCGCCGCTGACGACCGTCGACTTGCAGAGCGAGCAAATGGGGGTCTCGGCGGCGGAAAAATTGCTGGCAATCATTGATGGAAAAGCGACCGACGATATCACCACCATCGAGCCGCGCCTGATCGTGCGGGCTTCTACTGTCAATCGCGCCTGATAGCAGGGCGACCCGATGGGTGGTCCGACATAAGTGGTAGGCTTGGTCAGGCCAATTCTGCGAATAATTAATCCGGTCAGACCAATTTTTTAATTCCAGCCCTTTACCAAGCTGGAAAAATCGCTTATATTGTGAAGTTAATCGTTTAACTTCTCTCGTTTGTCCGATTATCCGCCCGTCGTTGTTGGTTTGCTGACAACATTTTCTATTGTTTGCCGATTGCTTGCTGTCTATCGCCTAATTTGGAGTCGAAATGAATCACTTGGAACTTAAACAAATTATGTCCTCTGGCCTGCTGTCGTTTCCGGTGACGGATTTCGATCAGGCCGGCAACTTCCGCGCTGATACCTATGCGAAGCGCCTGGAATGGCTGGCCCCATATGGCGCGAGTGCATTGTTTGCTGCGGGCGGTACCGGTGAGTTTTTTTCTCTGACCCAGCAGGAGTATTCTGATGTCATCAAGGTGGCAGTCGATACCTGCCGCGGCTCGGTGCCCATCCTGGCCGGCGCCGGCGGCCCGACCCGCACTGCGATCGCCTACGCGCAAGAGGCCGAACGCCTGGGCGCACAGGGCGTGCTGCTGCTGCCGCACTATTTGACCGAAGCTAGCCAGGACGGCCTGGTCGATCACGTCGAGCAATTCTGTAAATCGACCAAACTCGGCGTCGTGGTCTATAACCGCAACGTTTGCCGCCTGACGCCGGATTCGCTCGAAAAATTGGCCGACCGTTGCCCGAACCTGATCGGCTTCAAGGACGGCATCGGCGACATCGAGCTGATGGTGTCGATCTGGCGCCGCTTGGGCGACCGCTTGACCTATCTGGGCGGGCTGCCGACCGCTGAAGTGTATGCGGCTGCTTACAAGGCTCTGGGCGTGCCGGTGTATTCGTCCGCGGTATTCAACTTCGTGCCGAAACTGGCGATGGACTTCTACCACGCCGTTGCCAAGGACGACCACGCTACGCAAAATCGCTTGATCGACGAATTCTTCCTGCCGTATCTGAAGATCCGCAACCGCAAGGCAGGTTATGCGGTCAGTATCGTCAAGGCCGGCGCTCGCCTGGTCGGCTACGACGCTGGTCCGGTGCGTGCACCGCTGACCGACTTGACGGCAGAAGAATGCGAGATGCTCGACAAGCTGATTCGCGCGCAAGGCGCACAATAAGCCTTGGGTCGGCGGTATTTGACCGCCTTGCCGGCGAGCCTCAGGTACGCCGTTATTGTTGGGGCCCGCCCGCTGTTTGCGGCGGGCTAAATCGTCTTTAGAAGTAGAGGAGTTTTCCATGCAACTGACTGGTGAAATGCTAATCGGCGGCAGTGCCGTCTTCGGTAAAGCAGGTGCCGTGCAAGCGATCGATCCGACACGTAATGCCGCCATCGAACCGAATTTCGGCCTGGCAAGCGACGCCGAAGTGCAGCGCGCTTGCGAACTGGCAGAAAGGGCTTTCGATGCTTACCGCGACACGACGCTGGAACAGCGCGCGCGTTTTCTGGAAACCATCGCCGACAACATCATGAACATCGGCGAAGCGCTGATTGAGCGCGCCCACATTGAAACCGGCTTGCCTAAGGCGCGCCTGGAAGGCGAGCGTGGCCGTACGGTCGGCCAAATGCGTTTGTTCGCCAAGGTGGTGCGTGACGGCCACTGGCTCGACGCCACGCTGGACTCGGCATTGCCGGAACGCACGCCGCCGCGTCCCGATCTGCGTTTGCGCAAGATCGCCATCGGCCCGGTTGTGGTGTTCGGCGCCAGCAACTTCCCGCTGGCGTTCTCGGTCGGCGGCGGCGATACCGCGTCGGCGCTGGCTGCCGGTTGCCCGGTGGTGGTCAAGGCGCACAGCGCCCACCTCGGCACTTCCGAACTGGTCGGTCGCGCGATTCAAAAGGCAGTGGCCGATTGCGGTCTGCCGGAAGGTGTATTTTCCATGATCTTCGGCGACGGCCGCCAAGTCGGCCAGAGCCTGGTGTCCCATCCTGCCATCAAGGCGGTCGGCTTCACCGGTTCGCGTCAGGGCGGCGTGGCGCTGATGCGCACTTCGGCCCAGCGCAAGGAACCGATTCCAGTCTATGCCGAGATGAGCAGCATCAATCCGGTATTCCTGCTGCCGGGCGCGGTGGCAAACGATACCGCCAAGCTGGCGCAAGCCTTTGTCGATTCCCTCACTCTGGGTGCCGGCCAGTTCTGCACCAACCCCGGCCTGGTGTTGGGCGTGGATGGTCCGCAGTTCCAGCAATTTATTGAAGCCGCTGCCGGTGCTCTGCAGGCCAAAGCTGCGCAGACCATGCTGACGCCGGGTATTCATAAGGCTTACACGTCCGGCGTGTCGCGCTTGTCCGGCATTGCCGGCGTGCGCCAGTTGGCTGCAGGCCAGGGCGGCGAGGCAGTGAAATCGGGTTGTGCTGCGCAAGCGGCCTTGTACGTGTGCGACAGCCAGACTTATCTGAGCACGCCGGAACTCGAAGACGAAATCTTCGGGCCGTGCTCGCTGGTGATCACCTGCCGCGATGTCGACGATATGAAGCGCTTTGCCGAATATATCGAAGGCCAGTTGACAGCGACCGTGCACGCTACGTCCGCCGACCACGCCGCGGCTGCCAAGCTGTTGCCGACGCTGGAACGCAAAGTAGGCCGTATCCTGTTCAACGGCTTTCCGACCGGTGTCGAGGTGTGCCACGCGATGGTGCACGGCGGACCCTTCCCGTCGACTTCCGACAGCCGCACCACTTCGGTGGGTGCGACGGCCATTGACCGTTTCCTGCGTCCGGTGTGTTACCAGAACTTCCCGGCCGATTTGCTGCCGGCGGCTTTGGCCGATGCCAATCCGCTCAAGCTGGCCCGTCTGGTGGATGGTACGCTGGTCCCCCCGGCTTGATGGCAGGGTAAGTAGAAGAAAATAAGGAGACGAGGGCAACATACACAATAGCCCTCGGGCACAGTGCGAAGCGCATCCGGCCGACTTCATGTCGGCCGGGCCTGAAAGGAAGAATCACATGACCCAGCAAGCGATCGGCAGATACCGTTGGATAATCTGCGCATTGTTGTTTTTTTCGACCACCGCCAACTATCTCGATCGTACTGTCCTGAGCCTGCTGGAACCGCGCCTGGCGACGGAATTCGGCTGGTCCAATAGCGATTACGCGAACATCACGTCGATCTTCCTGGTCGTCTACGCCATTTCCATGTTGTTTGCCGGCCGTATCATCGACGGTATCGGCACGAAAAAAGGCTACATCTTCGCCATCACGATATGGTCGATCGGCGCCATCATGCATGCTTTCGCCATTCCGCTGGGCGAGGGCGTCAATGCCCTTTTCGGCGTGCTCGGACTGACCGCCGTTTCGGTATCGATTGCAGGCTTCATGATTTCCTATGCCGTGCTGGCCTTCGGTGAATCGGGCAATTTTCCGGCGGCCTTGAAGACCACGGCCGAGTACTTTCCCAAAAAAGAGCGTTCGCTGGTGGCCGGTATTTTCAATTCCGGCGCCAACATCGGTGCCATTCTCGGCCCGCTGACGGTGCCGTGGATTGCCAGCACATGGGGTTGGCAGGCGGCGTTCGTGATCGTCGGCGCGATCGGCCTGTCCTGGATCGTGTTCTGGCTGATGTTCTATGAAAAGCCGTCACAGCAGAAACGCTTGTCCAAGGCCGAACTCGACTACATCAACAGCGACGAAGCCGACGCGCCATCAACGTCCAGCGATAACGACAAGCAGATTTCCTGGTTCCAGTTGCTGCGCTACCGCCAGACCTGGGCCTTTGCCTTCGGCAAGTTCATGACCGACGGCGTGTGGTGGTTTTTCCTGTTGTGGCTGCCGAAATACCTGGCGGTGCAATTCGACTTGCATGGCACGCAGATTGCAGCACCGTTGGCCGTGCTCTATAGCATGACCATGATAGGCAGCATAGGCGGCGGCTGGCTGCCGGCCTACTTCATCAACCGCGGAGCCTCGGTGTTTGACGGGCGACGCAAGGCGATGTTGTTGATCGCTTTCTTTCCGCTTGCGGTCTTGCTGGCGCAACCGCTGGGTGGCATCAGCATGTGGATTCCGGTCCTGCTGATCGGCATTGGCGCTTCGGCGCACCAGGCGTGGTCGGCCAATATCTTCACGACGCCGTCCGATTCCTTCCCCAAGAAGCTGGTGGCTTCCGTGATCGGCATCGGCGGCATGGCCGGCGGCTTGGGAGGCGTGCTGTTCCAGAAAGGCAGCGGCTGGCTGTTCGACTATTACCAGGCAGCTGGCCACGTACAGACCGGCTATATGATCGTCTTTTCGTTCTGCGCGTCGGCCTACTTGATTGCCTGGGTGGTGATGAAGGCATTGGTGCCCGTGCCGTCAGAAGTGCGCATGTAAGCACACATTAGAAGGCACCTTTGAAATATTGTTGGAAGAAGTTGGAGAAGCGAGCATGACAAGTTTTGCAGGTATTGAGCGCGTCGGCGACATTCGCTGTGGCGTGGGCGAAAGCCCGGTATGGGATGCGGCGCATGGTGCGTGGTATTGGGTCGACATTCCGGCCAAAACCATTTGGCGCCTCGATGCATCGTCCGGGATGACGCGCAATTGGCAAACCAGTGAAATGGCAGCCTGTATTGCACTCAAGGAGCGCGGCGGCTTGATCGCCGGTATGGAAAGCGGCATTTTCAGCATTGAACTCGGCGCCGGACAAGCCGTGCTGTCCACCAAGCTGGCTGCGCCGACCGAAGGCCTCGGTGAAGGGCTGCGCTTCAACGACGGCCGCTGCGACCGCCAAGGCCGTTTCTGGGCCGGCACCATGTTCATGGATATGGCGGCGAAGAAAGCGGTCGGCCAATTGCATCGCTATACGACGCAGCAGGGTATTTCGGCGCCGATCGTCTCAAACTTGCTGACACAAAACGGCCTGGCTTGGTCACCGGACGGGCGTACCATGTATCTGTCGGATTCGCATCCGGCCAGCCAATTGATCTGGGCTTTCGATTACGACACCGACCAAGGCATGCCGAGCAATCAACGGGTATTTGTCGACATGAATGAGCACCCGGGCCGGCCCGACGGCGCGGCGATGGATGGCGACGGTTGCTACTGGATTTGCGGCAACGATGGCGGATGCATCTTGCGCTTTACCCCGGAAGGCAAGCTCGACCGACGTATCGATCTGCCGATGGCAAAGCCTGCCATGTGCAGCTTCGGCGGCGCCAATCTCGACACCATGATCGTGACCTCAATCGTGCCGCCGAATTCGACCGACGAATGGGCCGGCGCGGTGTTGTTGTTGAATCCTGGCGTCAAGGGTGTGCCGGAGGCGCGGTTCAAGGGCTAAGAGCCGGGCGGTTTGGAAAGCAAAAAGGCGCGTGGATCACGCGCCTTTTTGTTTGGTCTGCCGTCCGGGAATACCGTACCCGCCGGCAGGCCATTGTCGTTGGCAACGATGGCAACGATGTTGTTGCCGTGCATGATGATATACAGCGGACGGTTACTGGTCGTTGCTTCGCTGATTGTCAATGCATTCTCGCACAAGTTGCAGGAGGCGATAGCGCTCTATCCAGAGCGTATCACTAGGCTGACGCGATCGCAGATCGTGTCGGCGGCGCCGCTCTATGCAGGGTCAAGACTGCGGAAAACCTCGCGACATCAGCGAGCGAATCTTGCCGAGGCGATTACGAAATTCCCGGGTAGAAATGCTTCTTGCGCCTGATGTGGTCAGTGTGTCACAAACGCAAAAATTGGTAAGACCAGATTGCATAATCTGTCAGGCCAATTTAGAATGGCCTGACCAAATAAGCAGCGTGATTCACGCTGGGTGATGAGTATTTGCAAAAATATAACATATTCGAGGACTCGGGGGACGCAATTCATGTCTGCATTCGCGCAGAAAAACGGTGGTGAGAAACGCCTGTACCGAGTTGTTGCAATGCGTATCCGGGATTTGATTTTGGAAGAAAAAATCGGTCCCGGCGAGCGTTTGCCCTCCGAGCGTGATCTCGCCACCAAGTTGAATGTCAGTCGCGCCTCATTACGCGAAGCCCTGATCGCTCTTGAATTGACCGGTTTCGTCGAAGTGCGCGGCGGCTCCGGCGTGTACGTCAGCGAAAAGCTCGACGAACCCGCACCGGTTCAGGAAGTAGGGCTCGGCCCCTTCGAAGTTCTTTCCGCTCGTCGCCTGATCGAGCCTGAAATCGCTGCTATCGCCGCGCGCGTGGCCACGGACAAGGCGGTCGACGCCATTCTGCAGGCGGCAGCCGATATGGAGGCGCACCACGACAACAAGTTCAACTGCGAACACGGCGACCGCGAATTTCATCTCTCGATTGCGCGCGCCACCGGCAATAGCGCTCTGGTCGGCGTGATTGAATACCTGTGGGACCAGCGCGGCCGGCTGTGGCATCGCCTGCACGAGCATTTCCGCACGGAAGAATTGCGCAAGGAGACCATCACCGACCACCGTCGCGTGGTGGAGGCTATCGTGGCGCGCGATCCGGTAGAAGCCAAGCGCGCCATGCGCGCCCACCTCGAACGCGTCACCCGCGTGTTTTCGCGCGGATGATCGAAGGGGTAGTAATTGATTGACACGATCGCTCGCGGCCTCGGCGCAACGCCCTCGCCGCAGCGGCATGAAGTAAGTACAACAAGTCTAGCGGTACTGTTGTAGACGGAGGGTGTGTCGTTCGCGCTGGAGATTACGAAATAGTCGAGCGGCGCGTAAAACACACTATTTCAGGAGCAGTAAATGTTTCAAATTGCCGCTAGCGCTTGTTCCAGATCGCGCTGCAGGTCGCCGACGTCCTCGATTCCAACTGATAGGCGGGCCAGCGAATCCGAGATACCAAGGCTAGCCCTCTGCTCTGGCGGAATTGTTGCATGCGTCATGATTGCCGGGTGCTCGATTAAGCTTTCCACTCCTCCCAGACTCTCTGCCAAGGCAAAAATTTCGCAGCGCTCAAGGAATCGCCGCGCACCGGTCACATCGGTTTTGAGATCAATGGAGATGATGCCACCGAAACCTTGCATTTGTCGACGCGCAAGTGCGTGCTGTGCGTGGGTCTCCAACCCAGGGTAGTACACCTTGCCAACTTTCGGATGGCGCTCCAGCCAGGACGCAAGTTCCAACGCGTTTGCGCAATGCCTCTCCATGCGCAATGCCAGCGTTTTCACACCGCGCAGTGTAAGGAAAGAATCGAATGGACCGGCAATTGCACCTACCGAGTTCTGCAGGAATGCGAGACGTTCGCGCCATTCCGTCTGATGCGATTCATTGCCGACCACGGCAATGCCGCCAATTACGTCGGAGTGACCGTTAATGTACTTGGTCGTGGAGTGGACGACGATATCAAAGCCATGCTCCAGCGGCCGCTGCACGCATGGGCTGGCAAACGTGTTGTCGGCCACGGCAATGATGCCGCGCTCGCGGCAAATACTGCTGATTGCCTCAAGATCGGCTAGTTTCAACATCGGGTTGGTCGGTGTTTCTACCCAAACCATCCTCGTGTCAGGACGCAACGCCGCCAGCAAGTTTTCTGGCCGGGTCAAATCGACATAGGTAAACTGCAAGCCGGCGCTGCGCTTGCGCACGCGTTCGAACAGGCGAAACGAGCCACCGTACATATCATCGCCGGCGACGATATGCGAACCGGAATCAACGATTTCGAGGACGGTTGAAATCGCCGCCAAACCAGATGCGAATGCGAATGCTTGTGCACCGCCTTCGAGATCGGCGATGGACCGCTCGAGCGCCCAGCGCGTGGGATTGTGCGAGCGTCCGTAATCGAGACCCTTGTGCACCCCCGGGCTTTGCTGCACATATGTCGAGGTCGCATAAATCGGTGGCATGATCGCGCCAGTCGACGGATCCGGCATCTGCCCGGCATGGATCACACGTGTCGCGAATGCGGTTTGTTGCTTGGCTTGGCTCATGACAATTTTCTCCGCAAATGATTGAGCAAGTCGAACCGCGTGATCAAGCCGTAAAAATGATCGCCCTCGGCAATAATCGCCACGAGTCCGCGGTCAAGCGTCGATCTCAATTCGGCTAAATCGGTACAGGGGGGCAAAGTCTGCAACTGGTGCGTCATCGTTTCGCCCACCTCGCTTCGAAAATGCGTCGCGTCGCCCGCCACTTTGACCAGCAGGTCGGATTCATCGATAATGCCGACCACCTTGCCATCGCGGATGACGGGTAACTGCGAAACCTCGGCGGCACGCATGCGCGCGAACGCCGTTACCAGTGTATCTGTCTCGGAAACGCTGACGACGCCACCTTCATCGAATCGACGACTGATCAGGTCGCGCAGGTCGCCGTAAACTTCGCGTTTTAGCAGTCCTTGGTCAATCATCCAGTTATCGTTATAGACCTTGGATAAATAGCGAGTACCAGTATCGCAGACAAAAGTGACGACGCGCTTGGATATGGTCTGCTCGCGGCAATATCGCAAGGCTGCGGCAAGTAACGTGCCGGTCGACGAGCCGGCTAGAATGCCTTCTGCACGCAATAGTTCGCGCGCGGTAGCAAAGCTCTCCTGGTCGCTGATGGTGTAGGCGCACTTGACCGCGGAAAGATCCGCAATCGCCGGGATGAAATCTTCGCCTATGCCTTCCACCGCCCACGAACCGCCGACTTCGGACACGCGACCTGTCCTCACATACTCCGCCAAGACCGATCCTTCCGGGTCGGCCAGCACGAATTCCAGTTCCGGCTGTTGTTTGCGGAAATAGCGCGTCAATCCGGTAACCGTTCCGGCGGAGCCGACGCCGCAGACGATCGCATCCAGGTTGTGCTTGGTCTGCTCCCAGATTTCCGGGCCGGTCGTCGTTTCATGAGCATACGGGTTGGCCGGATTGTTGAACTGGTCGGCGAAAAACGCACCTGGTATCTCGCGCGCCAATCGCGCGGCATAGTCTTGGTAATAGTCTGGATGGCCCTTGCCGACGTCGGAGCGTGTGGTATGTACTTCGGCACCCATGGCTTTCAAGTGCAACACTTTTTCCGTCGACATTTTGTCCGGCACCACCAGCACAACGCGGTAGCCTTTCGCTCGCGCCACCAGGGCCAGGCCCAGGCCAGTGTTGCCGGCAGTGGCCTCTACCACCGTGCCGCCGGGTTTGAGCCTGCCATCCCACTCAGCCGCTTCAATCATGGCCTTGCCGATGCGGTCCTTAATGGAACCTCCGGGATTTTGCGATTCCAACTTCAAAAATAATTGGCAAGGGCCGGTGTCAAGCCGAGTGACGGGAATGAGGGGCGTGTTGCCGATCAGCGAGAGGACTGCGGGAGCAATCCCGGAGGGGAGTTGTGGCATCTTGTGACCTTCGGTCTTCAATACGTCGGGTTGACATACGGTGGAATTTCGCTGGCTTTTGACCAATGAAATTCATGAAGCTAGACAGATTAGATCAGCGTGTGCGGTAGATAAACGAAAATTTTGGCATATGGTTATACAACATCGTACACCCACCGCAGAAACCCAAAGGATCTTTGAATGGTCAATTTGCTTTCATTTGGGAAATTCGGCATTAGTACATGTGAAATGTGTATTCTCCGTACGCCTTAATGGTGCATTTTCGTTCTTCTTGAAGTGATCAAGGTCACGATTGGCATCCAAACTTGTAACGAACGAAAGTGTCTGTGAGTACCATCGATACCCTTGTGTTGGTATCTGCTGGTATCGCTTGAAATGGCTTGAGACAACAAAAAACCCGCAGAGCCAAGAGCTATGCGGGTTCTGGGATGATGCGATACTGCCAGATACAACCTAGTGGTGCCCGGGGCCGGAATCGAACCGGCACGCCTTGCGGCGGGGGATTTTGAGTCCCCTGCGTCTACCAATTTCACCACCCGGGCGGAAACGACGATTATGACCGATTTCGTGTTTTTAAGCAAGGGTTGGGTGCGGCCGATGAACGGCGTGCGACCTTGCGCGCGGCCGAATCGCGTGCAAAGTTGTGCTCTTTGCAATGCAGCACAAGGTCTGCGCCGGTCAAGACGCTTGGAGCAATCCTGGAATTTCGTTGCTGAGTAGCGCGATCTGTCCGGTCAGCGCATCGCGAGCGGATTCCGGCGAGTATGCGAACTCGCCTTCCACTCCGGCCGAGGCAAGTGCGATGCGTGCGGGGATCGAGGCTTCTTCGCCGCTGTCGGGATGGGCCAGAACCAGGTTGGCCAGTTGTAACGCGCGTTCGCCGTCGTGCTGGGTAGCAGCCAGTTGCGCGTAGGCGGCGATAACGAGTAATTGACGGCGCGTCGATTTGCAGGCGAGCGCGCATGCCAAGGCTTTTGTCAGCGCTGCGCGGGCGCGCGACACGTCGCCGTTGGCGAGCCAGGCTTGCGCGGTGAACACCTGGTTGATGGCTTCCCAATCGTGGGAGCCTGCTTCATGCAGGATTTGCTGCGCTTCTGCCAGTTTTTGATGTGCTGCCGTATCGTGGCCCAGCGCGATTTCTACTGCGCCCAGATTGGTCAGACTCCAGGCGTAGTTGAGGCGGTTACGATTTTGCTGCGCAACCGAGACGGCGTTTTCCAGTGTCTTGACAGCGGCGTCGAGCTTGCAGTCGCGGAATTCGAGGATGCCGAAAAAATTCAGCGCAAGCGTGTGGCGGCGCGCGTCGCCTTGCTCTTCGAACATGCGCAGGCAGAGTGTCAGGATTTCGCGGGCCTTGGCCTGTTCGCCGCGTTCCAGAAAGACGCCACCCAAGGTCAACAGACATAGCGCATGCTCACCAGGCAAGCCGGCCTCGCGCGCTACATCCAGGGCTTGTTGCCCCAATTCGAGTGCTTGCGTATGGCGTCCGCCGCGGAAGTGTGCTGCCGCGAGCCAGGCGCGGCACAGCGCGGCAACCGCGGGCAGCTTGTTGCGGGTGGCGGCTTCGAGTCCGGTTTCGAAGGCCTGGGCCGATTGCCCGGGTTGCCCCAACCAGAACAGCAGCTTTCCCATTGCGGCGGTGGCGGCGGCAAAATGAGGCAGGGTAGGGGCGCCGCTTTGCTGCAAGGCCAACTGCGTCCAGCGCGAGCCCTCCAGGATGAGGCCGCGGCCTATCCAGAAGTTGGCCAGGTCGGCGACCATGCACATGGCTTGATCCTGCCTGTTGCCATCGATGGCGGCGGCAAGCGCAGCGCGCAAGTTGTCGAGTTCCGCCGTCAGCCGTTCAAACCAGAACACCTCGCCGTTGCGGTGCCAATGAGTCGCCGCTTGCTGCACCAGTGCGAGATAGTAGTCGCCGTGCGCCTGTTGCAATGCGGCGGCGCGTTCCGGATGCGCGGCAAGCTCGCGCAACGCGTATTGCCGCAGCAACTCCAGCATGTCGTAGCGGCCGCTGCGGTTACGCACCAAAAAGGATTTGGTCACCAGCGCAGAGAGGAAGAAAGGAGAGATGCCGGCCACCTGTTGTGCGGCTGTCTGCTCGAAGCCGCCGCGGAAAACGGCCAATGCGCTGGCGCCGCATCGTTCATGTTCGCTCAATTGTGCCCAGAAATAATTGATGACCGACAAGGCATTGGCCTGCTCCGGATCCTTTTCCAGCTTGTCGGCAATTTCGGCACAGTCAAAGACGTTGACCCAAGCGGCGGCCAGCTTGATGGCCAGCGGCATGCCGTCCACGGCCTTGCAGATGCGCGATATGTCGATGCGGCTGTCCGAAGCCACGACAAAGTCGGCTTGTATCTTGTGTGCATACTGGACAAACAGTATCTCGGCGCTGTTGAAAGCCTGTTCGGGCAGATAGGTGCTTTCGGCGTCCGCGGTAGGCAGGCCCGTGATGCGCAGCGCACGTTCGCTGGGCAAATGCAGGGGCTCGCGGGACGTGATCAGTAGACGCAGGTTGGGCGAGGCATGCAGCAAGTCGTCGACCAGGCTCAGATCGTGCGTCATGTGGTCGAAACTGTCGAGTACGATCAGCATCTGCCCACGGCTGCAGAAATTGAGCAGCAATTGGCGCGGATTCGTCCCGTCCTGCAGACGCAGATTGAAAGCTTGCAGAATGGCGGGAAGCATGAGATCGCTGGATTCGACGGCCGCCAATGGCACAAAATAGACGCCGTCGGCAAATTGATCGTGCGTTTCGCTCGCGGCTTGCAGCGCCAGGCGCGTCTTTCCCATGCCGCCCGCGGCAACCAGAGTAAGCAGGCCTCCGCTTTGCAGGCGCTGCTTGACCAGATTCAATTCCGTTTCGCGGCCGACGAATTCTTCGCCGACAGACAGCCACGGCCGCACTCTGGCATCCTGGCGCGGGGCCTTGGCGTGAAGGGCTGCTGCCCAGGCATCGTGAATGTTCCATCCCTGCGCACTGCGTACCAGCAGCGCCATGTCGCGCATGCTTTGCAGCGTGCGCTGCATGACGCCGGGCGCACCTTGGGTGAGGGCATGGAATTCACTGACGAACTGGTCCGGCGCTTCCCACCGCAATATGCCGCGCAGCCACAGGCGCGTGCCGACCTTGCTGAGCGGATCGAGCGAAATTTCCGCGTCGATGCCGCAATCGAGAAATTGCGTGAGCGGACCGTCGGAACTGGCCAGTACGCCAACCTGGACGATGTCGGGACTGGCAATCACCGCGCGCAGCAGCGCGAGCGTGCTGTGGTCGATCAGTTCCGCACCGTCGATCAATAAAATCAAGCCGGCCGCCGCACGCTCATGCAACAGGCGCGCCAGGGTCTCGACGAAATGCGGTTCACCTTGCAGGGGATGCGGCAGTTCGGCCCATAGGCTGCCGGCCTGGCGTGCGTCGAGTACGGCCGCATACATGCGATAGGCATATCCGGGGCGCCCCTGCAGACTAAGCACGCCGTAACCCATCAAGGCCGCGTAGCGCCCGGCTTCGGCGATCATGCGGCTGCGTCCGCAGCCGGCTTCGCCGCCGATGCGCAGGCGGGCGCGCTTGCGTGCCGGCAGCGATTCGATGAAGCTGCGAATCGCCGCCAGCGTGGTTTCCCGTTCGAGCAGGCGGGTGACGCCCTGAAATTGTTCCGAGAACACGGCATGCATATCCGGTTCTTCGCGATCGCTGGTCTGCAGCTGGTTGCGGCCCTGGCGCTTGGAAAGGTAGAGCCGCGCATCGGCACATTCGAATAGCTTTTCCGGAGTGCCGTCAGTTTCCTCGATGGCGGCGGCGCCGATCGATAAGGTCATCTTCAGCGGCGGCTTGCCTTCGAACGGCTCGTCGCGCACGACATTGAGCAGACGCTCGATCAGCACCTGGGCCTGATCGAGATTGGCGTCCTGCAGCACCAGCACGAATTCGTCACCGCCATAGCGGAACAGCTTGTCGCCGGTGCGCAGCGTGCGCTGGATGCGCATGGCGATCTCGCACAGGATCTGGTCGCCGCGGGCATGGCCGAAGGCGTCGTTGACGCTCTTGAAGTGATCAACATCGACGATGGCCAGGGTCAGGGGGACGCCGGCCAGATGCGCTTGCGGCATGGCGTGATTGAGCCATTCCGCCAGTGCGGTGCGGTTCAATGCACCGGTCAGGATGTCGCGGTGAGTATTTTCGTTCATGGCGGAGGTAAAGCTTGCCGAGCCCTTGTTTGTAACCTGTGGCTGCGCGGCCGCACTCAGCTTCGTCTGGTGTATCCGGTTAGTGTACCCGGACTGCCCGGAGTTGCAGCGGCTTTATCGCCAACTGCACATATGGCTTCTCCCCTACTGTGGCTTATTTCTGTTGCAATCGATGCAAACTTGTCCACTGACTGGATCGAGGATCAAGACGCCGGCCTTACGTTTTCCTGAAAAATCGAGCATGTTGTTCAGAGGGCCGGCCAGTGCATCGAAAGAGCCTGACAATCTTTGCCCCGATAGCCAGTTGTCTTCGATGAAACGCAGAATCGAGGTTTGATCGGTCAGCGTGTGGTCGACATGGTTGGGCTTGGCGTAGGGAGAGATGGCCAGCAGGGGCATGCGCGGGCCGTAGCCGCAGCGTCCCTGCACGGGAACCTTGCCATCCGGGCCCGGCAAGGCTGTTTCGCGTACCGGCCGACCTTGCTGCAGGCCCGACTTGCATATGCCGCGGCCATTCAGAAAATCCCCTAATCCGGTGACCTTGACGCCGTTGCTGACGAAGCTGGCGCCAGGCTGCATGCTCGACGGATTGACGATGGGACTCATCTGATGGTCATACCAGCCGTCCGAATCGTCGTAGGCAATCAATACCAGCGTGTGCTGCCACTCCGCGCGCTGTTGCAGGAAATTGAGCGTGCGGACGATGAATTCCTGTTCGTCGAGCGGATTCGAATAACCGGCATGGCCGTCCTGGTAACCGGGTGCCTTGAGAAAGCTGACGGCGGGATAGTTGCCGGCCGCGATGGCGTCGAAGAAATCGTGCAAGTCGTACTGATGGTTGGCCGGGTCGCGCGTCTTCCCGTCGGCTTCATAAGTGCGGCCGATTGCGCCGACGGCGCTTGGGCGTGCATGCGTCGGATTGGCGGTCGACGCATAGTACTGGAAGGGTTGGTGGTGCGGGATGTAGTCCAGCTTGTATTGTCCGGTGATCGCGGAACGCGAGCCGCGCTGGCAGTCGCTGCTGCCATCTGCATCGACGACACTGCGATCGAAGCCGCCGGAGAAGAATCCCCAGCTGACGCCGGCTGCGTTGAGCAGGTCGCCGATATTCTTGCCTTGCATGCTGACGGCGTCGCGTTTCGAACAGATGTCGCCGAGCGGCTGCGGATCGCCGGTCATCGTGATGCCGCCATTGCCGTCGCTGGAAATCTCGCCGTCCAGATTGCTGCCATTTTTTGCGGGAGCGGCATTGGTGGCCAGCACGCCGTTGGTTTGTCCGGCGATCAGGTTGAGGGCGCCTACCGTGGAGGGGCCGAAGGTGGTACCGAACGAGTTGTCGTTCATGGCGAAGTGTTGTGCGTAATTCCACAGCGCGGTGATGGTATTGCCGTCGTAGTATCCCATCACGAGGCCGACGGTGTTAAGGGGTGCGACCTGGTTGGCCGACACCATCGTGTCGCCGATGCCCACCGATTTCGGGAACAGGTCCATGGCGCCTTCATTGAAAGCTTGCTGTTCGGCGTCATACTCGTGATTCTGGTCGGCCGTTGCGGCTTGGCTGCGATCCAGGCGGAATGGATTGATGGCGTTGCCACCGTTGGCGGCGTTGAACCGTGTGGGATTGCCGGTTAACAGCTTTACGTTTTTGAACGGCGCAAAACCGTGGGCGACGTCGAGCGGCGTCGCCAGCGTATTGACCGGCGGCGTGTCGCGGCGTGGCTGGAATGCCGGTTCGCCAGGCAAATTGGCCGCGCGAGGATAGGTGCCGAAATAGTGATCGAAGGAGACGTTTTCCTGAAAGATCACTACCAGATGGCGGATCGGGGTAGCGGCTTTGGGCTCTGTCGCCGTTTCTGCCGCATTCACCACGGCAGGACCGGCATATGCGGCCCAACTGAAGGATGCAATCAGGCTTGCTGTTGCGATTGCCGATCGAGTCTTTTGCAGTTTCATGGGTGGATCCTACAAATGATGCTGCCGGTTGGTTGCCTGCGACGGCGAAAGCTTTAGCGCAGGCGCTGGTACAGCCGGAAGCGCTCGTCGCGATCTGCCGGACGACGGCCTTCCCAGATCAATTGCCATTGTTTAACGGCATTGCGGACACGGGCTGCTTCTTCCTTGTTATGGCTGTTTTCCTGCAGCAGCAGATAGTCGCATTGCGCGTCGCTGTCCTGTGCAAATCGAATTTTTCCGAAGTAGGCGAACGAGGCCAACTGGTCCGGGCCGACGTCGGTATCGACGCAATGTGATTCCGTTGGCAGCCTGGCGGCGATCTCGGTCGCCACGCCGGCGTAGCTGCGCGCATAGTTGAAGGCCGGCAGCCACAAAGTCATCAGCAACAGCCAGCACAGGATGCCGCCGCCGGAAGACAGCACAACGGCACGCCACAATACGGAAGGCCGGCGCGAGATGCGCCAATGCACGAGCGCGATCCAGCCGGCCGTGGCGAAGAATGCGATCAGGAAGGGAAGGGCATGGAATTCCGGCTTGAAGCCGGGCAGCAGCTTGAGCACCTTTTGCGCCGGCAACGGCCAGCCGGTCTGCAGCGAGACCCAGTACATCCAGATGCCGAACGCAAACATGGTCAGGGTCATCACCGAGAACCAGTCAACCGCGTTGATGGCACCGCGCTTCATGGTCGGCAAGCCGAACGCCGCTAGGATGGCCAGCGGCGGCAGCAAAGGCATCAGGACGCCTACCTCGGAAACGGGATTGAGCAGGCCCAAGGCGAGCAGGGTCCCGAAGAAAGCCAGCGGCAAGGCAATGTGCAGAGCCTTGAACTGTTTGCGCCAGGCGTACACGGCCCAGCCGGCAAAGGGCCAGGATGGCCACGTAAACCAGATGCCGTTTTTCAGCAGGTACCTTAGGGATTCCCACGAAGGCCAGGACAATTGGGCGGCATTCCACGACAGCCAGTCGGCCAAAGGCGAGCGCAGGCTGTCGGGGGCTGCGTGCAAAACCAACAGCCAGGCACCGACCGGCGCCAACGCCAAGGGCAGGCTCTGTGTCAGCAATCGCAGCAGGCTGGCGCGATCGCGCAGGGCCGCGAGACCAACCAAGCCTAGCCAGAGTCCAACCGGCACCACCCAGCCGCGCGCCAGCACCAGCAGGCCGAGTGTCAGGCCGAGCTTGAGTGCCGCGCGGCCCGAGCCGGAGTCGAACAGACGTACTGCTTCGCAAATCGCGTAGGCAACCAGCGCGACCTGCAAGGCTTTGGCGCTGGTGGCGTGGATGGGATAGAGCAGGCCGAGGCTGCCCAGGAAAATCAGGAGTGCGCCGTCGGCCAGCGTGCGCCCATAGTCTTTCGGCTCCGGCTGGCCACCGAATGCCAGTCGCAACGGTTGCGCTTCGGCGCGCTGGCCGAGCAGGTTGGCCGCATGCCATACCGAGAGCGAGCCGAGCAGGAAAAACAGGATGCTGGCGACGCCGGCCGCCAGGGGATCGCCGAGCAGCCAGCCGAACAGGCGTATGCAGAGCGCACCAAGCCAAAACGCCAGCGGCCCTTCGGCGCCGACATGCAGGCTGGCGATATGCGGCGACAGCCAGTCGCTCCAACCGCCATGCGCCATGGTCCACTCGATACCGAAGTTGGCGGCATCGATGTTTTTCCAGGGATCGCGCGCAACCAGGCCAGGCAGGATGTAGAACAGGCAAAGCGCGACCAGTCCCCAGCGCGGCAATGCGATCGTGGCGGAGGCGGGGAGGCGAACGGGCTTCATGTGGGGCTGAGGGTTGGGATGTTTGTTGTTATTCGGTCCGGCGATATTGTGCCGTAAATAGTCCGCCCTTGTGGCGTCCTAAACGCAACAAACAGGACAGAAAGAAAAAAAGGCAGCCTGTTGGCTGCCTTTTTTGTGTACATCGGTTTGCGATTAGCCAGCAGAAACCGAAGTCTTGGAACCGCGTGTGCCGAACTTCTGGCGGAACTTTTCCACGCGACCGGCGGTGTCGACGATCTTGTGCTTGCCCGTGTAGAACGGGTGCGATTCGGACGAAACTTCGATCTTGACCAGCGGGTATTGCTTGCCTTCGAATTCGATCGTTTCGCGCGTTTGCACGGTCGAACGGGTGATGAATTTGAAGTCGCAGGACAGGTCGTGGAACACGACTTCGCGGTAATCGGGGTGAATGCCTTGTTTCATATTTTCCTCGGATGGTTGGGTAGCCAATCGCCACTTCGCGGGCCGCACTGCTTCTTGGCCTGATTGCCGATCACTTGCCTGGGTGGTAAAACGCAGAATTATATAATGAAATCAGTGGTTTGCGCAAATCCCGCGTTTTGGGTCCGGCCGATGACCAGGGCACTCGGCCCAAGTGCAGCGGTTTTGCAGGGTCAAGACTTTTTGATTGCGCGCACGATGACAATCAGGATCACGGCGCCTATCGTCGCCGTAACGATGGAAGAAATCAAGCCGCCGCCGATGCCGAGATGCAGTATTCCTTCCAGCCAGCCGCCGATGAAGGCGCCAATGATGCCGACGACGATGTCGCCGATCAGGCCGAAGCCTCCGCCTTTAACCAGAATGCCTGCCAACCAGCCTGCGATGCCGCCGATGATCAACCACATGATGATGCCGTGAGTCATATTTTCTCCCTGGGGGATTGGTAAATTGCTATGACACTGCTGCTACACTCGGTTTCCCGGCGGGTAGCCTGGAAACCGGGGATTTGCTCACGACATGCTTGATTGACAATCGGTCAATCAGCGCAGATCAGCCGCCGCTGCCACGCCGCATCATGTCGAAGAATTCGGCATTGCTCTTGGTCGCCTTGAGCTTGTCGAGCATGAATTCCATTGCCTCGATCTCGTCCATGCCGTACAGCAGCTTGCGCAAGACCCAGATCTTTTGCAGCAGATCGGGCTTGATCAACAGCTCTTCGCGGCGCGTGCCGGACTTGTTCAAATTGATAGCAGGGTAGACGCGTTTTTCAGCCAGACGGCGTTCCAGGTGCACTTCCATGTTGCCCGTGCCCTTGAATTCTTCGTAGATCACGTCGTCCATGCGGCTGCCGGTTTCGATCAGCGCGGTGGCGATGATGGTGAGCGAGCCGCCTTCTTCGATGTTGCGCGCGGCGCCGAAGAAGCGCTTGGGGCGTTGCAGCGCATTGGCGTCGACACCACCGGTGAGCACCTTACCCGAGGCAGGAATCACGGTATTGTAGGCGCGCGCCAAGCGGGTGATCGAGTCCAGCAGGATCACTACGTCCTTTTTCATCTCGACCAGGCGCTTGGCCTTTTCCAGCACCATTTCCGCCACTTGTACGTGGCGCGTGGCCGGTTCGTCGAAGGTCGAAGCCACCACTTCGCCGCGCACCGAGCGCTGCATTTCCGTCACTTCTTCCGGGCGCTCGTCGATCAGCAGCACGATCATGGTCGTGTCCGGGTGATTGGTCGTGATGGCGTGCGCGATATGCTGCAGCATGATCGACTTGCCGGACTTCGGCGACGCCACCAGCAGGCCGCGCTGGCCCTTGCCGATCGGTGCGATCATGTCGATGATGCGGCCGGTGATATTCTCTTCGCCACGCATGTCGCGCTCGAGCGCCAGCGGCTTGTTCGGGTGCAGTGGCGTCAGGTTCTCGAACAGGATGCGGTGCTTGGATGCCTCCGGCGTTTCGCCGTTGACCTTGTCCACTTTAACCAATGCAAAATAGCGCTCGCCGTCTTTCGGCGTACGCACTTCGCCCTCGATCGAATCGCCGGTATGCAGGTTGAAACGGCGGATTTGAGAAGGCGAGATGTAGATGTCGTCGGTCGACGCCATATAGCTGGCGTCGGGCGAGCGCAGGAAGCCGAAGCCGTCGGGCAGGACTTCAAGGGCGCCGTCGCCAAAGATCTGTTCGCCGGCTTTCGCGCGCTTCTTCAGAATGGCGAACATCAGTTCTTGTTTGCGCAGGCGCGCGGCGTTGTCGATTTCGAGGCTGATCGCCATCTCCAACAAAGCCGAAACGTGCAGCGCTTTGAGTTCGGATAAATGCATGGTGTCGAGTGTCCCGGGACGGGATTAATGGTGGGGGAGGGAAATGCGTGGGATGATGGTTAAGAAAACTGCGCAAAACTGCGGCGGTGCGAGCGCACCACCGCAGCAGGTACTTTTAGATATTGCTGTCGATAAACGAGGTCAGCTGGCCCTTGGCCATGGCGCCGACCTTTTGCGCCGCCGGAACGCCGTTCTTGAACAGGATCAGCGTCGGAATGCCGCGAATGCCGAACTTGCCCGGCACGGCCTGGTTGGCGTCCACATCCATTTTGGCGATCTGCAGCTTGCCGTCGTATTCCTTGGCGACTTCTTCCAGGATAGGGGCAATCATTTTGCACGGACCGCACCATTCGGCCCAGAAGTCGACCAGAACAGGTTTGTCGGACTTCAAGACGTCGGAATCGAAAGATGCGTCAGTGATGTGTTTGATGTTTTCGCTCATAGCTTCCTCAACGTGAGGTAAAAAGGATGATTGATCGTGCGCCTATTAGTCTTTTGCTTGGAACTCGAGACGGGGCGCGGCCAGACTACAACGACTAACTGGTGGCGCCAAGCGCGAATTCAAGGAGATTGAAGCTGCGGCAAGAGGTAATGCGGCGGGGTATTTCGTAAATCATAACTCATTTTCGTAAAATGTGGTGTGCAAAGCTGATTTGCGTAGCCGGCTCGCATAAAATTACCCCAATAAGTAGCCCAAATTTCAACACCGGAAGCACGCGTATTGCAAACCATGCCCACCCTGATCGCTCCGACCTCTGCATTCTGGGATGATGTTGCGCGCGTATTGACGGGTTTGCCGCAGCGGACCGGCGCCGACCTGTCGCGCTTGCGCGTGGTAGTTCCGGCCTATTCCCACGCCCAGCTCCTGAAAGCCGCACTCGCGCGGAAGCTGGGCAGCGCTTTCGTTCCGCCGCGTATCGTTACGCTGAACGGGTGGTGTGGGCTGCAGCCGCCTGAATCTCCGGCGCAGGCGGCGTCCCCGAGTGCCCGCTTGATGGCTCTGTATGCCGAGTTGCGCCAATACGGGTGGCTGAAGAAGTTGTTCAGCGCGCGCCGCAATACCGATCTGCTGCCCCTGGCGCAACTGCTGCTGGATTTGTGCGACGAATTGACCGCCAGCCTGTTGCCCGGCTTGTGGCAGGATGGCGAGGCAATAGAGGCGCGTTGGCAGCAAGCCTTGCAGCAGCTGACGCCTGCGGCACGCCATGCGATCTCCGACGAGGCGCAGCTGGTCTGGTCGGTCTGGAAGACTCAGCTCGACGGCGCCGATCCGCTCGTACAGTACTTCGCACAGACGATGCGCCTGGCACGGCGGGCGAGCGAATCGCTCGTCTGGATTGCGGCGGGCGCGCCCGAACCGTTTGAGCAGACTTTTCTGCAAGCTTATGGCGAACGGCAGGATGTCTTGCACATTGCGCCGGACTGGCGGGCCATCGACGTCGCCTATTTGCGGGCGTGGCCGGAATTGCAGGAGGAGCTGGACACGCCTGCCGGCGAAGTTCCCTACGCGGCGCCACGCAATGTGGCGCTGTGCGAGGCAGTCAGTCTGGAACAGGAAGCGCAGCTCGCCGCCCAGACGATTGTGGAGTGGCTGCAAGCAGGCAAGACCCGGGTGGCGGTCGTCGCGCAAGACCGCGTGGCGGCACGCCGCTTGCGAGCCTTGCTCGAACGCGCCCGGGTCTTTGTGACAGACGAGACGGGTTGGAAGCTGTCGACCACGCGCGCGGCGTCGGCGGTCGCCGCCTGGTTCGACTTGATCGCGAACCGTGGCGATACCGCGACCCTGCTCGACTTGTTGAAGTCACCGTTCGTATTTCCGGAGAGCGCGGACAAGCAGGCGCAATTGACGACGATAGAAATCTGCCTGCGCAACGCCAACGTGCCTGGCGGCTGGGAAGCCGTGGGCCGTGCCGTCGCGGCGCACGCCGCTGCCGCCGAGATGATTGCCTTGCTGGCGCGCGAGGCGAGTGTTTACGCCGGGCGCAAGACGGTAGCGCAATGGGCGGCGCGGACCGAGGCCGGCCTGACGGCGCTGGGCGCCTGGCAGGCTTTGCAGGCGGACGCGGCAGGCATGCGGGTTGCCGCCCTTTTGCGGCAATTGAGCGCAGAGAGCGGAGAGCAGGAATTTTCGCTGGCCGAATGGCGCGCCTTCATCGCCCTGCAAATGGAATCGACCTCGTTCGTGGCACCGGGCGAGGATAAGCGCGTGGTGATGCTCACCTTGAGCGGCACGCAGTTGCGCAGCTTCGACGCGGTCTGGATGCTCGGCTGCGACGCTGCACACTTGCCCTCGGCGGCGCACGAGACGCTGTTTTTCGCCAACACGGTCCGGCGTGAACTCGGTTTGCGCACGCGCGAGAGCGAACAGCGCCGCCAGTTGCGCGATTTTGTTTCGCTCTTGAACAGCAACAGCGAAGTCGTGCTGTCGTGGCAGGCTCATCACGATGGCGAACCGAATCCGGTCAGTCCCTGGATCGAGCGCCTGCAATTGACGCTGGCGCGCAGCGAGGCGCCGGGTCTGCCCGTTCATGGTGCACAGATCGCGGCGCGCTGCTTGCCCGGCATTCAGTCGGCCATGCCGGCCCCGGTGGCACCGCAACTATTGCCGCCGCAATTGTCCGCCAGCGGCTATAACAGCCTGGTGGCCTGCCCCTATCAATTCTTCGCCACCAGGATGCTGGGCCTGTCGGGCCTGGAAGAATTCAGCGACATGCCGGAAAAACGCGACTATGGCGACTGGCTGCACCAGATACTGAGCGAATTTCACCAGACCCTGCAAGAGCGCAGCGTCCCCGCCGCGCAGCGCGCCTCTCTGCTGCGCGACATTTCCGAGACTGTATTCGCGCGTGAAACCAGCGGCAACGCCGCTGCGCTTGGCTATGCCGTGCGCTGGCGAAAGGCCATGCCGGCCTACCTGGATTGGGTCGAACGACGCGAGGCGGTCGGCTGGCGCTTTGCGTTTGGCGAGCGCAAATTCGAAAAGGCCATGCATTGGGACGGCGGTCAGGTCAAGCTGCACGGCCGCATCGACCGCGTGGACCAGTCCGAAGACGGTGAGAGAGGCTTGCTCGACTACAAAACCAGGAATGCGGCCGCCTTGCGCGAAAAGCTGAAGCAAGGCGAGGATAGGCAATTGGCGTTTTACGGTATCTTGTCCGACACTTCGTTTACCCATGCGCACTACGTGCCGCTGGAACCGATGGCAGACAAGATAGACGCAGTGGAAGCAAGCAATTTTTCCCGGATTCAGCAGCAGGTTGAACAGCAATTGCGAAGCAACTTGCAAGCGCTGGCGCAGGGTGCCGCATTGCCGGCGACCGGCATCGAAGCGGTGTGCGAATACTGCGCCGTGCGCGGACTGTGCCGCAAGGGGACGTGGTGAGCGCGATGGGAAAAGCCGCCCAACCACGTGCCTACGAAGCGAACGGCGAGGCGATCGCCGCCGGTGAATTTGTCGGCATTGCCTGCAATCCGGCATATTCGGTCGTGGTTGAAGCCTGCGCCGGCAGCGGCAAGACCTGGCTGCTTGTGGCCCGCATGCTGCGCCTATTGCTGGCCGGAGCCGAACCGTCCGAGCTGTTGGCAATCACGTTTACCCGCAAGGCGGCGCAGGAGATGCGCGAGCGCCTGCTGCAATTGCTGCGTGAATTGGCGCTGCTGCCCGACGAGGCGGCATGCGAACTGCTGGTCGAACGCGGCATCGAGAGAGACCAGATCGAAAGTCTGCTGCCGGCGGCGCGCGGGTTGTATGAGCGTGTGCTATCGAGTTCCAGCGCGCTGGCGATCGATACCTTCCATAGTTGGTTTGGTCGCCTGATCCAGGTCGCTCCGCTCGCCTCCGGCGTGCCGCATGGGTATACCCTCACGGAGTCGTCGGGAGAATTGCTGGCGGAAGCCTATCTGCGCCTGATGCAAAGCCTGGGCGAAGAGCGGCAGAACGACGCGCGGCCGGCGCTGATGCGCCTGTACGAAACGGTCGGCGACTGGAATACCCGCAAGATGCTGGATGCCTTCATTGCCAAGCGCACAGAGTGGTGGGCAGCTCGTCAAGGCGGAAGCGGCGACCCGTTGGCATGGCTGGCCGATTTATGCGGTGAAGATGCCGTGAGCGATGCGCGCCTGAGCTTGTGGAGTGACGCCGATCTGGTCAAGCGCTTGCAAAATATCGCCTGGTTGCTCGGTCAGGGGACGAAGCGCAACCGGGAGCGCGCCGTGGCGATCGAGACGGCGTTGACGGAGGGCGCTTCGCTTGCCTCCTTTGCAAACCTGTGGACGCAATTCTTCGATAGCAACGGCAGTACGCGCGGCAACGACCACCGGCGCGGGACCTTGCTTGAAATGTTGGAAAAGCATCTTGGAGAAAATGCGGCCGACGCTTTCGAACGCGAATTTGTCGCGTTGGCCGAAGCCTTGCTCCGCTTGCAGAGACGCAGCGGTGAAGCGGGCGTGCTCGCCATGAATCAGGACTTGTTTACGGTGGGTGGCGTCTATCTGGAGCACTACCAGGAGCTCAAGGCCGAACGCCGCCTGTTCGATTTCGCCGACCTGGAGTGGCATGCCTATTGCCTGCTGGCCGACGACACTCATGCGGCTTACATCCAGAGCCGGCTCGATGCGCGCTACAGGCATATCCTGCTCGACGAATTCCAGGACACCAATCCGCTTCAGTGGAACATCGTGCGTGCCTGGCTCGACGCCTATGGTGACGATGCGGGCCAGCCCAGTGTCTTTATCGTCGGCGATCCCAAGCAATCGATTTACCGCTTCCGCCGCGCCGAACCGCGTGTGTTCTCGGCCGCGCGCGACATGCTGACCATGCGCGGAGCCAAGGTGCTGCGCACCAATCAGACGCGCCGCAATGCGCAAGCCATCGTCGATATCCTCAACGCCGGCATGCAGGCCAACCCGAATTTTTCGGCGCAAACCACCTTGGCGGCGGAAAGCGGGCAGGCGTGGCGCCTGCCATTGATTACCGTGGCGGCAAGACCGGGCGCGACAGAGCAATTTTCCTTGCGCGATCCGCTGACCACGCCGCTGGAAGAGCAGGAAGACGCGCGCCGTCAGGACGAAGGGCGGGCCGTGGCCGCCGCACTGATCGCGGCGCGCCGCGCCCAGGCGGAAAACGGCCAAACTTTGCCTTGGTCCGACGTCATGCTGCTGGTCAAGAAGCGCACCCATTTGCGTGCCTATGAAAAAGCTTTGCGCGAAGCCGGCGTGCCTTTCATCTCGGACAAGCGCGGCGGTTTGCTCGAGTCGCTCGAAGTCAGCGATCTGATCGCGCTGCTCACTTTCCTGATCACGCCCGGCGACAACCTGGCCTTGGCTCACGTATTGAAATCACCCATATTTGGAGCGGGCGACAATGACCTGATCCAACTGACCGTGCGCGAAGGCAGTTCCTGGTGGCAGCGCCTGCAGAGCATTGCCGGCGAAGGAACGACGTCGTCTCTGTGCCATGCCGCGCAGTTGCTCACAGACTGGTTGCGCGTGGCGCCGCAACTGCCGGTGCATGATTTGCTCGATCTGATCCTGCATCAGGGACAAGTCTTGCCGCGTTACGCGCAGATCGCCTCGCCGATGGCGCGCAGCCAGGTGCTTGGCAACATCCAGGCCTTCATTGAGTTGTCGCTGGCGCTCGATGCCGGCCGCTACCCCAGCCTGCCGAAATTCATCGACGCCCTGCAAGCCCTGCGCAAGGGCGCCGAAAGCGACGCGCCCGACGAGGCGGCCATCGAAGCGGGCATCGATGCCGTGCGCATCCTCACCATCCATAGCGCCAAGGGTCTGGAGGCGCCGGTGGTGGTGCTGTTGGATACCAACCACAGCGAAGCGGCGCGCGAAGACGTCGGCATCTTGTGCGACTGGCCGCAGGAAGCCCGCGCGCCGACCCATTTCTCGGCTTTCGGACGCAAGGACGAGCGCGGCGCCGCGCGCGATGCTCTCTTTGCCGACGAACAGGGAATCAAGGACCAGGAAGATTGGAACCTGTTATACGTTGCCATCACACGCGCCAAGCGGCTTCTGATCGCCAGCGGCATTGCCAGCACGAGAAATGCCGATGCCGACGGCGTGATCGAGGGCAGTTGGTACGCCAGATTGCGGCACGTGGCCGAGTACCGGGTCGAAGCGGAGCGGGTCGGCGAGACCGGTCGGCAAGAAGGGGAATTCACGCTTGCGGTATTCGATCCGCCGCAATTGCCTGCGGCGGCGCCGGCGGAGCGGCTTTTGCTGCGCTCCGAAGCCGTCGACGAGGGCGTCTACCTGCACGCCTTGCTGGAGCGCTTGACGCAGGACCGCGAATGGCCCGTTGCCGTGCCGGAGACTGAAATCATTGCCCGTTGGCTGGATTGTCCGCCGGCTGTTGCCGCGAGCATTGCAGTGCAGGCGCGCGCGATTCTGACTGCCCCGGCGCTGGAGCGCTTTTACAATCCCGCACACTACGACCTCGCCTATAACGAACTGGAAATTGCCCACGACGGAAATTTCCTGCGTTACGACCGTCTGGTCGGATTCGATGCGGAGCTGTGGATACTCGACTACAAGCGGCAACTGCTCGATAGCGAGCGCGGCGAATACCAGGCGCAGCTGGCTCGGTATCGACGTGCTGCGGAAGCGGTATTTCCGGACAGGTCGCTGCGTTCCGCCTTGATTACCGCGGACGGCAAACTGTGGGAGTTTTCCGACGCGACGGCATTTTGAGGAAACCGGTTCCGCGGCTGTCGCGATTCCTGGTACGTCAAATCAGACGTTTTTATCGTCAATTTGATAATTATATAAAGCGTTTTGCAATGTTTTCGCCGAAGAAAAACAACAGTCTGTCGAAATTGATAGCAGCCCTGTGTCGATACATGTAAGAATCACTCGTTCGCCTGTGAGCTGATTCTGACCGCGTCCCTCATACGAAAACAATAAGGTTCTTTGCATGAACCGAGGCCGATTCCGCGGGCATCATGGAATTGCGTCCGTTCAGTCATTGTCTCTGCGCGAATCCTCTCCGCGTTCCGGGGAATATAAAAAATATTGAGAAGAACAGGCGGCCGGTGTCCGCCTGTGGAGACCAATTGTCATGACGCTGACCAGCTTGATCATTACCGAGGACAAGCAGCAAGCCATTCGCATTCGTCGCTTTCTGATGTCGATCGTCGCCTATCTGCTGACGGAAGGCGTGGCCTTGTTGATGTATCGATTCGGTTATCTGGATGCATCGGCGATGCGATGGTCGGTGCTGATGATGATCAGCGTGCCTTGTGCCCTATATGTGTGCTTTCGCTCCGGTTTGAATTTGCGCATGCCGGATCCCAGTCTGACCGTGGTCCAGATGATGGTCGCCATCATGGTGATCTTGTTCCATGCCTATGTCACCACGCATGTTCGCGGCGAGATTGTTGCGGTATTCCTAGTGGTTTTTCTCTTTGGCGCCTATCAGCTGAGGACACGCCAACTACTGCAGCTGGCCCTATTCGTGATGGCGGCCTACGGCTGCGTCATCTACATGCTGTACCAACAGCATCCGGGACTGATTGATATGCGCGTGGAGATGCTGCAATGGGTCACTTTGGCTCTGCTATTGCCGTGTTTTGCCATGGTGGGTGGGAACATCAGTTCTCTGCGAGAGAAATTGCGGGACAGTCATGGCGAGCTCAAGAGGGCCATGGAGCAGATTCAGGAGATGGCGATTCACGACGAACTCACCGGTTTGTACAACCGGCGTCACTTCATGGGCATGCTGGGCACGGTGGCGACGCGCGCAAATTGCAACGGGCAGTTGTTTTGCGTGCTGATGCTCGATGTCGATCACTTCAAGACGGTCAATGACAGGCAAGGGCATCTTGCCGGCGACCAGGTGCTGCGTTCGGTGGCCGACGCGGTCAGGATAGAGTTGCGCGGCTTTGATTTCTGCGGACGTTTCGGCGGAGAGGAATTTATCCTGGTGGTCGGTCAATCGACACTGGACGGCGCATTGCTGTGCGCCGAGCGGATACGCACAAGCGTTGCCGATCTTGCCTTCCCCGGCCTTCCCGACGACTTCAGGATCACCATCTCGGTGGGCGTTTCGGAGTTCGAGCTGGGCGAGGAGATAGAAAATACCATCGGACGCGCCGATGCTGCGCTATATCGCGCCAAGGGGCTGGGGCGCAATTGTGTAGTGCGCAGCTGATTTCACATTATGATATTTGATGCGCATGGAGTAGCATATTGCGGATGGTGCAACGGCGCTTTGCACCCACATCATATGAACAATCCAGTAGATGAAATCGAAACCAGAGCGGATCGTTAAATCTTTAATTCGGGATGTATTGCAGAGGAATAGTTTTGACTGGTTTTGGCGGAACGGTCTTGTCGCAGTGAAATTTCCCATTGGAGGAATTTGCCGCAATCTCGTAAAAGACGATTTTTGCTAAAATTTTCGGACCGCCCTTTCAGGTAGGAGCCAATCATGGAGTTATTCGACAAGCTCTCATCCCAGATCGCCAGCGTCGGCTTGCCGCTGCTAGCCGTCAGCCTGACAGCGGTGCCACGTGCCGATACCCCGGTCATGCTGATGCTCCACTGGCACGGCTTCCGCAAAAATCCCGATCGTCTGCATCGCCTACTTGGCATGCAACCGGTACCTGTCCCCGGTTCAGCCTTGCAAGTCAATGAACCCTGGAAAGCCATGCTTGCATTGGATCATGCCATGCTTGACGCGGCGTGGCGCTTGGGCGCCTGGGAATTGGAACGCGAAGAAAAACGAGCCTGCAATAATTTGGGCGCGTCCAGCGCGGAAGCATTCGAATGCCAACAGGCATTTGCAAGCCATCCAGTCCAGTCAGACGAGGCATGGGTAAGGGAAGCGCCCGACTTGAACGATTTGATGCACCTGGGTGCCAAGATCGGTTATGTGCGCTGGGTGTTTCGACCGGTTTACGGCGGCATGTGGGGAGGCACTGTGCAGGACGACACATTGTCAGCGGACGGCACCCGCACGCCGCCGTGCCCCGTTGCTCCTCGCGGCCCGGCCGAACCCAAGGCTTCCAGAACGAAGTATCGCCTGGGCCAAAGCACACGCTTGTATTTGGCCTGAAACCATTTGTCGTGTTGTCGACCCGCCTCATTGCCAGCTGGTGCGGCGGGTCGAACTATTTCCAACATGAAATTTCATTTCCCCTGAATTTTCTGCGATTTTGCTGTTTTCGACCCCTTGAAATCGCAAAATCGATCCCTATTTTCGATGCCGCCGGAAATGTCGTCCGGTAAATGCCTGCACGTCGGGGTATTTTGCCCTTGCCGTTCGGCGCATTTCTTTTTTTCAATAATCTGATATCGCAAAGGAGAAAGCCATGCAACTCCGCCCCCTCTACGACCGGATTATCGTCAAACGGATCGAGAAGCAGCGGACCACCGCCTCGGGCATCGTCATTCCCGACAATGCCGCCGAAAAGCCCGAGCAGGGCGAGATCGTCGCTACCGGCAGCGGCAAGCTCTTGAACGATGGAACGGTTCGCCCGCTCCAGGTCAAGGCCGGCGACCACGTATTGTTCGGCAAATATGCCGGGCAGACCGTCAAGCTCAATGGTGAAGAATTGCTCGTGATGCGCGAGGAAGACGTACTCGGCATCATCGACGACACCACATCCGATTCGCTGAAAAAAGCCGCCTGATCCGCGGACCCAGCAGAAATCTTGAACTTTTGAACTTTAGGAGATCATCATGACTGCCAAAGACGTCAAATTCCACGACCAAGCCCGCGCCCGTATCTTGAAGGGCGTCAATATCCTCGCTGATGCGGTGAAGGTCACGCTCGGTCCGAAAGGCCGCAATGTCGTGCTTGACCGCAGCTTCGGCGCGCCCTTGATCACCAAGGACGGTGTATCGGTCGCCAAGGAAATCGAACTGCAGGACAAGTTGGAAAACTTGGGCGCGCAAATGGTCAAGCAAGTCGCGTCGAAGACGGCCGACGTGGCCGGTGACGGCACGACCACCGCGACCGTGCTGGCCCAGGCCATCGTGCAGGAAGGCATGAAATACGTTGCCGCCAGCATGAATCCGATGGATCTGAAGCGGGGTATCGACAAAGCGGTGAACGCCATTGTCGAAGAATTAAAGACAGTGTCGCGTCCCTGCACGACCAACAAAGAAATCGCCCAAGTCGCTGCGATTTCGGCCAATTCCGACGCCGCGATCGGCGACATCATCGCCCAGGCAATGGAAAAAGTCGGCAAGGAAGGCGTAATCACCGTCGAAGACGGTAAATCCCTGGAAAATGAGCTCGATGTCGTCGAAGGCATGCAGTTCGATCGCGGCTACATCAGCCCGTACTTCATCAACAACCCTGACAAGCAAACGGCTGTCCTGGAGGATCCGCTGATTCTTCTCCACGACAAGAAAATTTCCAGTATCCGCGATCTGCTACCTGTGCTTGAGGACGCCGCAAAGACGGGCAAGCCGCTCTTGATCGTGGCGGAAGACATAGACGGCGAAGCGCTGGCCACCCTGGTGGTCAACAGCATGCGCGGTATCTTGAAGGTCGCGGCCGTCAAAGCGCCTGGTTTCGGCGACCGCCGCAAGGCCATGCTCGAAGATATCGCCATTCTGACCGGCGCCACCGTCATATCCGAAGAAACCGGTCGCCAGCTTGAAAAAGCCACGGCTGCCGATCTCGGCCGAGCCAAGCGCGTAGTTATCGACAAGGACAACACGACCATCATCGATGGAGCCGGTGAGCAGAAGGTAATCACGGCACGCGTTGCCGCCATCCGTCGCCAAATCGAGGAAGCAACTTCAGACTACGATCGCGAGAAGCTGCAAGAACGCGTAGCCAAACTGGCTGGTGGTGTGGCTGTGATTAAAGTTGGCGCGGCAACCGAAGTCGAGATGAAGGAAAAGAAGGATCGCGTCGACGACGCGCTGCATGCCACGCGTGCCGCCGTCGAAGAAGGCATCGTGCCCGGCGGTGGCGTGGCCTTGCTGCGCGCCCGCACAGCAGTGAAGGGTCTCAAAGGCGACAACCACGATCAAGATGCCGGCATCAAGATCGTGCTGCGCGCTGTTGAAGAGCCCTTGCGTGCAATCGCCGCCAACGCCGGCGACGAGCCGTCAGTCGTGGTTGCCAAGGTTGTCTCCGGTTTGGACAACTTCGGCTACAACGCCGCCACCGGCGAGTATGGCGATCTGGTGCACATCGGCGTGATTGATCCAACCAAGGTGACTCGGACGGCGTTGCAAAACGCGGCCTCGATTGCCGGCCTGATCCTGACCACCGACGCCACCGTGGCGGAAGTGCCGAAGGAAAACAAGGCCGCGGCACCTTCGCCGGCTGAACTCGACTATTAATCCCGAGCCATCAGGCTCGCTGCCCGTCCCTGGCGGAATTTCTGTTCCGGCCGGCGACGGGCCCGGGCCTGTGTTTTTATCGCGTAGGAGGCATCATGGCCCAAACATTTTTTCGTACAAAAATGACAGTTGCGGTGGCTGCCGCATTGGCGAGCGGCTTCCTCCTGTCCGAGGCAACGCATTCCGCGGCGCTTTCCACACAACCTGCCGCTGCGGCATTGCTCCCCATAGCCCATGACGTCACAGCCGGTATCGCCGCACCTGCGGACTTTTCCGGCATCGTCGACAGATTCGGCCCGGCCGTCGTCAACATCAGCGTGACCGGAAAGACGGAACGGATCGAGCCGAATTTCCCGCAGCTCGATCCGGACGATCCGCTCTACCAATTCTTCCGACAATTCGACCCTCGCATGCAGCCGCGTGGGGAAGGACAAGCGATTCCGCACGCCGAAGGATCAGGTTTCATCGTGACTGCCGACGGTTATATTTTGACCAACGCGCACGTGGTTGACGGCGCCAATGAGGTGACGGTCAAGTTGACCGACCGGCGCGAGTTCAAGGCGAAAGTCATCGGCGCGGACAGAAAGTCTGACGTAGCAGTTATCAAGATTGATGCCAAAAATCTGCCGACGGTGGTACTTGGCGACCCGAACCTGACCAAGGTGGGAGAGCCTGTGCTTGCCATCGGTTCGCCATTTGGATTCGAAAACTCCGCGACGGCCGGCATTGTAAGTGCCAAATCGCGTACCTTACCCGATGACCCATATGTCTCGTTCATGCAAACTGATGTCGCGGTCAATCCAGGCAATTCCGGCGGTCCCTTGTTCAATCTCAAGGGTGAAGTCATCGGCATCAACTCGCAGATTTACACCCGAACCGGCGGCTACCAGGGCCTCTCCTTTGCGATTCCCATCGACGTTGCCAACAAAGTGCAGGCACAGCTCGTCACGCACGGCAAGGTTACCCTTGGCCGCCTCGGTGTTTCCATCCAGGAAGTGAATCAATCGTTGGCCGACTCGTTCGGTTTGAAGCAAACTGGCGGTGCATTAGTTGCGTCGGTTGAAAAAGGCAGTCCCGCTGAAAAGGCCGGAATCGAAACTGGGGACGTGATCATCGGGGTCGACGGTAATCCGATCAACCATTCTGTCGAGTTATCCACGCGCATCTCGGAATTGGCGCCTGGCACGACAGCCAAGCTGGACGTTATTCGTAAAGGTGAAAGCCGGTCGGTTCGCGTCCTCATCGGAGAGATGCCATCAAATGTCGACCTGGCTCAAGGAAATGGCTTAACGGACAAGGGACGGCTTGGCGTGATGGTAAGGCCGCTTGCGCCCCAAGAGCGGGAAAATGGAGAGAATGGCGTGGTGGTCGAACGTTCGACTGGCGCGGCGGCGCGCGCCGGCATTTTGCCGGGTGACGTTATTTTGTCGTTCAACGGAAAAGCAATCAAGGACCCTGGTCAATTGCAGCAGCTTGTCCAGCAAGCAGGTCATAAGGCAGCGGTGCTCATTCAACGCAATGCAACCCATATCTTTATTCCAGTCGAACTTGGCTGAAGATTGCGCCTTGCTGCCATGACCCGCCTTGGGCGGGCCTCATTCCCGGCGTCTTTCGATGCCGGTTTTTTTTGAAAATAAAAGCCGCACGCCTTGGGGTTCGGCGTGCGGCCTAGGGCCCAGCAGCGCAGATTAAGCGGCTTGGATCTCAATGCGGCGCGGCTTGGCCTTTTCGCTCTTGGGAATGACCAGTTTCAGCACGCCGTTTTTCAGTTCTGCAGCGATACGGGCGCGGTCAAGTTCCTGGCCCAAAGTAAAGCTGCGGCGGTAGCGCGGAATGTGAACCTCCACGTAGCGCGCTTCCATATTGGGGTCCAGCGTCAGCTTCACATCGCCTGCAATAGTCAGGGTATCCGCATCGATGCTGACTTCAAGCTTGTCCTTCGGAACGCCAGGCATGTCGGCAAACAGAGTAATACCGTTGGCGTCTTCGATAACATCGACCGGTGGCACCAAGGCTTGGTTTTCACGCTCTTCGCGTTGATTGTTGCTCATGATGTTCTCCTTTCTCTCTGCCGATTACTGGATGGCGACACGGCGTGGCTGTACGGCTTGTTTGCGCTGAATCTTGATCAGCAGCAATCCGTCGGTATACTTCGCGGTAATGCGTTCCGGATCAACATCGTCCGGCAGGCTGATGGCCCGGCTGAACTTTCCGGTAAAACGTTCGTGCTGATGAAGAGACGTTTGCTTGAGGTCCGTGGGCAAGTCACTGGCGCGCTCACCGGATAGTGTCAGCACACCGCGCTCGACATTGACTTCAATCTTGGCGGGGTCGAGGCCGGGGGCGAAAGCCACGACATCAATCGCTTCCTGCGTGCCTCCCACGTTAATTTGCGGAAACCCTCCACGCTCATAGCCGCGCAGGCTCCCCGCAGAACCGGAAAGGCGTTCGGCTACGCGCTGCAGGCGGTCAAAATCGGCGAACAGATCGCCGGGAAATAAGCTGCGATACATTGCGCACTCCTTTCGATTTGATCGTTGCCAACGGGAATAGCCGCCGTTGGCGTGGTTGAACATTTGTGCTGGGGAAAAGACGCCACGCACAAGAGCTGACGCCTTTCACTTCCAATTTGAGTATGGATATTTTGATTTCAAGGGCTTGAACGCCAACTTCCGGAACCCAATATTTGCTGAGTCCCCTAGACGATTTCTCGCAGGTAAACCATGCAATTCCCGGACTATTATCAGATCCTGGGCGTTGCGCGCGGTGAGACGCCGGACAACCTCAAGAAGGCGTACCGCAAGCTCGCGCGCCGCTACCACCCGGACGTCTCGAACGAGAGCGACGCCGACCTTCGCATGAAGGAAGTGAACGAGGCGTATGCCGTTTTATCCGATCCGGATAAGCGTGCGGAATATGACGCGTTAAGGGATGCGGCGGCGCGAGGGTTTCGCCGCGAAACAAGCTTCCACGATGAAAATGCCGGACACGCCAGAAGCTTCAGCGACATTGGCGATGGCGAGCATGTCTCTCATTTCCACCGCGGGGAGGGCGATTCGTCATCCGATTTCAGCCACTTTGGCAACATGGACGATCTGTTGCGCCAGTTCTTCGCCGATTTCGACACCGAAGCCGCATTTGACCCGCGCGGCTGAAACGCGGCTTTGAATATGGAAGCCGGTAAGTCATGCCGATAAAAAAGTGTGGGAGTTGGGGCACGCACAAGCTGAGACGATGGAGAGTGTATGGCCATTCTGCTGATTCTCGTGATCATTGGCGCATTGGCGATGGCGGCCTATATCGGTTTCCTGAAGCAACGAGTCTCCGGATATGTCTTCAACGAACGCAACATGGCCGATGCCCTGAATCATGTCGACGCGGCGATTTACATGAAAGACAGCGGTGGCCGATACATCTACGCAAACAATGCGCTGCTGCGCTTGCGGGGGAAAGAGGTCCATCAGTTGTACGGCAATGGCGATCGCGAGCGCCTGCCGCAAGATGCCGCGGAACGATCGAGCAAGAGCGACGCTCGGGTGTTTGAAGCAGGCGAAAGTACGCGTGAAGAGGTGACTGTCGGGGACGGCGAAAGCATGGCGGTCTACCTTGAGTCGAAGTATCCCTTGATCGACCGGCGCGGAAAAATCGTCGGCCTTGTCGGCATTCTGACGGAAGTGACTGAATTGTTTCGCTTGCGCCGTGAATTGGAGCTGATGGCCAGAACCGATGAGTTGACCGGAGTCCAGAACCGGCGCGCATTTTTTGAATTCGCGGACGCGGCGATGGCCGGCGCCCGGCGACACGGTCGGCCGATGTCTATGTTGATTGTCGATATCGATCACTTCAAGCAAATCAATGATCGATTTGGGCATCCTGTGGGGGATCGAGTGTTGAAAGAAGTTGCGGCTAAAATGACCTCCGAAATCCGCAACGTGGACTGCGCGGCGCGCATCGGGGGCGAAGAGTTTGCTGTGCTCTTGAATGAAACGGATCTACTTGCTGCGGTCGAGGTGGCCGACCGCATTCGACTTTCGCTGCAACCTATCGCCTTGCAAAATAATGCGTTCGTGCTCCCCACCGTCAGTATCGGTGTTGCGACTTTGCATGCGGAAGATCAATCGGTGCACAACCTATATCAGCGGGCCGATGCCGCTTTGTACAAAGCAAAAGCTATTGGGCGGAACCGGGTTTACTCGGAAGATTGGGGGTGATTGGAAGCATCGGGGTGAAATTGGCGCCACAGCCAACGGGATAGTTATATCTGCGAAGTGCTGCTTGTAACGTACCGAAAACTGAATGGACCAATTCGGCACGCAAATTAGCAATTCTTACGTTTGCTTTTCCCTTGAGATCACGACGGTCAGGCTGGAAGCATATCTTTGCCGATGCGGCAAAGTTATCGTTCCAGCTTCAAACCGCTGATACGGAATGGAATCGGATGGTGGAGCGGAGGAGGATCGAACTCCCGACCTTCGCATTGCGAACGCGACGCTCTCCCAGCTGAGCTACCGCCCCACGTGCTGACAGTGCAACAGCGACTGTTGCCTGCCGCATAAGTATATCCAAAATGCACGGAATTGGTACAAATGACAATTGAATAATTTTTTGTGCATGGAACCTGTCCGAACCGCGTGAGGCCTGTGTATAAATCGCCGTATGCATGAGATGCGTCTTGAAAAAGCGGAGCCAAGTGCCTGAATCTATTGACGGAAATTCGCTTGCCCCACTATAGTGTCGGCATGATTTCCGATTTCAATCAACTTTCCGAAAAAATCAGCAGGCTGGCGGAACTCGCGCAATCCTTGCGCCGCGAGAATGCCGAGTTGCGCTTGCAAGCCGCTTCCCTGACTTCCGAGAATGCCGACTTGCAACAACGCGTTGAAGAAGCCTATCAGCGCGTCTCGGTCTTGTTGAAGAATATCCCGGCCCCCGAGGCGGATGAAGAGGTTGCATGATACAGCTCGATGTTTCCATCATGGGCCAGTCTTACCGATTGGCTTGCAAGGAAGGTGAAGAGAACGAATTGAAGCAGGCCGTGGCTTATCTCGACGGCAAGATGTGCACAATTCGCGATGCCGGCAAAGTCAAGGGTAACGATCGCATTGCCGTGATGGCTGCGCTTGGCATTGCTGCTGAATTATTAGGCACGAAATCTGCAAACGGGCCCTTGGCCGACATGACGATTGCCGAAGTCAAGCAAAAAATTTCCGCGATGCATGCGGTGCTCGACACCGCTTTGGCACCGCAGGAAAATTTATTTTAATTGCGCAAACAATTGACACGGGAATTGGGAAGAGTAAACTTGAGTTCCCTGCCGTGTTTGCGATTGCCATATATTCCTTGAACCATTCACGAGCATAGGTCGTGGGAATTTGTTCGACGGGCGTGAGCGTCGCTAGTCCGATGAACCCGAAGTTGAACTAACTGCGACCACCTTGAACCGTCAGGTTCGGGATGCCGGCACAGCGGCACAGGCGGGGCTTGATTCTGGAACGGCTGCATTGGCGACAATGCGGCCGTTTTATTTGGGGTATGTCACTCACTTTGCAATGGCCCGCAAGGCCGATATTGTTGGTATCCTTTCCAATCTCTTTCACCCGTGGCGAACAACAAGATGAAGCAATACTGGCTGATGAAATCGGAACCCTCCGACGTGAGCGTCGACGACGTGCTGGCCATGCGCAACCAGACAGTGGCTTGGTATGGTGTGCGCAACTACCAGGCGCGCAATTACATGCGCGACCAGATGAAGGTTGGCGATGGCGTATTGTTTTATCACTCGAGCTGTGCCGAACCCGGCGTGATCGGCTTGGCGGAAGTGGTCAGCACACCCTATCCGGACCACACGCAGTTCGACAAGAAGAGCAAGTATTACGATGCCAAGGCAACAGAGGAGAACCCGCGCTGGATGCTGGTCGACGTCAAGGTGCTGAAGAAGACGCGCCTGTTGTCGCTGCCGGAATTGCGCGAGCAGCCTGAACTGGAAGAGATGGTGATACTCAAACGCGGCAACCGGCTTTCCATCACGCCGGTGACGGCGGCTGAGTGGAAGTGTGTAGGGAAGCTGCTCAAATAGACATTGATATCCCTCGCCCGCGTGCGGGAGAGGGGTAGGGGAGAGGGTACAGCCAAGGCAGGTTGCCTTACAAACACCCTCTCCCCCGGCCCCTCTCCCGCAAGCGGGCGAGGGGAGAAAGAGCGATGGTGTTACTCCTTCGCGTAACGCTCGCGCAAAACCTTCTTCTGCACCTTGCCCATGGTATTGCGCGGCAATTCGTCGACGAAGACGATGCGCTTCGGCACCTTGAAGTTGGCAATCTTTTGTTTGAGGTCGGCAATCATCGCTTCTGCCGAAAGCCGGGCGCCCGACTTGCCCACCACCACTGCGACCACGGCCTCGCCGAAATCGGGATGCGGTACGCCGATCACGGCCGATTCGGCCACGCCGGCCATCTCATCAAGCACGCTCTCGATTTCCTTGGGATAGACGTTGTATCCACCCGAAATGATCAAATCCTTGCTGCGGCCGACGATGCTGAGATAGCCGACGGCGTCGAATTTGCCGACGTCGCCGGTAACGAAATAGCCGTCGCCGGTGAACTCTTCGGCAGTCTTTTCCGGCATGCGCCAGTAACCCTTGAACACGTTCGGTCCCTTGACCTGGATGCCGCCGATTTCATCGACTCCGCACGCCTGGCCGCGCTCGTTCACCACGCGCACCGAGACGCCGGGCAAGGGCAGGCCGACGCTGCCGCCGACGCGCGCGCCTTCGTAGGGATTGGACACCAGCATGGTGGTTTCGCTCATGCCGTAACGTTCCAGGATGGTGTGGCCGGTGCGGACTATGAAGGCGTCGAAGGTGTCAAGCAGCAGCGGCGCCGAGCCCGACACGAACAAACGCATGTTGGCGCAGCAGTCGCGGTCGAACGCCGGTTCGGCCAGCAGGCGCACGTAGTAGGTCGGCACGCCCATGAACACGGTGCTGCGCGGCAGTTGGCGCACCACCTCGGCACCGTCGAACTTGGGCAGGAAAATCATCTTGCTGCCGTTGAGCAGGGCGCCGTGCGAGGCAACGAACAAGCCGTGCACGTGGAACAGCGGCAGCGCGTGCAGCAGCACGTCGCCCGGTTGCCAATGCCAGGCTTGCTGCAGCACTTTGGCGTTGGAAGCGAGGTTGTCGTGGCTCAGCATGGCGCCTTTGCTGCGGCCGGTGGTGCCGGAGGTGTACAGGATGGCAGCCAGGTCGTCAGCCCGGCGCGCGGCGATCTCGCACTTGTCCGGCTGGTGCACGGCGCGGTCGAGCAGGGTGCCGCTGCGTTGGTCCGACAAGGTGAACACGTGCCCGGTGTCGGCCTTGAAGGCGATTTGCGCCACCCAGCCGAAGTTTTGCGGCGCGCACACGACGACGGCCGGTTCGGCGTCGCCGATGAAATATGCGATCTCGTCGGCGCGGTAAGCGGTGTTGAGCGGCAGGTAGACGTAGCCTGCGCGCAGCGTGGCCAGGTAGAGCAGCAACGCCTCCGGTGATTTTTCCACTTGCACGGCGATGCGCGAGCCGGGCGGCAGGCCCAGGCTCAACAGCAGGTTGGCAATCTTGGCGCTGGCGCGCTCGACGTCGTTCCACGAGTAATACAGGCCATCCCGCGTTTCCATGCAGCAGGCTTCGCGGTCGGCCGGAAAATGCGCGGCGAACAAGGCATAGAGATTGGCGTTCACGGGCGTGTTCACTTTATTTTCCCTGGAAGTTCGGTGCCTGCTTGTTGAGGAAACTCTGTACGCCGTCGCGATAGTCCTGCGATGCTACCCAGGAAAAGGCGGCGCGCATCTCGTCGCTGCTCAAGGCTTCCGCCTGCGGCGTCAGGCGTCGTGCCATCTGCTTGTTGATGCGTGCTGCCAGCGGTGCGCCGTTGGCGATGCGTTGCGCGCACTCTTGCGCGGCGGTGCGCACGTCATGTTCTATCCGGTGCAGCAAGCCTTTTTCCTTGGCTTCGGCAGCATTGAACACGCGTCCCTCGAGCAGAATTTCCAGCGTGCGGGCCTTGCCTATCAGTTGCAGCAAGCCTTGCAGCTCGCCGGGAGCGAGCGGAAAACCGAGGCGGTTGATCGGTATGCCGAAGTGCGCTTCGGGGGCGGCCAGGCGCAGATCGCAGGCGCAGGCGATCTCGAGACCGCCGCCGACGCACACGCCGTCAATGGCTGCCACGGTCGGATGCAGGCAGCCCGCGATCGCCTGCAGGGCTGGCGCGATGACTTCATTGTGGTAATGCAGAGCCTGTTCCGGTGTGCTGCGCACTTGCGCAAATTCGGCGATGTCGGCGCCGGCCGCGAAATTGCCATCTTCGCCGCGTACGATCACGCAGCGCAATTCGGTGTCGGCGGACAGCGCCTCGAATTCACGGCGCAGGCTCTCCCACATGAAGACATCGATGGCATTGAGCTTGCCGGGATTCGACAGACTCAACGTAGCGACGCGGTCTTCACGCTGAACGCGGATGGTCGACATGGGCGGACGCGGTGTCGTTGCGGCGATAAGCGAGCACCAGCAAGACGATGCCGAGCGCAATCATCGGCAGCGACCATAGCTGGCCGGCCGTGATCGGTATGCCGGCGAAGTACACGGTGTAATCCGGTTCGCGGAAGAATTCGGTGAAGGAGCGCGCACAGCCGTACAGCAGCGAGAACATGCCGCTCACTGCCATATAGGGGCGCGGCTTGCGCGAGTACAGCCACAGGATGATGAACAGCAGTATGCCGTCGACAAGCATCTGGTATAGCGGCGAAGGATGCACAGGATGGTCGACGCCGGGCCAGATCATGGCCCACGGCAGGCTGGGATCGGCGGCGCGCCCCGGCAGTTCGGCATTGATGAAGTTGCCGAAGCGGCCGGCGGCATAGCCTAGCGGCACCAGCGGGGCGATCAGGTCCATCACACTCATCAGCTTGCGGCCGCGCTTGCGGCTCCAGAAGCTCATGGCAATCAATACGCCAACGAAGCCGCCGTGGAAAGACATGCCGCCGTTCCAGGTTTTCAGAATCGAAATCGGATCGGCGAAATACTGGCTGGGCTCGTAGAGAAAGACTTCGCCCAGCCGTCCGCCGATCACGACGCCTAATACACCGTAAAACAGCATGTCGTCGAGATCCTCAAACTTCCATCCGGCTGCTGCGATATGCGGCTGCCTGATGCGCACCCGGCCCAGAACCAGAAACTGGATGAATGCAACCAGATACATGATGCCGTACCAATGCACCGGCCAGGAAAACGACCCCAGAGGGATGGTGAAGGCGATCGGATCGAAGTTTGGGTGATGCAAAGGCATTATCTTTTCTTTCGCAATAAGTCCAGGAAGGAGTGCAAGACCGGCGACGGATTGTCGCGCCGCCAGGCCAGTCCGGTTTCGACCAAGGGTGTCTTGCCGGCCAGGCCCTTGTATTCGACACCGGGGCGTTTCAGGTTCGAGACGGATTGTGGCACAAGTGCGATTCCCATGCCGGCCGAAACCAGGCCGACAATGGTTTGCATTTGAATCGCTTCCTGGGCGATGCGCGGTGTCAGGCCGACCTCGTGGAAGCAGGCGAAAATGGCATCGTGCAAGGCCGGGGCGATCTTGCGCGGAAATATCACCAGCGGCTGGTTGGCGAGGCGTTCGAGCGAAACCGGCGATTTGCCGGTGCCTTTCAGTCCGCTTGGGACCGCAGCTACCAGCGGCTCGGACAGGATGGCGAGGTAGTCCAGCTCTTCTTGGGCTTCTTCCGGCAGCGGCGGGATCAACAAGCCGGCGTCGACGCGGCCCTTCATCAGTTCCTCAAGCTGGACGTCGCTGGTTGCCTCGCGCAGATCGATTTGCACTTGCGGATGGGCATCGCGGAATTCGCGCAAAAAGGCGGGCAGCACGCTATAGTCTGCCGTAGACACGAAGGCCAGAGACAAGTGCCCGACTTCGCCGGCGTCGGCGCGTCGCACCAGATCGGGCAAGGCCTGCGCCTGCGACAACAGGCGTTGCGCTTCCGGCAGCAGGGCACTGCCTGCCGGCGTCAGTACCACACTGCGCTTGGTGCGCGTGAACAAGGCGGCGCCCAGCGCCGCTTCCAGCGCCTGGATCGCCTGTGACAGCGGCGGCTGGGTCATGTGCAGGCGCACGGCGGCGCGACCGAAATGCAATTCCTCGGCCACCGTTACAAAATAGCGGAGTTGGCGCAGGTCGAAATTCATTGGAGATGCGGGAAGTGCATATAAATTCAAAAAATATATTAATTTCAAATCAATAATATATTTTACAGATATTTGTTCTTCCACTACGCTTAGCCTCATTAATAACGTCATTGCAGGAGACGACATGTCATTCAATCGCCGCTCGAAGAACATTACCCAGGGCGTCGCCCGCAGCCCGAATCGCTCCATGTATTACGCCATGGGCTACCAAAAGGAAGACTTCGACAAACCCATGGTCGGTATCGCCAACGGCCATTCAACCATCACGCCATGCAATTCCGGCTTGCAGAAGCTGGCCGACATTGCCATTTCTGCCGTCAAGGAAGCCGGCGCCAATCCGCAAGTGTTCGGCACGCCGACCATTTCCGACGGCATGTCGATGGGCACCGAGGGCATGAAGTATTCGCTGATCTCGCGCGAAGTGATTGCCGACTGTATCGAAACGGCGGTCAACGGCCAATGGCTGGATGGCTGCGTCGTGATCGGCGGCTGCGACAAGAACATGCCGGGCGGCATGATAGGCATGCTGCGCACCAACGTGCCCAGCATCTACGTCTATGGCGGCACTATCAAGCCCGGCAACTGGAAGGGCAAGGACCTGACCATCGTGTCGGCCTTCGAAGCGGTTGGCGAATTCACGGCCGGACGCATGTCGCAGGAAGACTTCGACGGCATTGAGCGCAATGCCTGCCCGTCTTCCGGTTCCTGCGGCGGGATGTATACGGCCAACACCATGTCCTCTTCGTTCGAGGCGCTTGGCATGTCGCTGCTGTATTCGTCGACCATGGCCAACCCGGACGACGAGAAGACCGGCTCGGCGGCAGAATCGGCGCGCGTACTGATTGGCGCCATCAAGGCGGACTTGAAGCCGCGCGACATTGTCACCCGCAAGGCGATCGAGAATGCCGTGGCCGTGATCATGGCCACCGGCGGATCCACCAACGCCGTGTTGCACTATTTGGCCATTGCCCACGCGGCCGGCGTCGAATGGACCATCGACGATTTCGAACGCATGCGTCTCAAGGTGCCGGTCATCTGCAACCTCAAGCCTTCCGGCAAATACGTCGCTACCGACTTGCACAAGGCGGGCGGCATTCCGCAAGTGATGAAGGTGCTGTTGAACGCCGGCCTGCTGCATGGCGATTGCGTCACCATCACTGGCCGCACCATGGCCGAAGAATTGGCCCAGGTGCCGGACCAGCCGCGCGCCGACCAGGACGTGATCATGCCGATCGACAAGGCCTTGTACGAACAGGGGCACTTGGCAATCCTGAAAGGCAACTTGTCGACCGAAGGCTGCGTTGCCAAGATCACCGGCTTGAAGAATCCTGCCATCACCGGCCCGGCGCGTGTGTTCGATGACGAATATTCGGCCATGGACGCGATCCTGGCGGACCGGATCAAGGCGGGCGACGTGCTGGTGCTGCGCTATCTTGGCCCCAAGGGCGCACCCGGCATGCCGGAGATGTTAGCGCCTACTTCGGCTTTGATCGGCAAGGGCCTGGGTGAGTCGGTCGGCTTGATTACCGACGGCCGTTTCTCGGGCGGCACCTGGGGCATGGTGGTCGGCCACGTGGCGCCGGAAGCCTATGTGGGCGGTACGATTGCCTTGGTGCAGGAAGGCGATTCGATCACCATCGATGCGCACAAGCAATTGATCCAGCTGAATATCAGCGATGCCGAACTGGCGGCGCGGCGCGCCAAGTGGACGGCACCCAAGCCGCGTTATACGCGCGGCGTGCTGGCCAAGTTTGCAGCCCTGACCTCCTCGGCCAGCAAGGGCGCGGTTACAGACGGGAATTTCGAATAATTCCCGCGTAACAAAACAAAAAGGCCGCAGCATATTATTGCTTGCGGCCTTTTTTGTTCGGGCAAGATTTATTTAAAAGTGTTCTTGACGCGATCGGAACGCGCCTTCTCGAGCTTGTCGTGCGCCTTGCGTTTGTCAAGGCCAAGTATGCGTTCGAGAAATTCGAACCAAATGAAGGCAGCGACCGCCAAGCCGACGATCCACCACCAGGATAGCTTCGAAAATGGGCCAACCTCGAAATACCTGAGTGCCGTCAGCGCGGCGAGGAGAATGATGAGCGGCATTGCGAATCCTTTGTTCTTCCCTGCATTAGTTGCTACTAAGCATAGGTCGAATCGCGCTTGCGGTCAAATGCGGCGTTTCACAGTCAACGAAGCCGCTTGCACACACGTTGTAGCGTTTATGCCTTAATATCTCCGCTGAACAATATTTGGCAACATTATGCGCAGCAACACTAACCTCGATTGGAGAATAATATGAAAGCAGCTTTGTTGGCAGTATTGGCAGCCGGTGCGCTGGCGACGCAAGTGACAATGGCGGCCGAAGCGCCGGCCGATCTGGCCAAGGCCAAGAATTGCCTGGCCTGCCATTCGGTGCAGACCAAGATCGTTGGCCCTGCTTATAAAGACGTCGCGGCCAAGTACGCCGGCCAGAAGGATGCCGAAGACAAGCTCGTCAAAAAAGTGCTGACGGGCGGCAGCGGCGTGTGGGGTCCGGTACCGATGCCGCCTAATTCCCAGGTGACCGAAGCGGAAGCGCATACCCTGGTCAAGTGGGTGCTGTCGCAGAAATAAGCCGGTCCTCGGGATGAAAAAAAGCGCTCATATGAGCGCTTTTTTTTTTGGCTGATCGTGCGCCTGATGTGCAAGGAGCGCGATCAGTGAGTGGCTTAGTGAATTACAGACACGCGTTCACGCTTGCCGCCCTTGTAGGTGTACAGCGTCATGGTGCCGGTCTTCATGTCGCCGTTCTGATCGAACTCGATATTGCCGGTGATGCCTTGGTATTTGATCTTGGCCAGTACTGGCAGGTACTTGGCGGGTTCGGACGAGCCTGCTTGCTTCATGGCTTCCACCATGGTCATGACGGCGTCGTAGACATAGGGTGCGTAAATCTGCACGTCCACGCCGAAACGCTTCTTGTAGGAAGCGCGCCATGCGTCCATGGCCTTTTGTCCGGAAGGATCGACGCCACCGGCTTCGGCGCAATAGACTTGACTTTCGCCCAGGCCGTCGCCGGCGAGCTTCGGCAAGCCTTCTTCAGTACAGATGCCGTCGCCGCCCATGAATTTCGATTTGATGCCGAGCGCTTTCATCTGGCGCAGCATCGGGCCGCCTACCGAATCCATGCCGCCGAAGAAGATCACGTCGGGATTGGTGCCGCGGATCTTGGTCAGGATGGCGTTGAAGTCGGTGGCCTTGTCGGTGGTGTGCTCGGTGGCGATGATGTTGACGCCGGCGGTGCTGCGTGCGGCCTTGCTGAATTGCGCGGCCACGCCTTGACCATAGGCGGTGGCGTCATCGATCACTGCAATCTTCTTGGCTTGCAGCGTTTGTGCTGCATAGCGTCCCAGCGTGCCGCCGATCTGGCCGTCGTTGGCGCAAACGCGGAAGGCCGTGTTGCGATGGTTCAGCGTGTATTGGACCGCGGTGGCAGAGGGTGAGACTTGCGGAATGCCGGCATCGAAGTAGATTTTCGAAGCGGGGATGGTCGTGCCGGAATTCAAGTGGCCGATGACGCCATTGACTTTGGCGTCAACCAGTTTTTGCGCCACGGCTGTGCCCTGTTTCGGGTCGCCGCCATCGTCTTCCGCCAGCAGCACGAACTTCGCCTTCTTGCCGCCGATCGTGATGCCCTTGGCGTTCAAATCCTCGATTGCCATTTTGGCGCCGTCCTCGTTGTCCTTGCCGAGGTGGGCGCTGGGACCGGAAATCGGTGCGACATGGCCGATCTTGACGACCAAATCGTCGGCCGCGGCATTGCCGGCCAGGGCCAGGGCGACAGCCCCGGCCAGCGGAATCATTTTGATGGTTGCGAACTGCATGGAAACCCTCCTAGAGATAGCACGGCAAGGCGCGCACGAAATATCGGAGTGCGGGCCGCCACCTTATGGCAAAGCTCAGGCAGCAGGCTCCTCACGATAACTGGCAATTATATGGAAAAAATGCAACGCGAATCGACTCTTTGCTTTATATTTCTCATGACACTATTCTCGCTCGACTATCCATGCCCAAATACCGTGCCCTCGATAAAGTTGACCGCAAGTTGTTGAATCTGCTGCAAAAGGACAACCAGATACCGACGCGCGTGCTGGCGGACAAGGTCCACATTTCGCAACCGACCTGCCTGCGCCGCATACGCGACCTGCGCGAGTCGGGCATCGTCAATGCGGATGTGGCGATGGTGGACCCATTCGCGCTCGGCTACGGCATGCTGGCTTTCCTGGAGGTGTCGCTGATCAATCAGTCGGACGAGCCCATGCAGGAATTCGAAGCGCGCATGAACAAGGAAGCCGAAGTCATGCAATGCTATTTCGTCTCGGGCGACTACGATTATTTCCTGGTGGTGCACGTGATCGACATGGAAGCCTATTACCAGTTCGTGCGGCGCGTGATTTCCGGTTCGGGCAACGTGCGCCATTTCCAATCGCGTTTTCCCATGAAACGTGTCAAGTTCGCAACGCGTGTTGCCTTTGATGAGCGCGCCGCTGAAGTGCAGGTGCGAGTAGCCAAATGAAATTTAGACTGGTCCGGTAAACGCGAAGCTCACGTCCGGGGTCCGGCCGCATACGATGTCTGCCAACGCGCGCCCGGAACCGCAACCCATGGTCCAGCCCAGCGTACCGTGCCCGGTATTGAGGAAAAGATTGCGATAGCGGGTCTTGCCGATATAGGGAATGTTGGACGGCGTCAGCGGACGCAGGCCGGTCCAGTATTCGGCGGCGTCGTAATCACAGGCATCGGGAAACAATTCACGCGTGCGGCGCGTGATGGCAGCGCAGCGCGTGGCATTGAGCGTCGACGAATAGCCGTCGAGCTCGCAGGTGCCGGCCACGCGCAAGCGGTCGCCCAGGCGCGAGATGACGAGCTTGCAGGCGTCGTCGGTCAGCGAGACGGTCGGCGCTGCTGCGGAATCGAGAACGCGGTAAGTGGCTGAATAGCCTTTACCGGGATAAATCAACAAGTTCACACCCAACGGCCTCAACAGCGGGGCCGAGAAGCTGCCGAGCGCGACGACGTAGGCGTCGGCCTCCAGTATCTGCGGTCGGCCATCGACGCCGACGACCTCGACGCCGCGCAGCTCGCCGTCAGCACTGTGCAGCCGCTTCACCTGCGTGTCGAACATGAACTCGACGCCGGCGCGGGCGGCGTGGTCGGCCAGGCCGATGGCGAATTTGTGCACGTCGCCCGATTCGTCGCTCTCGGTATAGTCGGCGCCGACGATACGTTTGCGCATGCCTGCCAATGCCGGCTCGAGCACCACCGCTTCGTCGGTATCGATGGTGCGGCGTGGGCAGCCCATTGCGCGCACCAGCTCGGTGGCGGCACGCGATTTTTCGAAATCGCGCGCGTCGGTATAGAAATGCAGGATGCCGCGTTGCAGGTTATTGTAGGCTATGCCGGTTTCCGCGCTCACCGCGTGCAGCGTCTGCTGGCTGTATGCAGCCAGCGCCAGGATCTGGCGGATATTGGACTGGGTACGGGCCGGTGTGCATTCGCGCAGGAATTGCAGCGCCCATTTCCATTGCAGCCATTCGGGACGGAAGCGATACAGCAGAGGAGCGTCTTCCTGGCCCAGCCAGTTCCAGATTTTCTTCGGTGCGGCCGGATTGGCCCAGGGCTCGGCATGTGACACCGAGATCTGGCAGCCGTTGGCAAAACTGGTTTCGCGCGCGATGCCGGGCTGGCGGTCGATGACGGTGACTTCGCAGCCGGCTTTGTTGAGGAACCATGCCGACGCGGTGCCGATGATGCCGGCACCCAAGACGATAACCTTCATCGCCGCCGCCGGGATAAAACGGAACGGGAAATGGGGCGGGACATCAACGCTGGGGCGTATGCATGCGCGTGACCTCGTCCTTGACGGCCTCGAAGATTGCCTCGTGCAAGGTCGATTGCAGGCTGATCTTGATGTCGGCCGCCAGGCCTTCGACGGCCACCTGCAGCACGTCGGCCAGTGCATCGCGCACACGCTGCTCGATTTCCGTTTCGAGGCGCTCCATGACCTGGTGCAGGATGCGCCCGCCTATGCGGCGTTCCAGACGGTTCCACTCTTCATTGAGCCAGCCGTCGATGTCCTGGACGATGTCTTGCGCATCGGCAGCAGCTTGAGCCGGCCGCGCAGCCGTCTGTACTTCCTGTGCCGTCGGCGCCGACTCGTCCGGCCCTTGGATGATTTCCGTCAGGACCGGGATGCCGGCATCGAGCGCGGACTGATTCATGTTGGCTCCGCGGTGTGGTGGCTCAAGGGATAGCCGCGTTGCTGGTAAAAGCGGTAGCGTTCGCGCCCGGCGACGGCGTCAGCCGCATCGCTCGAAACGACTTCTATCATTCGTTCGAATTGAGCGAAGTGGTTCGGCGTGACCGAGGACAGGTTGATCAGGATCTGATGATGCGGCAGCGCGACCTGGTCGTTGGAGGTCAGAAGGATCGGGGTCTGGGTGGCCAGGATGTCTTCCGCCATCACGTGCGGCAGGAAGTCCAGTTCGGAGAACGCCCATAATGCCTGATCAAGCGCGGCCAGTTGCGCGCGGTCGTCGCTATACAGGACGACGCGGCAATCGGCAGCACGAGCCTTGCGCACCAGACGGCAGGCGTAGCCGATCTTGTCGGGGACGTTGCTGTGGAAATCGATGCGAGTCATCAGAACTGGAATCCCGGCGGCGCATTGCCCAGCGGCGGCGGCGTATTGACGATGCCTTGCTGCTGGGCCGCAGCACTGGTGGTGGTGTCGCCCGAGCCGCCGGCTGTGGCTTTCGGTGCGGCCGGCTCCGGCGGCGGGTTCGTGTAATTTGCCGGCAACTGGCTGGTCGCCGGATAGCCTGCTGCGGTCAGTGCGCCGCCCCATTGGCCGGCTTCGAAGCCGGTTTGCTTGATGCGGCCGACTACCAGCACGGGCATTTGGGTGGCGCCGGTCAATTGGCGCACGCGGTCGATGTCTTCGTTGCTGGTGACGGTTTTTTCGGCAAACGGTATGCCGCGCTCGCCCAGCATTCTGCGTCCGGCGTCGCAGGCGGAACAGTTCGCCATGGTGTACAGGCTGACCGGGTTGGCGCGTGCAACCTCGGCGAGTTCATAGGGCAGTCCGGCCAGGGAAGAGCCGCCGCCGTAGGATTTGCGTTCCACCTTGGCGGCGGTCGCCGGCGGCGGCGTATCGCTGTATGTCACGCTGCCGTCGGGAGCGACCCATTTATAGAGTTGCGCATTGGCGCTTGCGTTCGCCAATAGTGTCAGCAGCCATGCTGTCCGTGCTACCCATGTCACCCACGTCGCATTCAGCAATCTCATCTCATCACCTCGGTTCGATACACGGTTCCAATATGCAGCTCCGATAGCTTCTTCAGGACGCCATGCCGCTATGGCGCAACAAGGCATCGATCTTCGGTTCGCGTCCGCGGAAGGCCTTAAACGATTCCAGCGCCGGCCGCGATCCGCCCACGGCCAGGACCTCGCGCAGGAACTTGCCGCCGATCTCAGTCGACAAGGTGTTGCCGCCACTAGCCTGACCTGCTTCCTCGAACGCGCTGTAGGCATCGGCCGACAAGACTTCCGCCCACTTGTAACTATAATAGCCCGCCGCATAGCCGCCGGCAAAGATATGGCTGAAAGAGTGTTGGAAACGGTTGAATTCCGGCGGCGCGATGACGGCCACTTGCCGACGCACACCGTCGAGCAATTGCTGCACGCTGGCCTCGTCACCGGTGCGATAGTCGTCGTGCAGGTGCATGTCGAATAGTGCGAACTCGACTTGGCGCAGGGTTTGCAGGCCGGACTGGAAATTCTTTGCGGCTACCATCTTGTCGTACAACGCGCGCGGCAGCGGCGCACCGGTGTCGGCATGCGCCGTCATATGCTGCAGCACATCCCATTCCCAGCAAAAATTCTCCAGGAACTGGGAAGGCAGTTCGACCGCATCCCATTCGACGCCGGCAATGCCGGCCACCGCCAGTTCGTCGACTTGGGTCAGCATGTGATGCAAACCGTGGCCGAATTCGTGGAACAGGGTGATGACCTCATCGTGGGTAAACAGCGCCGGCTTGGCCTTGCCGTCGACTACCGACGGTTCCGTGAAATTGCAGGTGAGGTAGGCTATCGGTGTCTGGATAGCGTCGTGCCCGCCTTTGCCACGCTTGCGCCGTCCGCGCGCGTCATCCATCCAGGCGCCGCCGCGCTTGCCGTTGCGCGCATACAGGTCGAGGTAGAACTGGCCGATCAGGCGGCCGCCTTGCTCGATGCGGTAGAACTTGACGTCGGGGTGCCAGACCGTGGCCGTGTCCCGCTTGATCTGCACGCCGAATAGCGTCTGCACCACGCGGAACAGGCCGGCCGTGACGGCCGGTTCAGGGAAGTATTGTTTCACTTCCTGTTCCGAGAATGCATAGCGCTGCTCGCGCAGTTTTTCCGAGGCGTAGGCGATGTCCCAGGACTCGAGTTCGGCTATGCCCAGGCTATCTTTGGCGAAGGCGCGCAATTCGGCCAGATCCTGCTGTGCGAACGGGCGCGCGCGTTGCGCCAGGTCTTCCATGAAGGCAATCACTTGCGCCGGCGTTTCGGCCATCTTGGCCACCAGCGACACCTCGGCGTAGTTGCGGTAGCCGAGCAATGCCGCTTCTTCCTCGCGCAGCTTGAGGATCTCGACGATGTTTTGCGTGTTGTCCCATTCCGGCTTGCCGCCCAGTTCTGACGCCTTGGTGACGTTGGCGCGGTACACGGTCTCGCGCAGCTTGCGCTGGTCGGCGAATTGCAGCACCGGGTAAAACGAGGGGAAATGCAGCGTGAATTTGTAGCCGGGCTTGCCGTCTTTTTCCGCGGCCGCGCGCGCGGCCAGCTTGACGTCTTCGGGCAGGCCGGCGAGCTCGGCTTCGGTTTCGACCAGCAAGGCGTAATCATTGGTGGCGTCGAGCACGTTTTCCGAAAACTTCGTGGTCAGCGTTGCCAGCGCATCCTGGATTTCCGCATAGCGTTGTTTTTGCGCTTCGGGCAGTTCGGCACCGCTCAGGCGAAAATCGCGCAAGGCGTTGTCTACGATCTTCTTGCGCGCAGCTGACAGCGCAGCATAGCCGGAGCCGGCTTTCAAGGCCTTGTACTTGTCGAACAGCGCCAGGTTCTGACCCAGTTCGGTCGAGAATTCGATGAGCTTGGGCTGATTGTCGTTATAGGTGGCGCGCAGCTCGGGCGTATCGACCACGGCATTCAAATGGCCGACCGCGCCCCAGGCGCGGTGCAGGTGTTCGGTCGCGTCTTCCAGCGGTTCGACAAAACTGTCCCATGTGGCTGGAGTGTCCGGCGACTGCACTTGCTCAACGGCGGCGCGGCATTGCGCCAGCAAGGCGTCGACGGCCGGGGTGACGTGTTCGGGGCGGATGGCGTCGAAACGCGGCAGGCCGGAGAAATCCAGCAGGGGATTCAATTCGCTTGTAGAACTCATACCGTCTTTTCCGCCGATTCTATGGTGTTGGCCAGCAGCATGGTGATGGTCATGGGACCGACGCCGCCCGGCACCGGCGTGATGTGGCCGGCTACCTCCTTGATGCCGGCAAAATCGACGTCGCCGCATAGCTTGCCGTTGTCGTCGCGGTTCATGCCGACGTCGATCACGATGGCGCCCGGCTTGACCATATCGGCCGTGAGCGTGTTGCGGCGGCCCACTGCGGCCACCACCACGTCTGCCTGACGCGTGTGGTGGGCGAGATCGGGCGTGGCGCTATGGCAAACGGTGACGGTGGCATTGGCTTGCAGCAGCAGCAGGGCCATCGGCTTGCCTACCGTGTTGCTGCGGCCGATGACGACCGCATGCTTGCCGCGCAGGCTGACGCCGGTGGTTTCAATGAGTTTCATGCAGCCCCAGGGCGTGCAGGGGCGGAAACCCGGCAGGCCGGTCATCAGTTCGCCGGCGCTCAAGACCGAATAGCCGTCCACGTCCTTGGCCGTGGATATTGCGGCGATGACTTTTTGCGGATCGATATGCTTGGGCAGCGGCATTTGCACCAGGATGCCGTGGATGGTCGGGTCCTGGTTCAAGGCGTCGATGCGCGCCAGCAGCGCCGCTTCCGACAGGTCGGCGTCATATTTCTCCAGGACCGAACGGATGCCGGTGTCGCCGCAAGCCTTGATCTTGTTGCGTACGTAAACATGGCTGGCGGGGTCTTCGCCGACCAGGATCACTGCCAGGCCGGGTTGTTTGCCTTGGGCAGTCAATTGGGCAGCGCGCGTGGCGATGTCGGCACGCATGGTTTGCGACAACAGGGTTCCGTCTATCAGTTTTGCGGTCATGGCGGCTAATGGGGTAGATACAGCAGGGTATGGATGGGTAAGGACATGAATAATGTGAAATTATAAAACGCCGTGCCGGATCAGCCGGGCGTTTCTTTTGTGAAATTTCATAATATGGAATCAAATGTCATAATTTGAAAATTGGCAGAACTGCTGTTAGAATGGCCCGAACCTTTCAGATTTGTTTCAAAATGCCCCGAGTGCGCTTGAAGGCTGGTCAAGAGCGCACCCGACAAAAATAAGGAGACGCACCCATGTCAGCAGCGCAGCTCGACCAGGTCTTGGCGCAAGCCGCCAACGACCCCGATGTAGTGGAAACCAAGGAATGGCTCGACGCGCTCGAAGCTGTGATCGAGAATGAAGGCCCGGAGCGCGCGCACTATCTGATGGAGCGCATGGTCGATCTGGCGCGCCGCCGTGGCGCCCACATTCCTTTCTCCAGCAACACCGCCTACGTCAACACCATACCGGCCGACGTTGGCGAGCATTGCCCCGGCAATCTCGAATATGAAGAGCGCCTGCGTTCGTGGATGCGGTGGAACGCCATGGCCATGGTGGTCAAGGCCAATCGCTTTGACGGCGACCTGGGCGGCCACTTGTCCAGCTTCGCCTCGCTGGCGAACATGCTGGGCATAGGCTTCAATCATTTCTGGCATGCGCCCACCGCCGACCATGGCGGCGACTTGCTGTATATCCAGGGCCACTCTTCGCCCGGCATCTATGCGCGCGCCTTCCTTGAAGGCCGTCTGTCGGAAGACCAATTGCTGCATTTCCGCCGCGAAGTGGACGGCAAAGGCCTGTCTTCCTATCCTCACCCCAAGCTGATGCCCGATTTCTGGCAATTCCCGACGGTGTCGATGGGTCTGGGGCCTTTGATGGCTATTTATCAGGCGCGTTTCCTCAAGTACCTGCACGCGCGCAACATTGCCGACACCGAGAAGCGCAAGGTCTGGGCTTTCTGCGGCGACGGCGAGATGGACGAACCGGAATCGATGGGCGCGATCGGCATGGCCGGCCGCGAGCAGCTGGACAACCTGGTCATCGTGGTCAACTGCAACCTGCAGCGCCTGGATGGCCCGGTGCGCGGCAACGGCAAGATCATCCAGGAGCTGGAGTCCGATTTCCGCGGTGCCGGCTGGAACGTGGTCAAGGTCATCTGGGGCAGCGGCTGGGACGAATTGCTGTCCAAGGACAAGGAAGGCATCCTGCAGCGCGTGATGATGGAAACCGTCGACGGCGAATACCAGAACTACAAAGCCAAGGACGGCGCCTATGTGCGCAAGCATTTCTTTGGCAAGCACCCCAAGCTGCTCGAGATGGTCAGCAAGATGTCGGACGACGATATCTGGCGCCTGACCCGCGGCGGCCACGACCCGCACAAGATTTACGCGGCATTCAAGGTCGCGCAAGAACACAAGGGCCAGCCCACCGTGCTGCTGGTCAAGAGCATCAAGGGCTACGGTTTCGGCAAGGCGGGCGAGGCGCGCAATACCGCGCACAACACCAAGAAGCTCGACGACGAGGCGATCAAGGCCATGCGCGACCGTTTCCAGCTGCCCATTCCCGACGACAAGCTGCCGGAAATTCCCTTTTTCAAGCCGGCCGATGATGCGCCGGAAATGCAGTACCTGCACGAGCGCCGCCGCGCACTGGGCGGCTACCTGCCGCAGCGCCGCGAGAAGGCCGACGAGCAACTGGTGGTGCCCGAGCTGTCCGCCTTCCAGGCCATGCTGGAGCCGACCACTGAAGGCCGCGAAATTTCGACGACCGCCTCTTACGTGCGCGTACTGAACACGCTGCTGCGCGACGCCAGCCTGGGCCAGCGTATCGTTCCCATCATGGTGGATGAATCGCGCACCTTCGGTATGGAAGGCTTGTTCCGCCAGATCGGCATTTTCAGCCAGGTCGGCCAACTGTATGAGCCGGTCGACAAAGACCAGGTGATGTATTACCGCGAAGACAAGGCCGGCCAGATCCTGCAGGAAGGCATCAATGAAGCGGGCGGCATGAGTTCGTGGATCGCCGCAGCGACTTCGTACTCGACCAACAACCGGGTGATGATCCCGTTCTACACTTATTACTCGATGTTCGGCCTGCAGCGCATCGGCGACCTGGCTTGGGCGGCAGGCGACATGCGCGCACGCGGCTTTTTGCTGGGCGGCACCGCGGGACGCACGACGCTCAACGGTGAAGGCTTGCAGCACGAAGACGGCCACAGCCACGTGCTCGCCTCCACCATCCCGAACTGCGTACCCTATGACCCGACCTTCGCGCACGAAGTCGCCGTGATCATCCATGATGGCTTGCGCCGCATGGTGGCGAACCAGGAAGACGTGTTCTATTACATCACCGTGATGAACGAGAACTATGCTCACCCCGGTTTGAAACCCGGCCAGGAAGAAGGCATCGTCAAGGGTCTGTACCAGTTGCAGAAGGGCAAGCAAGACACCAAGCACCGTGTGCAACTTCTGGGTTCCGGCACCATACTGCGCGAAGTGATCGCCGCGGCCGGGTTGCTGGAGCAGGACTGGGGCATCGGCGCCGACATCTGGTCCGCGCCGTCGTTCACGCTGCTGGCGCGCGATGGTCAGGACATCGAGCGCTGGAACATGCTGCACCCGACCGAAACGCCGCGCCTCGCCTACGTGACACAGTGCCTGCAAGATACCGCTGGCCCTATCGTCGTGTCGACCGACTATATGCGTACCTATGCTGAGCAGGTACGTGCCTTCATGCCCAAGGGCCGTAGCTATAAGGTGCTGGGTACCGACGGTTTTGGCCGCTCCGACACGCGCGCCAAGCTGCGCGAGTTCTTTGAAGTGAACCGCTACTACGTCACCGTGGCTGCATTGAAGTCGCTAGCCGACGAAGGTGCGATTTCGGCCTCGGTGGTGGCGCAGGCGATCGCCAAGTATGGCATCGATCCGAGCAAGCCGAATCCGGTTACGCAATAAGCAGTTACACAGTAACGGTCACGCACTAATCCGCTGTCGAACAACAAGCTTCCCTGCGCCCGCCTCGTACGAGGCAGGCCGCGCGCGGTGCCCTCAAGGGCCAACGCCGCAGGGAAAAAGTGAAGCATAAAAACGGAGCGCACGCTATGAGTATTGTTGAAGTCAAAGTCCCCGACATCGGCGACTTCAAGGAAGTCGAAGTCATCGAGCTGCTGGTCAAGGTTGGCGAGACGGTCAAGGTCGATCAGTCGCTGGTCACGGTCGAATCCGACAAGGCCAGCATGGAGATTCCGTCCAGCCATGCCGGCGTGGTCAAGGAAATGAAGATCAAGATCGGCGACAAGGTGTCGGAAGGCACGCTGGTGCTGCTGGTCGATAGCGACCAGGCAGCCGCTCCTGCCGCCACACCTGCACCCGCCGCCGCCCCTTCTGCAGCACCTGCGCCCGCGCCCGCCGCAATGCCGGCCCCTGCACTTGCTGCACCGGTTGCACCTGCTGCTGTTCCGGTCGCCGCGCCCGGCGGCGCACTGCCGCACGCATCGCCTTCGGTGCGCAAGTTTGCGCGCGAACTCGGTGTCGATCTGGGCAAGGTCAAGGGTTCCGGCCCCAAAGGCCGCATCTCGCACGAAGACGTGCAAAACTACGTCAAGGGCGTCATCGCCGGCGGCCCGGCAGCCAAGGGCAGTGGTGTCGGCTTGGATCTGTTGCCCTGGCCTTCGCTCGATTTCTCCAAGTTCGGCACGACCGAATTGCAGCCGCTGTCGCGCATCAAAAAGATCAGCGGCCCCAACCTGCACCGCAATTGGGTCATGATTCCGCATGTGACGCAGTTCGACGAAGCCGATGTCACCGACCTCGAAGAATTCCGCAAGGACTCGAATGCCGCGCTGGCGAAGTCCGGCGTCAAGCTGACCATGCTGGCCTTTGTCATCAAGGCCAGCGTCACGGCCTTGAAGAAATTCCCCGCTTTCAATGCCTCGCTCGACGCCAACGGCGAAAACCTGATCCTGAAGAAGTATTACCACATCGGCTTTGCGGCCGACACGCCAAACGGCCTGGTGGTGCCGGTGATCAAGGACGCCGACAAGAAGAGCGTTTCGCAGATCGCCGTGGAAATGGGCGAGCTGTCGGCCCAGGCGCGCGACGGCAAGCTCAAGCCGGCCGACATGCAGGGTGCCAGCTTTACCATTTCTTCGCTCGGCGGCATAGGCGGTACGGCCTTCACGCCCATCATCAATGCGCCTGAAGTGGCGATCCTTGGCCTGTCGAAGTCCGACATCAAGCCGCAGTGGGACGGCAAGCAATTCCAGCCGCGCCTGATGCTGCCCCTGTCGCTGTCCTACGACCACCGCGTGATCGACGGTGCCATGGGTGCACGCTTCTGCGTCTACCTGGCCGAGCTGCTGTCTGACATGCGCAAAACACTGTTGTGATGCAGTCCAGCATTGACGGAGGTTCATCATGACCACTTGTGTCGTCGTCAAGAAGAATAACCAGATCGCGATTGCCGCCGATTCGCTAGTGACTTTCGGCGACACGCGCCTGTCGCACGCTTACGAGGTCAACAGCAAGATATTTCAGATCGGCGACTCTTATGTCACGCTGGCCGGCACCGCCGCCCACTTCCCGGTCATGCGCAAGCTGCTGACCGAGATGGGTGAAGAGTGCAAGCTGAGTTCTCGCGACGAGGTGTTCGAGACCTTTACCAAGGCGCACCAGATCCTGAAGGAGCGCTACTTCCTCAATACCAAGGAGGAAGAAGACGACCCCTATGAGTCGTCGCAGATTACCTCGCTGGTGGCCAATCCGCACGGCATCTTCGGCGTGTATTCCTACCGCGAAGTGTTCAGCTTCGACCGCTTCTGGGGCATAGGCAGCGGGCGCAATTTCGCGCTCGGCGCCATGTATGTTGTTTATGAGCAGGACTACGATGCGCGCCAGATTGCGGAAATCGGCGTGCGGGCCGGCGCGGAATTCGACAAGAGTTCGTCCGCGCCGTTTCAAATTTACAGTTTCGAGATGATGGAGACACCCGTATGAGCATGATCGAAGTGAAAGTGCCGGACATTGGCGATTTCAAGGAAGTCGAAGTCATCGAACTGCTGGTCAAGGCCGGCGACACGATCAAGGTCGATCAATCGCTGGTGACGGTCGAGTCCGACAAGGCCAGCATGGAGATTCCGTCCAGCCATGCGGGTGTGATCAAGGAATTGAAGGTCAAGATCGGCGACAAGGTTTCCGAGGGTTCCCTGCTGCTGATCGTGGAAGCCGCGGCCGGCGCCGCAGCATCTGCACCCGCTTCTTCTCCAGCTCCGGCGGCTGCACCGGCGCCTGCCGCGGCCGCACCAGTTTCTGCCCCCGCCGCCGCCAGTTTTTCCGGCCCGGTCGACATCGAGTGCGACACGCTGGTGCTCGGCGCCGGCCCCGGCGGCTACACCGCAGCCTTCCGCGCCGCCGATCTCGGCCAGAAGGTAGTGCTGGTAGAGCGCGACGCCAATCTGGGTGGTGTGTGCCTCAACGTCGGTTGCATCCCATCCAAGGCGCTGCTGCATGCGGCCAAGGTGATCACCGAGGCCGAAGAGATGGCACATTTCGGCGTCAAGATGTCCAAGCCCGAGATCGACGTCGACGCGCTGCGCGGCTGGAAAGACGGCGTGGTCAAGAAATTGACGGGCGGCCTGTCTGGCCTGGCCAAGGCACGCAAGGTGCAGGTGGTGACCGGCAAGGGCGCGTTCAGTTCGTCCAATACGCTCACGGTCGAGACCAAGGATGGCGCCAAGGTGGTCGGCTTCAAGCATGCGATCATCGCCGCCGGCTCTTCGGTGGCGCGCATTCCCGGTTTCCCTTATGACGATCAGCGCCTGATCGATTCGACCGGCGCGCTCGAATTGCGCCAGATTCCGAAACGCATGCTGGTGATAGGCGGCGGCATCATCGGACTGGAAATGGCTTGCGTGTACGACGCGCTCGGCACGAAAGTGACGGTAGTGGAATTTCTCGATGGCCTGATTCCGGCGGCCGACCGCGACATCGTCAAGCCGTTACAGAAACGCCTGGAGAAGCGCTACGAAGCGATCTTGCTGAAAACCAAGGTCAGCAAGCTCGAGGCCAAGAAGGAGGGCTTGCTGGCCACCTTCGAAGGCGAGAATGCGCCGAAAGAGCCGCAGCTGTACGACATGGTGCTGCTGGCGGTCGGCCGCCGTCCGAACGGCAAGGAAATCGCTGCCGAGAAGGCCGGTGTGATCGTCACCGAGCGCGGCTTTATTCCGGCCGACAAGCAGCAGCGTACCAACGTGCCGCACATCTTCGCCATCGGCGACATCTGCGGCGACCCCATGTTGGCGCACAAGGCCACCAATGAAGCCAAGGTGGCGGCTGAAGTGATCGCCGGCCACAAGGTTGCGTTCGACGCCATGACGATTCCCTCGGTGGCTTACACCGATCCGGAAATTGCCTGGATGGGCGTGACTGAAACAGAGGCCAAAGCCAAGGGTATCCCGTTCGAGAAAGCCAGCTTCCCCTGGGCGGCGTCGGGCCGCGCGTTGGCGATGGGCCGCGACGACGGCATCACCAAGCTGCTGTGGGACCCGACCACGAAGCGCATCATCGGCGCCGGCATCGTCGGCGTCAATGCCGGCGAACTGCTGGCCGAAACGGTGCTGGCGATGGAAATGGGCGCCGACCTCGAAGACCTTGCTTTGACCGTACACGCGCACCCGACCTTGTCGGAAACGCCGATGTTCGCCGCCGAGATGGGTCTGGGCAGCATCACCGACCTGTATATTCCGCCCAAGAAATAAGCGCAGGCAAAAACGACAAAGCCCTCGTCCCACAATGTTTGCGGGCGAGGGCTTTGTCATTGCGCCTGCATTGACCGGACCTAACGGTTTTCCGCCGTCCGGTAGACGTTTGGAGCGAAACGTTCCATATGCGCTTCCGGCGCATGCAGCGCCGTCCAGCCGTATTGCCTGTACAGGTCGCGTGCCGAGCTTGAAACCAGCGTGAAGCGGCGCAGGCTTTGCAAGTCCGGATGCGCCAATACCGCGTCGGCCAGCAGCCGTGAAATACCGCGTCCGCGCTCAGTCGACAGTACGAACACGTCGCACAGGTAACCGAAAGTCGCGTAATCGGTCACGACGCGCGCGAAGCCTACTTGTTTGCCATCCTCGTAGGCGCCGAAGCACAGCGAATTGGCCAGGGATTTCTCGACCAGAGCAAGACTGATTCCCGCGGCCCAGGCCGATTCTTCGCTCAGGAAGCGATGGATCATAGGCACGTCGAGCCGTGCCCGCTCGCAGGAAATATCGATCATCTTGTTTTCGCTCACGCCAGCTTGTCCAGCACTTGGGTCAGCAGGACGATCATTTGGTCGATTTCGTCTTTCGTCACGTTTAGTGCCGGCATGAAGCGCAACAGGTTGGGGCGCGGCGAATTGATCAGCAAGCCGGTCGGCTGCAAATCGCGCGCGGCTTCTACTGCGGCCGGGCCGATGTCCTTGCCGAGCTGCAGCGCGCGCAGCAAGCCTTCGCCGCGTTCGCCTTGCATGCCATAGCGTTCCGACAGTTTGAGCAATTCCCGGCGCAGGTAGGATCCGGTGTCCTTGACGGTTTGCAGGAAGCCGGGCTTCAGCATTTCCTTGGTGACGGCCAGGCCGACTGCAGTCATGAGCGGATTGCCGGTATAGGTGCCGCCCTGGTCGCCAGGCTCGAAGCATGCTACGCGCTCGGTGCACAGCAAGGCCGCCAGCGGCACGCCTCCGCCTATGCCTTTGCCCAGCGTCATGATGTCGGGCTCGATGCCGTACAGCTGGTAACCGAACAGTTCGCCGGTGCGGCCCATGCCGGTTTGCACTTCATCGCAGATCAGCAGCAAGCCGTGCTTTTCGGTCAATGCGCGCAGGCCTTGCATGAATTCGCGACCGGCCGGAATGACGCCGCCTTCGCCCTGCACGGGCTCCAGCATCACCGCCACGGTCTTGTCGGTGATCAGTTTTTCCACACTGGCGAGGTCGCCGATCTCGGCCTTGGGAAAGCCGTCGACCTGCGGCGCGAAGATGGTATCCCAGCCCGGCTTGCCGCTGGCCGACATGGTGGCCAGCGTGCGGCCGTGGAAACCGTGGTTGAAAGTAATGATCTCGTAGCGGTTCTGACCGGCCGTATTCTTGTGCACCTTGCCGTATTTGCGTGCCAACTTGATCGCGCCTTCGTTCGCTTCGGCGCCGCTGCTCAGGAAAAATACACGGTCAAAGCAGGAACGCGTAGCCAGCAGCGCCGCCAGTTCAAGCGCCGGCTCGTTATAGAAAGCGGGCGAGGGATTGATCAGTTTCTTGCCCTGGGTGACCAGAGCATCCTGCATGCATTGCGGCGAATGGCCGAGGCAATTCACGGCCCAGCCCTGCATGAAATCGAGATAACGCTTGCCCGCATGATCGGTCAGCCAGCTGCCTTGGCCTTCGGTGAAGACGACCGGCGGTTTGTTGGCGACAAACATCAGCTTGTCGACGGCGTACTGCGAGAATTCCATGGTATTGCTCCGCTAAAAAATGCAGTCGAAAAAAAAGCCACAGGAGGCCTGTGGCTTAGCAGCGTTCAAACGATCAGGCGCGCGGCTTCCCAGGCAAAGGAATGAAGGCGCGGCGTCGCAAGAAGGTTTGCAGGGTATTCATGCTTCCCATCATAAGGCGTTTTTTTCGGTGCGTCAAAAAGAAATCCCCTTGATCCCAAGATCCGGGAAATGCTGCGCTTCGGCTCACTCCGGATGAATATCCGGAGCGCACAACGGCAGGACCATGGTGAAGCGGGTGCCTCCGCCGGGTTCGTTGCTGATGGCAATGGTGCCGCCCAATACTCCCGTGACCAGGTTGTAGACGATGCTCAACCCCAGGCCGGAGCCGCCCTTGCCAAGCTTGGTGGTGAAGAATGGGTCGAATACATGCTTGAGGTGACGTTCCTGGATGCCGTTGCCGTCGTCGCGGAAGATGATTTCCACATGTTCCTCGTCGAGCAGGCGCGTGTTCAGGAACATGCCGCCTTGCGCGCGGTTTTCGAAGGCATGTGCCAAGGCATTGGAAATGAAATTGGTCAGGATCTGGCCCATGGGCCCCGGATAGCTGTCGAGCACGATACCGGATTGCAGGTCGGCCTCAAAGGTATACGGCGTCTTTTTGTACATCGGCCGCAGCGTCATGATGTCTTCTTCCAGTACGTGCCGCAGATCGAACTTGCGGCGCTGGTTGCTGGTCTGGTCGACAGCGACATGCTTGAAACTTTCGACTAGGGTCGAGGCGCGCGTCAGATTGCGCATCAGGATTTCGTGGCCGCTGATGGCATCACCCAAAAAACGCTCGAATTCCGAGCGGCGCAGATGACCAGACTGCAACTCGCGCGTCATGGTCTGCGCCTGCCCCTGCAGGGTGCTGGCGACGCCGACGCAATTGCCGATCGGTGTGTTGAGTTCGTGTGCGACGCCGGCCACCAGGCTGCCCAACGCGGCCAGCCGTTCCGATTCCACCACCTGATGCAAGGCGCGCTGCAGCTCCAGTGTTCTTTGTTCGACCCGCGATTCCAACTGTTCATTCAATTCGCGCAGGCGCTCTTCGGTGTCGCGGCGCGCCTTGACTTCCTCGGTCAGGGTCAGCGCCAGCTTGGATAATTCCGCAGTCCGTTCGTCGACCTGGACGCTGAGATTTACGCGGTTGAATTCGATCTCGCGGCGTTGCGCGTACAGTTCGCAAAACACCGTGACCTTGCTGCGCAAGACGATGGGTTCGATTGGCTTGATCAGGTAATCGACTGCGCCCAGTTCGTAGCCGTTGAAGGCATGCTGCTCGTCATTCATGCCGGCGGTGACGAACAGAATGGGAAGATGGCGGGTCTTGGGATTGGCGCGCAGCAAGTCGGCGGTCTCGAACCCGTTCATGCCCGGCATTTGCACGTCCAGCAGAATCAAGGCAAAGTCGCGCTTGAGGGTGTGCCGCAAGCCCTCTTCGCCGGAATTCGCCTTGACGATTTCCAATTCGAGCGGAAGCTCGGACAGCAATGCCTCCAGAGCGATCAGATTCTCAGGCAGATCGTCAACCAGCAGGATCGGGATGCTGCTTGGATTTTGCATGCGCGATTCCAGATTTGTAGGCTCTACACTTTCGCCGTTTTCGCGCTTAATTGTCAAGCAATTCGCATAGTAGTGGGCCAAGTTTCTCGAGTGGGACGACATGATCGGCCCGCACTGCGTCCAGTGCAGCCTGGGGCATGGTGGCGACCAGGGCATCGGCCGGATCCTGGACGATAGCCAGGCCGCCTTTTTCCTTGATCTTTTTCAGACCCTGGCTGCCGTCCGAGTTGGCGCCAGTCAGAATGACACCGATCAGTTCCGATCCGAAGGCAGTCGCGGCTGACTCGAACAGGACATCGATCGATGGCCGGGCGAACGACACATGCGCATCGATGCTCAGCGACAGGGTATGGTCGGATTCCACGAGAAGGTGGTAATTGGCGGGAGAAAGGTAGGCGGTTCCTGCTTGTATGGCCTCGCATTCCTCCGCTTCCTTGACGCGGATTTCGCACATTTCGTTCAGCAGTGGCGCCAGCATGTTGCCGGAATCGGGCGCGGTGTGCTGCACGATCAGGATGGGCAGAGGGAAGTCCGCCGGCAGGGAGCCGAGCAAAGCCTTGAGCGCGGCGACACCGCCGGCCGATACACCCAGCACGATTGCCTTGGCAGGCAGGGACTTATGCTCGCTCATGTTTGCCGGTGGTGAATGGATGGAATATGAGTGCAGGCAAAACGATATTACGCAACTGGCGGATGACAAGCAATACTGGGACTCATTTCGCTGATGGAAGCCGGCGCATTGAACCGGGTAGTCAAGGAAAAATGATTTCCGAATGCCGTCGCGTCCGCAATCTTGACGATTCGACAGCATGGGGACGAGCCTGTCTTGCCACGTATCGTCTCGGGGAGGTATTATTCTTGCACATCCCCATCCCATCGTCAGAGCCTCCCAGCCAGTGCAAGCCGATACCGAAGCTTTCGAATCGAACCAAGCGCCCAAGGCGCCCGAAGGGACGGGAGCGCGCAAGCCGGTGGCATTGGAGCCGCGTCGTCTGGTGCAAGTTATTCTGGCGGCGCTGACAGCCACGGTAGCGAGCGCCGCGATGTCCATGTTCGACGGCGGTTGGCAGACCGCGTTGCAATTGGGCGCGTCGGCAGGCTTGCTCTTGCTGGCTTGGTGGTATACCCGGCGCAACGCCGTCGACCGCGCGGCCAAATTGATGCTGGCCACGCTGACCCTGTCCATGATCAGCCTGGTCTACCAGCATCAGGGGCTGCGTGACGAGGCATTGTGTGCCTTCCCTGCCATCATGGTGTTTGCCGGCATGTTTGCGTCGCGACGAGCATTTTTCACCATGCTTTCGGTCATCGTGGCAGCGCTGTGCATCATCACCCTGGCCAACCTGCAGGGCTGGCATGTCAACCAGGTTCCACCGGTGTCGCTGAATTCGCTGTTCAACGTGGTAGCCATTTTGATGGTTACTGCCTTTTTTGTCTGGCTTATGGCCGGCGATCTGCGCAGCGCCTTGGCTCGCCTGGAAGCTGAGAACGAACGCATCCGCGAATCGCACGCACGCATCGACACCCTGGCACACCATGATGCGCTGACCGGTTTGCCCAACCGCTTGCTGGCGCGCGACCGCTTTGAACAAATGATTGCGCATGCGCGCCGCAGCCACACCTCGGCTGCCTTGCTGTATCTCGACCTTGACGACTTCAAATCGGTCAACGACTCGCTGGGGCACGCTGCCGGTGATCTATTGTTGTGCGACGTGGCGGACCGCCTTACGCATGCGGTGCGTTCGACCGATACTGTGAGCCGCCAAGGCGGCGACGAATTTCTGATTGTGATGGGCGATCTGGTCGACGACCAAGCCGCCGCCGCGACCGCATCCAAGATCATCGACCAGCTCGCGCGCCCGTTCTACATCAACGGCCTGGAACTGTCCGCCACCTGCTCGCTGGGCATTGCCTTGTTCCCCGAAGACGGCGACGATTTCGATGCGCTGCTGAAGAGCGCCGACATGGCGATGTACCGCGCCAAGGATTCCGGCCGCAACGGCTTCCGCTTCTACGACGTGGAAATGAACACCAGCGTGATCGAGCACCTGCACTTGATCTCAGGCATACGTGCGGCGCTGGCGCGCGGCGAATTCGCCTTGCATTATCAGCCGCAATACCATCTGAAGACCGGCCGCATCGTCGGCGCCGAAGCGCTGATCCGCTGGCGCCACCCTGAACTCGGTTTCATACCGCCAGCCAAGTTCATCCCCGTGGCCGAGCGTTCCGGCCTGATCCACGAAGTCGGCGCCTGGGTCTTGAACGAAGCCTGCGGCCAGGCAAAGCGCTGGCAGAATGCCGGGTTGAGCGACTTGACGGTAGCAGTCAATCTATCGCCGATCCAGTTCCGGCGCGACGATATCGAACGCGAGGTGATGAATGCCTTGGCGTCCTGGAACCTGTCGCCGTCCAGTATCGAACTCGAATTGACCGAGTCGCTCTTGATCGCCGATTCGCATCATTTGCGCGGTTTGCTGGTCCGTTTGCGCGCGCTTGGCATTCGTCTCTCGATCGACGATTTCGGCACCGGCTATTCCAACCTTGGCTATCTCAAGCGCTTTGAAGTCGAACGTTTGAAAATCGACCAGTCCTTCGTGCGCCGCCTGACCGAGAATGCCAACGACGAAGGGATCGTGCGCGCCATCATCGAGATGGCGCACAGCCTCAAGCTCGAAGCGGTGGCGGAAGGCATCGAAAACGAAGCGACATTGGCGCGCCTGATCGAACTGGGCTGCGAATTCGGGCAGGGCTTCCTGTGGGCCCCGGCTTTGCCGGCCGATGAATTTTTCAATTTCGCGACTGACGGCGAAGCCGCGGACGGGGTTGCCGGCTAAGAACTTGTCTGTAAATAGCAGGGCCGAGGATGGTGAGGTGATTCGGGATGCCATGCAAGGCGCAATACCGCAGTCATGCCCGGTGGCGTGGCGAGGATTTGCAACGCCGCAGAGCGCCTGAAGCGCCCGCCGGCCTACCCAGGCTATTTGCGGACAAGTTCTAAGTCGGGCGGCAGCTAAGTGTCAGGTAAGGCACGCAGAAATTCAAGATAGCGTTGCGCGCTGAGTTTGGGCGTTTCCAGCATCGGCATGTGGCCGATGCCGGGCATCATGTCGACACGGCTGTTCGTAAACAGTGCTTTGAAGCTTGCCGCGCCGGCAGGGCTGAGCAAGGCATCTTTCTCTCCCCACACGATCAGGCAAGGCGTCGCCAGCGAACGGTATTGCGTTTCCATCAGCGGCGACGCGATCAGTTGCGGCAGAATCCGGCTGTGCAGTGCGTAGTCGGCGACAGCGCGCCTGGCCACGGTCCTGCGAAGCGAATGGGGCATGAACGGCGGACGATGCATGGCAGCCTTGATGAGCGCTGCGATATCGGCTTCCTTGCGTACCAGCAGCGGCGACTCGCCGGTCTCGAGATAACGGCGAAAGACCGGGGTGTCGTGCGAGGCGTGCGTGCCGGCCGCGTCGAGCAGCCACAGGCTGGCGACGCGCTCGGGATAAGTGGCGCTGAATTGCGCGGCGATGAAGCCGCCCATGGAATTGCCGCCGAAGTGAGCTTTTTGGATGCCGAGTTGGTCGAGAAACGCGCGCACCCGCTCCACCTGATCGGCCATGTAATAGTTAGCCGATAAATCGCGGCTGGCTTCGCCGAAGCCGGATAGATCGGGGCAGATGACGCGATAGTGCGGCGTGAGGAAACGGGCGGCGCGGGTGAAATTGTCCTTGTCGCCGCCGAAGCCGTGTATCAGCACCACGGTTTCACGTTCAGCACCTTCACCGCCCTGCAGGTAGGGGATATGGAAGCCGGGGATGGCGACGCTGTATTCATAAAGTCCGGAAAGCCGACGCTCCAGCCGGATACCGAGGCGTGCGGCTGTTTCCGGAAACAGCCGATCGAGCAGGATCAGTGCGACCAGGACGGCAACGGCCAAACCTGCCAATGACAGCAAGATATTCATGCAACTCCCTTTTTCTTTCTGGTTGAGCGCGCAGTTGAATGTACTAGGGGTGGCGAAGGCGCCTGCCATTGCCCAAGGACACCGGCCACGAGCGCTTCGACGTTGCGCACCAAGGTTGCGCGTGGCAGTTTGAAGTTCGACAGTACCCATTCCTTGGCTAGTTGATATACCGCTCCGAGGATGGCAGTAGACAGAATCTCCATCGACAAGCCGTTGCCGGGGGTGCCCGGGAGGGACCCGATGACTTCGTTGCGTATCATGTCGGCCGAGGTGCGCAACCTGTCCCGGTAGACCTGGTTGGCATTGTCGCTGGCGCCCTCGATTTCGATCAGGACCAGGCGCGCCCGTGCCGGGTCCGAAGCAATGGCCTTGAAATAACTGTCCACGCCCAGCCGCATGCGCGTCAGCGGGTCCGAACCGGTTTCGGCAAAGCTGGCCGTCACGATATCGAAAATGGTTTGGGCGGCGTGTTGATAGGCGCAGCACAGGATTTCATCGAAATTGGCGAAAGACTCGTAGAAATAGCGTTCGGTCATTCCGGCTTCGGCGCATAGCGATTTCAGCGTGGTCGAATGGTAGCCGTAGCGACCGAAGCATTGGATCGCCGCCTGAATCAGGCGCTCGCGCCGTTCGGCCTTGCGCTGGACGGTGCTGACGCCGCGGTACGAGCGGCTGGGAGCCGGTTTGGAAGACGATGAAGTAGCCATATGACGCAATATTGACATTAACCAATGTCAATTGTAAAGTGCGTGGAGAAAGTTTCGACGGCAGCGTCTGCCTCCACCTTACTTCACGATGAAAGGAATCCCGCAATGAATGCTGCCTCGAAGGCGTTTTGCCTTGTACTGTATGCCGTTGCCCTGGCCAGTCTTGTAATCAGCCTGCCGGCGGTAATTGCGACGCCAGCCCGGATTCTCGCGGCGTTGTTCGTCGTCGCCCATATTCTGGAAGCCGTCGTGTTCCTGCGCCACCTGCGCTTGTATAAAGGACCGTTGGCAGTCAGCGTTTTGCTGACCTTGCTGTTCGGCCTGTTTCACTGGAAGCCGTTGGCGGATGCCGCAGCCGGCAAGAACTGATCGGCACCCGCTCGAATAGGCGGGCAAAAGGAGAGAAGAGTGCGCAACAAGTTTGCCATTGCGGCGGCAATCGCCGTCGCCATTGTTGCTTGGAAGGGCCCGCAATGGCTAGCCTTCGAACGCGGCGTCAAAGCCTATCTGTACGGCTATCCGCTGATAACGGCCGACGTGTCGGAGCGCGTGATGACCTCGCCCGAGGCGCAGGCCGCGCACCGCATGGGCAGCGCGCTGGTCAACCATCTGGCGCATGGGCGTACATTTCCCGACCATCGTTTCACCGACGTCGTCGCGCCCAATGCAGATACCTTGTACAGCATCGCCTGGCTGGACTTGTCCAAGGGGCCGATGCTGCTGCGCCTGCCCGACATGCACGGGCGCTGGGTGTTGATGGAAGTGGTCGACGCATGGTCCAATGCTTTCGCCTCGCTCGGCACGCGCAATTACGGCGGCGCTGAACGCACCTATGCGCTGGTCGGGCCCGGTTGGAGCGGTAGCCTGCCGGCCGGCGTCACGCGCGTCGACAGCCCGACCAATATTGCCTGGCTGATCGGCCGGACCTATACGGCCGGCGCAGCCGACTATGACGCAGTCCACCAAGTTCAGGACCAGTACCTGTTGGCGCCGTTGACGGAGCCGGGAAAAGGGGAAGACACGGTATCGTCTGGGCAGGTCGAAGACAAGCCAGTCGACATCAAAACCCCGGTGGTCAGTCAGGTGGCGGCACTTGGTGCAAGCGAGTATTTCGGCCGCATGGCGCAACTCATGAAAGACAACCCTCCCGCTGCGGCCGATGCGCCGATGCGGGCCAACTTGGCGGCGCTTAGCATCGAGCCGGGCAAGGCTTTCCGCTTCGATGCCTTGAGCGCCTCGCAGCAAAGGGGGCTCGAAGATGCTGTGTGGTTCGTGCGTGCGATGTTCGATGCGCGTGCGCCGGGCACGCAAGGGGATCTCGCCATGGGGCCGCTCATGGGGCCGATTACGCATGCTGCATTCGGCGGCGTGACCAAGCTGATGAATAAAATGCTGCTGAACGTGCGCAACGGCTGGATGGAGCAACTGAATCTCGGAGCCTACGGCACCAACTATCCGTTGCGAGCCATCGTCACCTTGCTCGGCTATGGCGCCAACGTGGCAGCCGACGCGGTCTACCCGATGACCACCGTCGACGCGGACGGACAGAAACTGGACGGCGCGAACCGCTATCGGCTCCATTTCGACAAGGCGCAACTGCCGCCTGCCAAAGCGTTCTGGTCACTCACCATGTATAACGAGAAAGGTTTCTTCATCGCCAATCCGATCGGCCGCTACGCCATCGGCGACCGCGACCCAATGCAATACAACGAGGACGGTTCGCTCGATATCCTGGTTCAAACTGATTCTCCGGGGGTGGAGCATGAAGCGAACTGGCTGCCGGCGCCATCCGGCCCGTTCAAACTGGCCTTGCGGCTGTACGAGCCGAAGCCGGAAGTCCTGAACGGCAACTGGGTGCCGTCGGCCGTGCAACGCACCGCCGCGCATTGAAAGGGCGGCGGCGCTTGGACAGTGGTGCCATAGGAGGGGCAACGGCTCTATGCGTTTGCCCGGTTCCCGGCCTGACCCTTGTATTCGGATGGACTGATGCCGTTCACCTTCTTGAACGAACGGCTGAAATTGGCCAGGTCGGAGTATCCCAGCCGGTAGGCGATTTGCGAGACCGCCAGTTTGCCGTCGTCGAGTAGTTGGCGGGCGCGCTGGTTGCGGATGCGCAGCGACAGGTCGCGATAGGTCGTGTTTTCCTTGACCAGGTAGCGGTCGAGCGTGCGCGGCGTCAGGTTGATGATCTTGGCCAAATCCTCCAACGTCGGCTGGTAGTCCTCGGCGTGCCGCAATATCATGCTGACCCAATCGGTCCAGCTGCCCTGCTCATTGATGTTGCGCAACAAGGTCTTGCAACGCTCTTCCGCCAAGGCTACGGCCTGCGGATTGGCAAGAGGCAAAGGTGCATCGAGATGGGCGCCGTCGATCTGGATGCGAATGCCCGGCAGCTCGGCCGATGCAAAATGGAGTTTTACCGGCCCCAATTCCTTGTAGCGCGCCAGATGGCGAGGCGCTTCCATCGACAGATAGATGTCGTACGCGCGGGGGCGGCCCTGCATTACGCTCCTGAACAACATGTGCGCGCTCACGGCAATGGCTTCCAGGTGCAATGCCAGCAAGTCCGGCGACAGCGGCAGTGCCGGCTTGAACTGCAATTCGGCATTGTCGCCGTTGCGCCGATAGCTTAGTGTAAAGGCCGGCGTCATCAAGCTGTAGTAGCGAGAACAAAGACGCAGCAAGTGATCGAGCGTGGTGCAGCTTATCAGCGCGAATCCGAGGATGTCATGCGAATTGATCCTGATTTTGCTTCCCAATTCAAAGGCAAGGTCGCTGCGCCCCGTGGCCTGCGCCGCCGTCTTCAGGAATGTATCCACCTGGTGCAACGTCAGCGTAGCGTCGGGAAGATTGACCGCCTTCCGGTCGATGTGCGAAGCTTTGAGGATGTCGCTCGTGGCCGCTCCCATCGAATCGAGTATGTCGCACAGCAGCGAAAAATAACGCGCCGGCACGGAGGGGGATGGGACTTGCAAGTTCTATCTCTGGTTTTAGTTTGGGCGTCACCGAATGATAGCCGATTGTTCACAAATGACAAGCGTGGTAGAGGGGGCAGCAATCAAAATGTCGTGTTCTGGGGCTTGACGCTCCAACTATTTCAATTCCGTGGAGACAATACCAATGAACGAGCGAATTCGTCCGACGCAAGCCGCAATCTACGCGGCGCTGCTAACCATCTCGGCCGTCGTCATGATTTACATGGGTACGTATGCCAGCGCTTATTACGCGCCTTCAGTTTGCCTGTTGCTGGAAGCGGTGCTGCTGTGGTGCGGCATTGCGCGCAAATTGTTCGAGCGGGTGCTGCAGTTGAATCAATTGACGGGCATCGTCCTGATCTTGACGCTTTGGCTCGGCGATGCGCTGCATTTGCCCAAGCTCGATATCGCTGGTGTCATGCTGATCGGCAACATGGTGAGTGGCGGCCCGTTGATGGCGGCCCTGGCTATTCCTTTGCTCGCTTCCTTTCATTTCGGCAAAACGCTGCCCGACTGGTTTCAGTCGCGAGGCGTCTGAAGTTTTGTCCGGACTGCACGGCATTTACCAATTCGACAAGGAACCGACATGCAATTCAAACGACTGTTCGCAGTTGGCGCCATCCAGAGCGCCATCATTTGCGCGTTGCCCGCGCTTTTCGCCCCCATGGCAAACGCGGCTTCGCTGACGGGAACGATCACGACCGAGAACGGCGCGCCCGTCATGGGCGCCATGCTGACTGTCTTCAACGAAGCAGGCAACCGCAAGGAAACCGTTTACACCGGGGCCGACGGCAGCTATGCCATCCATACCGATTTCGGCGGCAAGCTCAACGTGCGTGCGCGTTTGGCGAATTTCGAGGACACCACAACCACGGTGCAACTCGCGGCCGACCAGGTCTCTACCGTCAATCTGACCGTGAAGCACTTTGCTTCGGCGCAGGCACGTTCTGACGCGTTGACTGCCTCGGCCCACACCGCCAAGTTGCCTTGGGCCAGCGCGGAACAACGCACGCCTTTCGTCAGCCAATGCAATTATTGCCACCAGGTCGGCAATGCCTTGACCCGCAGCGCGCGTAGCGAAGATGCCTGGACGCAAACCCTTGACCGCATGCAAGGCTATTTCGCCATGCTGAGTAAGGGTGAGGCGAAGACCTTTGCCAATGTCCTGGCGCGCGGCTTCGACGGCAAGCCGGTCGATACCGTACTCGATTACGGCGTCACGCCGGAATTGACGCATGCCAAGGTCGAGCAATGGCTGGTCGGCGACGCCATGACCTTTATCCATGACACCGACGTCGGCGAAGATCAAAAGCTGTACGGCACCGATGAAGGCCACGACGTGGTCTGGGTGCTCGACCGTAAGACCGGAAAAATCGATAGCTATCCGGAACCGGACATCAATTTGCCGGCTGGCGGCATGTTCGCGGGTATGACTTTGCCGATCGGCATTTTCACCGGCAAGCACGGTCCGCACTCGATGGCACAAGGCAAGGACGGCCGCATCTGGATCACCAATGCCTTGTCGTCGACACTGGCCTCGTTCGATCCGGCGACCAAGGCGTTCAAGCTGTACCCGGTGCCGGGCGACGTTCTGTATCCGCATACGATCCGCATGGACCAGGATGGCATCGTCTGGTTCACCAACGTGGTGTCTAACCAAGTGGCGCGTTTCGATCCGAAGACGGAAAAGTTCACGGTCATCCGTCTGCCTTCCAACGGCCTGGTCCGTTGGGTTACCGACATGCTGCTGCCGACCATCATGCACGTCGCGAACTGGTTCCCCCACAAGAACCTGCCGCTGGACATTTCGACGCATAAGTTCCTGGGGCACGACGTCTTGAATTTCCCGTACGGCATCGACGTCGATCCCAAAGACGGCAGCATCTGGTATGCCAAACTGTATGTGAACAAGATCGGCCGCATCGACCCGAAGACGCTACAAGTCACCGAATATGACACACCGATGAAAGGGCCGCGCCGCCCGCGTTTCGACCGTAACGGCATATTGTGGATTCCGGCGTTCGACGAGAGCGGCTTGATGCGTTTCGATCCTGAGAGAAAGACTTTCGAATCGTACAAATTGCCGGTATTGGCCGACGGCGAATACGAAGTGCCGTACGCGCTGAACGTGCATCCTGTCACCGGCGATATCTGGATCACGGCCAACGCTTCGGATCGCATCTTGCGTTTCATTCCGTCGACCAAGCGGTTTATCAGCTACCCGAGCCCGACGCGCGTGACGGTGTTGCGCGACCTGGTCTTCACCAAGGACGGTCGGGTCTGCAACAGCACTTCCAACCTGCCAGCCTATGGCACCGAAGATGGACTCGATTCGTTCATGTGCTTTGACCCCGATGGCGGCGACAAGGACAAGGCGGCGATCCTGGCCGCCAAGGGAAAATGAGCGGTCGATAGACCTTTGGGTGAGCGCGGGCTTTGAACGCGCTCGCCTTCCTTTTTTCATGGAAAGGTAATGGAAAGATGGCTGTTCGGAATCTACGCAACAAACAGGTATTGATTACCGGAGCCGGCTCGGGGATCGGCCGCGCGTCAGCGCTTGCGTTCGCCAAGCGCGGCGCGCACATCGTCGCCTCCGATATTCACCCGGCGCCGCTGGAAACCCTGAAACGGGAAGTGGAATCGCTCGGTGTTGCATGCCTGACTTACGTCGTCGATGTGTCGAACGAAGCGGCCATGCAGGAGTTCGCCGCGCAAGTGCACGGAAAGGTCGGCGCCATCGACGTGTTGCTCAATAATGCAGGCATTGCCTACCTCGGCTTGTTTTTGCAGAGCGATCTTGCCCACTGGCGACGCGTGATGGATATTAACGTGATGGGGGTCGTTCATGGCTGCCGTTACTTTATCCCGCACATGCTGGCGGCGGGTGGCGCACGGCAGGTATTGAACGTGGCATCCTCGGCCGGCAACTACCCTGCGCCGTCGATGGCGGCGTATGCTGCGTCGAAGTATGCCGTGGCGGGTTTCAGCGAAGTGCTGAAAATGGAATTGCATGACACGCAGATCGGTGTGACGACGGTATGCCCCGGCGTCATTAATACGGCAATCACCACGACCGGTTCGCAAGTGGCGGCGTCGTTCCCCGAAAGCCAGATCGCCAAGCTGCGCGCGTATTACCAACGCAAGGGCTGCGATCCGAGCGTGGTGGCCGAAGACATCGTGCGCGCCACGCAAAAGGGGCAGGACATTTGTCTGACCGGACCGGGCGCTGCGCTGGCGTATCATGTCAAGCGCATTTCAGTGGGCCTGGTGCGCTTTGTGACCATCAAGGCCGCTAAAGTGATTGGCTATTTGTAGCCTCCCAGTTTATTCTTGCATTGCATGATCCGGAGATAGAGATGCGACAACGGGCAATTTTTGCGGAAGCAGGCACACTTCTTTCCCTGGGCGTACTTACGGTAAGCGGCATTGCCGGCACAGCAATGGCCGGCGACAGCTTAAACAACAATACGACTGGAAACGGTGCTGTTGGCAAGCATGCAGCAAAGGCTGCAAATGCAGGCGAGCCAGCGAAGTCGCAGATGTCGCAGGCGTTGTCCGAACCCAATGTCCTGATCATCTTGCTCGACGATGCAGGTTTCGCACAATCGGACACGGTAGGTGGCGAAATCCACACGCCGACCTTCTCGCGCATCGCCGATTCCGGCATCCGCTATAACGCTTTTCATACGACGGCGATCAGTTCGGCCACGCGCGCTTCGCTGCTGACCGGGCGCAACCATCATCACGCCGGCAACGGCACCATCACTGAAATGGCCTCGGCCGATGATCCTGGCTACAACGGCATCATTCCGGACAGCACCGCGACCATTCCCGAAATCCTGCGTACGCAGGGCTACCGCACGGTGGCGTTCGGCAAGTGGCACAACACACCGACGCACGAGGTCACGCCGACCGGCCCGTTCATGCATTGGCCTACCGGCTACGGTTTCGACCACTTCTATGGCTTCATGGGCGGCGAGGGTGATCAATACCATCCCAGTCTGTACAACGACACCACGCCGGTCGAACCGCCGAACGATCCGAAATATCATCTGACCGAAGATTTGGCGAACAAGGCGGTTGCCTGGCTCGACGAGCATGAAAAATCCGAGCCGAACAAACCGTTCTTCATGTACTGGGCGCCGGGTGCCGTGCATGCGCCGCACCAGGTGTTCAAGGAATGGTCCGACAAGTACAAGGGCAAGTTCGATAGCGGTTGGGATGCGTACCGCGCCCGCGCCTTCGCGCGCCAGAAAGCAATCGGTTGGATACCGCAGGACACGGTCAACACGCCGCGCCCGGCAGACCTGCCGGCCTGGGATTCGATGACTCCCGAGGAAAAGAAATTTCACGCCCGCGAAATGGAAGTCTATGCCGGCTTCCTCGAACACACCGACGCGCAGGCCGGCAAGGTGGTCGACGAGTTGGAGAAACTGGGTCTGCGCGACAATACCTTGATCTTTTACGTGTTCTCCGACAACGGCGCTTCGTCCGAGGGCATGCAAGGCGCGATCAATGACCTGGTCGGCTTGAACGGCGTCACTACAACGTTGCAACAGCATATGCAAGCTCTCAACCAGACCTATGGCGGACTCGATGCACTCGGTGGCCCCAAGCTCGAAGAGCACTACAGCGCCGGTTGGGCCTGGGCTGGGGAAAGCCCGTTCATCGGCACCAAGCTGGTGGCCGGCTATTTCGGCGGCACGCGTACCCCGCTGGCCATTTCATGGCCAAAGCGGATTGCGCCGGACAAGACCATCCGTACCCAATTCCACCACGTCAACGACATCGCCCCGACCATTTACGACGCTCTCGGCATCACGCCGCCGGCCGTTGTCAACGGCACGCGTCAGGACAGGATGGACGGCATCAGCATGACCTACACCTTCGCTGACCCGAAGGCTGCGAACCGCAAGCCGCAGCAGTATTTTGAAATCATGGGCAGCCGCGGCGAGTATGCCGATGGCTGGATGGCTTCCGTGTTCGGTCCGCGCAAACCGTGGCTGGCCGACCAGTCCTTCCTGTTGAGCTGGCCGGCCAAGCTCAGCATCGTCACCGGCTGGCGCTGGTTCGGCGACACCTTCGGCTGGATGAGCTGGAAGCCCGAGAATGACCAATGGGCATTGTTCGATCTGCACAAGGACTACAGCCAGGCCAACGACCTGGCGGCGGTCAATCCGGCCAAGCTGGCCGAGTTGAAGCACAAGTTCGAGCAGGACGCCAAAGCCAACCACGTCAACCCGGTCGGCGCCAGTTTTAAGGTCATCATCGACAGCGCCATGAGCCCGAAGCAGAGCCCGCAGAGCGACTGGCATTTCAATACGCAGACGCCGCGCCTGCCGGAATTCGCGGCGCCGAACATGTGGTCGCGCAGCCATTTCGTGACGGTCGACGCCGAGGTCCCGGCCAACGCCAACGGCGTGCTGTACTCGGTTGGCGATGTCGGCGGCGGCGTCAGCCTGTACGCGATGAACGGTGTGCTGAACTATGAGTACAATGACTTTGGATTGACGCGGACGAAGATACGCGCAGCGCTGCCGGCTGGGCACGACGTGATCGAGGTGAAATTCGACAAGAGTTCGTTCAAGCGGGCCGGCCCGGCCGACGTGACGCTGCGCATCAACGGCAAGGATGTCGCGCATGGCGAAGTACCGGGTACGGCGCCGGTCGCGCTCTCCGCCACGGGCACGTTCAACGTCGGCTTGAGCCGCGGTTCGCCGGTGTCGCTCGATTACTTCGACCGCGCGCCATTCGCGTTCAACGGCAAGATACGCGACCTGCACGTGCAATATCAGTAAGAAGTGTCGCGCTTGCGGCGTCTGACCGGATCCGGTTGCATGGATTCGGTCGGAGACGTATACCCATTGACAACAATTCTTGGACTGACGAGCGGTCGTGTGGCGCGATGCCAACGGCCGCCTTTTTGTTGTCGCCGAATGACTGTCGAATGTCTGAAAATAACAAGCTTTTTGGCAGGCTTGAAACCAAAATGAGCGATTTTGAAAACAGGTTTGCGGACGCAAACCTGCAAACTCCAATAAAGACTGCTGGAATCGGGGGCAAAAATGCTGGGACTGATGCAAGACAAGCCGTTGTTGATTTCTTCATTGCTGGAACACGCAGAGCGTTTCCATCCTGAAGTCGAAGTCGTTTCGAAAACCGTTGAAGGCACTATTCACCGCACCAATTGGCGCGAAATAGGGCAGCGCGCGCGCCGCCTCGCTATTTCCCTGGAAAAGCAGGGCGTGAAGAAGGGCAGCGTGGTGGCGACGCTGGCGTGGAACACGCATCGCCACGTCGAACTGTATTTCGCGGTGATGGGCCTCGGTGCGGTTCTGCATACGATCAACCCGCGCCTGTCCCCCGAGCATCTCGACTATATCGTCAACCACGCCGAAGGCGAAATCCTGTTCTTCGACACGACGTTTGCGCCCATCGTCGAAAAGATGCAAGAACGTTTTGGCCACGTAAAACGCTTCTACGCCATGGCTGCGGAAGCGACACTGGATAAAATCGCGCCGAAGATCCGCGACCTGGGCAGTTACGAGGCGCTGATCGACAACACTCCGGCCGACCCCGCTTTCACTTGGCCGCAATTCGACGAGCGCACCGCGTCCTCGCTGTGCTACACCTCGGGCACGACGGGCAACCCGAAAGGCGTGCTGTACTCCCATCGTTCCACCATTTTGCACGCCTGCGTCGGCGGCTTGCCCGACATCATGAACACCTCGGCCAATGCCACCATCCTGGTGGTGGTGCCGCTGTTCCACGTCAACGCGTGGGGCTTGCCATATTCTGCGGCCATGACCGGCACCAAGCTGGTGTTGCCGGGACCACATATGGACGGCAAGAGCATGTACGAACTGCTGCGCGACGAGCGCGTGACGCTTGCGGCCGGCGTGCCGACCGTGTGGCAAATGCTGTTCCAATATGTGGACGCCAATAGCCTCAAGCCGCGCGAAGATTTGTGCCTGAAGACGGCGCTGGTCGGCGGCTCGGCTGCGCCGCGCATGATGATCGAGCGCTTCGACCGCGAGTTCGACACTTTCCTGCTGCACGCCTGGGGCATGACCGAGATGAGCCCGCTCGGCGTAGTCTGCCAATTGCTGCCCAAGCACCAGCACCTGCCGGCCGAACAGCGCTACGACGTCCAGATGAAGCAGGGGCGCGCCGTATGGGGCGTGCAGCTCAAGATCGTCGATGAAGACAACCAACGCCTGCCGCACGACGGCAAGGCGCGCGGCAGACTGCTGGTCAGCGGGCCATGGATCGTCGATAGCTATTTCAAGGGTGAGGGCGGAAAAATCCTCGACGAAGAAGGTTTCTTCGATACCGGCGACGTCGCCGTAATCGACGACGATGGCTACATTACTTTGGTTGATCGTTCCAAAGACGTGATCAAGTCCGGCGGCGAATGGATTTCTTCCATCGATCTGGAAAACGTCGCAGTCGGCTGCCCCGGCATTGCCATGGCGGCGGTGATCGGCGTCTCGCATCCGAAATGGCAGGAGCGCCCGCTCCTGGTTTGTGTAAAAAAGCCGGGTGCCGAGCTCGACAAGAGCACGGTGCTTTCCTACCTGGAAGGCAAGATCGCCAAATGGTGGACGCCCGACGATGTCGTGTTCATTGACGCCTTGCCGCTTACCGCTACTGGCAAAATTTACAAGCTTGGCTTGCGTCAGCAATTCAAGGACTACCAGTTGCCGACTGCTTAACGGACGCTTGTATACACAACAGCATGCTTCCGTCTGGAAATGCTAAAACTGTTGTGCATCGTCAACATGCAAGTAGTAAATATTTCCGGACATGCGCAAGTTTTCTGGCTTGCGCATGAGGTTCGCGCTATTCTTTCCAAGCTCTTGTGTAAGAGTCCCCGGGGAAGTATTGCTCATAATAACTAGCCAGTCATCTTGTCAATCGTCATGAACACCCTCAATCTGAAAATCGGCACTCGTCTCGCGCTGGCGTTTGGCGCCACGCTCATCTTGACCGTAACGCTGGGCGTAGTCAGTCTGTGGCAAACCAGTTTGATGAAGAATTCGTATGAATTCGTTTCGACCAATACGCTGTTGGCGGTACGCGCCATGGCGAATATGTCGTCTGCGCTCGAAACCATGCGGCGCTCGGAACTGCGCTACTCTTCGTTGTCGCCGCAGGGGGCTCTGAAAGAGGAGGATGCGTTCAACGAGGCGGTTGCCGAACTTAAAAAGAATAGCGACGCCTATATGAAGGTAGTGGGCGGCGAGGCCAAGGCCAAGGCTTTTGGCGATGCATTCAACGCCAAGTTCGCGGCCTACATGGAAACGCACCGCAAGCTGCTGGATATGAATCAGAACGCGGGCACCGATCCGGCCAAGCAGGACGATCTGGCCGATTACCTGTACTACGGCGACAACTTCAAAGCCAACAATGAAGCACGTGACGCGCTTAAGGCCAGCGTTGAGTACAGCCACCAGCAGGCCGAAGTCCATCGCGAGGACGCCGTCAAATCCTACAACGAGGCACGTGGCTCCATGCTGTTCTTTGCCCTGCTGAATATGGCGGTCGGTACAGCCTTGGCAGTGTGGATTACGCGCGTCCTTCTAAAGCAACTTGGCTGCGAACCGCATGAAGCGGTGGAAATTGCCGGGCGCATTGCCGAAGGCGATCTGACGACCGCGATCGACATCAAGTCCGGCGACAGCGCCAGCCTGCTGTTCGCCATCAAGGCGATGCGCGACAGCATCGTCACCATCGTTTCACAAGTGCGCAATGCCACCGACACCATCTCCACCGGCTCGCATGAAATCGCGCGCGGCAACATGGACTTGTCGGCACGTACCGAGGCCCAAGCCGGCGCACTCGAAGAAACGGCTTCTTCGATGGAAGAATTGACCAGTACCGTGAAGCAGAATGCCGACAATGCGCGCCAAGCCAACAAGCTGGCGCAAACCGCGTCGGAGGTGGCGGTCAAGGGTGGCGCCGTCGTGTCGCAAGTGGTCGATACAATGGGATCGATCAACGACTCGGCCAAGAAGATCGTCGACATCATCAGCGTCATCGACAGCATTGCCTTCCAGACCAACATCCTGGCCTTGAATGCCGCCGTGGAAGCGGCGCGTGCAGGCGAACAGGGACGCGGTTTTGCCGTGGTGGCGGCCGAGGTGCGCAACCTGGCTCAGCGCTCCGCCGGAGCCGCCAAGGAAATCAAGGAATTGATCGGCGACTCGGTGGAAAAGGTCGGGGCCGGCAGCAAGCTGGTCGACCAGGCCGGCAGCACCATGGACGAGGTGGTGGCGAGCATCCGCCGCGTGACTGACATCGTCAGCGAAATTACGGCGGCCAGCACCGAACAGACCGCCGGCATTGAGGAAGTCAACAAGGCCATCGGCGAAATGGATAGCGTGACCCAGCAAAATGCCGCTTTGGTGGAAGAAGCGGCTGCCGCTGCGGCGTCGATGCAGGATCAGGCGGCAACCCTGGTTCAGGTAGTTGGCGTATTCAAACTGAATGAGGCGCAAGGCGCCGCGGGACGGCCTTCTGTTTCGAAAAATGGGCTGGCGGCAGCTCCGGCGGCGCGCCCGACGCAATTGCGGGTGGTCGAGCCGGTCGAGGCCGAATCCGTGGAAGGAGAATCCGCCGCACCGACCCGTGGCGCCGCCATGGTCAATTCGACCGATGCTGCCGGCAACAGTGCCGACGTCTGGGAAGAGTTCTAAAGCTTTCCCGACCGCCACAGCACAGGCGCCATTTGCGGGCCTGCGCAGCCGCAGCATGGGTGCCTTGGCACCGCCATATCTCAACTCTTATTGGATTGCGACGAATGGTGGTCGCAGAGTGGTATGCGTTCGGCGCCCAATGCATCGTGCTGCCTGTTTCAGAAATACGTCAATTCGAACGAATGTTCGCGGAATGACAAACGATTGTCTAAAAATGACAAGCGTAATTGTCTTAGTCTGCTGACAATCGAAAGCAAGGAAATCACTTCAAGAATTTCCACGATGGCGCGCAACGCGCGATCGAAATGACGACGACGAGTTGCCAAGGAGACATGCAGTATGTTGTTTAAAATAGTCCACCATGACTGCGACAGACCTGTCTTGTCGCGGCCCTCAACTGTTCTTGCCAGTATCTGTTGCTCTGGCGGAATCCGGAATTTCGATCTCGAGCGAGAATCAGCGCCTGCAATTTGCGGCTGATTCTTGCTGCCATGCACAAATTTAAATTGCGCCGTTGCCTAAATGCGGCGGCGCGATGCCCAGCATTGGGTCATCCGGGGCTAAATCTGTCGATGTCGGATTGCATTGAGGAATATCTGCCATAAGCGGCTTGAAAAAATGTTTGGGGGTTACTGTAGGCGGTCTGCAACACTCATGATAAATGAGCATTCTTTTGCGCTACAGTGACTTGCACCGATCAGATGTATTTCCCAATGCACGAACTTGGTTGTATCGGCGACGGCAGATCCCGCCGTCAGCGACGGTTTTGACGCTAAAACCGGCAAGATTGGAATGACGAAAGAATAAAAACAAAAGTGTTGGAATGAACTACAAGCGCAATTTTGAAGTGAATTTTAATAACTAGAGGGGGCAGGATGGACCAAGCAAATCAGCAGGACAAGAAACACAAGGGCGGGATGCTACGACCACGCACGATGGTACAGGCATGCGGCCTGGCATTGGCCGCCATGAGCCTGGCATATGCGCCGCAGGCTGCAGCGGAAAACTTTACGCTAGATAACGGGGACCAGGGTCAATGGTCAGCCGGGCTCTCGTTCGGCGATGCCTGGCGTACCACCAATCCTGACCCGGCGCTGTACAGCCCGGTTTATAACAACGGCGGCCGCTATGGCCGTGCCGGTGACGGCAATCAGGTCGGCGACCTCAACTTCGGCAAGGGCGCTTCGATCTCCGCCCCGATCACCATCAACGGCGAAGTGCAGTTGAAGCACGACAACCTCGGCTTTGTGCTCGGCGCGCGCGCCTGGTATGACGAAACGCTCGAGACGCATAACATGGCCCGCGGCAACATGAACAACGGCTATGTCCCGAATTCCAAGCTCAACGACTCGGGCTTTTATCCTGGCACCAAGTTTGAAGACGCGGTGCTGACCAACGCCTACGTGTTCGGCAACTTCGAGCCTATCGAAGGCAAGCCGCTCAATGTCAAGCTCGGTGACCAAGTGGTCAACTGGGGTGAGAGCCTGTTCATCCCCGGCATCAACTCGTTCGGCGCCTTCAACTATCAAGCGCTGGTCACGCCTGGCGCAACCATCAAGGACGCGCTGTTGCCGATCCCGCAGATCGACGCCAACTGGGGCCTGGGCGACGGCCTGAGCCTGGAAGGCTTCTACCAGTTCACCTGGGTCAAGAGCGTGCTGCCGGGTTGCGGAACCTACTGGTCCATCAGCGACATCTACAACTGCGGAGGCTCCTCCGGACCGCTGCTTGGCGATTCGACTGGTACCAACCAATATGCACAGTTGAACGGCTTGACGCCGTTGACCGGACTGATGGCCCAACTCGGCGTGCCGAACTATGCACCGAATTTCAGGGTCGGTTCCCAACCCGACATCAAGGCCAAGAATAGCGGCCAGGCGGGCTTGTCGCTGCACTACTATGCCGACTCGATCGAGACCGACTTTGGTTTCTATGCTGCGGCCTATAACCCGCGCACACCGGATCTCGATCTGTACCGCGTAGCCACCGCAGATCCACAGTCGTTCTTCTCCGGTACTTTCAACGGCGCGCCGGTTACCAGTTTGTTGGCGCTGCTCGGTGGTGTGGCCGGCAAGGCACAGGGCTTGGCTACACAGGCTGGTCAAGCTGCTCAAGCGGCCCAAGCCGCTGCTGCTGCCGGCAACGCTGCGGCCGCCGCTCAATATGCCGCCGGTGCGCAAGCCGCCGCAGCTGGTGCCAAACAGCTGGGCGCAGCTGCCCAAGCGCTGGGTAACCTGGTGCCGTTGGTGACGCCGGTGACGGCCGGCTGGGACTACTCCGGTTCGACCATCAAGGAATTTGGCATTAGCGCTGCTACGACAATAGGCGGTTGGGCGGTCGGCGGCGAAGTTAGCATTTCCAAGGATGTGCCGGTACAGCTTAACCCGGGCGATATGGTCGTCGGTTATATAATGGGCAATCCCCTGCTGGGCAAGGCTCTCGGTGCCACTGGCGCAGCACTCAATGGCAACGCCGGTCCCTTGGCAAGCTGGGCTACCGTCCCGATGGGCACCATCCTGAAGGGCTATGATTTGCACAATAAGGTGCAAGTCCAGGCCAATACCTCGAAAGTGTTCTCGCAAGTGGCCGGCGCCGAATCGCTGACCCTGGTTGGTGAAATCGGCATTGAGAAATGGAGCGGCATCAGTGATCCGAATACGCCGGGCAACCTGCGTTACGGTCGTGGCTTCGCCTACGGCTATGCCAATCCGGGTACGCCGGGCGGTGGTGCCGTGTGTGCGATCCTGAATAATCCTGGCGCGTCGCAGGGATACTGCAACGCCACCGGCTTCGACACACCGTCGGACTGGGGTTACCGCGTGATGGCCGAACTCAGCTATCCGGACGTGATCGCCGGCTGGAACCTGAAGCCGCGCGTATTCTGGTCGCAGGACGTGCACGGCTATTCGGCTGACGGTATTTTCAGCCAGAACCGTGAAGTATTGGGTCTGACGATGCGTGCCGACTACAACAACAAGTACTACGCGCAAATCACCTATACGACCTTCAACCACGATGCGACTTACGATGTCTTGCATGACCGCGACAACATCGCCATCGTGGGCGGCATCAACTTCTAATAAAGCAATCAGGAGACGATCTAATGAAACACATGAAATTGGCCAGTAAGCCATTGATGGCACTGATGGCGTTTGCCTTTGCAACTGCCGCGACTGCCGCGGCTGCCGCGGATCTGACGCCGATGGGCGCCGAAAAAGCCGGTAGCGCCGACGGCCTGGTTCCCGCCTGGGACGGCGGCTTGACTAAGGCTCCGGCCGGCTTTGATCCGAAGAAAGGCTATGCCGATCCGTTCGCCAGCGAAAAGCCCTCGTTCACGATTACTGCCGCCAACATGGCGCAGTACAAGGACAAGCTGACCCCCGGCCAGATGGAAATGCTCAAGCGTTTCCCGGACTACAAGATGAACGTGTATCCGAGCCATCGTACGGCTGCCTACCCGCAAAGCGTGTATGACAACGTCAAGGCGGAAGCCGGCAAGATCAGTCTGACCGGCGGCGGCAATGGCGTCACGGGTGCGACCCACTCCACGGTGCCGTTCCCGGAACCGAAGAGCGGCGTCGAAGTCATCTGGAACCACGTGATGCGCTATCGCGGCAACAGCTTCGAGCGTTTCTCGGCCGGCTTCCCGGTGCAAGCCAACGGCAATTTCACGCCGGTGACCGTCACCGAGAACTTCCTGATGGCAGCTTCCACCGCCAACCCGGAGCCGAACCGCCTGTTCTCCTACATGGCCTTGATCACCGGCCCGTCTTCCGTGGCCGGTGAAGATTTGCTGGTGATCGAGCCGATCGACCAGGTCAAGGAAGCGCGTCAGGCTTGGCTGTACAACCCGGGTCAGCGTCGCGTGATGCGTGCGCCGGATATCGCCTATGATTCTCCGGGTCAGGGCGCAGACGGCTTGCGCACCACTGACGACTACGACGGTTTCAACGGCGCACCGGACCGCTATGACTGGAAACTGGTTGGCAAGAAGGAAATGTATATTTCCTATAACAACTACAAGCTGAACAGCAAGAGCGAGAAGTACGCCGACATCATCAAGCCGGGCCATCTGAACCAGGACCTGGTGCGTTACGAGCCGCACCGCGTATGGGTGGTGGAAGCGACGCTGAAGCCGGGCAAGCGTCATGTCTATGCCAAGCGTACCTTCTATGTGGATGAGGACAGCTGGCAGATCGCCCACACCGACGCCTATGACGGCCGTGGCGAACTGTGGCGCGTGCACGAAGTCGAGGCGATGCAGTTCTACGACGTGCCGACCTTGTGGTTGTCCGGCGAGACGATCTACGACTTGCAGGCACGCCGCTATCTGGTGCAGGGCTTGACCAACCAGGAAAAGCCGTCGCGCTTTAACTACAAGGTCGATTCGACCTATTTCACGGCGGATAACCTGCGTCGCCTGAGCAATTGATGTCAAGACTAGAAAGTTGAACAACTAAGTAGAAATGTAGTTGTCTCCTTGCGCCCCTTCGAAGCTGGGGGGGCGTTTTTTTATGGTAGTGCTAGCTGTAGTCTTGGCTGTACAGTGCAAAATACGCCATCGTCCGCTTGCCAGCGCACGATGGCGTTGCGTTCTCCCGCAATCGTTGCGTGGGGACGTACAAAGAAAGAGGATCGGAGAGTAAACATGAAATTGACCGGAATCTTGACGACGGTGCGACCGGCATTGTTGTTGGCTTCCTGCCTGCTGTCGGTGAACGCGGCCCAAGCCAACGCGGGTGGATCGAACGACCCGCTCGAGCAGCCGGCGCTGATGACCAGCCGCGCCGCTCACGCTACGCTATTGTCGGTAGTGCAGGCCGGTACGCGCCTGGTTGCGGTGGGTGAGCATGGCGTCATTGTTTACTCCGACGATCAGGGTAAAAGCTGGACCCAGGCCAAGGTGCCGGTCTCGGTCAATCTCACAGCTGTGCAATTCATCGATCCCAAGAACGGCTGGGCGGTCGGTCACGACGGTATCGCTCTGTCGACCAGCGATGGCGGTTTGAGCTGGAGCAAGCGCTTCGACGGCAATCAAGCCAATACGCTGATGCTGGGCGACCTGCAGAAGGTCGCCGACGAAGCGCATCATGCGCTCGATGCGGCGCCAGCTAGCGCCAAGCAGGCTGCGCAAGCTGCAGCCGATGCCGCCGACAACGCCGTCGGCGACGTTCAGGCCGGCGCAAAATTCGGCCCTTCGCGCCCTTTGCTCGGCGTGTATTTCAAGAACGTTAGCGACGGTTACCTGGTTGGCTCCTACGGCCAGATATTACATACTGCCGACGGCGGCAAGGTCTGGGAATCGTTTGCGGGCCGTCTGCACAACAGCGACGGCCTGCATTACAACGCGATCGCCGGCACTGCCGGCGGCACGCTCGTGATTGCCGGCGAAGGCGGCAAGGTCTACCGTTCGCGCGACAACGGCGCCACCTGGCAGACGCTGGAGACTGGCTACAAGGGCCAGCTCTATGGCGTCATCGGTGTAGCCGGCGAAGGCGGCACGGAAGATTTGCTGGCCTTCGGTTTCGGCGGCCATACGCTATTGAGTAGCGGTAAAGAAAGTGACAAAGCGGGAATCACCTGGCAGGAACTGCCGGCCGTCACCCACAAGAATCTGATCGGCGGCGTTCTATGCGCCGATGGCAGCATCGTGCTGGCCACCCAGGACGGCAGCCTGCTGAAGAGCAGCGATCACGGCCACAGCTTCAGCGTGCTGCTGCCGAGCAACGGCCTGGAAATTGCCGGCGTGGCGCAGGCAGCCGGCGCCAACTTCGCGCTGTCGGGCGTAAGCGGCGTCCATTTTGTATCGGCCAGCGGTAGCGGAAAGGTCAACTAAGCATCATGAATACCAACAACAATCAAAATCGGCCCGAGGAAATTGACTCCGAAGTTGCCGCGCACGACAAGATGAGCATGGTCGAGCACTTCCTCGAGCCACGCTTGTTCCGCCACCGCATCGTCGTCCTGATCCTGTTCGCGCTGGCTTCGGTTCTGTTCGCCTGGCAAGCCACCAAGCTGCGTCCGGACGCCAGCTTCCAGAAGATGGTCCCCATCTTCCACCCCTACATCGCCAACTACCTCAAGTACGAGAACGAGCTGCGTCCGCTGGGCAATAACGTGCGCATCGCGGTCGAGAGTACGAGCGGCAATATCTATAGCAAGGAATATCTCGACACGCTGAAGAAGATCACCGACGAGGTGTTCTACATCCCCGGGGTTGACCGCGGCAACATGAAGTCGCTGTGGACGCCGAACGTGATCTGGATGGAAGTCACCGAGAACGGCATGGACGCCGGGCAGATCATCCCGCAGGGCTTTGACGGCAGTCCCGAAATGCTGGACCAGGTGCGCACCAACGTTGTACGTTCGGGAAAGATCGGCAGTTTGGTAGCGGCCGACGGCAAGTCTTCGATCGTGCTGGTGCCGTTGCTCGAGACAGACCCCGACACCGGCGCCAAGCTTGACTACGGTCTGTTTTCCGACCGCCTGGAAAGCCTGATCCGGGCCAAATACGAGAATAAGGACATCAAGATTCACATCACCGGCTTCGCCAAGGTGGTGGGCGACCTGATTCACGGCGCCAAGGCCATCGGCCTGTTTTTTGCCATGACCTTCGTGCTGACCATCGTCATCCTGCTGGTCTACTCGCGCTGCTGGCGCAGCACCACGGTCACCATTTTCTGCTGCTCGCTGGCTGTGATCTGGCAGCTTGGCATCGTCCACATGCTCGGCTTCGGACTCGATCCCTATTCGATTCTGGTGCCCTTCCTGACCTTTGCCATCGGCGTCAGCCATGCGGTGCAAAATATCAATACCATGGCCGCGGCGCGCCTGTCGGGCGCGTCCAATATGGAGACCGCCAAGCTCACTTTCCGTCAGTTGTTCATCCCGGGCTCGGTAGCCTTGCTGTGCGACGCGGTCGGCTTCTCGACACTGCTGGTAATCAAGATCGGCGTCATTCAGGAACTGGCCATCAGCGCCAGTGTAGGTGTGGCGGTCATCATCCTGACCAAGATGTTCCTGCTGCCGATCCTGATGTCGTATTGCGGCGTGTCCGACGCCTGCCTGCGCCACCAGCAACGCAAGCAGCAGAGCAAGCACACCGCGGCCCATCTGATCTCGCGTATCGCCGAACCCAAGTTCGCGCGTGCCGCCGTCGCGATCGCTCTTGTGATCTTCGGCGGCGCCTGGACTCTGAGCCGCGATCTGAAGATCGGCGACCTCGATCCCGGCGCGCCCGAACTGCGCCCCGATTCACGCTACAACCAGGATAACAATTACATCAGCGCCCATTACTCGACCAGTCCAGATGTGTTCGTGGTCATGGTCAAGACCGCGCCGAACGAATGCGGCAGCTATCCGGTAGCGGAGCTGGTTGACCGTTTCCAGTGGGAGATGGAAAACGTCGAGGGCGTGGAATCGACCATGTCGCTGTTCACCGGCATGAAGAAGGTGATTGCCGCTACCAACGGCGGCGACTTGCGCTGGGAGGCGATCTCGCGCAACCGCTTCGTCTCCAACGCCGCCCACCACATGCTGCCGTCCGAGCTGTTCAGCAATGACTGCTCGATGTTGCCGGTAATGATTTTCCTGAAAGACCACAAGGCCGATACCTTGACCCGTGTGGTCGATGCCGCCGAACAGTATGCGAATGAACATAACGATGCCAATGCGCAGTTCATGCTGGCAGCCGGCAATTCGGGGATCGAAGCAGCCACCAATATCGTGATCAAGAAGGCACAAACCGAGATGCTGATCCTGGTGTATGCCATCGTCGCCATTCTGGTGCTGTGGGAATTCCGCTCCTGGCGTGTGACCTTGTGCATCATGCTGCCGCTGTACATCACCTCGGCCTTGTGCGAAGCGATCATGGCCAAGCTCGGCCTGGGCGTGAAGGTCGCGACCTTGCCTGTCATTGCGCTCGGCATAGGCATCGGCGTGGATTACGGTATTTATATCTACAACCGCCTCCAGCATTTCCTCGACCAGGGGCTGGCGCTGAAAGACGCCTACTTCGAGACGCTCAAGAGTACCGGCATTGCGGTGGCCTTGACGGGTGTGACACTGGCGGCCGGCGTCCTGACCTGGGTGTGGTCGGACATCAAGTTCCAGGCCGACATGGGCTTGCTGTTGACTTTCATGTTCTTGTGGAACATGGTTGGTGCCATCGTGATGATTCCGGCACTGGCATCCTTGCTGTTGCCGCAAAAAGTGCAACGCGCGTAATACCTAAAGCCAAGGCATCGAACTCAGGTTCGATGCCTGCTTCCCCAATCTCTCTCGTATGGTGGGTTGCCCGCGCGGGCAAGATCGGGGAAAAGGCCGTTACTTTGCAAGGCCTTGCGTGTGCAAGCACACCTGTTCGTAAAACCACGTCAATCCTTCTTCCAGCCGGCCTATCGTGAGCGTGCGGTTGGCGCCGCTGCGCAAGCCTTTTTGAATCTCGACGGCGGCATGGATGTCTTCCTTCTGAAACACTCCCTGCTCGATCAGGTTGAAGGTTTTTTCCCAATGCGGCGCCCAATCCGGCGTTGCCTTGTCGCGCGGAATCAGCATGCGGTGCACCCAGCGCAGACGTTCGGAACCAACCGGATACAAGGACACCAGGCTCAGATAGTCGGGGTGAAAGATGGTGATGGTGTTCGGGAAAATCACCTGGCTGGGCGTCACCAGCTCGCGCAAGGTTTCGTGCGATTCCGGCTCGGCAAACGTCTCGAGTGCTTCGCGGCGCGCCACCAGCGAATAGATGTGCGGGCCGATGCGCTCGCTAGCCGTGATGCCGTCGCTGAAGAACGGCGAGATCGTATCGCGGTGCAGAACGCGGATGTGATAAGACTCGAGGAAGGCATCGACGATCAGCTTCCAGTTGGCCGGATATTCGGCTTCTATGGTGCGAAAAGTGACCAGTTGATCGATCTCGTACCACGGCATTTCCGTGTTGAGCGCACCCAGGTAAGCATCGAGATAAGCGTCAAGATCGATCATGCCCTGCGGATCGGGCACGACCCAGATCAAGCCGAAGCGCTCCGCACAGGGCAGAGCGGTGAGATTGCGTTCACCGGTGGGGCAGGGAGAAAACGCTTCCGCATGCGGCATATGGCGCAACTCACCATCGAGCTTGTAAGTCCAGCCGTGGTAGGGACAGACGACACTTGCTTTGGATAGCGGCGCAGCGGCATCGACCAGGCGCATGCCGCGGTGGCGGCAGACGTTCAGAAAACAACGCAGTGTATCGTCCTTGTCGCGGCTCAATAGCAAGGGCAGGCCGTAGCCGTCGTGCGCCATGACCTGGCCCGGCAGCAGTTCACTGCTGTGCGCGACAATCAAGGGCAGCTTGCGGAACAAGGCGGCGATTTCCGCGTTCCATTGTTCGTGCGAAAAATAATGCTCGACCGGGATGTGGCTTTCGCCTTCGCCGAAAGCCGGCTTCTTTTCAGCCGCCAGCTTGCGTATGGATTGCATCATGGCCGCGGTCAGTGGCGGCATGGGAGGCTGGTCTGGCACGTTGCGCCCTTCGTGGATGACGAATGAAGATAGTAAAGAAGATAGTAAACGGCTTCGTACGAAACGACAAAAAACGGCCAAGAAAAAACGCCCCCGGGGAGAAGCCGGGGGCGTTGCGGGGTTAGTCGCAGGTGGGCTTAACGGCTATAGAAGGTTTCGCCTTTGGCAGCCATGTCCTTCAACAGCTGAGGCGGTTCGAAACGCTGGCCATGCATGGCCGCCAATTGTTCGCATTGCTGCACGAAATTGGCGATGCCGGTGCGGTGAATCTGGCTGATGGTGCCGCCGCGGAAAGGCGGGAAACCCCAGCCGAGGATGGAGCCGACGTCGGCATCCCGCGCTGTCGTGACCACGCCTTCCTGCATGCAGCGTGCGGTTTCCACCGCTTGCACGGTCACCAGGCGCTGCACCAGCGTTTCCAGCGACGGCTGTTGCGCCGCGCGCGGGAAGTGCTCGGCCAGCTCCGGCCACAGGAATTTCTTGCCGCCTTCCGGATATTCGTAGAAGCCCTTGCCGCTCTTCTTGCCGATGCGTTCCAGAGCAACGATCTTGCGCGCGGTTGCCATGCCAGGCCCCTCGCGGTAGGCGTCGCCGAGGTCGGCCTTGGTCTGCTTGTCGATCTTGACGCACAACTCGGCCGAGACTTCATCAGTCAGCGCCAGCGGGCCGACCGGCATGCCGGCCTGCAAGCCGGCGTTTTCGATCAGCGCCGGCGCCACGCCTTCGGCCAGCATGGCCATGCCTTCGTTGACGTAGGTCGAGAACACGCGGCTGGTATAAAAGCCGCGCGAATCGTTGACCACGATGGGGGTCATGCCGACCGCCTTGATATAGTCGAGCGAGCGTGCCAGCGTTTCCTGGCTGGTCTGCTTGCCGACGATGACTTCCACCAGCGGCATCTTGTCGACCGGCGAGAAGAAGTGCAGGCCGATGAAGTTGGCCGGGCGCGCACTGGCTTCGGCCAGGCCGCTGATTGGCAGGGTCGGAGTATTGGAGGCGAAGATGGCGCCCGGCGCCAGCACGGCTTCGCTCTTGCGGGTGACGTCGGCCTTGATGGCGCGGTCTTCGAACACCGCTTCAATCACCATTTCGGCGCCGTCCAGCAGGGCGTAGTCGGTGGTGGCGGTGATGCGCTCCAGCAGGGCTTGCGCTTTCTCCGGCGCGATCTGGCCGCGTTCCGCCTGTTTGGTCACCAGCGCCTGCGAGTAAGCCTTGCCCTTGTCCGCAGCCTCTTGCGACATATCGATCAGCACCACCTGCAGGCCCGCCTTGGCGGCGACGTAGGCGATGCCCGCGCCCATCATGCCTGCGCCCAGCACGCCGATCTTGCTGTACTTCTGCTGCGGAACGCCGTGCGGGCGCGCGGCCAGCTTGTTGGCTTCGCCCATGTTGAAG
>JAFANH010000083.1 GCA_019232795.1 Burkholderiaceae bacterium
CGCTCTATTGAAGCAACTCTTTGTGCACGTAGGGCGAAGTCATGGCCTTGAGCAGGGAGCCGTAGCCCATACGAAATTCGAGGCAATCTCCGACGCGCGGAGCCGGATGCAGATCATGCAGGTCGACGATCAAATGGTCGCTCGAAGCACCGACAATGCCGACCCCCGATGACAAGGGAAACAAGGTTTCGGCATTGATGTCCTGCAAACCGATATTGAGGATGCCGCGCAAATGGTCGCCCTTGCTGACGAATTGCGGCGTGCGGCCGAAGGCGTCAACACCGGTGCGGCCGATAGGCACCGAGGGCTTGGTCTTGAGCTCCACCAGTTCGGCCGACAGCGTGAACGCGCCGCGGTCGAGCGCCGCCCATGGGTCGTCGTAAAACGTGTCGCGCCCGCCTTGCAGCATGGCTTCGCCGATGCGCAACTGATTGACGCCGGCGGGCATGCCGCCTGCCAGCAACAAGGGCAAAGAACCGGAATTGCCGCCCGACACATAAGGCAGCTCGAGTCCGAATCGATTGCGCGCTTCCTCGGCGAGCGCCGCCAGTGTGCCGAGATTATCGGCACTCGGCAGCACACCGCCCAGGCAATTCAAATTGGTGCCGAGACCGACGATGGCCACGCCGGGCAGTCTCACAATCTGCGCCACGGCGGACAGCAGGTCATGGGGCCAGATGCCTTCGCGCAAATCGCCGAGATCCACCATCAGCATGATCTTGTGCACCGCGCCGAGGCGCTGCGCCGCCTGCGACAGGGCAGCGATTACATTCAATTCGGAATTCAGGCTGAGGTCGGCATGGCGCACCACCTGCTCGGCCTGCGACAAGGCAGGGACGCGCAACAGCATCATGGGGCAAGCTATGCCGGCGGCGCGCAAACGCAAGATGTTTTCCAGGCGCGATTCGGCCAGCCCGGCCACGCCGGCACGCAGCATCGCATGCGCCACTTCCGGCGTGCCGCAGGTGGCCTTGGTGACGCCGAACACTTCGATGCCGGCACTGCGGCAACGCTCGACCACCGCGCGCGCATTCCGTTCGATAATGCGTAGATCGATAGTGACGAGCGGACTCGACATAAGGAAATCAGGACGTGCCTGCTGCCCGCCCATTCTCCAGCGCCGAATGGCGCACGCTGTAGCCGAAGTAAAAGATGATGGCCAGCGTCAGCCATACGCCGAACAAGACAAAAGTCTGGATCGGCAGGCCGATGATCAGATACAGGCAGAACAGAATACTCAAGATCGGCGTGATCGGGTAGAACGGCACACGGAACCCACGCGCCATATCAGGCCGGGTACGGCGCAATATCATGACGCTGACCGAGACCACGGTAAACGCGACCAGCGTTCCCATGCTAACCAAATCAGCCAACACGTCGAGCGGCACCAGCGCCGCCGGGATCGCCGTCAGCACGCACAAGACGATGGTGTTCTGCACCGGCGTTCCCCGGCGCGCATGTACCTTGGCGAAGAATTTCGGCAGCATGCCGTCGCGCGCCATGGCAAACAGGATGCGGGTCTGGCCGTACAGCGAAACCAGCGTGACGCTGAAGATCGATACGATCGCACCCATGGACAAGATCACGCTGGGCCAACTGGCGCCGGTCACGTTGCGCAGGATTTGCGCCAGCCCGGCTTCGTTGCCGCTGAATTCGGTATACGGCTGCGCGCCGACGCCGATCAGCGCCACCAGCACGTACAGCACGGTGACGATAAGCAGGCCGAACAGTATTGCCAGCGGCAGGACCCGCTTGGGATTTTCCACCTCTTCGCTGGCGGTCGAAACCGCGTCGAGGCCGATGTAGGAAAAGAAGATGTTGGAAGCCGCCGCTCCTACCCCGGCCACGCCAAGCGGCATGAAGGGATGCAGGTTGGAGGAGTGGAATGCGGTCACGCCGATGGCAATGAACATGATCAGTACAGCGATCTTGACCACCACCATGACGGCATTGGTCTTGGCCGACTCCGACGCGCCGCGTATCAGCAGTATGCAGCACATGAATATCAGGATCACCGCCGGCAGATTGATGATGCCGCCGTTGACGCCGAACGGATTGGAGATCGCCGCCGGGATAGGCTTGCCGAACATATCGAGCGCCAGTTCGTTCAGGTATTGGCTCCAGCCGACTGCCGTGGTGGCGGCCGCCACGCCGTATTCGAGCACCAGGCAACAGCCCACGATATAGGCCACCATCTCGCCCATGGTGGCGTAGGTATACGAGTAGGACGAACCCGAAGCCGGAATGCTCGACGCCAGTTCGGCGTAGCAGAGCGCGGTCAGCCCCGCGGTAATGCCGGCGATGATGAAGGACAGCACCACGGCCGGCCCGGCCTTGGGCACAGCGTCGCCGAGTATGACGAAAATACCGGTGCCGATGGTGGCGCCGACGCCTATCATGGTCAACTGGAACAAGGTGATCGAACGGCGCAGATCGCCGCCCTGTTCTTTCGAGTGGGCCGTAATCGCTTCTATCGGTTTCAGACGCAGCAGACGCGCCAGCAGGGGGGGAGTAACGGCAGGGGTCGACGTACTCATAGAACGCGCTCCGATGGACCTTGCTTCAAGACAGCCTGCATGGAGCGCCTGTCGAGAAGGACATGAAGCGCGGTCAATCGAATTGCAATCATTGGACGATCCATATAAAAGGCCTGCCGGCCGTTACCACCACATCTACAAACGTCGTACCACCATCAATCCTGCGCGCTGCCCCACCCTGACATCGGGATTCGGGAAAACCACGTATTCAGTAGCTGCTCCCACCACGTACGTGCCGGTACTGTCGCGCGCGATCTCCGCGCCCGGCTGCAGCGGCGTGAAATTCTCGGTGCTGCGGTCGAAACTCATGGAAAAGTCGTCGCTGCGTTTGACGATTTCCTGTTCCACTTCGAATACATGAGGCAGGACCCGACGGAACGCGAGCGTCGCGCCAGAGCGCAGCATAGCATCGATTGCCGCGGCGGTTACCGCAAATTGATTTAAATCATTTTGGCCCAATACACCGATCTGCCCCAGCTCGGCGGTGCAGGCAACCGCGCCGAATTTGGTGGCCGTATAGGCGCTATAGGTCGGCGCCAGTTGGGAATTGAGGATCATGGCGCCGATGCCGGCGCCGCCCAGCCAGGCCATGAGTGCCTGGCGGCCACGGCTGGCAATCACGGCCGGCACCACGGCGAAAGTGGGATAGTGCGATTTGCGGATCGCCGTGTGCAGGTCGAGGTGCCATTTCTCGCCACCCCCTGCCCCGAAAAAAGCCGCTGTTGCACGCATGATGATATCCGCGCGGGCAGCTTCGGCCGTCGCCTGCAATGCACCGCGCTCGTCGGTGAACATGCGGTTGAGATCGGCATCGATGAAGCGCTTGCCCTGAACAATGGCATCCAGGTTGCCGACCACCACCATCAAGTCGGTCTGCAAATCCTGCGGTGTCTTGAACAAGGCATTCAATAAATGCGCCACCACTTCGATCGGCGCAGTTTCGTCGCCGTGAACGCCGACCGACAGCAGCAGGCGCAGACGCCGTTGCTGTCCCTGTTCCGGCGCCCTCGAAACAATCTGCAGAATGCCCTTGGCCGGCAGTTGCACCGCAAAGCCGGCCTTGGAAAAGCGATCAGCAACGTCGGAAAAATCGGCCTCGGCCAGGGCCTTCACGGCGTCGAGATCGCTCATATGGCTGCTTGCCTCACCCTTCTACGCTGCTGCCGCCGTCGGCGCAACCGCTTCCGATACAACCCAGGCGTCCAGCACAACCTGCTCCAGCGACGACGCCTCGGCGCCAACTGCGGCTCCGAGTTGTGCCTCCAGGCGTGCCACCACAGCCTGCACGGCGACATCGGCAGCGGCGCTCGAAGCCGCCGAAGTAGCCGAGAACATTTGTTGCAGCACCTGGATCAACAGACGCTGCTGTGCCTGCCGCAATGCTTGCAGGGCGCGGCTGCGCAGGGGTTCCTGTGCCGCAGTGGCCGGAGTTTGCGTCAAGGCACGCTCCAGCCCTTCGATACCGGCACGCTGACGCAAATGCATACCGATCTGCAGGAAGGCGGGCAGACTGAGGCCGCCAGGACGATCGACAGTCAGTGCCGCAAACAGGAAGTCCGCCATGCCGCTGATGGCCTCGACGCTGAGATTGGCTTGCTCCAGGGCAGACGCCGACTTGCCGTCCGGCTTTGTACCTGCCAACTGCTGGGCCGCATCGGCACGGCTGAACAGGTTTGCCAGTTCCGCCAAACCGGCGGCATTACTTGCACCCGGCGGCATCGCCAGCACGCCGCCGGTGACGGCATGCTGCAAGGCGCGGGCACGGGTATCGATCTGTTTCGATTCCGCGCACGGGATTTCCAATGCATAAGCGTCGAGCGTGGCGAACACCGGAGCCAGGTTCAGCGTGGTCCAGGCTTGCGCCCACGCCAGGATCACCGAGCATTCGTCCGCCCGGTGCGTGCGCGCCAAGTCGCGAATCAGCAGCGGTCCACAACGATTGACCGCCTCGTTGGCCAAGACTGTCGCCAGGATGGCATTTGCCAGCGGATGCTCGAGTGCATTGCGTGTGGCCACGAGTTGCGGCGGGAAGTAAGGCGTCAACACGGCCTTGGCCCAGCTATTCTCCAGCAAAGGCAGCGTGGCCAGCAAACGCTTGTAGCGGTTCTTGACGTGGGCGACCACGACTGCCAATTCCGGCGTGGTCAGGCCGCGGCCCTCTGCCTTGCGGCGCGCCAGTTCCTGGTCGCTCGGCAATTGCTCGAGTTCGCGCGAAATCACGCCTTCGGATTCCAGGCTGGCGATCAGCGCCGCATAGCCGTCTTGGGTCGCGCCGTCGCTCTGCGCCTGCGCTTCGCGCGTCAGCAAATGCGTCTGGCGTGTGTTGTCGCGCAAGACCAGGGCCTCGATGTCACCGGTCAGATCGTTCAAGACGCGGTTACGCTCAGCCTCGGCCAACTTGCCGGCATTGACTTCCGTGTCGAGCCAGATCTTGACGTTCACTTCGTGGTCGGAGCAATCGACACCGGCGGAATTGTCGATCGCGTCGGTGAAGATGCGGCCGCCCTTGAGCGCAAATTCGATGCGCCCGGCCTGGGTGGCGCCGAGGTTGCCGCCTTCGGCCACCACCTTGCAGCGCAGAGCGCCGCCGTCGACGCGCAAGGCATCGTTGGCGCGGTCCTTGACTTGCGCATGCGATTCCGCGGCAGCCTTGATATAGGTGCCGATGCCGCCGTTGTACAGCAGATCAACCGGCGCCAGCAGGATCTCGTGCAACAACTGCTCGGGAGTCAAGGTCTTGGCCTCGATGCCGAGTGCCGCGCGCGCTTCGTCGGACAGTTCAATGGTACGCGCCGTACGCGGCCACACGCCGCCACCGGTCGAGATCAGGGCCTTGTTGTAGTCGTCCCAGGTCGAACGCGGCAATGCGAACATGCGTTGGCGTTCGGCGAAGGAAATCACCACGTCCGGGTTCGGATCGATGAAGATGTGGCGATGATCGAAGGCAGCCACCAGCTTGAGCTGGCGCGACAGCAGCACGCCATTGCCGAACACGTCACCGGACATGTCGCCGATACCGACCATGGTGATCGGCGTGGTATTCAGGTCATGGCCTATCTCGTAGAAATGGCGCTTGACCGCTTCCCAGGCGCCCTTGGCGGTGATGCCAAGTTTCTTGTGATCATAGCCGTTCGACCCGCCCGAGGCGAATGCGTCCCCGAGCCAGAAACCGCGCTGCACGGCGATGCCGTTGGCTATGTCGGAGAAGGTCGCCGTGCCCTTGTCGGCCGCCACCACCAGGTAGGGGTCAGCGTCGTCATAGCACACCGTGTTCTGCGGTGCGACGATGGCGCCGCGCGAACGGTTGTCGGTGATGTCGAGCAGACCGGCGATGAACAGGCGGTAGACCGATTCGCCTTCGTGCGCGATGGCTTCGCGCGTGCCGTCCTTCGGCATCATCTTGCAGACGAAACCGCCCTTGGCGCCAGCCGGAACGATAACCGCGTTCTTGACCATCTGCGCCTTGACCAGGCCCAGCACTTCGGTGCGGTAGTCTTCCATGCGGTCCGACCAGCGCAAGCCGCCGCGCGCCACCGGGCCGCCGCGCAGGTGCACGCCCTCGAAGCGGCGCGAGAACACGAAAATTTCGCGATAGGGCCGCGGCTCAGGCAGCAGCGAAAGGCGGCTGCAGTCGAACTTGAAGCTGATGGTGTCGCCGGCCTGGCCGTTCTGGTAATACGAGGTGCGCAGCGTGGCCAGGATCAGGTCGGCTAGGCTACGCAAAATGTCTTCGGTATCGGCATGGTTGAGATCAGCCAGGTTTTGCTTCAGCGCGGCCAAAGCCTCGGCCGCATTATTGTGCTGCTCGGCTGAAGCCGCCGGGTCGAAACGGTTATGGAAGCTGACCACCAGGGTGCGCGCCAATGCCGGCTGCTTGCGCAGGCATTCGGCAATATAGCGCAAGCTGAAGCGGCTGCCGGTCTGGCGCCAATAGCTGGCGTAGGCGCGCAACATCTGCACTTCGCGATGGCGCAGGCCGACTTCGATCACCAGACCGTTCATGCGGCCGTCCTCGACCTCATCGTTGAACAGTGCGTCGAACAATTCCCGCGCCGCTTCGCCGATTTGCGGCTGGGCCAGCTTGGCCGCGCTCTGAGCGTCGACGGTCAGACAGGTGATGAAATACCGTGCGCCATCGACGCCTACTATCGTATGGGTCTGTTCGCGGTCGACCGCGACGCCGGCATTGCTCAGGGCGGGCAGAATCTGCGACAACGACGGCGCGCAATTCACCGACAGCAGGCGGATATTGACCATACCGCGCCAGCCGACTTCGATATGGCTGCGGATGCGTCCCGATTGCGTGCCGGCAGCACCATCAAGCAGGATACTGAGGTCGCCGAATGCAGCACGCGGCGAAGTCGCGGCGACGTATTCGGGCGGCAAGATGGCGCACAGCTTGCGCAAGCCGCTGCGCAACGCAGCATCGTTCGCTTCGTCCACCAGCGTATCGAAGGCATTGTGCCAGCCCTCGATCGTGGTCAGCAACGGGCGGGCAATGTCGCCGTCGAGATCGAGATGGGCGCGTGCGCCCTTGGCAATGATGTAGAGGCGCGCCAGCGGGCCGTCGTCGAGCAGGGTCTGCACACGCACGTCAACCGCGCCGGACAGGTTGCGCACGCCGGCGGACAGAGTGTCGGCCAAGTTGGCGCTATAGCGCTCGCGCGGCATGTAGACCAGCACATTCAGATGACGGCCGTAAATGTCGCGGCGGGCAAAGATCTTGGCGCGCGATTGCTTGTACAGAGCCACCACAGTGCTGCACACCTGGGCCAGCCATTCGGGCGAGGCTTCCAGCACTTCGGCACGCGGCAACGACTCCAGGATTTCCAGGAATTTCTCGGCACGGAAACCTTCCTGGCGTACACCGGCCAGGCTCAAGACCTGCTTGATGCGGCCGCGCACGAAGGGCAGTTGCGCCAACGGAGTCGCCGCCGCAGTGCGCGAGAGCAGTCCGACGAAGCAATGCTCGCCGACGATCTTGCCGTCGGCGCCGATGTCGCTGACGCCGATGAAATCGAGCTGCTGGTCGCGATGCAGCGTCGATTGCGCGTCAGCCTTGACGATGGACAAGGGATGCGGGCGGTCGCCGACCGTGGCGAAGTCTTCCGGAATGCCAGCCAGGCATGTGTCATAGACCGGGTGGCGCGGGTCTTGCAGCACGCCGATGCGGCTGTCAATGTCGCGCACCAGCTTGTTGCTGGCTCGGTCGACGCGATAGTAGGCATAGCCGAAGCATTCGAGGCCGCCGCGCCCCGCCCATTCGAGGAAAGCCGCAATCTCGTCGCCCTCAGGCAGTGAGGCCGCTGCGCTCTTGCCAGTCGCGGCAATTTTCTCTGCCATGGCGGCAGCGTCGCGATGCACGACGGCAGCGTCGCCGGCCACCATGCGGACCGCGTCGATCAGCGCCGACAAGTCGCTCGCCTGCAGTTCTTCAGCCAGCAGGCACAGCACGTAAGATTCCAGCGGACCCTTGCCGCCGGCAGTGCTGGCGGCATTGGCAACCTCGGTCACTTTGCCGTCAGCGGCACGCTGCACCGACAGCACGGCATTGAGCACGGCACGCGATGCGATGCGCAGACGACGCAAGGCCATCACGATGGAATCGACCAGAAAAGGCATGTCGGGATTGGCGATCAGCAGCGCCGTTGCCGCTGCACCGCGCGCGTCGGCGCAGCGCAGCGTGGCGATATGACAACCGGCCGGCGCCCCGGCGGTCATGTCGCCGAAACCTTGAGCCAGTACGGGCGCCAGACTATCCGGCGTGATGCCGATCAGATCTTCTTCTTCGAGCGAAGCCAACCAGGTCTCGATCAATGCGGGCAAGGCCGCATTGCGTTCGGCGGCAGCTCCGGCTGCGGTCAGCGCCAGTTCCAAAGTCTGTTGGCGCAAATCTTTTGTCGGTCGATCCATACTATTCTCCAGTTTGACGGGGTGTGCCCCGTCTGCTAATGATCACTCCCAATGCTGCCGCCATGTAAGCGGACGCGGCACGGATGCGGGTAGGCATCCATGAGAAGCCAGTAAAAAAATCTATATGCGGCGCAGGTATCCGGCTAGGCTGAACAATAAACCTTTTCGGACTGAATTAAATTTGCAATTTCCCTTAAAAACGCCGAAATATTGCAGTTGGTTAAGTTGTAAATCAGCTATAGAGTTGTGGCAAATCGAGCAAGCGGCTTAATTCGTCAAGCGCGGTATTGATTTCCACCGCCAGGCTAGGGTCGGCCAAATCCTCGGGTGCCATGCGGTCACGGTAATGCTGTTCCACCCAATGGCTGAGCTTGCCGTACAAGGCGTCGTTCATGACCACACCCTGGTGCAGCGCCGCCGCTTCGTCGCCGTTCAAGGCCACGCGCAAGCGCAAGCAAGCCGGACCGCCGCCATTGCGCATGCTTTGACGCAAATCGAAACTCAGCAGCTCGTCGATAGGCCCGCCCGACGCAGTCAATTCCTGCAGGTAACGCGCCACGGAGGCGTTTTCCTGACACTCCTGCGGCACCACCAGAGCCATCTTGCCGTCCGGCTTGGACAACAGCTGGCTGTTGAACAGATAGCTGGAGACAGCGTCGGCCACCGACACCTTGTCGGCATCGACCCGCACCGGCACCAATTCGGTGTCGGTGGCGGCCATAGCTGTGCGCAAGGCATTCAGGGCCGCCGCTTCGTCAAGGAAGGCATGCTGGTGATAGAACAGCACATTGCCGTTGGCGACCGAAATCACATCATTGTGAAACACGCCGTGATCGATCACCGCCGGGTTCTGCTGCAGATACACAGTGCGCGCCGCTTCCAGGCCATGCAGACGCGCGACCGTCTGACTGGCTTCAAGCGTCTGGCGCGCCGGGTAACGCGTCGGAGCAACAGCGGCCGCATCGAATTCGACGCGCCCATAGACGAACATCTCGACGCCGCGCGCGCCATGGCTGGCGCACAGGCGGCCGTGGTTGGCCGCGCCTTCGTCGCCGAAAGCCGGTGTCGAGGGCAGTGCCGCATGCACGTCAAAATGCTTGTCGTTCTTGAAAATCGCGCGCAGCGCGCGCTCGGTCTGGCGGTGTTCGAAGGAACGGTGCAGTTTGCTGTTGAGGTTGGCGACCGTGAAATGCACGCGGCCGTCGGCGGTGTCGGCCGAGGGACTCACCGTCGCTGCATTCGCGGTCCACATCGGCGAAGCCGAGTAGGCGCAGGCCAGGATGGTCGGCGCTTCGCGAAAGGCCTTGCCAACGACTTCGGCATCGCTGCCGCTGAAGCCGAGGTTGCGCAGCAGTGCGAAATCGGGGCGGCGCTGCGGCGGCAGCAGAGCCTGGGCGAAACCGCGCTCGGACAGGGCACGCATCTTGGCCAAGCCCTGCAAAGCCGCTTGGCGTGGATTGGAAACGCTCTTCACATTATTGAAGGACGCCACGTTGCCGAACGACAGGCCGGCGTAATTGTGTGAAGGGCCGACCAGACCGTCGAAGTTGAATTCACGTACGTCATTGGTCATGAGAAATCCAATCCTGGAGAAAGCGCCGCCGGCAGTGCCAGCGTGTTGTTTTCGATCGACGCGACCGGGTAGGCGCAATAGTCGGCCGCATAGTAGGCGCTCGGGCGATGATTGCCCGATTTGCCGACGCCGCCGAAGGGCGCCGTACTGGCCGCGCCCGTCGTCGGCCGGTTCCAGTTGACGATGCCGGCGCGTGCGCGCAGCAGGAATTTTTTCCACAGCGCTTCGTCGTCCGACAGCAGACCGGCCGCAAGGCCGTAATCGGTCGCGTTGGCGGCGCGCAGTGCAGCGTCGAAATCGGGCACGCGTACGACTTGCAGCAAGGGGCCGAACCATTCCTCGTCCGGCACGTTCTGCGCGGCGCTGACGTCGACGATGCCGGGCGACAGCAAACCGGTATTCTCGGCCAGCTGGCGCATGCTCAACAAAGCCTTGCCGCCCATGGTCAACAGATCGCTTTGCGCCTGCAACAGTTTGCGTGCAACGGCCGCCGAAACTACCGGCCCCATAAAAGGCGCCGGTTCGGCATCGGCCTTGCCGACGCGGATTTTCGCACTCACTTCGACCAGGCGTTTGAGTAGCGCATCGCCTTGCGGACCAGCCTGCACGATCAGGCGGCGCGCGCAGGTGCAACGCTGACCGGCGCTGACGAAGGCCGAAAACACGATGTGGTGCACGGCCGCGTCGACGTCGGCCACATCCCATGCGATCAGGGCATTGTTGCCGCCCATTTCCAGCGCCAGCATCTTGCCTGGCTGACCGGCGAATTGGCGATGCAAAATGGCGCCGGTCTGATAGCTGCCGGTGAACAGGATACCGTCCAATTCCGCGTGCTGAGACAAGGCCACGCCGACTTCGCGCCCTCCGTTGACGAGGTTCAGGACGCCCGGCGGCATGCCGGCTTCGTTCCACAGCTCGACTGTCCTGATGGCGGTGCGCGGCGCGTATTCGCTGGGCTTGAAGACCAGGGTATTGCCGGCGATCAGGGCGGGCACGATGTGTCCATTCGGCAAATGCCCGGGGAAGTTGTAAGGGCCGAATACGCCAAATACGCCGTGCGGCCGGTGGCGCAGCACGGCATCACCATCGGCGATCTTGCCGGACGTCTCGCCGGTGCGGGCGCGGTAGGCCTGCACGGAGATGTCGACCTTGTTGGCCATGGAAGTCACCTCGGTACGCGCTTCCCACCACGGTTTGCCGACTTCCTCGGAAATCGTGCGCGCCAATGCCTCGGCATTGGCCTTGAGCAGATCGCGGAATCGTTCGCAGACGGCAATGCGCTGTCCCAGTTCCAGGCTGGCCCAGCCTTCAAAGGCGGCACGCGCAGCCCGACAGGCGGCGTCGACTTGTGCGTCGCCGGCGGCGACGCCGCTCCAGTTTTGCAGGCCGGTGGCGGGGTCGACCGTCGTCAGCGGCGCGCCCTCTCCGTCCGCCCAATGTCCATTCAGGTAATGAGTATTCATCGCTTATTTTGCAGCTTTGCTACGTTGGATTCAAAGACATGCTGCGCACCGTATCGCCCGCCGCGCAGCACAGCAGGGTTTGATCCTCGGACGACAAGGCCAGCTTGCCGCCTTCGACTTGGGTAGCCGCAGCAATCACGCGGAAGTCGCGCATTTGGGTATTGGAAACCAGCGATGCCGTGCCTGCGTCTTGGGCGGTCGTGGCATTTGCCACGACCGCCACCATGCTTTCGCGCACGGCGCGCAATTCACGAATACGCGCCTGCAGCACCGGGCCGGCATCGAAGATATCGACATAGCCTTCGTAATACATGCCTTCCTGCTCAAGCAGGCGACGCGCCGGCGCCGTGGCAACGTGGGTCTTGCCGACCGCATCCTGCGCCTCCTGTGGCAGGTAGTCGATGTAGAGCGGATGGCGCGGCATCAATTCGGCAATGAAGGATTTCTGCCCGAGACCGCTCAAGTCGTCGGCACGCTCGAATTCCATCTTGAAGAAATGCCGTCCCAGGCTGTCCCAGAATGGCGACCGGCCGTCGGGGCGCAGGAAGCCACGCAGTTCGGCAATCAGTTTCTCGGCAAACAGATGCGGGAATTGCGCGATGAACAGCAGGCGGCTCTTGGACAGCAGCTTGCCATTGCTGCCGCTGCGGTAATCGGGATGCAGGAACAGCGAACACAGCTCGGAACAGCCGGTCAGGTCGTTCGAGAGATACAGCGTCTCCATGCGCGAAAACACCTTGAGTTCGCTGCTCGAATGCACCAGCGTACCGATGCGGTAATTGTAAAACGGCTCTTCCAGGCCAACGGCGCTCTTGATCGCACACACGCCGACCAGTTTCGCGGCGGCAGTGTCCTCAAGCACGAACACATAGTCGCGCCGTTCCGGCGCGATCTGTTCGGCAAAAGAGGCGCAGGCGATCTCAATGCGCTTGCCGAGCGCCTTGCGATCAGCCTTGAGCGTGGTCATGCCGCTGCCGGTCTGCTCGGCCAGCTCCATCAAGCCGTCAAGATCCCGGGTGTGAATTGCACGAACTACCAGCATGCCGCCCTCACATTCTCACAGACAGCACAGTGTCGCCGGCGACGACGTCAAGTGCACGCAGCGCCGTTTCCGGCAAGGACACGTTTTCGCGCGTTTCCAGCGGCGACGTATCGATCAGTACAGCACGGAAATCCTCGGCCGTTCCGCTCGCAACCAGGTAAGCCGCTTTCTGTCCATCGACCGAATCTGCCGCAGCCGTCACACGACGCGTCAGCCCCGACGAGAAGGCGCGCAGTGCATGCTTGTGCGCCTGCAGGATAGGGCCGCCATCGAAAATATCGATGAATTCATCAGACTCGAATCCCTCTTCAGAAAGCAAGCGGAATGGCAATTCACCTTCCACGTGGACCTGGCCCATGGCCGCTTGTGCCGCACCGGCCAGCAAGGGAACGTAGACGGGATAGTGCGGCATCAACTCGACGATCAGTGACCGGTTGCGCGCACCTTCGATCAGGCGTTCCGCTTCGAGGAATTCCATGCGGAAGAATTTCCGGCCCAGCGCTTCCCAAAATGGCGAATGGCCGCTGCCGTCGGTAACGCCAGCCAGCGAAGCGAAGAAGCGGTCGCCGAAGCGGTGCGGCGCGCAAGCCGCAAACATCAGGCGCGCACGCGACAGCAGCGCAGCCTCAGTTCCGGCGGCACGCAAATTGCGCACGTAGAAGCTCGACAGCTGCGAATGGCCTGTCAGGTCCGAGCACAAGGTCAGGGCATGCACGTTGTGGCTGATATTCAGGTCGCGCGATACCTGCTGGATGACGTCGTTGCGAAACGCAAAAAAAGTACCGTTCGAACCGGCCGTCGCCGCAATCGCCGCGGTTCCGACCAGGGACCGGTCGGCCAGGGATTCCAGCACGAACATGTAGGCTTCTTCGCTCGGCATATCGACCTGAACCGCAAACGACGCGGTCGAACGATCCACCGCGCGCGTGATGGCGGCGCGCGTTTTCGGCAGCGTGTGCACGCCCGGCGTGGCCACCGACGCCAGCGCTTCCAGGGCGGCAATATCCGATATGCGGGCCGGACGCACTACGAACATCGATTTCTCCGCTTCAGTGTTAGCAATCGACGGATCACGTTATTTTGCCGCAGACAGGAAAGCATCGAGCGCCTTGCGCAGCAAGCCGCCGGCCTCTTCAATCTGCGCATCGGACACCACCAGCGCCGGGAGGAATCGCACGACGTCGGGGCCGGCGATCAACACCATCAAGCCCTGAGCCTCCGCCGCCTTGGCGATTTCCTTGGCACGTCCGGCATAAGCGCCTTGCAAGACCATCCCCAGCATCAAGCCGCTGCCGCGCACTTCGGCGAACACCTGCGCATAATCGCCGGCGATCGCTTGCAGTGCCTGTCGCAAACGCTGGCCCGCCTGTTTGACGCGCGCCAGGAATTCCGGGTTGTAAATGGTTTGCAGCACTTTGAGCGCCACGGCGGCGGCCAGCGGATTGCCGCCGTAAGTCGTGCCGTGTGTGCCGACCGTAAAAGCGGCCGCAATTTCGTTGGTAGTCAGCATGGCCGCGACCGGGTAGCCGTTGCCGAGCGCCTTGGCAACGGTCAGGATGTCGGGCGTCACGCCATAGCCCATATAGGCGAACAAGTCGCCGGTGCGTCCCATGCCGCATTGCACTTCGTCGAATATCAGCAACACGCCCTTGGCGTTGCACAATTCGCGCAAGGCTTGCAGGTAGCCGGGTGCAGCCGGGACGATGCCGCCCTCGCCTTGCACCGGCTCCACCACCAGCGCGCACACGTCGTCGCCGAGTGCGGCGCGTGCCGCTTCGATGTCGTTGTACGGAATATGCGTGATTTCCGGCGGCAGCGGCTCGAAACCTTCAGTGTACTTGGCCTGACCGCCGACCGAGACCGTAAACAAAGTGCGGCCGTGGAAGGAATTCAGGCAAGAGACGATGCGGCTCTTGTGGGCGCCATACTTGCCGTGCGCGTACTTGCGCGCCAGCTTGAATGCCGCTTCGTTCGCTTCGGCGCCGGAATTGCAAAAAAAGGCGCGCTCGGCGAAGGTCGATTGAACGAAAGCGGTCGCCAGGCGCAAGACCGGCTCGTTAGTGTAGCCGTTGCCCACGTGCCAGAGCTTGTCGGCCTGTTCGTGCAAGGCCTGCATGACGGCTGGATGGGAGTGGCCGAGCGCAGTGACGGCGATACCGCCGGTGAAATCGAGATAGCGCTTGCCATCCTGGTCCCACAGGTCCAGCCCCAAGGCGCGTACCGGCACCATGTTGCTGGGCGCGTAAGTCGGCGCCAGCACTTGATCGAAAGTGGCTCGGCCGACCGGAATGGGCGCGGCCTCGGTACTGAAGTCGTGTTTGTGTATCGCGTTCATGCTTTTCCTCACAACGTGTGGTGTATGACCCACATTATAAAGATCGCGCTTTTATAATTCTTTCTGAACTGCGACGCGAATTTTCAAAAAACCATCCTATTCCGGCATTGTGAATCTGTTCATGATCTGTAGCGAGCGGCCCACAGTTGTCGCCCGCGGCGCAGCGTCAAACAGCGCGGAAAAACCGGAATGTACTGAAGTACATGAGGATTTTGAGCACCTTTTGGCGCCGCGCGGGCTAGCGGCAAATCAGAGCCGCGCAGTATGATCATGAGCAGATTCCGACAATGATGACAATTTGCGCTGTCTTTCCTCGCGCGGTGTCAGACCATACAAGGCGCCGTAAGCGGTGGAGAAATGCGACCCCGAGGAAAATCCGCACATCAAGCCGACTTGCACGATGGAGTGATGTGATTCAAGCAACATTTGACGCCCGCGGCGCAGACGCAATTCGAGATAGTAACGCGATGGCACATTGCCGAGGAATTGCTTGAAGAGGCGCTCCAATTGGCGCCGGGAAATGCCGACCAGGTTGGCAATATCGTCGGTCGCCAGAGGTTCTTCGATATGCGATTCCATCAATTGCAATGCCTCGGCCAGCTTGGGCTGCAAGGCTCCGAAACGTTCGGCTTGATTGGAAGCGCCGGCGCGCACCTGTTGAACCTGGAGCATTTCCATGATTTCGCTCTGCAACGCCGCGCCATAGATGGCTTCGATCAGGCTCAGCGCGAAATCGATGCTGGCCGCGCCGCCGCGGCATGTCAGTGGAACGCTTTCAAGGGAATACAGATCGTGAGCAGCGAACACGTCATCGGCAAGCCCCGCAGCCCGGTGAACGGCGCCGCCGACTGCCCCCCACACCTGGGCCGAACCGCACAAGGACAATGCCGCTTGCATGGATGAGACATTTGCGATCGCCGAATCTTCCGCAGTCACCAGCAGGATCAACTGCGCCTGCAGTTCCGACGCCGACACGGCGGCTTCCAGTAGTTGGGCATCGATAGTCAGGCGTTCCGGCCCAAGGCATTTCGCCGCCAAACGCAATGGATGCAGGATGCCGGCGCAATCGAGCGTGGCCGTATCGCCGTCGTGAACCACCAGCACCCGCAGCGGCGCATGGGCGGCGAGCCGGGACAAGGTGGCAAGCGGCATCAGTGCGAACTCCGTCTCGCCCCGGGGCAAAAGTCAGCTCGCCGCCAAGGCGCCTGCGCTGCTTTCACGCGGCGTCCATTGGCTGACGATCATGCCGGCGATCAGCAGCAAGGCGCCCAGCACACCACGCCAGGCCATGGTTTCGCCCAGCCAGAAATAGGCGGCAATCGCTCCGCAGGCCGGCTCGAAAGCATAGATGACGGCCGCTTCGTTGGCGCTGCTATGGCGCTGCCCCCAGGTCTGCAGCGCGATGATGGCGGCAGTCGCTACCACGGCAAGATAAAGGAAGTTGGCGGCGTCACCCAAGCCGTTGCGGGTGAACTGCGACCAGTCGATCGCGCGGTGAGGAATTTCCCATATCAGCAGCCACGCCAGTGCGCACAGCGCGACCGCCGCAATCTGAATGGCCGTCAACGCCAGCAGGTTGCTCGCGCGGCGCGAACCAATTTCCAGCAGCTTGATGTAAGTGCCGAAGCACAGCGCGCCCCCGAGCGCGAGCGTATCGCCCAGGCCCCAGTTTCCGCCGCCGTCCCAGCACAGTGCAAACAATCCGGCGATGGCCAGCACGATAGCAATCACAATGCGGCGTTCCGGCACCTTGCCCATTGCCAATCCCAGCAGCGGCACCACCAGCACGTTCAAGCCGGTAATGAAAGCATTGCGGTTGGCGCTGGTGAGCGCCAAACCTTCGACCTGGAACATATAGCAGACGAACAGCGTCGCCCCGAGCACGGCGCCGGCTTTAAAATCGCTGGCTTGCGCGCGTCGCAGAAACGGCGCAAGCAACAAGGCGGCGCAGGCAAAACGGACGAAAACGATCCAGACCGGCGAGAAATGTGCCGACAAATCTTTCATGGCGGGGAAAGTCGTTCCCCACACCATGGTGACCAGCAATAAGGCGAAGATTCCGCGTAGACGTTGTGGCATGTTATCTATCTCTTAACTCGCCTGAGTGGCGCCACGGAACGATACACGGTTTTCTGAAAGCGTGTCTTTCAGGCTCTTTTAAGCTGCAGTCATCTTGAAAATGCCCTGAGCGTTAGCCGCATCGAACCCGAGGTCAAGGCGGCGCACATCCGACTCTTGGTGGTAGTCGCGCGTGATGAATTCGTAGAAACTGCCCGGCACTTCGCGCTCGACCAGTCGGCCGTCGGCGCCGACGAACAATCGCGCCACCATGTCAGCCTTGAACGCGGTCTGCTTGATGCGGCCGCTCTTCGAGACTTCGACGGTCGGCTTCATCGGCCGGCGCAGCGCATTCTGTTCTTGTGTGATGCGCAACAAATCGTCGACGCGATCGGTGACGTGGTTGAACATATTGCCTTCGGTGGCGATCCATGCCATTTCCGCCGACTCGGCCAACAGCAATTCGTAATCGGCCAGACTGGGAATGGCGTGCTGGCGCGCGAAGCACGCCTTCAATTCCGGCAACAGGGAAACGGCGCTTTCCATCGCGATATGACCGTCACGCCCAAGCTCATGCAAATGGAACTGCGCCTGCGGCGACAAGGGGTCCCGGGAATTCGACAGCACGCGGGTCACTGCGGCCTGGAAGGCCGGAGAGAATCTGGACGGATGCAATTCGCTGACGAAGAATTGTGCAATTTCGTCGGGTGCATCCTGGTGCGCGTAGGAGCGTCCGGTCATGCCGATGCGATCGAGGGGAAACACGCCGTTGAGGCGGTAGCCGAGCGGCTCCAGAATGCGCGTGAATGCAGCCTCTCCGGGCGGCAAGGCGCCGTTTTCCAGCCAACGTACGGTGCGCAAGGCGCCGTGATCATGGAACACCTTGTCGCCGCGCGCCGCGACTTCTTCTGTGTACATGCGTCCGGTCGGCACACGTTGCAGCAAGTCGTAGAACAAGACCATGTTGAGCGCTTGCGCCATTTCGCGGCGCGAGACGCGTTCATCCTCCCACACGGCGAAGCTGGCGGGAACCGTCATCAGCCGGGTCACCCAGGCGCAGGCTTCGGCGCCTATGGTTTTCTCGACGAGATTGGTCAGGTTGCTGTCTTGCAGGCCCACGTTTATTCCTTTTTTCTGAGTGCTTGTTTCCGATAACTTCGCGCCGAGATCGCACTCCCCTCGCCCGCTCGCGGGAGAGGGGTGGGGGGAGAGGGTGTTCGTCAAGACCGCCTGATCGCAACTGCCCTCTCCCCCCAACCCCTCTCCCGCAAGCGGGCGAGGGGAGCGTATAGCGCCCCCTACAGGAGGCGGTTAAATATCGAAACTGATGCCCTGAGCCAGCGGCAATGCGTGACTGTAATTGATCGTGTTGGTGGCACGCCGCATATAAGCCTTCCAGGCGTCCGAACCCGATTCACGGCCACCGCCGGTTTCCTTCTCACCGCCAAAGGCCCCGCCGATCTCGGCGCCGCTCGGACCGATGTTAACGTTGGCGATGCCGCAATCGCTGCCTGCCGCCGACAGGAAGGCTTCCGATTCGCGCAGGTCGGTAGTGAAGATGCTCGAAGACAGGCCTTGCGGCACGTCGTTGTTCCAGGCGATCGCCTCTTCCAGGCTCTCGTAACGCACCACGTACAGGATGGGCGCGAAGGTCTCGTGATGCATGACGCGGCTCTGCTCAGGCATTTCCACCAGCGCGGGATGGGCGTAGTAACCGTCCTCGCAACCGGCAACAACAGCGCGCTCGCCGCCGAATACCTTGCCGCCTTCGGCCTGCGCACGTTGCAGCGCGCTTTGCATCTGCGTGTAGGCCTGCTCGTCAATCAGCGGACCAACCAGCGTCGTCTTTTCACCGGGGTTGCCGATAGGCAGCGAAGCATAGATTTTCTTCAGGCGCGGCACCAGCAAGTCGTACACGCTCTCGTGCACGAACAGACGGCGCAGCGTCGTGCAACGCTGGCCGGCTGTGCCGACTGCAGAGAACACAATGGCGCGTACGGCCATTTCGACGTCGGCACTGGGCGCCACGATCATGGCGTTGTTGCCGCCCAATTCCAGAATAGTGCGTGCCAGGCGCTGCGCACAGCGCTCGGCCACGGCGCGGCCCATGGCGGTGCTGCCGGTGGCGCTGACCACCGGGACGCGCTTGTCTTCGACCAGCGCGCGGCCGCACTCGCGGTCGCCGATGATCAATTCAGCCAAGCCTTGCGGAGCATCGCTGCCAAAACGCTTGAGTGCCTTGTCGAACAAGGCATGCACGGCGACCGCCGTCAGCGGTGTTTTTTCCGAAGGTTTCCACACCACGCTGTCGCCGCACACGAAGGCCAGCGCCGCATTCCACGCCCATACCGCGACCGGGAAATTGAAGGCCGAGATCACGCCGACCACACCGACAGGATGCCAGGATTCCATCATGCGATGACCGGGACGCTCCGAGGCAATCGTCAGGCCGTACAGCTGGCGCGACAAGCCGACCGCGAAGTCGCAGATATCGATCATTTCCTGCACTTCACCCAAGCCCTCCTGCAGGATCTTGCCTGCTTCCAGCGTCACCAGCGCGCCCAGCGCCTGCTTGTGGGTGCGCAGCTCTTCGCCGAACAGGCGAATCAGTTCGCCGCGGCGCGGCGCCGGCACATGGCGCCACTTTTGATAAGCCTGATGTGCGCGTCCGATTTTTTCGTTGGCTTGCGCGGGCGTATCGGCGCGCAGGCTGGCCAGCACGGCGCCGTCTATCGGCGAACGACTATGCAGATCTTGGCCTTGACAGGCTGTCAGGTCGACACCCAACTGGTCGAGCAGTTTGGCGATGGATTCCATTGAATTACTCCTTATTCGTTAGGGCATGCCACGGCATACCGAGCACCTTGCGCCCGCGCTGTCTCTGTCTAGTGCGGCCTGCAATCAAGCTGCGTAGTAGCGGCCGAAGCGGTTGCCCAGGAAATCTGCCAGCTTGGTCTGTTCCTGGCGCACCAGGCCTCGATTGGGCAGCTTGCCTTGCACGACCAGGTCCACCATGGCGCAAATGCCGGAAGCGGTGGTCAGCTGGATAGCCGACAGCAATTGGCCGTTGACTTCCTGGCTATAGATTTTCTTGGCGTAGGTTTCCTGTTCCAGGCGTCCTTCGCGCGTACCTACCACACTCACGAACACCAGCACCACGTCTTGCTTGGTGATCGGGATCGAGGCTTCCATCACTTCCTTGAGAATGTGGCGGCGCTCCAATTGGCCGAGCTGCAAATCGCGAACCAGCATTTTAATGATATCGCGATGGCCTGGGTAGCGTACGGTCTTGTAATTCAGGTTTTGCACTTTGCCGGCAAGGCTTTCGCACAGCGTACCGAGGCCGCCCGAGGTGTTGAAGGCTTCATAATCGATGCCGTCCAGCGAGAAATGTTCCATTTCCTCAAGGGGCGAGGTTTCGCGCAAGCCACCGTCGACAATGGCTTCGCAGGGATTGCAGTACTCGTTGATCAGACCGTCGGTGCTCCAGGTCAGGTTGTACTTCAGCGCATTGCTCGGATAAGTTGGCAAGGCGCCCACGCGCATATTGACGTCGCGCAGCGTTTCGAAACGGCTGGCGACATCGTTGGCGACGATGGAGATGAAGCCCGGGGCCAGGCCGCATTGCGGCACGAAGGCGTTATCGGCACCGTCCGCAAGCTGCTTGACGATGCGCGTGCTTTCCACGTCTTCGGTCAAATCGAAATAATGTGACTTGGCCTTCTTGGCGGCGGCGGCGATCACCGGCGTCAGGAAGTAAGGGCAGGCGGACAGCGTGACGTCATGCCCACTGATCAAATCGGCCACGGCGCTGGCGTCGGACAGGTCTGCCTGTACCGTCTTTACGTTCGGGAATTTCGCCTTCACCACGTATTCCATGCGCTTCGGGTCGCGGTCGGCCACGGTCAACTCATAATCGCCGGTGTGCGACAACAGGTTGAGGATGGCATCGCCGATTTTGCCGGCGCCCAGCAGGATCAGTTTGGTTTTTTTCATGGTCTCTCTCCGGTTCAGTTAGTACTCGCTCACGCCATTCCCCAAGCACTTGCTGGTGACGTAGAGCATGGATGAGACAAGTGTATATCTTGGACCTGTCAGATAATAGAGAGTAAAATGACGTCAAAATGCCTTTATACGATACAATTTGACCAATTTTATATACGTTTAGGATCAAATGAAAACCAACCTCGATGAGATCGACAACAAGATTTTGGCCTTGCTGATGGATGATGCCCGTACGCCGGTCTCTACCGTTGCCAAACAGGTCGGCATCGCCCGCACCACGGCCATCGCCCGCATCGATGCCATGGAAAAGCGCGGCGTGATTGCCGGTTACGGTGTGCGGCTGCACCAGGAGTACCAGCCGGCCGTGCGCGCCTACGTCGGCATCTCGATCGATCCACGCAGTTCCGCTGCCCTGGTCGCGCTGCTGCAAAAAATGCCGGAAGTGGAAACCCTGTGCGCGGTCAGCGGCACCATCGATTACATGCTGACCCTGTGCTGCCAGTCGACCGGACAGCTCGACCGTCTGCTCGACCAGATCGGCGCAGCCGAGGGGGTGCGGCAAACCGCGACTTCGATTATCCTGACCAAGCGCATCGATCGCAGCCCTATCTGAAGCGTCTCTAACTTAAGGAAGAATTTCATGGCAACAGATACGGACATGGTGCCGGAATCAAAGAAAAACCACGTATGGCGCAAAGTCGTCTGGCGCACCGACGCGGACGAGCGGCCGCTTGGCCCGCACCATTCGGCCGAAGTGTATTGCTGCGAAGAGGTCAACGGCTACGCGGTCTGGTACGTGCGCCGTCTGGCAAGGGAAGACGGTGTCGGGAATCCCGCCACTGAAAATGCCGATTATCTGCTCGGTTACTACGCCAAGGACAAGCGCGACGAGGCCATTGAGCGCGCGGTGCTGGTGTCCAACAGTCACAGCACCGCCGCCGACATATTGCTCACGCTGGACGAGTTGGCCAAGACCGCGCAAAAAATATGAGGCCGCCATATTCGCGCTGTCGACCCACGCTGTTGACACACGCTTTGACACATTTGGTATTGCGTTGACCTGCAGCCAATTCGCCGCGACCTGCAAAGTCGCGGCGGCGATGCACGACAATCCTCAGCTACTTAATCGGCGCCATCAAGTGTTGGTACGGCGTACCGGCCCACATGATATACGGGCTCTTGGTGTCCGGATCCGCATTTTTTGGATAGGCATCATAGAACTCCGGATTAGCCCCCACCACCATCACGTGAGGCCCGGTACGTATCCAGTGATTGTTGGCTTCGGGCTTGGTTGCATAGGGATCGGTATTGCTCGCGTCCGTACCGCCTGCCAGCATGTACATGAAACCCACTTTGCCGACCTCGGGAGCCTTATGCTCCATCCAGGCATGCGCCCATTCCATGGCATTCTTGTCCATGCACATGGCGTCAGGCCCTGGCGTCACGGGGTTGCTGGGCATGCACGTGTACCCGTTACTTCCCTCGCGCAGCACGCGCATTTTGCCGTCCGCATTCATGGCAACGATGGTCGCGTTCTTTGCCAGTCCCGCAGGGGCAGCGGACATGGCACTGGCGATCAACTTCTTGTCGGCGGCCGTCACCGCTTTACCCCCCTCCTCCGCATGGGCACTGGCCGCTAATACCAGCAGGCCTCCGCCAAGCACTATCGTCCTCCCAATCCAGTTAAGTTTACGCATCGCAATCTCCTATGTTGTTTTAAGAAGAATGAGCCGAAACATACGTCCCAAATTGTCGCGACTGCAGCAAGTGACTAGCGTGTTGGCTCCAGCATCACCGATTTCGCGACTTCATCGACGACACACATAACGTGAGGGGGCTAAGCCGGAAAAGCTGAGGTTTTACCCTATGCAAGGAAACGGGTATTGACCATTGCGGCAAAGACATCGGCCTTGCGGACATTTGAAATTTCCATCCACTTGGCAACTTGCTGAGGGCTTTATTCTTCTAAGCAAATACGCCTTCAAAGCACATGCCGCTCCTATGCAATGCCGGACCGGCCAACAAGCTGTTTAAGCTTAGTTATCATTTTGCAAAATACAAGAATTTCCTGAGACACTTTACATCATGCAATTTACGGCCGCACACCCTTTCACCCCACCCATAACGGCGACTCATCCATCGCCGCCACCTGCTCGCGCAGTTCGAGTATGCGGTCTTGCCAATAACGCTGGGTGTTAAACCAGGGAAAAGCCACCGGAAAGGCCGGGTCGCCCCAGCGCCGCGCCAGCCAGGCCGAATAATGGATCAGGCGCAGCGTGCGCAATGCTTCGATCAGGTGTAATTCGCGCGGATTGAACTCGCAGAAATCCTCGTAGCCGGCCAGCAGATCGGCCAACTGCCGCACCATGTCGGCGCGTTCACCCGAGAGCAGCATCCATAAATCCTGCACCGCCGGCCCCATGCGGCTGTCGTCAAAGTCGACGAAATGCGGCCCGCCGTCGGTCCACAGCACGTTGCCCCCATGGCAATCGCCGTGCAGGCGCAAAGTCGCCACTGCTCCGGCCCGCTCGAAGCAATGGCGCACGCCATCCAGCGCCTGCTCGACCACGCTCGCATAGGCTGCGCGCAAGTCAAGCGGAATGAAATCGCTCTGCAGCAAATAGTCGCGCGGCTCTTCACCGAAACTGGCAATATTCAAGGCAGGCCGCTGCCGAAAAGGCTCAATTGCGCCCACAGCATGGATGCGCCCGAGGAAACGGCCCAGCCATTCCAGCGTATCGCGGTCTTCCAGCTCGGGCGCACGACCGCCGTGGCGCGCAAAAACGGCAAAGCGAAAACCCGCGTAGTGGTGCAAGCTCGCGCCGTCGGCCAGCACCAAGGCCGGCACGACGGGAATCTCGCGTTCGGCCAAGGTTTGCACGAAGCCGTGCTCCTCCAGGATGGCCGCGTCGCTCCAGCGCGCCGGCCGGTAAAACTTGGTCACCAGCGGCGGTCCCTCTTCCATGCCAAGCTGATAGACGCGGTTTTCGTAGCTATTAAGCGCCAGGATGCGGCCATCCCCGCGCAAACCGACGCTATCGAGCGCATCGAGCACGGTGTCCGGAGTCAGATCGGCGAACGTTGTTGTTGCAGAATTATCCATGTCCGCCATCTTACAGAATCTACCGACTGTTGCCGTTGAAGCGCGAGGCGGGTATGCTTCCGCCATCCAAGCCATCCATCATCAGATCTCCGCCATGCATCTCGAACAACCGCTGACCGACAAGGAATTCGACGAACTCGACCGCTTTTTGCTGTCCGATCGCTGCGCCGAAGACTGCATGACCATGGACTCGCTGCACGGCTTTCTGACCGCGCTCGTGATCGGACCGGAAGAGGTGCTGCCGGCCGAATGGCTGCCGCAGATTTGGGGCGGACCGGAAAGCCAGCCACCCGCTTTCAAGACCGAGAAGGAATGCGAGCGCATCGTCGGCCTGATTGCGCGCTACATGAATGAAATCGCCATCACGCTGGAAGTGGCGCCCAAGGAATTCGAGCCGCTGTTTTGCGAACATGAGTGGGAAGGCCGCAAGGTAGCCGACGGCGAGGCCTGGGCCTGGGGATTTTGGGAAGGCATGCTGCTGCGTGAAGAAGCCTGGCAGCCGATTTGGGAATCCAACCTGGCGCCGCTAATGCGGCCCGTCTACCTGCTCGGCGCTGAAGAAATCGAAGAAGAGGAATTGACGCTGGTCGACAACCCGCTCAAGTGCCACAAGCTGGCCATAGAAATCGAAGCGGCCATTCCGGAAATCCACCGCTTCTGGCTGCCGCTGCGCAAGTCGGCCGTGCAAACCGTGCAGCGCGAAGGCGCCAAGGTCGGCCGCAACGACGATTGTCCTTGCGGCAGCGGGAAGAAGTATAAGAAATGTTGCGGAGCGCAAGAGCGGTTGCATTGAACGGTTACTTCGACCAGCCCTTGCAATAGCCGCACCGCAGAGTCAAATTACAAAACAGCGTCCTCTCCCCCGTCGCCCCCGCGAAGGCGGGGGTCCAGGTAGCCTTTGCTTTTTGCGTGAGTTAACTTCAGCTTGGGTCCCCGCCTACGCGAGGACGACGGGGTAGAGCACGTACGGATCACTAGCACCTCTCCCGCATTCAATCAGCTCGTCAGTTCACACCTTAATAAAGTGCTCTCGATAGTATTTGAGCTCTTCGATGGACTCGACGATATCGGCCAGCGCCGTGTGCTTCTGGTGTTTCTTGAAACCAGTTGCAATCTCCGGCTTCCAGCGCTTGCACAATTCCTTGAGCGTCGACACGTCGAGATTGCGATAGTGGAAGAAAGCTTCCAGCTTGGGCATGGTGCGCGCCATGAAGCGGCGGTCCTGGCAAATGGAATTGCCGCACATTGGTGATTTTCCGGATGGGACGAAGTTTTTCAGGAAGTCAATCAGGGCCTTTTCGGCATCGGCTTCGGACACCGTCGAAGCCTTGACGCGGTCGATCAAGCCGGATCGCCCATGCGTGCCCTTGTTCCAGGCATCCATGCCGTCCAAGATGGCATCGGGCTGATGAATGGCGAACACCGGCCCTTCGGCCAGCACGTTCAAATTGGAATCGGTGACGACGACGGCGACTTCGATGATGCGGTCGTTGTCCGGATCGAGCCCCGTCATTTCCATGTCGACCCAAACCAGGTTGAATTCATTGGGGCGAACTGGCGTGGCCGAAGCGCTCGCGGACGAATGGGGCGGCGTGGGTTGTGACATAATGTTTCCTTGGAGTTTTTCGCATTTTCTCACAGGCAAGGCATGTCTTCACAGCTGTTTTCCGTTTTGTTTGTCGGTTTTCTAACGCTGACCGTACTCGTTCGCTTCTGGCTCGGTTCGCGCCATATCCGTCACATCTTGACCCACCGCAGCGCCGTTCCCGCGCAATTCGCCGAGAAAATTTCGCTCGCGGCCCACCAAAAGGCGGCGGATTATTCGATTGCCAAGACCAAGTTCGGACTGGTCATGTTGATGGTCAATACAGCCGTCTTGATAGCCATGACCTTGCTGGGCGGCTTGCAATTGATTTCGGTCGCCCTGATCAATACGCTTGGCAGCGGCATGGCCGGACAGATTGCCTTGCTGGCAGCATTCGCTGTGATCTCGGGCCTGATCGACCTGCCGTTCGACTACTACCGGCAATTCACGCTCGAAGCACGTTTCGGCTTCAACAAGATGACTCCCGCGCTGTTCTTGGTTGACCTGGCCAAAGGCTTGCTGCTCAGTGCCGCCATCGGCTTGCCCTTGATTTGGGTTGTACTGACCTTGATGGCGCAAGCGGGCAGCCTGTGGTGGCTATACACCTGGCTGGTATGGTGCGGCTTCCAGTTGCTGATGCTGGTGCTGTATCCAAGCGTGATCGCCCCGCTATTCAATAAGTTCACGCCGCTCGCCGACGACAGCCTGCGCAGCCGCATCGAGCAACTGATGCAGCGCATTGGTTTTGCTTCGCAAGGCTTGTTCGTAATGGACGGTTCCAAGCGCAGCGCCCACGGCAACGCCTATTTTTCCGGCTTCGGCAGCGCCAAGCGCATCGTGTTTTTCGATACGCTGCTGGAGCGCCTGGCGCCCCAGGAAATCGAGGCGGTGCTGGCGCACGAACTCGGCCATTTCAAGCTCAAGCACATCGTCAAGCGCATCGTCGTGATGTTTGCCTTGTCTTTCGTATTCCTGGCCGTACTCGGCTATCTGAAGGGGCAGACCTGGTTTTACACTGGGCTAGGCGTCGAACCGCTGCTGACCGGGAGCAATGATGCCATGGCGTTGATCCTGTTCGCGCTGGCGCTGCCGGTATTTACCTTCCTGTTCTCGCCGCTAACCTCGATCAGCTCGCGCAAGCACGAATTCGAAGCCGACGCCTTCGCTTCCCAGCATACCAACGCGCAAGACCTGGTGTCTGCGCTGGTTAAACTCTATGAAGACAATGCCTCGACGCTGACGCCGGACCCGCTCCATTCAGCGTTCTACGATTCGCACCCACCGGCGTCGGTGCGCATCAATCGGCTAGTCGCTGAATAAAGGAAACATCATGGTCACCGCCGACGAATTGGTTGAAATGAAATGCATTCACCGGGAAACCGGACTGGATGACGACAAGATCACGCAATACCTGAAACTCGTTTCACGCTGGGCGCATGCGGACGGCAAAATCGTCAAGACTTTCAACTTCAAGAATTATTACGAAACCTTGGCCTTCGTCAACGCCATTGCCTACGTGATCCATGCGGAAGACCATCACCCGGAATTGACCGTCACCTACAACCGCTGCGTGATCAAGTTCGACACCCACTCTGTCAATGAAGGCAAGGGTGGCGTTTCCGTCAACGACTTCATCTGCGCTGCCAAGGTCGACGCCATCTTCGCGCAATCCTTCGCCTGATGACGCAAGGCGTCGTCATCGCCGCGCACGGCCGCCATTATCTGGCGGACGCACGCGGCAGGAAGCTGCAATGCGTTACGCGCGGCAAGAAGAGCAACGTCGCCGTCGGCGACGTGGTCGAGTTGCAGGAAACCTCGGCCAACCAGGCGGTGATCGAATCCATCGCCGAACGCAAGACCCTGCTCTACCGTTCCGACCAATACAAGTCCAAGCTGCTGGCGGCCAACGTCACGCAATTGTTCATCGTCGTCGCGACTGAGCCCGGCTTCACCGAAGACCTGGTATCGCGCGCGCTTGTGGCGGCGCAGGCTGCCGGCATCAAAGCCCACTTAATCCTCAACAAGATCGATGTTGCCGAAGCCCTTGAAAAGACCCGGCAGCGTTTGGCTCTGTACGCGGGACTTGATTATCCGGTACTTGAGGTATCGGCCAAGGCGACGCCGCGAGCGGCCTACGACACCTTGATGCCGCTGCTGAAAGGCCAGTCTTCGATTTTGATCGGACAGTCCGGCATGGGCAAGTCTTCGCTGATCAACCTGCTGGTACCGGATGCCGACATCGCCACGCGCGAAATTTCCGTGGCGCTCGATACCGGCAAGCACACCACCACTTTCACGCGGCTATATCACATCGACGCCGACACCACCGTTATCGATTCACCCGGCTTTCAGGAATTCGGTCTCTACCATCTGACCGAAGGCATGCTGGAACGGGCCTTTCCGGAATTCGCATCCCGCCTGGGCAAGTGCAAATTCTACAATTGCCATCACGTCAACGAACCGGAATGTGCCGTCCTGACCGGCGTCAAGGAAGGCGAGATTGCAGCGACGCGGCACGCCTTGTATGTACAACTTCGGCACGAATCGCTGCAAACTATAGGCTATTAAGGTCTATTTCGCGTCCATTTGCAGGGGAAACGCGGGATTTCGCGCGTATTTTGCGCCTATAATGAGAGTCCCCTAAAGGAAACACATCAGAGATCGGCGGTAGGCTTCGCCTGTGCCGCCGTTTTTTATTTATGACGACGATCAAACATTTCCTGCAGCCGTCCGACTTCACTCTGGAAGAGTACGAGTATGTGATGGAGCGTGCGCGCGTCATCAAGCGCAAGTTCAAGCAATACGAAACCTACCATCCCCTGCTCGACCGCACGCTGGTGATGGTGTTCGAAAAGCATTCGACGCGCACGCGCCTGTCCTTCGAAGCAGGCATGCACCAGCTGGGCGGCGCCGCCATCTACCTGAACACACGCGACAGCCAGCTCGGCCGCGGCGAGCCGATCGAAGACGCGGCGCAAGTCATGTCGCGCATGTGCGACATCATCATGATCCGCACCTACGGCCAGGAAATCATCGACCGCTTCGCCAGGCATTCGCGCGTGCCGGTCATCAACGGCCTGACCAACGAACACCATCCCTGCCAGGTACTGGCCGACATCTTCACCTATGTCGAGCATCGCGGCTCGATTGCCGGCAAGACCGTAGCCTGGATCGGCGACGCCAACAACATGCTGTACTCGTGGCTGCAGGCGGCCAGGATTTTCGGCTTCCACCTGAATCTCTCGACACCGAAGGGTTACGAGATGAACATGGCCCTGGTCGAAGCGGGCAATACGCATTACACCGTGTTCGCCAACCCGTCCGACGCCTGCGAAGGCGCGCATCTGGTCAATACCGACGTCTGGACCAGCATGGGCTACGAGCAAGAAAACGCCGCGCGCCTGAAAGCCTTCGACGGTTGGATCGTCGACGCCGACAAGATGCGCCGTGCCGCGTCCGATGCCTTGTTCATGCACTGCCTGCCGGCCCACCGCGGCGAAGAAGTATCGGCCGAAGTCATCGACGGCCCGCAATCGGTCGTCTGGGACGAAGCGGAAAACCGCCTGCACGTGCAAAAGGCCCTGCTCGAATACCTGGTCAAGGGCCGAGTCGAATAAAGTAACCGAACACAAACCAAGCGTTGAGAACCATGTCCACCATCCTGCAATCCGTCCCCGTCAACCAGAAAGTCGGCATCGCCTTTTCCGGCGGCCTCGATACCAGCGCCGCGCTGCACTGGATGCGCCAAAAAGGCGCCATCCCCTACGCCTATACGGCCAACCTGGGCCAACCCGACGAACCGAATTACGATGACATCCCGAAGAAGGCCAAGGCTTACGGCGCCGAACTGGCGCGCCTGGTCGACTGCCGCGAGCAGCTGGTGGCCGAAGGTATCGCCGCCCTGCAAAGCGGCGCCTTCCACATTTCCACGGCCGGCGTCACTTACTTCAACACCACGCCGCTCGGCCGCGCCGTCACCGGCACCATGCTGGTGGCCGCGATGCGCGAAGACCAGGTCGACATCTGGGGCGACGGCTCCACCTTCAAGGGCAACGATATCGAGCGCTTCTACCGCTACGGTTTGCTGGTCAATCCCAATTTGCGCATCTACAAGCCCTGGCTGGACGACCAGTTCATCCGCGAACTCGGCGGCCGCACCGAGATGTCGGAATTCCTGATCAAGTCGGGCTTCGATTACAAGATGTCGACCGAGAAAGCTTACTCGACCGACTCCAACATGCTAGGCGCCACGCACGAAGCCAAGCACCTGGAATTCCTCAACAGCGGCATCAAGATCGTCGAACCCATCATGGGCGTCGCGTTCTGGCGCGACGACGTCGAAGTCAAGCGCGAAGAAGTCACGGTGCGCTTCGAGGAAGGTGTGCCCGTCGCGCTGAACGGCATGACGTTCCCGAATGCCGTGGCGCTGATGGAAGAAGCCAACCGCATCGGCGGCCGCCATGGCCTGGGCATGAGCGACCAGATCGAAAACCGCATCATCGAAGCCAAGAGCCGCGGCATTTACGAAGCTCCCGGTCTGGCGTTGCTGTTCATCGCCTACGAGCGCCTGCTGACCGGCATCCACAACGAAGACACCATCGCGCAATACCGCGACAGCGGCCGCCAGCTCGGCCGCCTGCTGTACCAGGGCCGCTGGTTCGACACGCAAGCCATCATGCTGCGCGAAGCCTCGCAACGCTGGGTGGCGCGCGCCATCACCGGCGAAGTCACGCTGGAACTGCGCCGCGGCAACGACTACTCGATCTTGAACACCGAGTCGGCCAATCTGACTTACAAGCCGGAACGCTTGACCATGGAAAAAGGCGAAGGCGCGTTCACGCCGCAAGACCGCATCGGCCAATTGACCATGCGCAATCTCGACATCAGCGATACGCGCGAAAAACTGGCGATCTATCAGAAGGCAGGCCTGCTCGGTGCCGGCAGTTCGGTTTCGATGCCGCGCCTCGACAAAACCGACAATTAACAACGCTTACAAGAAAACCATGACCACGCAATTCGATCAAGTCTCTGTCGTCAAGAAAGCAAATATCTATTTCGACGGCAAATGCGTTTCGCACACTGTTCTGTTCGCCGACGGCACCAAAAAGACCATAGGCGTGATTTTCCCGTCGACGCTGAAGTTCAACACCGGCGCACCGGAGGTCATGGAATTGAATGGTGGCTCCTGCAACATCCGCTTGCAGGGCGAGGAAAACTGGGCGACCTATAGCGCCGGCCAGAGTTTCAACGTGCCGGGCAATTCCAGCTTCGACATCGAAACAACTGAAACGCTCGATTACGTCTGCCACTTCGGTTGATGTTCCGGCAATTACATAACTAGGCATCGCTAATTGCGGTCGCCTACTGCGGCAACTACCGCCATCGCTACCCGTCGTTCCCGCGAAGGCGGGAACCCAGGTAGTTTTTGCTTTTTGCGTGAATTAAACTTCAACCTGGGTTCCCGCTTGCAGCGCGCACACTCCCTTGTAAGGTAGTGTCGTTCCGCAGGCGCGCGGCATGCCGCACGAAACCCCTGCTACACCCTACGCGGGAACGACAATGTAGTGATGCCGGCTGCCCGCTGATAGTGCAGTAAGCATCAAATCAAAACCGGTTCCGGCTCCAGCTGCACGCCAAAACGCGCCTGCACATCCGCTTGAATTTGCAATGCGAGCTGCCAGAGCTCGTCGCCCTTGGCGCTGCCGCGGTTGACTAATACCAATGCCTGTTTTTCATAGACGCCAGCCGCACCCATGCTGCGCCCCTTCCAGCCACACTGGTCGATCAGCCAACCGGCCGCCAGCTTGACGCTGCCATCCGGTTGCGCGTAGCTGACCAGCTTCGGGTATTGTGCCAGCAAGGCCTCATACTGCGCCGCCGGCACCAGCGGATTCTTGAAGAAGCTGCCGGCATTGCCGATCACGGCGGGGTCAGGTAATTTGCGTTGGCGAATGGCGATCACAGCGTTACTGACGTCGCGCGCAGTCGGCGCGGCAATACCTTGCGCCGCCAGCTCCTGCGCCAGCTCGACATAACGCGTATTCGCCTGCCAGGCGCGCGGCAGGCGGAACGTCACTTCGGTGATAGCGGCGCGCTCGCGCAAGCGATGCTTGAAGACGCTGTCGCGGTAAGCGAATTCGCAAGCTTCGCGCGTCAGCGTCATGAACTCGCCGC
>JAFANH010000043.1 GCA_019232795.1 Burkholderiaceae bacterium
TGGGCGGGATGGTTTGTGCGCCGGGGGCGACGTCGTCGCGGCGTGAAGGCGGAGCCTTGGGGTCAGCGGGAGCGGCGGCCTGGCCGTATTCGAGGGAGTAGTAATTGCTCAGGCGTTCCCAGAAGCCGGTGCCGAGGTAGCTGTCCAGGCAGCTGTAGTCCTTGTACGGATCGCAGGCTGCCGGCTTGGCCGGTGCGTTCTGCGCTTGCGCCAATACGCCCGTACTGACGGCCATTAAACCCATGCTTGCACAAGCCAGAGCTACGTGACGACGAATGTCGCGGATTTTGGTCATACCTTCCCTCCCTTTCAGAAAAAAGCTTTTGATTGTTATATCGATGCGTGCCGAGGGAGTGGTATGCCTGAAGGACTTGCCACGCTGGCCTCGTTTGTTGCACCGCATCGAACTTGCAGCCTTTATTGCAGAAGGTGTGCCAAGCAGGCGGAGGGGGAAATATCAGCTGACTTGGCGAAATGCCAAGCGATTTGTCAATTAAATCAATGATTTAGCCGGACCGCCAAAAATACGGACAGGCTTGCGCGAAAATTGTGGACTTTTTTTGCTTGGTGTCCGGAACTTGCTACTACATATTGATATTTTTACTTATTTTTATCTATATGTAGTGATGCTTTTACGAAATTTTTACAAATGTGCACTATTCCTTCGCGCATCGCATCATTTTGGAATTGCGTGAAAAATGGCGACTTATTTTTCAAATTGACAGTCAATATCAACTGCATATAGTTATTTGTTTAAGTTTTAAACTATATGTAGTTGTTTTCTCCGGTGCATGTATTGTGATTGCATGCTTCGTCTGCGAATTTGCACCAGCTTAGGCGTTGAGGCCGGGTTTTGTGGAATGGTGGTCTAGGCCAAGGGCAGTGCGATCGTGAATTCGGCGCCTTTGCCTTCGGTGCTGCTGACGCTCACGCGTCCACCATGCAGCGACACGACCATTTTCACAAGGTAGAGGCCGATACCGGTGCCGGCAATGCCCGAGATATTGCTGCCGCGCTGATAACGTTCGAACAGACGTTCGATGTCGGCCGCAGGCACGCCTATGCCTTTGTCCTGCACCTTGACCGCCACGTTTGCACCATCGGTGCAGGCCTTGAGCGTGATCAAGCCGCCGTTAGGCGAATATTTGATGGCGTTCGACAGCAGATTGCTGAAGGCCTGGAACAGCAGGTGGGCGTCGCCGCTCACCGTCGCCGGCACGTTGCCATAGTTCTCGTAGATTTGCGCATCCGGCGAAATCTCGCGGTGCAGGAGGCAGACGTCGCGCAACAGCTTGGCGAGGTCGAGCGGGGCCGGATGGAAGTACAGGCCCGGTTCGCCGTCGAGCAGGCGCGATGACGTCAGCAGGTTGTCCATTACGTGCGTCATGCGCAGCACGGCGCTGCGCACCTTGGTCGCGCGTTCGCCGATCTGCTCGGCCTGCAGGCTGTCCTTCATCTTGATCAGGCGCTGGGCGTGGCCGTCGATGATGGTCAGCGGCGTGCGGAATTCGTGCGAAGCCATGGCCAGGAAATTGCGCTGCAGCGAGGTCAGGTGCTGCTCCACCTGCAGTTTCTCTTCAAGCATGTTGGCTTGCTGAACCAGGCCATGCTGGCTGCGCGCGAGTTCGATCGCGTTATGGCGAAACACCACCACGGCGCGCGCCATTTCGCCGATCTCGTCGTTGCGTGTGGTGCCATGTACTTCAATATCCATATTGTTGGCCGCCAGCGCGCGCATGCGTTCGGCCAGTTCCAATAGGGGGCGCGAGATCGAGCGGTTGATGTACTGCACCACACCTATCATGCTCAGCACGGCAACGATCAAGGCGGCGACGATGAGGGCGCGCGCGTAGATATGTGTGGTGGCGGCGCGGTCGCTGGCAGCGTGGGCGCCGGCCACGGTACGCGCCGTCAATTCGCCCAGCGTGTCGCTGGCATGGCTGTAAGCCGTTTGCGAGCGCGAGAGATAAAGAGCGATGGCAGCGTCTTTTCTGCCGCTGCGCGATAGCGCCAATACCTGGCCCGCGATTTGCTTATACGTATTCCATTCGCTGGAGAAACGTTGGTACAAGGCGTTCTCGGCCCCGTCTTGCGGAATCTGCTCATAACTCTTTTGGGCCAGGACGACTTGTGTGCCGAGCTGCGCCATCTCGCGGTCGACCTGGGCAACTTGCTGTCCTGTGGCCGAGAGCAGCTGGCTGCCTTCGGCGGCACGGTAGTCGGAAGTGTAGTTGTTGAGGTCGCCGAGCAGGCGCGTGCTTTGCAGCCAGTGGTCGCGGATATCGACCGAGGCACGATTGACGTCGCCGAGCTCGTTAAGACTGAACAGGCCGAGGAATACCAGCAGCAACAGCAGCGACAGGAATACTGCCGACAATTGAACTTTCAGGGATTTGTTGCGAATCATACTAACGGTTGAGTTCAAGCGGTGGACGATAAATTGAAAAGCCGGCGGCAAGTATAGACAGCATGATGGAATTCCAAAAACGCATCCTCTGCATTGAAGACGACCGCGACACCGCCGCGCTGCTGGCGGAGGACCTGAGCGAGCGCGGCTATGCGGTCCGCCTCGCGCACGATGGCCGGCAAGGCTTGCTGGCCCTGCTTGATCAGCGTCCCGACCTGGTGATCTGCGACGTCGACATGCCGGTCTTGTCGGGTACGGAAATGCTCGGGCATTTGCGGGCGATTGCGCCGTGGTCCCGCGGCTTACCCTTCATCTTTCTCACCGCCATGGTCGATCGCGACCTCGAACACCGATGCAGATCGCTGGGCGCGGACGATTATGTCATCAAACCGATAGACTTTGAAGAGCTGCACGCGCGGGTGCATGCGTGTCTGGTCCGCGCAGAGAGGCGCGGGCCGTGGCCGGATCATTTCCTTGCTCCTGTCGCAGGGGACGTCGACGCGATAGCCTGGGCGCATGGTGCGCGTGCCGCAGCAGCGCCTGACCGGCTGATTTTATCCCCTGGGGGAGGATAGGATAAAAATGCTGTAAAAATATCAAAAAAGGTGTTGACGCAAGGAATCTGCGGGTTTATAGTTCAACTGTTTTCATTTTTGGAGTCCCTTTGTGGGCGCTATTTCCGGTAGTTGTAGTTGCCAAATGAACTTGGCTCTGTCCCGGTAAGATTCACGCAAGTTTCCCCTTGCCGCCATCTTGCCAAGGCAGATGGTGGTGTCTCGATGCAAGGCCGTCCAGCCGCATCCACTCCCCAGCTACATTGTTATTTGTTCGTCCAGGTCATGCCGTGAGAACGGTCTGATCTAGGTGTCGGTACGACGTTGGTTCGCGTTTGCGCATGCTTTTTTTGCAGGTTTGCGTTCGCGCCGGCTCGACTTCGCATTGACGCGCCGATGCACAAGCCGGTTTCACGTCTCCAGTGGATTGCAAAAATGGAATGCCGCGGCTCGTACCCTATGGGTACCAGTCTTGATTAACCAACCGAGGATTATCCATGTCCGACGACAGTAGTAGTTGTAGTTTCCATAAGAAACCGCTTACTGACATCGCGTCTGGAACCGGCATGCCTGCGCCCCCCACAGCCATCGCAACGATGCGCTGACCTGGTCTCTTCCATGCTGCTCCGGCGCGGTAATAACCGATTAGGAGCAGCATCATGAACTTCGCACCGCATTTTTCACTACTCACCCCCAATCTGGCCAATACCTGCCACGTGCGTGACGGCCTTTACACGCCCGTTGTTGAAACCGGCTTTGCCGTAGCGGCTATCAAGAGCCTATACGCGAAGCTGCTGGCGGCCATGCGCCATCAGTAACAAAGCAAGGTAGCGAGGGCGGCCGGAGATCTGAATCCGGCAACCCTCTGCGGGCCGCCTTACGCGGGCCGCACTCAAGTCAAAACAAGCGCACATCCGTTCCGGCGAATGAGCGATAAAACCATACCGGGAGAATTACATGTCCAATATCAAATTTGAAGCCGTGCTCGACGCGGCCCACGTCGGCGATATCCGCGGTGCCTTCGGCACCATCCGCCGCAGCGATACCGGCCCGCGCCAGAACTGGATGGCGCGCTTGAAGACCCTGCTGGCCATCCTCGGCCCCGGCCTGATCGTCATGGTCGGCGACAACGACGCCGGCGCCTTCAGCACCTATTCGCAAGCCGGGCAAAACTACGGCACCGCGCTGCTGTGGACGCTGGCGCTGCTGATCCCTGTGCTGTACGTGAACCAGGAAATGGTGCTGCGCCTGGGCGCCGTCACCGGCGTCGGCCATGCACGCCTGATCCTGGAGCGCTTCGGCAAGTTCTGGGGCGCTTTCAGCGTGATCGACCTGTTTCTGCTGAACGCGCTGACCATCGTCACCGAGTTCATCGGCATCAGCCTCGGCCTCGACTTCCTCGGCTTGCCTAAACTGCTGGGGGTCGGCGTATCCGCGCTGCTGGTGATGGCTGCCGCGAGCACCGGCGACTTCCGCCGCTTCGAGCGCTTTTCCATGATCCTGGTGGCCGGCAGCCTGCTGCTGGTGCCGCTAGTGATGATGGTGCATCCGCCCATGGGCACGGTCTTGCGCGACTTCGCCGTGCCGCGCCTGCCGGCCGGTGCGCCGCTGGCAGACGTCATGCTGCTCATCATTGCCATTGTCGGAACCACGGTCGCGCCCTGGCAGTTGTTCTTCCAGCAAAGCTATGTGATCGACAAGCGCATCACGCCACGCTTCATCCGCTATGAGCGCATTGACCTGTGGCTGGGCATTGTGCTGGTGGTGGTGGGCGCGGTTGCCATCATGGCTTGTATGGCCCACACCTTCGATGGCGTGGCCGAAGCAGGGCAGTTTGTCGACACCGGCGCCGTGGCGGCTGGGCTGGCGAAATACCATGGCCGCTTGCCCGGCATCCTGTTTGCGATCGCCCTGATCGACGCCAGCATCATCGGCGCTGCCGCAATTTCGCTGTCGAGCGCCTATGCGATCGGCGACGTGCTATCGCTCAAACACTCGCTGCACCGCAAGGCCAGTGACGCCAAGGGTTTCTATGCCGTGTACAGCGGCCTGATCGCGATCGCGGCCGGCCTGGTGCTGATTCCGGGCGTGCCGCTCGGTGTACTGACCAATGCCGTGCAAACCCTGGCCGGGGTGCTGCTGCCGAGCGCCTCGGTATTCCTGCTGTTGCTGTGCAACGACAAGCAGGTGCTGGGACCCTGGGTCAACAGCCGCTTCACCAACGCCTTCACGGCTGCCATCGTCGGCGTGCTGGTGGTGTTGTCCATCGTGTTGACCGCCGCCGTGGTGTTTCCCGGCATCAGCGGCGACCGCATCCTGGAAATCCTAGTGGCGGGCGGCATTGTCGGCCTGCTGTTGGGAATAGGCTATGCGGCCCTGCGCGCTTATCGCGTCGCCAACGGTGAGCAGCCTGCCGCTGCCGAGGAAAAGCCGACCCGGCGTGAACTCGACAATTGGCGCATGCCGCCGCTGGAGAAGCTCGCACCGGCGACCATGAGCGGCGCCACGCGCCTGTGGATGGGCGTCTTGCGCGGTTACCTGGCGTTTGCCGTGATCCTGGTTGCCTACAAGGTGTTCCAACTGGCTGCCTGAATACCCGAATAGCCGGCGAGGCGCGAATTCCCTGTCTCGCCGGTACGAATTAAACCACTGTCGTTACCGTGATGTGCGCCGAGCGCTGCACAGGGGGCTTGCTGCGCCTGCACAACCGGCGGGAGTGATGGAATATAAAAACACTGGAAATATTCATGAAACAATTCACCTACAAAATGAACGGCATGCAACAATTTTTGATGAAACTGGCCGCCGTTGCCGGATTGACCTTGCCCTTGGCGGCTTATGGTGTGGAAAGCAGCGCGGAAAGCGCGGCCAGTGGGGCCGGTGCGCCATCGGCTTCGCAAACGGCATCCGACGCAAAAACCGTGGACAACAGCTGGCAGTTCTATGGCCAGGCAACCTATGTCGACCAATACCATCCGGCGTTTTCTGCCGCCTACAGCGGCGCCTACAGCCTGGATCCGGCCAGCAGCAATAACGAGACAGCGGACATCACCTTGTTCGCCGGCCACCGGCTATGGAACGGAGCCGAATTCTGGATCAACCCCGAGATCGATCAGGGCTTCGGCTTGAGCAATACGCTGGGCATCGCCGGCTTCAGCAGCGGCGAGGCTTACAAGATTGGCGCCAACGCACCTTACCTGCGTGTGCCGCGCGCCTTCGTGCGGCAAGTGTTCAATCTCGGCGGTGAAGCGCAAAACGTCGAAGCAGGCGTCAACCAGGTGGCCGGGACGACCAATGCCAATAATGTCACGCTTACCGTCGGCAAGTTCTCGGTGGTCGACATTTTCGACACCAATACCTATGCGCACGACCCGCGCAGCGACTTCCTGAATTGGTCCTTGGTCGACGGCGGTTCGTTCGACTACGCGGCCGACTCCTGGGGATTCACCAACGGCTTGGCGGTCGAATGGAATCAAGGTTCCTGGACACTGCGCGGCGGCGCGTTTCAGATGTCTGAAGTCCCCAACTCCAAGGTCAGCGGCTTGCACCTGCATCAATACGAGCTTGTCACGGAACTGGAAGAGCGTCATCAATGGTTGGACCATCCCGGCAAGCTCAAGCTGCTGACCTTCGTCAACCGCGGCGACATGGCCAACTATACCGATGCCGTGCAATGGGGGCTGGTCAATGCTGCCACGCCTGATGTTTCCCAGGTGCGCAAGTTCAGCTCGAATCCGGGCATGGTCTTGAACTTCGAGCAGGAGATCACATCCGATCTTGGCATCTTCGCGCGCGCCAGCGCCAACAGCGGCAAGAAGGAAGCCTATGAATTCACTGACATCAACCGTTCGTTGTCGGCCGGCTTCACGCTGCAGGGAAATGGCTGGGGCCGCGCCAATGACAAGCTCGGCTTGGCCGGCGTGGTCAATGCGCTGTCCGGCGATGCGCGCACTTATTTCGCCGACGGCGGCCTCGGCATTCTGATCGGCGACGGCGCCTTGAACTATGGCCGCGAGCAGATCGTGGAGGCGTTTTACTCGGCGCAGCTATGCGATAAGGTGAAGTTGACGGCCGACTACCAGCGCGTCGTCAACCCCGGCTATAACCAGGACCGCGGACCGGTGTCGGTCTACGCTCTGCGCCTGCATGCCGAATATTGACCGCAATCGAAGAAACCGGACCACGGCGCGCAAGCCGGCGCCGTGGTCCGCGAATTGCTTTCCATTTGCTGATTTGAAGAGTGATGCGGTCCGAGGCGTTTGAAAATTTGTGGGTTTTTTGTGAGCTTCTCTGCAAGAGACCACCTGTGTTTCAGAGAAGAAGCAAGATAAAACCTGAACCGGTCGCGCAGAAAGTCCGCGACCCGAAATAGTGCGAACCAAGCTTGGCCGCATTGCTTGCATCGAATGCAATGCCGATGGCGGATATGCCCGAGTGCTATACTAGCCCGCCAGGCTTTTTTGTTTCGAACCTCGTTGATCCTGACTTTGTTTTGCCCCTGCGTCGCTCCGGAACCATGGCAGCGTCATCATGACTGAATTCCAAAAACACATACTTTGCATCGAGGACAATCGCGACACCGCCGCCTTGCTGGCCGAGGACCTGGGCGAGCGTGGCTACGCGGTGACCCTGGCCCACGATGGCCAGCAGGGCTTTGATGTAATGCAGGAACATTGTCCCGACCTGGTAATCTGCGACATCAACATGCCTGTCATGTCGGGTTTCGAATTGCTCGATAAATTGAATGCGGCATCGCCGCGTTTTCAGGATGTGCCGTTTATTTTCCTGACGGCGCTCAAGGATCGCGATACCGAATTGAAGGGACGTTTGCAGGGCGCTGACGACTATGTCGTCAAGCCGATCGACTTCGACCTGCTGGCCACCATCATCCAGGCACGCCTGGCACGCGTGGCGCGCAAGGAGGTGTGGCGCGCCACGGTCGATCTCAACAGTCGCGAGATCGATAGCCTGACCTGGTCGGCGCGCGGCAAAACTTCCGACGAGATTGCGCAGATACTGGGCCTGACCAAGCGCAACGTCGATTTCCATCTCGACAGCGCGCGCACCAAGCTTAACGTGGCGACGCGGACGCAGGCGGTGGTCAAGGCAGTCACCGGTGGCCTGATCGTTCCTTAATTTCTACGTGCTTGCGTTTTCTGTGCCGCGGGCCGCTCGCTTCCCTTGATGACGGCGCCGGCCGGCACGATGGGAAAGCGCACGCTGCCGCCTGCCTTTTTTGCGGGACCGCCGACGGTGACTGGCGTACCGGCCGTTTGCCTGGCCCTGATTCCATTGGCCTGTGGAGCCGCCTGCGGCACCGCTTTTGCAAGACCGCAGCCCAGCAACAGGGCGCATAGCAGGGCCCCTCGCAGGCTTATAGACAGACTCACGCCCTGACCCCTGCGCCAGCCCCTGCGCCGCGCGTCGGGAACAAGTGGCAGATTTCCTCCTTGCTGGTCGAGACGCCGAGCTGCGTGCGGAACTGGCTGCCGCTCAGTTGTTCGGCGACGTCGGCCAGAATCTGCAGATGCCTTTCATTGGCGTCAAGCGGTGCCAGCAGGAAGAAAAAGCTTTGCACCGGGTTGCCGTCGGGCGCGCCAAACGCGATTGGCGTCTTGGGACGCACGAACAGGGTGACCGGCTCGGTCAGGCCGGAGACGCGCGCGTGCGGCACTGCCACGCCTTGCCCAAGCCCGGTCGAACCCAGGGTCTCGCGCGCAGCCAGCGATTTGACAACCGTGTCGGCGGCAATGCCGCGCTGCTCCTGGCAGTAGCGGCCCACCGCCTCGAACATGCCCTGCCTGTCCTGGCAGTCCAGGTCGAGCAGTACATCCTGTTTTCCGAGTAAGCTCTGATCCATGTGATCACCCCGCGATAATTGTTTCACTACGCTGTTTCACTACGAATGGGCGTGCTTGCGCACACCCGCCTTGCGCTAATCATCGAGCCATTCGTCGCGCGTCTGCGTCAGCATGCGCTTGGCTGCGGCCGCGACCGGGTCTTCCGCCTTTTCCAGGAACAGCGTCTGCAGGGCAGGCACCACCACCAGCAGGAGCAGCGGGCCGATCAGCAGGCCGCCCACCACCACGGTCGCCAGTGGACGTTGCACTTCGCTGCCGATGCCGTGCGACATGGCGGCCGGCAGCAGGCCGATACAGGCGGAAAGCGCCGTCATCAGCATGGGTCGCATGCGCTGGTCGGCGGCATGGAACATGGCGTCAAGATTGCTCATGCCGCGCATGCGGGTCTGGTTGTAATACGTCACCACCAGGATGCCGTTCATGACCGACACGCCGAACAGCGAGATGAAGCCGATGGCGGCCGACACCGAGAACGGCAGGCCGGTGGCGAACAGCGCCAGAATGCCGCCGCCGATGGCGAAGGGAATGCCGGCCAGCGTCAGCAGGCTGTCGCGCAGCGAATTGAACAAGCCGTACAGCAAGACCAGGATCAGCAGCAGGCTCAAGGGCACCACGATGGCAAGACGTTTTTGCGCCTGCTGCAAGTCTTCGAACTCGCCGGCCCAGACCATGCGGTAGCCGATCGGCAGCTTGACGTTCTTGGCAATACGGTCCTGCGCCTCGGCCACGGTGCCGCCAAGGTCGCGCCCGCGCACGCTGAACTTGATCGGGATATAGCGTTGCGTGGTTTCGCGGTAGATATAGGACGCGCCGGTGTCGAGCGTGATGGTGGCGATGTCGCGCAGCGGCACATAGCCGGTGCCGCTCGCGGTCTGGTATCCGACCTTGACATTGCCGATTGCCTCGATGCTGTTGCGCTGCGCGGGGCCGGCGCGCACGGTCAGATTGAACTGGCGGTCGCCTTCGAGTACGGTGGTGGCCACCGCGCCGCCCATGGCCGCCTGTATCACGGTGTTGACGTCGCCGGTGTTCAGGCCGTAGCGCGCAGCCTTTTCACGGTCGATCTTGATGTTCAGGTTGGGCTGGCCCAGCACCCGGAAGATGCCGAGGTCGGCGACGCCTTTGACCTGGCTCATCTGGCCCTGCACCTGCACGGCCAGGTCTTCGAGGATCTGCAGGTTCGGCCCCATGATCTTGACCGAATTCGCGCCCTTGACGCCCGAGATCGCCTCTTCGACGTTATCCTGGATGTATTGCGAGAAGTTGAAGTTCACGCCGGGCAATTCGTCGCTGAATTCCTTTTGCAGGATTTGCGTGAGCTTTTCCTTGCTCAAGCCGGACGGCCACTCGTCATAGGGCTTGAGCGGCACGAACAGTTCGACGTTGGAGAAGGGCGAGGCGTCGCTGCCGTTGTCGGGACGGCCGTGCTGCGACACCACCGTGATGATTTCCGGATGGCGCAACAGGATTTCGCGCATCTTGCGCGTCGCCTCGGTGCCGCCATCGAGCGACATGGTCAAGGGCATCGAAGCGCGAATCCAGTAATTGCCTTCTTCCAGCGCCGGCATGAATTCCGAACCGAGGTGGGAGGCCAGGAGGCCGGTCACCAGCAGGAAGCCGATGGCCGAGCCGACCATGACCTTGCGGTTGGCCAGCGACCATTTCAGGATGGGCGTGTAGACCTTGCGCAAGCCGCGCACCAGGAAGGTTTCCACCTCCTCGATATGTTTGGGCAGCAACAGCGCGGCCAGCACCGGTGTGATGGTGAAGGTGGCGAGCAAGGCGCCGGCCAATGCGTAGCCGTAGGTGCGGGCCATCGGGCCGAAGATCTGGCCTTCCACGCCTTGCATGGTGAACAGCGGCACGAAGGCGGCCACAGTGATCGCCACCGAGAACAACACGGCGCGGTCGACTTGCAGCGCGCTGATATAGATCATGCGCAGGCGGTTGGTCCAGGTCGATTTATGGTCGACATGCCGGGAGCTGGGGTCCTCGCCGAGCTGGCCTTCAGCCAGGTCTTCCAGCAGCGTGCGCTTGTCGGCCTTGCTGGCCTGGAAGTTGCGGAATATGTTTTCGACCAGAATCACCGCCGAATCGACGATGATGCCGAAGTCAACCGCGCCGATCGATAGCAGGTTGGCGTCTTCGCCCTGCAGCACCAGGATGATGATGGAGAACAGCAGCGCAAACGGGATGTTGACGCCGACGATCACGGCGCTGCGCAAGTCGCCCAGGAAGATCCATTGGATCAGGAACACCAGCAGGCAACCGAAAATCAGGTTGTGGAACACGGTGTGCGTGGTGACGTCGACCAGCGACGTGCGGTCGTAATAGGGCACGATCTTGACGCCGGCCGGCAGGCTGCCGTCATGGTTGATCTTTTCAATTTCTGCCTTGATCTTGGGCACGATGTCGTTGGTGTGCTGGGTACGTCCCATCACCACGATGGCGGCGGCCACGTCGTCTTCATGGTCGCGGCCGGCGATGCCCAGGCGCGGCACATAGCCCACCTTGACCTTGGCCACGTCCCGGACGCGCACCGGTATGCCGTTCGACTGCGTCAGCACCACGTTTTCGATGTCGTTGACCTTGTATCCCTTGGTCAGGTCGTCGGTGCCGCCGCTATCGACCAGACCTATGCCGCGGATATTGACTGATTGCTGACCGATGCTGATTTCGCGCCCGCCGACATTGACGTTGGCGTTGCCCAGAGCCGTAACCATCTGCGGCACGGTGATGCCGTAGCCTTGCAGCTTGTTCATGTCGGCTTCGACGTCGAATTCCTTGGTGGTGCCGCCCCAGCTGTTGACGGCTACTACGCCTGGAATGGTCGACAGGCGACGCGTGACGATCCAGTCCTGCACCGTGCGCAGATTGGTCAGGCCGAAGTGCGGTGGGCCGACCAGCTGGTAGCGATAGACTTCGCCGACCAGGCTCGATTGCTGGATCTGCGGAATCTGGTTTTGCGGCAGCGTCACGTTCTGCTGCAGCGCCAGCGCCGCCTGGGTATAGGCGAAGTAAAAGTCGGTGCCGTACTTGAAGGTGACGCGGATGAAGCTCAGGCCGTAGAACGAGGTTGAGCGGATGTTGGTGATGCCCGGCGTCGAATACAGGCCGATTTCCATCGGCGTGGTGTAATACTTTTCCATTTCCTCGGCCGAAAGGCCGGGGGCTTGAGCGGTAATCTCCAGGATCACCGGCGCCGGGTTCGGGTAGGCCTCGACATTGAGCCGCGACACGGCGAACAGGCCGCAGCCGAGGAAGACTAGCAGACCGAGGATGACGATGGTCCGTCGCGTCAATGCAAACGTGATGATGCTTCTCAGCATGGTTTCTTATCTTTCGCTGTGGTTCTGTGCAAGGGTCGTAAGCAGGGGACGCGGTCAGGAATCCTGATTCGCGTTCAACATGTTGCTCATGAAGACGGCGCCCTTGGTGACCACGGTTTCGCCGGCCTTGAGGCCCGAGGTAATCTGATGGAAGCCGTCCTGTTGCATGCCGAGCGTGACCGAGCGGCGCGTGAAATGGCGGCGGTCGCCGGTGACCCAGACCGACATGGTGCCGTCGCCTTCGCGCGTGACGCCGTCCAGCGGCACGGCTACCGAATTGAGCGGAGCGCCGGTGTGGATCACGTAAGTGGCGAACATGCCGGGGCGCAGTTCGTGCTTGGGGTCGCTGATTTCGGAACGCACCACTACCGTATGGGTGTTGGGATCGACCGTTTCGCCGATCACCGAGATTTTTCCGCTGAAGTCGCGATCGGCGAAGGCCATCACTTTCACGCGCACGTCCTGCCCGGTCTTGAACAGCGGGCTGTCGCTTTCGGCGACGTTGGCGATCATCCACATCCTGGAAGTGTCGGCCACCGAGTAGGGAGCCGGCGCACTGCCGGGTTGAACCAGCAGGCCCGGTTGCGCCGCACGCGCGGTGACGCGGCCGGCGATCGGGCTCTTTACCACCAGGCTGGGATCGATTTTGCGCTTGGCGACGATGGCGTCGATTTCCGCTTCGCTCTTGCCGAATACGCGTACCGCATCGCGCGCTGCCTTCAGCGCGCCTTCGGCGGTCTGCTGGTCGGAGACGGCTTGCTGCATATCCTTTTGCGCCAGCCCTTGCGTGGCGAACAGGTCCTTGGCGCGCGCCAGGGCTGCCGTGGTCAGCTCGTAGACGCCGGCCGCCGAGATCAGCGTCGACTCGGCCTGCACCAGGTCGGGGCTGTCTATGGTGTACAGCGGCGCGCCTTTTTCCACCATTTCGCCGATTTCGGCGTAGGCCTTGATGATCTTGCCCTGGTAGGGGGTAAACACCTGAACAGCCAGGTTTTCATTGAAGTCGATGCTGCCGACGGCGGTGCGCTGCAGGGAAAAATCGAGGTTCTCCGCAGTGCCGACTTCGATCGCTTTCAATTGGGTGGCGTTGAGTTCGACCTTGTCCGCGGCCAAGGGGTCGCCGGATTTGGCTTCGCCGGGCTTCGCTTCCTGTGCGCTGGCGGCGCTTTCGGCATGCGCATGGCTGCTGCCGAGTTTGTAGATCAGGCCGACTGACGCCGCCGCGATGACGGCACCGCCTACGATGACCGGGACTTTAGGAAATTGCATGGGGCGCTCCTTGGGAGTTTGCAGTATTGACTTTGCGCAAATTATCGTTGCGGTGCATCAAACGGTCTAGTGCGATAAATCACAGTAGACCCGTGTACCGGCTCCCTCTAAAATCGCCTCCATCGATGAAAGTGGACTTATTCCGCCCCGGAGCAAACCTTGAAATCCCTGACAAAATCCCGCATTGCACAAAGCATCGCCATCGCGTTTTCCGCTGCCCTTTTGAGCGCCTGCGCGGTCGGCCCGGATTTTGTGCGTCCCAAGGCACCCGAGGCACAGGGGTATGCGACGCAAAAAATGGCAGATAGCACGGTTGCGGCCGAAGGCGCCGGCGGCGAAGCCCAGCATTTCCTGATGGGGCGCGACATTCCCTATGCCTGGTGGCAGCAATTCGGCTCACCCAAGCTCAACGCCCTGGTCGAACGGGCCCTGAAGGCCAATCCCAATATCACGACTGCGCAGGCCGCCTTGCGGCAGGCCCAGGAGTACACGGCTGCCCAGCGCGGATTCTTTTATCCGACGGTGAACGCGGAGTTCACGCCGCAGCGGCAAAAGCTGGCCGGCAACATGGGCGGCAACTCGCCGGGCGTGCAGGGCAACGGCTCGACCATTTCGACTTACCAGAATCCGACCGGCCCGGCGCCGTATAACGGTCCGGCCTATTTCAATTTCTACACGGCCCAGCTGGCACTGAGCTATGCGCCTGATGTATTCGGCAGCAATCGTCGCCAGGTCGAATCGCTGCAGGCCCAGGCCGAGACGCAGCGCTACCAGATGGAAGCCACTTACATCACGCTGGCCAGCAATGTGGTCGCCGCTGCTATCCAGGAAGCCTCGCTGCACTCGCAGATTGGGGCTACCCAGGAATACATCGCCGAGACGGCCAAGGCCACCGATATCCTGCATAATCAGTTTAAAGCCGGCTATGTGATGGGTATCGACGTCGCGACCCAGGAAGCGGCGCTGGCACAGGCCAAGGCCATGCTGCCGCCGCTGAAGAAGCAGTTGGAGCAGACTCATGACCTGATCCGCGCGCTGTGTGGCAATCTGCCAGATCAGGCGCTGGACGACGATTTCGACTTGGCTACCTTGCATCTGCCGCTGGATTTGCCGGTCAGCCTGCCGGCCAAGCTGGTCGAGCAGCGCCCCGACATTCGCGCCGCCGAAGAGCAGTTGCATGCTGCCAGCGCACAGGTCGGCGTGGCCGTGGCCGCGCGTCTGCCGCAGTTCACGATCACGGCGGCCATCGGCGGTGCCGCTTCGCAAATCCCACAGATGTTCCAGACTGGCGGCCCGTTCTGGAATCTGACCGGCGACGTGGTGCAGCCGATTTTCGACGGCGGCACCCTGAGGCACCGCCAGAGTGCGGCCGAGCAGGGGCTGGAGATGGCCAAGGCCCAATACCGCAGTACGGTGATCACGGCGTTCCAGAACGTGGCCGATACCCTGCATGCAATCGATTCCGACGCCGAAGCCCTGGCTGCGTCATCCGACGCGGAGCAGGCAGCCAGGAATGTCCTGACCATCACCGAGAAACAGCACGAGTTCGGGTACGTGCCTTACCTCGCCCTGATCAACGCGCAGCAGGCTTATCAGCAAGCCTCGCTCAACCTCTTGCAGGCGCAAACCAACCGTTATGGCGATACGGCGGCTTTGTTCCAGGCGTTGGGGGGAGGGTGGTGGAATCGTGAAGAGAAGGTGGCGTCGAAGGATTGATTTGCCGATTCTGATTTTGATTTAGCTACGATTCTTTTATCTCACACGTAGTTCCATCGTTCGCATATTGGGGGTGAGCAGGGAATTCGTGGGGCACCGCCCCACGCCTGCGTAACGATGCCCGCATGCAGGCGGGCATTCCCGGCAGCGGAGGGAGGAGGTGGCGCGGGCAAGCTTTTGCCGTGTCTATGGAAAGTGGTGCGTAGATAGTCCACTGAGGTGATTAGATAACCTGCGAAAGACGCGTCCGACCGGAAGCCCATCCCCCGTGTGGGGACGAGGGAACGGCGCCAAGACAACTGCACGAAGCGCGGCCATATGCAATCTCGCCTACCTACCGGGGAACACGCTAGGAAGCGGACGCGTCTTTCGTAGTCGGGCTATATACCGCATGTGATTGGTTTCTCCGATAGACCTCCAAAGGATCACCCGCGCTACCTCCGCTCCCGTTGCCAGGAATGCCTGCTTGCAAGCGGGCATCGTTACGCGGGCGCGGAGCATGCTCCGCGAATTCCCCGCTACACCCCCCAAAGATAGGCAGCGCTGGCTTTGGTGGATGCGTGACTAAAACCTTGGCCCACTTGCCAATGAGTTGGGCAGCTTTATAATATTCATTGACATTGTTATTGCCCAACGTCCATGGATACGACGCTCTACGACCACCGCGGCAACCCAGTTGCCTATTTCGAAGATGAAGGTGGACGCCTCATTTACCTGTGGAGCGGGCATGCGGTCGCCTATCTGAAAGGCGAGCTGGTGTATGGCTGGAACGGCCAGCACATCGGCTGGTATGTTGAAAGTGTGCTGTACGACACCCATGGCTTGCGTGTCGGTTCGCTCGGCGACAAATGCCCGTTCATGCTCAAGGACGCGCGCAACAAGGCCGACAAGCGCACCAAGGGGCCGCTGTATGAGCGCCGCACGGAATTCAAGCGCCCCAACTTTCGCCGCGATTATAGCGAGCGCGGGCTGGAAGAATTTCTGCGCGCGAGTGCGGGTGCCTTGTTCGAAGACTTGGAAGACACCGCAGGCACTGAGTAAGTCCGGCTTGTTAAGCCTGGCTACGCCACGGCCTGAACTTCCTCCGTCGCAGTTTCTTTCGCCGACGTTCCTACTACTGTGTAAGCCGCAGCATTGTCGCGCAGCCAGTCCAGCGCCGGCCGCACGTCTTGCTGGTCGGGGTGGAAATCCTGCGCGAAATAATGCTTCCACGGACGGTAGCACAGGCGCGCCATGCCTTGTTTGCCGAACAGGTAAGTCCAGGCGCTGCGCCAGGTGCGCCAGCGGAATAGCTGGCCGTCGTGCCATAGATTGTTGACGGTCTGGCGCGTCAAGTCGGTCAGGAACTCGAAGGTCACCCAGCGGAATACGGCCACGCGCAGCTTGTGGCTGCCGCCCAGCACCAGGTAGAGATTGAACGCCGTACTGCGGTGTTCCGACTCTTCCGAGGCATGCCATTGCCACATGGTCTGCAGGCGCGGCTCGGCGCCGGCGAAGGAATGCGGGTGGCGCAATACCCAGTCTGCCATGATGGCGGTGAAGTGCTCGATGGCGGCGGTGATGGCCACCTGGACCGCGATGTCCATGGTCTGCGCGCGCTGCGCATTCCGGGCGCCGCGCACGGCCCAATTGTTGACCAGGCCTTGCTGCGTCAGGTGGCGGTTGAACAAGTCGTGGATGCGCCGGTGCGTGGCTTCCTGGCCGATGAAGCCTTGCACCGTGCTCGCGTACTTCGCCTGCTCGCTCTCGGGCAGGGACTTGATGCCGGTGCGCAGCGAGTCGATGAAGAATTGCTCGCCAACCGGGAAGCTCATCGACAGCGCATTGTAGAAGGCCGTGCAGAAGGCGTCGCCGCTGTGCCAGTGGCGCGCAATCGGCTGCTCGAGATCAATCAAAAGACGGCGGACAGCCAACTCGCTCATGCTGGCTCTCCCGTCGCTTCCCTGGCGGATTCCAGCAAATCGACACCGCGCCTTTCCTTGCCGAACATGACGATGGCGGCGATGGTGACTGCGGCAAGGCCGGCCACCAGGGCGAGTGCAAAGCTGTAGTCGTTGCCGTGGCTCTCCGCAACCCAGGTCTGGAAGGGGGCATTGCGCGACGCGATCAAGTTGCCGAGCTGGTAGATCAGGCCGGGGAAAGTGGCGCGAATGGCGTCGGGCGACATTTCATTGAGATGCGCCGGGATGATGCCCCAGGCGCCTTGGACCGAAATCTGCATCAGGAAGGCGCCGGCGGCCAGAGAGATTGGCGTTTCGGCGTAGGCCCACAACGGCAGCACCGGCAAGGCCAGCAGGGCGGCGACCATGATGGTTTTGCGGCGGCCGAATTTCTCGGACAGGCCGCCGAAGGACAGACCGCCGACGATGGCGCCGACGTTGAGCGCTATCGTGATCAGCGAGACGGTATGCGGGTCGAAATGATGCTGCACGCGCAGGAAGGTCGGGTAGATGTCTTGCGTGCCGTGGCTGAAGAAATTGAAGGCCGTCATCATCACGATGGCGTAGAGCGACAATTTCCAGTTGGCGCCGAGCACCGCCAGAAAGCTCGGGCGCGGCTTCTTGGCCATGGCTTCCCAGGCCGGCGACTCCTTCACTTGGCTGCGGATATAGACCACCAGCAGAGCCGGAACCACGCCGACGAAGAACATGCCGCGCCAGCCGATATATTCGTAGAACAGGCCGAACACGGTGGCGGCCAGCAGGTAGCCGCTCGGATAGCCGGCTTGCAGCAAGCCGGACACGAAACCGCGCGACTTGGCCGGAATCGTCTCCATGGTCAGCGCCGAACCCAGCCCCCATTCGCCGCCCATCGCCACGCCGAACAGCGCGCGCATGATGAGCAGGGCCATCAAGGAAGGTGCGAAGCCGGAAGCCAGTTCCAGCACCGAGTAAGCCAGGATATTCGCCATCAGTATCGGCCTGCGGCCGAAGCGGTCGGCCAGGCGGCCGAAGATCAACGCGCCGAGCGGGCGCATCGCCAGCGTCAGGAACAGCGCTTCGCTGACGTCGTGGATCTGCACGTTGAATTCGGCCGCGATGTCTTTCAGCACGAATACCATCAGGAAAAAATCGAAGGCATCGAGCGTCCACCCGAGGTAGGCGGCGATGGTGACGTTTCTTTGTTCCTTGGTCCAGCTCATGGTGTCTCCCGGCTTTAATATTGTATTGAAACGGGGTGTTGCCAGTATCTGTTGCCTAATCGCCTGCTTATGTTACCTCCTGGGTCAGACGCTACTTTACGGCATTTTCGAATTGTTCTCCAAGTCGGGTGTTGCCGCGGCGCGATAGTCTATACTTCGCCACTACCGCAAACTCGTCTGCAAGCTCTTTGCTGCTACTCCCCGTGTCCCGTAAAACCATCGTCTTGAGCGCCGTGCTGGCGCTGGCAGCCGCCAGTTATTACTTCCTGGGCCGTGATGGCGTGCATCCCGTCATACCGTCTCTCAAGCTGCCGTTAAAAGCCGCCACGCCCACAGCCTTCGGCTGGCCGGCGCAGGCGACGCCCTATGCCGGCGGCGCTGCCGGCTTTGCCGATGGCGCCCTGGCGCAAGCGCGTTTTGCCGACCCCTATGGTGTGGCCGTCGACCACGACGGCACTCTCTACGCCAGCGACGGCGGCGACAATAACCGCATCCGCAAGATCGCGCCCAACGGCGCAGTGTCAACCCTGGCCGGCGGCAAGGAAGGTTTCGCCGACGGCGCGGGCGGCGCCGCTGCGTTCAACACACCCTCCGGCGTGGCGCTCGACTCCGCCGGCAATCTGTACGTGGCCGACACCGGCAACCATGCCATCCGCAAGGTCACGCCGCAGGGCGTGGTGAGCACGCTGGCCGGCGACGGCCAGGCCGGTGATCGTGACGGGGCGGCGGCGCAGGCGCGCTTCAACGGCCCCCTGGGCGTGGCGGTCGACGGCCACGGCAACGTCTATGTGGCCGACACCTACAACGACCGCATCCGCATGATTTCGCCGCAGGGGCAGGTAACGACGCTGGCCGGTGGCGAATTGCCCGGCTATCGCGACGGCGCCGGCAAGGAGGCGCTGTTCGATACGCCTTGCGCCATTGCGGTCGGCGTGCATGGTGAAGTGCTGGTGGCCGACACCTGGAACAACGCGATCCGCGTCGTCAGGGACGGGCAGCAGGGTGTGCAAGTAAGCACGCTGGTGCGCAGCGATCCGCAGGACCGCGAAGCCTTGTTCAAGCGCCCGCTGGCGCTGACCGTGACGGCGGACGGCTACGCCTATGTCGCGACGATGGCGCATGGCCGCATCTTCCAGATTTCGCCCGGCGGCGAACTGCGCGGCCTGACCGGCGTCGATATCGATTTTGCGCGTGGCGACAGTAGCATGCTGCGCCTGGTGCAGCCGAGCGGCATTGCGCTCGAGCCGGACGGTTCCTTGATGGTGGCGGACATGGACGCCTATGCCTTGCGCAAGGTGGTGCCGAAATCCGCGGCGAGTGCGGCCGCAATTCCGGCGCTGCCGCCTCTGCCGCCTCTTCCCGACGCGAAAGCCGCCTCTTTCCCCTGGCCGTTCAAGCCGCAGAACGCGCCGCGCGAAATCGTCGGGACGCTGGGCGAAGTGCGCGGCAACGACGACGGCGAAAGCCGCGACCACTTCCACGCGGGGCTCGACGTGCAAGCAGCCATGGGCACGCCGGTGCTGGCTGTGGCGAACGGCAAGGTGAGCGACCCCTTGGCCACCTGGGGGTATGGCCAACTGAGCGAAGGCTTGAGCATAGGCGAGATGTCATATATCCACATGCGCGTGGGGCGCAGCCTCAAGGACGAGGCGCTGGAAGCGGGCGAGCCGTCACGCTTGTCGTCACGCTTCATCCTGCTCAAGGATGCCGACGGCAAGCCGCGCGTGCGCGTGCGGCGCGGCACGCGCTTTGCTGCCGGAGACGTGCTCGGCAGCGTCAACCGCATGTTCCACACGCATCTTGAATACCATCCGGGCGGCGCAGCGAGCAATCCGCTGGCGTTGGGGCTGGGCGGTTACCGTGACAGCGTGGCGCCGCATATCGAGAGCATCCACCTGCTTGACAGTAACGGAAAGCCCGTGGGAAAGGTGGTAGGCAAGCACGGCAAACGCCGCCTGCTGGTGCCCGCAGGCAGCGGGCCGCTCAGCATTGTGGTGGACGCCTACGACCAGATCGACGGCGACGCCGCGCGCCGCAGGCTGGGCCTGTACAAGCTCGGGTACCAGATTCTGCATGCCGACGGCACGCCGCTGCCGGGCTATGAGCAGCCGCTGGTCAATATCGAATTCAACCGCTTGCCGCCCGACCGCGACAGCGTCAAGATCGCCTATGCCGAAGGCAGCGGCGAAACCGTGCACGGCAGCGCCGCCACGCATTTCCTTTACGTGGTGACCAATACCGTGCGCGATGGCATGGCCAAGGCCGGCAGCTGGCATGCCGACAGCCTGCCGCGCGGCGATTACATCGTGAGGATTTTTGCGTCCGACTATGCGGGCAACCAAGCCACGGCCGGGCGCGACCTGGCGCTTACCCTGGAATAGTGGACGATAGCGGCAGTGGTATGGTCTCGCTGTCCGGCTTTATCAATAAATTTTTACGCACACTGTCATTTTTAACAGGGTGTTTCTTTTTTCTCGCCCAAGTACAATCCTGCACTGGTATTACTTGTGCGTTTGCACGGTAATGCATTTCATGCTTTCCCGGAACAGGATTCGACCATGCTCAAAAAATTGTTCGCGCAATTCTTCAAGCGCAAGAAGGCAGTGGCGCCGCAGTCGCTGCAATCTGTGCCGCGCTCGGCGTTACTGCCCCCGGTGGACGTGAGCAAATCCGGCGCGGCGAAGCCCTAAAATATGCTTGCATACCCCTGATCAATCGTCCCCCTTGGCTGCCGGTGCCGGCGCCACCAGGATGGCGCTGGCGTTGACGGTGTCGTCGGTCGAGGCATTGGTGCCGTAGATCGCCACCAGGTCGCCCACCGCGATACCACCCGTCAAGCCCGGCGCACTGCTCACGCTGGCAGTGCCGACATTGATGGTTAGACCATGCACGGTGAACGAACTGACCGTGCCGCTGCCCGGGTTGACGGCAGTAACGATGCCTTGCAACAGGACCGGGTTGCCGGCGCCGCCATTGCCACCATTGCCACGATTACTGCTGCCCTGGTCGTCATCATTCCCCGGCGGCATGAAACTGATCGCCGTGACGGTGAAGGTGTTGCTGGCGGCGTCGTAGATCGCGTGGATCTTGATCTTCTGGCCGGCCGTCAGCATAGCGGCCGAGCCGTTGTCGTACGTCACGGAACTGCCCAGGGTAATGGTCACCGTGGTGCTCTGCCCGCTGCCCGGCAACTCCAGCGTGACCGTCAGCGCGCCGCTGCTGGCCGTATAACTTTGCACCGTGGCTTTCAGGTCCAGCACCGGCGTGCCATGCATGCTGGTGAAGGTGACCGAGGTCGCCACGACGACATTATTGGTCAGCGTGCCGGTGATCTTGACGAAGGCGCCGTCCTGCAGATTGGCCGCGCTGAAGCCGCTGTTGAAGGTCGGGTTGTGGCTGGCGTCCACCACGACGCCGCGCACCGTGAAGTTGGCTGCGCTGACGAAGTCGCCGATGTCGCCTTGCAATACCACCGGCGGGGTGGTGTCGTCCTGGTCGCTGAATACGCGCAGCTGGGTTGCGGCCAGCGTGCCGTTGCTGTTGACCGTGCCGCTCACGGCCACTGTCATACCGTTGGCGAGGGCCGAGACGCCCATGGGCAGGGTGATGGCGCTGGCGTCGACCGTGACGCCGTTGACCACGAAGCTGGCTTGCGAGACGTAGGCGCTGATCGGGCCGCTCACGGCAAGGGTTTCACCGGCGATGCCCAGGCCGCTCCTGACGTTGACCACGTTGGCGGTCAGCATGTTTGCTGTGATGGTGCCGTTGCTCCACACGCTCACCACTTCGCCGTTGGCAATGCTGGAGCCGCTCGGCATCACGGAAGCGCCGCTGGCATTGATGGTCACCACATTCGGCGCGGTACCCAATGTAAAGGTGTTGGCCGTGGCGTTATACGCGGCAACAATGCCGGTGATGCGGGTGCCGACGAAACTGGGTTGCTTGCCGACGAAGGTTGCCTGTACGTAGTCGATGCCGTTGGCAGAACGCAGCAAACCGTGCACCTCGA
>JAFANH010000056.1 GCA_019232795.1 Burkholderiaceae bacterium
GTGAGTTCGGCGTTATGCCGCAGCTTCATCTTTTGCAGCAGGCGCGCACGGTACATGCTGATGGTCTTCACCGACAGGGTCAGCTCCGCGGCAATTTCGCTGACGGTCTTGCCTGAAGCGATCATGGTCAGGGTCTGATACTCGCGGTCCGACAACGCTTCATGCGGAGCCGCCTCGTGGTCGTCGCCTACCTGGTTGGCCAATTCCTGCGCCAGGGCGAAGCTGACGTATTTCTTGCCCGCCGCCACCTGGCGTATCGCCTCCACCAGGTCAGCCGGCGCGCTTTGCTTGTTCATGTAGCCGGCGGCGCCAGCCTTGAGCGAACGGATCGCGTAGAGATCTTCGCGGTGCATGGACAACATCAGCACGGCCAGGTCCGGGCATTCCTTGCGCAACTGCTTGAGCACTTCGATGCCACTGCGGTCAGGCAGCGAGATATCGAGCAGCAAGACGTGGAAACCGCCGCGCCGCGCCAGCTTGATGGCCTCGAACCCATTTTCGGCGTGACCGGCGACGACGATGTCCTTGGTGTCGGCCAGAATCTGCTTCAATCCTTCGCGCACAATCGCATGGTCATCCGCGATCAAAATCTTGATCAGCCGTGGGCTGTTTTTTGAAATTGGAGAAGTCACTGAAAAATAAGAAAAAACTTTAAAAATCAACGAAGTATTGCTTACCCAGAACGCTCTTAATTACCCATCTTTACTCAACTTTTCCGATTTCACTGCTACGATTTGCTACAACTTGCTACAATTTTTTTACACCAATTTGCTACAGCAATTTGTAACAATTCTCCGTAAGAGAAATAGTTTGCATGCGGAATTGACCGTTAAACATCAAGCCGGCATTCGTCGCAAATATCTGCCGAACCGCACAAGTACATACAGACGAAAGCTATCATACAAGTGAGTGAAGAACAGAAACACACTCTACGGCCATACATCGCATCGGCGAATAGCCAACACTCCACACCTTATTGTTGCAAAAAAACCTCTTGTTAACAATGAGATAGAACCATATAATAGAAAAAGGGTGACCAACAGGCCACCCCCGGCAGTCAAGAAGACTACCTAACTAGGTAAAATTCTGAGCAACACTTCTTCACCTCTACTTTCTCCGCCTCGCAGGGCATTGGATGTGATACAAGTTGACAGCCAAAGCTGTAAATGAAGGGCCGCCTGCCAGCGGCCCTTCGCCTTTCTGCAACCACACTACTCCCTCGGTTGCGCTTGATGCTCATGAAGGGCCTGCATAAATGCCTTTTTAGCCCATCCTGATTTTGTATGCTCGATACCGATCTCCTTCCTGGCCTTAGACAGGTATGAAGAAACGTTGCTCATTTTCGCCTGCTGATCTTCACCAGCAATATCGACGCCATTAGCGATGAGGCGACTCAGAATTTCCTCAGTCTGCAGGGGGCCAAACTCAAGAAACTCAAGTGCGCCCTTCAAAATCTGGTCGCGCTTCGTTTCCCTGCGAAGGACTTGAAATGCCTTGACCACTTTGAATGATTTTGGCAAATCAATATCGCCGCTCATTTCGCGGACGACCGACTCGGCCGTAGCAAGGCGCGTAATTTCGGCTGCAATGCGCTCAATTTCAGCGTGCAGTTCTTTCTCTCTTTCGCGCAAAGTTGAAACCTTCGCCTGAATATTATTGAGTAGGGTCGTATCCATGCGCCCTGGCATAACAGAAAACCATTTGCAAATGCAAAAAAATCATTCTATATCGATTATGCGCATCCACTGCGCATTCATACAGTTGCCAAACAACAATACTTAGCATTTGACCACATTGAATTATTTATTTCCTGGACGAAATAAAACCCGCCTAAGCGGGTTCGAGTGAATCATTTCCTAACTATTGGCTTGTCCAGCCAAGTACGAAATTTCTTTGCATCTCATAGATGAAGATCAAATTTTCGAAACGATTTTATTGCAAAATTATCACTGCTACATATTGCTACAAAGCAACCTCAAAACCCGCATAAAACCGTCGCAAGTGATCAATCTTGATTACATCTTTTGCTGCCATGGCTCTTTCAATTATTCCCGCTGAACAATTGTATTATGCGTCAACGGCATGCTGATCGCCACTATTGTGCCACCGTGCGCCGCCGTACTGATCGACAGGTGGCCGCCCAATGCATGCGCGCGTTCGGTCATGCCGCGTATGCCGAAGGATTTCGGTTTGATGCGGTCGGTCGGCGCAATACCGAGTCCGTTGTCCGAAATTTTCAATTGCACGCTGCGCTTGTCAGTCACCAGACGTACCACGACGCGACTGGCTTGGGCGTGCTTGCCGATATTGGTCAGCGCTTCCTGAAAAATGCGAAACAAGGCGGTCGCATGATCGACATGCAGGTCGACTTCTTCCCGGTTCGCGGTAAATTCACAGGGGATGCCGAGCTGTTTCTCGAATTCCTTGGCCTGCCAATCAATCGCGGCAACCAGGCCGAAGTCGAGTATGCTGGGCCGCAGGTCTCCGGAAATGCGGTGCACGGCTTCGATAGTGCGATCGACCAGCGAATCGACATAGGCAGCCTTTTCCAATAGCGCTGCGTCGTCGGCCGGCAAGCGGCGCGTCAAGAGCGCCAGCGCCATCTTGATGGCGGTCAGGTTACCGCCCAGGTCGTCGTGGATTTCCCGCGCGATGCGCTCGCGCTCCTTTTCCTTGGCGGACTCGGCGTGTGCGGTCCATTCAGCCAACTGGGCGCGCGATCGGCTGATCTTGACCTGCTCCATCTTACTGGCATTGATGTTGGTCATGATGCCGTCCCACTGCACGCTCTCGCCCGGCAGCACATTGGGCGTAGCGCGCAGGTTGACCCATTTGACGTCGTTCCATTCCTCGATGCGGATGCGCCCTTCCCAGTTCCAGACCTTGTTTTCGTTGGCCGAGGTGCGCATCGAAGCCAAGTAGGCAGGCTGGTCTTCCGGCAGGATAAGGTCGAAGAAGAGCTTGGGATGGTCTTGCAAGCGCCCAGCTTCAATGCCGAGCAGAGCGTGGCAGCCCTCGCTCAAATAGGGAAAAGCGACGCTGCCGTCGGCATGCAAGAGTTGTTGAAACACCAGGCCCGGCGTGTGTGACGCGGTTGCACGATAGCTGGCCTCGTAGTTGGCGTCGTTGTGCGCTTCGCTTGTTTTTTTCATGGCAAGGCGGCTGGCATGAGGGAATGGGCCCAAATCAGACCGAAGTCATTTTCAATTCGACCGCGCGCGGCGGCACCCATTGCCTTACCCATTCGGCGAACTGGTCGGCGGCAATCGGCCGGCTCATGAAATAGCCTTGCCCCTGGTCGCACCCCATCCTGGACAGGATCTCCCATACGGCTTCGCTCTCTATGCCTTCGGCAACCACGCGCAGACCCATGTTGTGTCCGAGATCGATGGTCGAACGGACGATCTTGGCGTCGTCGACGTCGCGCTCCATGTTCATGACGAAGGATTTGTCGATCTTCAATTCGTCGACCGGCAAGCGTTTCAGATAGGCCAGCGAGGAATAGCCGGTTCCGAAATCGTCGATCGACAGATCGACGCCCATGGCATGCAAGCCCTCCAGGGTCTGCAGGGCCCGGATAGGATCGTCCATGATGGAACTCTCGGTAATTTCGAGGCAAAACTCGGATGCCTGCACGCGGTAACGCGACAACACCTCGGAAAACTTCAGGGCCAGATTCTGGTCCAGCAAGTCGCGCGCGGACAAATTGACAGAGAGTTTGACCTTGATGCCGGCAGTCGCCAGATCGCGGCTCAAGACAGCAGATTTCTCCAGCATCCAGCGCGTCAGCAGGCGCACGAAACCAGTCTTCTCGGAAAACGGAATAAAGCTGTCCGGGAAGATCATGCCCTTTTCCGGATGTTGCCAGCGCACCAGGGCCTCCGCGCCGGTGCATTCGCCGGTATCGAGTCGCAGCTTGGGCTGCACGAACAGCTTGAATTCGTCGCGGTCGAGCGCGCGCCGCAATTCGGTGAGCAGCGAAAGATTCTGTTGGCTGGCCTTGTCGAGTGCGGGGTCATAGAAGACAGCTTCATTGCCGCTCATCTTGGCCGTATACATGGCGACTTCGGCGCGGCTCAACAGCGATTCGGCATCGGTGCCGTTTTCGGGAAAGCCGGCAATGCCGATGCCGGCACCGAGGTCGACGGTCTGGTCTTCGAGCGAAATCGGCATTTCCAGAGACTTCAGGATACGCGCAGCCACGGCCCGCGCCTCGGCGGCGTCGGCCATGGGCAGCAGCGCCGCGAATTCGTCCCCGCCCAGACGGGCGATCGGATATTTGCCGTCCATGGTCTGCGCCAGGCGCATGCCTACCTGGCGCAGTAGTGCATCGCCAAAACCGTGGCCGAGCACGTCATTGACGTTCTTGAAGCGGTCCAGGTCCATCATCAGCACATAGCAGGTACCCTTGCCCAGCTTGGCCTGATCGATGGCGTCGTCGAGCAGCAGCGAGAATTGTGCCCGGTTGGGCAGGCTGGTGAGCGGGTCCCAATACGCCAGCCGCCTGATTTCCTGCTCGCGCTTGGCGATGCCGTTGCGCATGCTTTCAAAGGCGCTCGACAATTTGCCGATTTCATCTTCGCGCTTGATGACGATCTGTCCTTCGTAATCACCGTCGCCGAGCCGCTTGGCGGTTTCTGTCAAGTCCTTCAAGGGGCTGGCGATGCGCCGGGCCGCCAGGAAGCTGAGAACAAAGGCGACTACGGTCAATCCGCCGGTGATCACGATCAGCCTGGCTTGCAGTTTGCGGTACGGCGCCTCGGCTTCGTCGATCGAACGCTGGAAGACCACTATCGCGTGCTCGTCGCCGTCGGATTTCAGCGGCAGAATACGTATGCTGTACTCGCCTTCGCCGATATGTACCGAACGCGATGTGTGATGAAGAGCCTCGTCCGCATTGCCGCGCAATTGCCCGGCAACACTGTTGGCATCGGCATCGGACAAGGTGGAGGAACCCGAAACCCATTCGCCGTTCTTGCCTGCCGCAAGGAAAGAGACGTCGAGCGAAGACAAGGCGCGCACGTCCTGGGCCAGCTGCTTGTCGAGCGGGAAAGCCATGGCGATCCAGCCTATGGTGATGGGCGCCCGCACCGGCACCACCAGCACCTGGTAGGGCCGGCTGTCGAAAACGCTGATGTCGATAGCGCCGTCTTTTTCTTCGGCCTTGTCGATCAACCGCAGGATGGAACGCTCGAGATTGCCGGTCGGCTGCTTGGTGGTGGTGGCCTTGATCTGGCGGTCGAGTCCGACGAACAGCGTCAGCGACGAACCGATACGGTTGCCGGTATTGGTCAGCGCGGAGACGATGGTTTCGACGTCGTTGGTGGCGATAGCCGCACGAAAACCGGTGTCCTTGGCCAATACGCGCGCACTGCCAATCAGTTTCTGCGCCTTCTGCTCAAGCAGACGATTGAACAGGGGCACACCGCGCTCGAGCTCGTCATGCACCGAGGCTTGCGCGTTTCCGACAATACCGTTCTCGATCACGAAATATGCCGCCAGCTGGACCACAAGGATCAGCGCCAGGAACAAGGTGACGATACGGCCCTGCAGGCTTTGGAAACGCATTACCACGCTTGCCCCTCCGATACAGGAGGAGGACCGGCCTTGACGCCAAGCTTGAAGCTGGCATCGGCATCGGCCGCCGTCATCGTCAGCGCCTGTTCGACCACCTGTGCCGTCACGGGCAAATTGTAGTACCAGGCCTTGAGCGTATATTTACCGGGCGGCAGTCCCTCGATCCTGACCTTGCCGCTGGCATCGGTTTTGCCGAAATACGGCGTATTGACCACCTGCACGTAAGCGATCATCTGGTCATGGATATTGCAGCCCAACACCACCGTCCCGATCTTGTCGAAGCTCTGGGCCGCACCAGTTTTGCCGGAATACAGAGGAATATCGAATACCTTGGCAGGAGAAAACGAATAGACGTGGTGCTTGACCGTATCGTTGTTGGGAAAGCTGATCTTGGTGCCGACCTGTATCACTGTGAGCAAAGGCAGAAACTGGCGCTTCTTTTGCTGAATCTCGACGTCATGCATGGCCTTGGGCAGCTCCTGGCCGCCCGCCGCTTCAGCATAGACGGCGGCGTCGGGCATGGGCGCGCCGGTGCTGTCGCTCACGTCGACCGTCAGCGTGGCTGCGCACACCATTGCCGGCGCCAGCAGCCCAGCCATGAAAACCGATCGAGACCACGCTCTATGCTTCAACGCCATCGAATCGACTCCCGCATTTTATAAACACCGCATCCGTCTCGGCCGCACTATCGGTCTCGGTCAAATGATGCAGATCCGCCCGCATGGCATCGCTGGCGATTGTATCCATCGTCCGACACAAACCAGTGTATCCAATCCCCGGTCAGCATGCTGAGTCATTTGACAAGATTGGCAATATCATACGACGAAAGGGATGCAATATGGCAATGCTGTTTGTAACCTCGCCGCTATCCACGCGATGACGCTCCGCCCATACGTAAAATCAATCGCGGCGCAACATCGCCCCCCGATCGCGCATACTGCTACACGGAATGTATTAGCAATGTACAAAAAGGGCTTCCAATATTGATTTGAATCATGTTATACTTTCATTTTGCTTACGCGGCTGTAGCTCAGCTGGATAGAGTACTTGGCTACGAACCAAGGGGTCGTGGGTTCGATTCCTGCCAGCCGCACCAGTTGTAAAGAAGGACTTGGAAGTTTTGCTTCCAAGTCCTTTTTCTTTTCTGCGGCAAGTTTTCGGGGACTTTTCCGAAGCAGGAATTTTGACTCAGAACAATCCAAGCAAAAAGGTGAATTTTGACGCCCAATTGTTGCAGCTGTTCTATTTTAGGCGTTAGTCGCACAAAGGAACGGGGTGGATGGACCTGTAGACTCGCTCCGCAAATGCCTCAAGATGAGCAGCGACGAGATCAAGGGCGTGTTCCGCGTAGCTTTCCGCTGTCGCGCGCAAGTTGGGCTCACACCTTGACCGCACCCTGGTCACTCAGGAAGACAAGCTGATCTTCTATACCTTGCCGAGCAGTACGTAGCCCATCGATCCGCAGCGAAGGGCTCGGAAAATCGATATAGCGGCGATGGAACTCTTCCAAGGAGTGATCTCCGTCAGACATGGAAGTCTTCTTGACGCCTACGCGATTGCCGCTTGTCGATGCTTTGATTTCGGCGATGGCGGCGTATCGTCGGCTGGCTCGATCTTCATTTTCATGCCAAGTGACCCGAGGAGCTTGATGACCGTTTCGAATCGGGCTTTTGAGCCGGGTGCAAGCGTCTTATAAAGGCTTTCACGCCCAACATCCGCTGACGCCGCAATTATTGCAACGCCTTGCGCTTTGATTACATCGTTTAGCGCAGCCACGATAAGGGGGTAATCCCCGGTTTCAAACGCAGCCGAAAGATACTCGGCCATCAGGTTTTCATTAGTCAAATACTCTGCTACATCAAACTCCGTAAGCTTTTCCTTGCGTGCTTCCTTGTGATTCATGATGTTCACTCCTTACTCTGTTTCCTTTCCCAACGCGATAGCTTTATCAATGTCGCGCCTCTGCGTAGATTTATCGCCGCCGACAAGCAACACAATAATTTGAGCACCCTTCCGCTTATAGTACACACGGTAACCGGGCCCATGATCGATGCGCATTTCATGCACACCTTCACCGACTGACTTACTATCGCCAAAATGGCCTTGTCCCAATTGGCGCATACGCACAAAAATACGCGCTTTAGCCTCCTCGTCCTTGAGGCGGCGCAACCACTTCGCAAAGGTTTCGGTTTGGAGGATTTTAAACATGAACAATTGTATCCAAATGGATACAAACTGTCAAGGTATCAATACCGTCGTTTGCCCCTTGGACGCGGTTTCGTCGTGTCTCTTATACAAGTTCCACACAAGCCCCTTGGCTCTTTGCCAATTGCGGCGCCCGTTCTCTTTTTTCCACGCTCTTTTTTCTCGCGCAGCGATGGCGTCCACTTGCCTTCGCCGGATTCCGTCCCATATTGGGCACATATGTATAGCGAGTCTGGCGCGACATATAAATAACGCAAGCCAAATTGAACGTACGACGGACAATCGGCATCACTCCGGACGATATACAAGCAGTCATTTCGAACGAGGGTGATTCAATTGAAAGTCAGATACGCATTGGGTGGCGCTTTGTTCGGCGCCTTGTTCGCCTTATCTTTGCACAGCACGCTTTGCCTTGCCGCCCCTCGCCCCATCAGCTTCGTGGCACTGAGGTCGGAACCGGTTCCCCTGGCTTTCTTCCGCAGTAACACTCTGGAGGGTGGAATACTCAAGGATCTGGGTGAAGCTATCGCGGAAAAATTGCACACCACTGCAGTATTCGTGACGATTCCCCGCCTGCGCATCGATGACGCATTGGCAAGAGGAGAAGTGGATGCGATCTGCGATGCGCGGCCGGAATGGTACGGAAGCCGCCTCAATTGGAGCGCTCCCATCTTCGTCAATGCAAACGTGCTCATCATGCGCAATGGCGCGACGGCCGTGTCCCGATTCGAGCAATTGCGTGGCAAAACCGTCGGCGGCGTATTCGGTTATGTCTATCCGGACCTGGATGCCCAAGTAGGCGGCGCCTACCGTCGTGACGACGCTCCCACCATGGTCAACAGCATCATGAAATTACAGGCCGGCCATATCGATTACGCGGTCGTGAACAAAATTACATTCGACTGGGAGTTGCGGACGAATCCTGAATTGCGCAGCTTCCCCGCGTTGACGATCCGGCAGTACCAAGCGCAGTGCGGCTTTTCTCCAGCCGGCAACATATCGTTTGCACAAGCTTCTCGCGCCGTCGATGAACTGATCAAGGACGGTACGGTCGAACGCATTCTGGCACGTTACCGATAGTTCCTCCCTCGCGGCTTTTGCGACAACACACCGCGGCATCGCAGCGAGCTATTGCGATGCAATCCAAAACCGGTTAATGTGCACCGCATTGCTTTCGCTTGTTTTTTGTGAATTAGAGGATTTGAAGTGTCCCGGCTTATGCGCAACCAGGTTAAGTCTCTCCTCCTTGGGCTGACATGTGCGGGAACGTTGATCGCTTGCGGCGGACAGAGCGGCACATCAGGCACGGGCGCCGACGCCAAGCAGCTACAGCGCGCAGACAAGACTGCCGCCAGCGCCGCATCCAACTACCAAAACCTGCTGGAGCAGCTTTACGTTGCCTATTACGGACGCCCCGCCGACCCGGCCGGGATGGCCTATTGGGAAGGCGTGCTGCAGGCGGCCAATGCACCGACCAACCTTGCCGATCTCAACACGGCCTACAGCACCACCCCTGCGGTCAAGGCTATCGTCGACAGCTTCGGCAATAGCGCCGAATTGCTGGCCCTGTATGGGAGCGGCAATGCGAGCGGCTTCATCAACGCCATCTATCAAAACATACTCGACCGCTCCACCGCCAGCGACGCGGCAGGAGCAGCATATTGGAGCGGGCTGCTTGCCAGCGGCACGATGACGCAGGCGCAAGCCGCGCTCGCCATCCTGTCCGCCGCGGCCGGCGAGCCGACCACCAGCAGCGACGAGCAAGTGGTGGCCAACCGCCTGGCGGTGGCAAATTACTTCACCAATCAAATCTCCAATCTGAATGACAACGGCGTCTATAGCGGCGCGACTGCCAATAGCAGTGCCAGGGCCATGTTGACGCAGGTAGGAAGCGCCACCGATACGGCCGCTTTTCAGACGACGGTTGCCAATACCATCACGACCATCAACAACGAAGAAATCTTCGAAAGCACGGCATTGAGCGGCGGCGAAGCCACCATTACGGAAAACATTCCCTACGGCGGCGGCAACCTGGTACCGGGCATTAACTACATTTATTCCACGTCGATCAACTCCCTGACTCAATCCCCGTCCTCGGGGCCGCAGATTTCATCGACCTATACCACCTCGCTCGACAATCTGCTCGCACCGCAGAGCGCCAGCAACGGCCGGATTTTGCTCAATGGCCAGATCTGGCTGTTGTCCAGCCTGGGGCAACGCCGCATCTCGTATTCCGGCAACCATGTACAGGTCGACTACCTGGCTTCGGATGGGAGCACCGCTCTGACATCGGCGCAGTTCTACAACTACATTTCCGTTCCCTTGAACGGTTTGATGAACAATGCCCCCGAGGAGCTGCTGGCATCGGTTCCGATCGACGATTGGATCAAGTTCAACAATTTTTCGGCCAACGCAAAATGGCAGGCTGGTGCGGCCTATACCCGCAAGCAGGGGTACCGGGTCGGCGACTACATTACCGCCCTGGACTGCGCGAACGTGGCCAGCCCTACTTACACCAGCGGGACCTCGCTCACCCCTTGCCAAACCAACGCCACGCTCGACAATTTCTTCCCCATCAGTCAAGTCGACAGCGCAGGTCATCCGAACGAAACCGATTTCCTGAGCGGCGGCACGATCTCGACGGTGCAAGGTGTGCGCATGTGGGTCGCCAGCTCGCCGCTGCCCCTGGCGCAATCGCCGTCGCAGACCTTTCGCGTCTATTACGAGATGAACGGCAACGTTTACATGGGATTCCTGCAAAAGGACGGTACGCCGTTCGCTTACGAACAGGCTGACGGCAGCGTCGTCAACTATGTGATCACGCTCAATCAAGCGGCCGTCAGCAGCATTCAACAAGGTGTGATTACCGGCTCCGTAACCGCAGGATCACAGGCAGGCAATGCGCAAACGGTCAACTCGACCTCGGACCTGTTCGGCATCGGCGGCACCGGCATCAACGGCGCGCTTGCTCCCGCCGATTTGCGCGCACATTACAATGTCCCCGTCAATCTCGACGGCACCGGACAGACCATCGCCATCGTCGACGGGCCCGGTACCGGCGACGTCGCCGACGACCTCAACGCTTACAGCCGGTATTTCAATCTTCCAACATGCAATAGCGCCAATCCCTGTTTCCAGCACGTCGACCTGTCCAACGGCGCCAAGGTTTCCGGCGCCAATGACAATGGCATGGAAGTGGCGCTCGACACGCAGATGGTGCACGCGATCGCGCCGGGTGCAACCATCATCCTGGTCACCGCGGCCAGCATGTCGGGCACCGACCTGTATGCCGCCGTCAATTACGCGGCAAACCTGCCGGGCGTAACGGCGGTATCGATGAGTTTCGGCGGCAGCGGCTTCATGTGGACTCAGGAAACGCAATTCGCATCATTCCAGGCGCGCGGATCGCCGATATTTTTTGCCAGCAGCGGCGACAATGGACACACCGGCAGCGTGCAATATCCCGCGTCGTCACAATATGTCACAGCGGTGGGAGGCACCCGGATCAATGCCGTGCAATGGACTTCGCCGGCCAGCGAAACCGCGTGGCAGTATTCAGGTGGCGGAGCGACTGCCTACGAATCCGTGCCGACATGGCAATTGACCTGGCTCGGTGCCGCCATTGCCGGCGCCAACAACTCGATGCGCGCCACACCCGACGTCGCCGCCGTGGCCGATCCGCAACACAGCGCCATCGGTATTTATTACAAGGACGCCTGGCTGCTGGAAGGCGGCACCAGCGCGTCGACCCCGCTCTGGGCCGGCATCGGTGCATTGCTGGGCCAGTATCTGGCCAACCAGCACAGCTCGCTGGCGCAACTGGTAAGCGGCACTCCGGGGGGATTCAATGCCCTTCTGTACAAGGCTGCCTACAGTCAAAGCGGGAACAATAACTTCTATGACATCGTCGCCGGCTCCAACAATCTGAACGCCAATTCGTGCACGCTGTGCTCGGCTACTGTCGGCTATGACGATGTGACCGGTCTGGGAGCGCCGAACGTGATGGCCTTGTTCTTGAATCTGGGCAGATAGCCGCAGCGATCAGGTCCGGTGCGAACCGGATGACAACTCAAGTTAAAGAGGCGTGGTCGCTTGCCACTGGCCGGCGATGATCTTCTCCAGCCAAAACGCGCCGATGACGGTCTTGACGTCGCTGACCTTCCCTTCCCTCACCCAGGCCAGCATGTCGGTCAGGGGTGCGGTGAAGGTTTCGAGGAATTCCTCTTCATCGAGCTTGCTCTCGCCCGCGGTCAAGCCGCGCGCAAGATAGATGTCGAGGTGTTCATCGGAATACGCGATGGCGTTGTGGATGGTGCAGACGAACTGCCAGTCGCGCGCGGTATAGCCGGTCTCTTCCAGCAGTTCGCGTTGAGCACAGGCCAGCGGATCTTCGCCCGGGTCGATTTTACCGGCGGGGAATTCGATGAAAACCTGTTGATTGGGATAGCGGTACTGGCGTTCCAGCAGCACGGTGCCGTCATCGAACAGCGGCAGGATGACGACAGCGCCGGGATGGCGGATATATTCGCGCGCGGCCAGCTTGCCGTCGGGCAGGCGGATGGTGTCGCGCCGCACCTTGAGGAAGTCACCGTCATAGACGAGCTTGCCGTCTACCCGCTCCTCCCTCAAGTGCTTATCCATCAGGTCGTCAGGGTCTTGTAGATCGCTGTTGCGCAAGCCGCCATCAGCGAGCCCGGGAAGATACCCAGTGCCAAGGCCAGCAAGCCGTTCAGGCTCAGCACCAGGCGCATTTCACCGGTCGCTTCGATCTTGGCCTGGTCGGCCGGCTCGTCGAAATACATCACCTTGACCACACGCAGGTAGTAGAACGCTCCTATCAGCGACAGCAGCACGGCGACCACGGCCAGCCAGACCTGGTGTGCGTTGATCACGGCGCTCAGCACCTCGAACTTGGCGTAAAAGCCCATCAGCGGCGGAATACCGGCCAGGGAGAACATAAACAAGCCCATGACCAGTGCGAACCACGGGCTGCGCTGGTTGAGGCCCTTGAGGTCGTCGATGTTTTCGGCTTCGAAACCGGCGCGCGACAGCAGCATGATCAGACCGAAAGTGCCCAAAGTCGTGAGCACGTAGGTGATCGAGTAGAACATGGCCGCGCTATAGGCGGGAACCGCATTCTGCGACATGGCGTGCTGGGCATCGGTGCCAACCACGCCCGACATCAGGCCAAGCAGCATGAAGCCGGTTTGCGCGATGGTCGAATAAGCCAGCATGCGCTTGAGATTGGTCTGGGCGATGGCGGTGATGTTGCCTATCACCATGGACAGCACAGCCAACACCATGATCATCTGCTGCCAGTCGATGGCGAGCTGCAGCAAACCTTCCACCAGCAGGCGGATGCAAATGGCGAAAGCGGCCAGCTTGGGCGCGCCGCCCAACAGCAGCGTGACACCGGTCGGTGCACCTTGATACACGTCCGGCACCCACATGTGGAAAGGCACGGCGCCAAGCTTGAACGCGAGACCGGCGACGATGAACACCACGCCGAACACCAGGATCAGGGGCTTGATGGTGCCCGAAGCCGTAGCCTTGGCAATCTCGTTCAATTCCAGCGAGCCGGTGGCGCCGTACAGCATCGACATGCCGTACAACAGGAAGCCGGAAGCCAGGGCACCGAGGATGAAGTATTTCATTGCGGCTTCTGTCGACACCGCGTGATCGCGGCGCAGGGCCACCAGCGCATACAGCGAAAGCGACATCAGTTCGAGGCCGAGGTAGATCACCAGGAAGTTGTTGCCCGAGATCATGACCATCTGCCCGACCAGCGAGAACAGCGCCAGCACGTAGAATTCGCCACCGAGCATGCCGCCGCCCAGCATGCCGCGATCGGTCGCATACCGGCGCGAGTAGATCAGCGTCACGCCCACGGCGAGATAGGAAAACAGCTTGAGCAGGCTGGCCATCGGGTCGGACACGAACATGCCATGGAAGGCATACGCCGTCGCGCCGCTTTGGAAATGGTCGTAGCTCAGCCAGGCGCATACTGCCAGCGAAGCCAGCGACAGCACGTAGGTGACATTGCGCTTGGCATCGGCCATGAACATGTCGATCAGCAGGATGGCGGACGCGGCCACCACCAGGAAGATTTCGGGATAGACGGGATTCAGATTCATGTTATTCACTTGCGCTATGGCTGCAATTGGTGACCGCGATTAGTACAGCTTGGGGTGCGAAACCTGCTTGAGCAGATCCATGGCGGAGGTCTGCACCGCGTCGGTCAGCACTGCAGGATAGATACCGACATACAGCACGGCGATGGCCAGCACGCCGAGAATCAGGAATTCGCGCTTGTTCAAGTCCGTCAATTCAGCCACATGCTTGTTGGCGACGGCGCCGAACATCACGCGCTTGACCAGCCACAGCGAATAGGCAGCCCCGAAGATCAGCGCAGTGGCGGCCAGCAGGCCGATCCAGAAATCGAACTGCACGGCGCCGAGAATCACCATGAATTCACCGACGAAGCCGGAAGTCGCCGGCAAGCCGCAGTTGGCCAGCGAGAACAGCACGAACAAGGCGGCAAACTTCGGCATGCGGTTGATCACGCCGCCGTATTCGGCGATCTGGCGCGTATGCATGCGGTCGTACAGCACACCGATGCACAGGAACATGGCGCCCGACACGAAGCCGTGCGAAATCATTTGCACCACGCCGCCCTGCAAGGCGATGTCGTTGAACACGAAGAATCCGAGCGTGACGAAACCCATATGGGCGATCGAGGAATACGCCACCAGCTTCTTCATGTCGGCCTGCACCAGCGCCACCAGGCCGATATAGATCACGGCGATCAGCGACAGCGTAATAATGAAACCGGACAGGTAATGGCTGGCATCGGGCGCGATCGGCAGCGAGAAGCGCAGGAAGGCATAGCCACCCAGCTTCAACATGATGGCCGCCAAGACCACGGAACCGCCGGTGGGCGCTTCCACGTGGGCGTCCGGCAGCCAGGTATGCACCGGCCACATCGGCACCTTGACGGCGAAAGCCATCAGGAAAGCCAGGAAGATCAGGATCTGGGTATTGAGCGGCAGCGGCAGGCGGTACCAGTCGAAAATATTGAAGCTGCCGCCCGACTTGTTGTAAAGGTAGAGCACGGCAACCAGCGTCAGCAGCGAGCCGGCCAGCGTGTACAGGAAGAACTTGACCGAGGCATAGACGCGGTTGGCGCCGCCCCACACGCCGATGATGATGAACATCGGAATCAGCGTCGATTCGAAGAACACGTAGAACAGCAGGCCGTCCAATGCGCAGAACACGCCTATCATCAGGCCCGACAAGATCAGGAAGGCGCCCATATATTGCGCCACCTTCTTTTCGATCACTTCCCAGCCGGCGATCACCACGATCACGGTGATGAAGGCAGTCAGCGGCACGAACCACAGCGAAATGCCGTCGATGCCGAGGAAATAGAAGATGTTGAAACGCGCAATCCAGGTCACGTGCTCGACGAATTGCATGCCGTGCGCGGCCTTGTCGAAATGCTGGATCAAGGGCACGGTAACGACAAAGCTGGCCAGCGAACCGATCAGCGCCACCACGCGCGCAATGGCGGGCTTGTCGTCACGGCCGACTGCCAGCACGATCAAGCCGAACAGGATGGGCAGCCAGATCGACAGGCTAAGCAATGGAAAGGAATGCGGGAAGGAAGATTGCATCATGGTCTTGTTGGTCCGGTGTTGCTGACGTTATTCGTTGGCCATAGGGTTCGATTACTTGGCGAACATCGGGATCAGCATGAAGTAGCTGAGGAAGCCCACCACGCCGAGTATCATCACGAACGCATAGTGATAGATGTAGCCGGACTGCACCAGACGGATCAGGCGCGAGAACCAGCCGACCACCTTGGCGCTGCCGTTGATGATCAGACCGTCGATCACGGCCTTGTCGCCGACATTCCACAAACCGCCGCCCAGCAGGCGCGCGCCGCCGGCGAAGACGATCTCGTTGAACTTATCCATGTAGTACTTGTTGTCCAGGATCGTGTAGAGCGCGTGGAACTTATTGAAGAACCACTCCGGCACCTTGCGGTTGACCATGTAGCAGTAGTAAGCGGCAGCAACGCCGGCGACCGCCAGGCCGAACGGCAGGGACAGGAAAGAGCCCATGCCCATTTCAAAGGCGCCGTGGAAATCGCGCGCCAGTTCTTCCATCGCGGCATGCGATTCGTTGATGGTGATCACGCCCTTGAAGAAATCGCCGAAAAGCATGGGCTGGACGGTCAGGTACCCGATCACGATGGACGGGATCGCCAGCAGGATCAGCGGCCAGGTGACCACGCCGGGCGCCTCATGCGGCTTCTCACCGGGCGCCAGTCCGTGATGATGCTCGCCATCCTCTTCTTCGCCGTGGCCCTCGTGGGCATGCGGATCGTCGCTCCAGTGCGTCTTGCCGTCGTCGGCATGCGCTGGTGCATGATGCTCTTCATGATGATGCGGCTGACCAAATCGCTCTTCGCCGTGGAACACCAGGAAATACATGCGGAAGGAATAGAAAGCCGTGACGAACACTCCGGCCAGCACGGCGAACGAGGCAAAGCCGGAGCCGTACAGGTGCGAGCTGCGCACCGCCTCGATGATGCTGTCCTTGGAGTAGAAGCCGGAGAAGAACGGCGTGCCGATCAGGGCCAACGAGCCGATCAGCGACGTGATCCAGGTGATGGGCAGATACTTGCGCAGGCCGCCCATGTTGCGGATGTCCTGGTCGTGGTGCATGCTGATGATGACGGCGCCGGCGGCCAGGAACAGCAAGGCCTTGAAGAAGGCGTGCGTCATCAGGTGGAACACGGCGACCGAGTAGGCCGAAGCGCCAAGCGCCACGGTCATATAACCGAGTTGCGACAGCGTCGAATACGCCACCACGCGTTTGATGTCGTTCTGGATGATGCCCATGAAACCCATGAACAAGGCCGTGATGGCGCCGATGATCATGACGAAGGACAAAGCCGTGTCGGACAATTCGAACAGCGGCGACATGCGCGTCACCATGAAGATGCCGGCCGTCACCATGGTGGCGGCGTGGATCAGTGCGGAAATCGGGGTCGGGCCTTCCATCGAGTCCGGCAGCCAGACATGCAGCGGGAATTGCGCCGACTTGCCCATGGCGCCGACGAACAGGCAGATGCACGCCACGGTCAGCATCGAGACGTCGTGGAAGGGATAGTTAATCTGCAGCAGGCCGGCCTGCTTGTCGAACAGTTCGGCATAGTTCAGCGTGCCGCCGAAACGCACCAGCAAACCGATGCCGAGGATGAAGCCGAAGTCACCGACACGGTTGACCAGGAAGGCCTTCATGTTGGCGAAGATCGCGGTCGGACGCGTGAACCAGAAACCGATCAGCAGATAGGACACCAGGCCCACCGCTTCCCAGCCGAAGAACAGCTGCAGGAAGTTGTTGCTCATGACGAGCATCAGCATCGAGAACGTGAACAGCGAGATGTAGGCGAAGAAGCGGTTGTAGCCGGGATCGTCCTGCATGTAACCGATGGTGTAGATATGCACCATCAGGGAAACGAAGGTGACCACGCACATCATCATGGCGGTCAGGCTGTCGACCAGGAAGCCGACTTCGAGCTTCATGCTGCCGACCGTCATCCAGGTGTAGAGGCTGCCGTTATAGGTTTCACCAGCCAGCACATGCTGCAGCGTCAGCAGAGAAATCACCAGCGCAATCGCGACGCCCAGTATGGTCACCGTATGCGAAACCGCGCGACCGACCTTGTTGCCGAAGAAGCTGGTGCCGAACAGACCTGCAATGGCGGAACCGGCCAGCGGCGCCAGCGGTACGGCGAGGAGGAGTTGAGGGTTCAGTTGCCCTGTCATGTTATGCCTTGTCGTCTATGTAGTACGAGGTTGTCCGGTCAATTCCAAATCAACCTTTGAGACTGTCGAGATCTTCCACGTTGATGGTGTCCAGGTTACGGAACAGCACCACCAGGATGGCCAGACCGATTGCAGACTCAGCCGCCGCCACAGTCAGAATAAAGAAAACGAAAATCTGCCCTGCCGCATCGCCGAGGTAATGCGAGAACGCGATGAAGTTCAGGTTCACCGCGAGCAGCATCAATTCGATCGCCATCAGCAGGACGATGATGTTCTTGCGGTTCAGGAAAATGCCGACGATCGAAATCGCGAACAGGATCGCGCCGAGTATCAGGTAATGGGAAAGTGTCAAAGCCACGGCTATCTCCTTATTCTTTTACCGCTGCCGGCGCATCCGCAGCCGCAGGTTCCGGGCGAGTCGACTCAGCCTTCATCTGCACCATGCGCAGCCTATCCTTGGCCTTGACCTTGACGGCGTCAGCCGGGGCGAAATACTTGGTGTCCTTGCGCTTGCGCAACGTTAGCGCCACGGCGGCGATGATGGCGACCAGCAGAATCACGGCCGCGATCTCGAACGGATAGGAGTACTGGGTATAGATCACCTTGCCCAACTCGCGCGTATTGCCAATGGTGGCGGAGGCGGCCGGGATTTGCGTATCGAGCGTCCAGAAGCCGCGCATCATGACGGCCGACATTTCGAACACGATCAGGAGGCCGACCGGAATCGCCACCCACAGGCTCTTCCAGAAGCCTTCCCTGAGCTTTTCGAGATTTATGTCGAGCATCATCACGACGAACAGGAAGAGCACCATGACCGCACCGACGTAGACCAGCACCAGCACGATGCCGAGAAACTCGGCTTGCAACAGCATCCAGATGGCCGCACCCGAGAAGAAGGTCAGCACCAGGAACAGCGCCGAGTGCACCGGATTACGGGCGGTAATGACGCGCAGAGCGGCGAAGACCATGATCGCCGAGAACGCGTAGAACAAAGCAGTTTTAAATTCCATGAATCAATGTCCTTCAGTGCGCATCAACGCATATCAACGATAGGCGGCATCCGCAGCGCGCGCCGCAGCGATTTCTTTTTCATAGTGGTCGCCGACGGCGAGCAGCATTTCCTTGGTGTAGTACAGGTCACCGCGCTTTTCGCCGTGGTATTCGAGCACATGCGTCTCGACGATCGAATCGACCGGGCAGGACTCTTCGCAGAAACCGCAGAAGATGCACTTGGTCAGGTCGATGTCGTAACGCGTGGTACGGCGGCTGCCGTCGGCACGCTGTTCCGATTCGATGGTGATGGCCATGGCCGGGCACACCGCTTCGCACAATTTGCAGGCGATGCAGCGCTCTTCCCCGTTCGGGTAGCGGCGCAAGGCGTGCAGGCCACGGAAACGCGGCGATTGCGGCGTCTTTTCTTCCGGGAATTGCACGGTGATCTTGCGCGCAAACATATAGCGTCCGGTCAGCGCCAGTCCCTTGAATAGCTCCTTGAGCAGCAAGCTACCGAAAAAATCCTTGATGGCTTCCATTTTTCCAGCCTCTATTAATTCCAGATGTTCCAGGGTGTCTGCATCCACGCAGCGACGATCAGCAGATATGCCAGCATGAGCGGAATGAACACTTTCCAACCCAAGCGCATGATCTGGTCGTAGCGGTAGCGCGGGAACGAAGCGCGCGCCCAGATGAACAGCGTGACCACGAAGAAAGTCTTGGCACCCAGCCAGATCCAACCCGGGATGAAATCAAGCAGCGCAACCGGCGAAGCCCAGCCGCCCAGGAACAGCAGCGAAGCGATGATCGAGATCAGGATCATGTTCGCGTATTCGGACAGGTAGAACATCGCGAACGACATGCCAGAGTATTCGATCATGTGGCCGGCCACGATTTCCGATTCGCCTTCGACCACGTCGAACGGGTGGCGGTTGGTTTCGGCAATGCCAGAGATCACGTACACGACGAACACCGGCAGCAGCGGCAGCCAGTTCCAGGACAGGAAATTCAAGCCGTGCTCGGCGCCGAAACCGCGCGTCTGCGTCATGACGATGTCGGTCAGGTTCAGGCTGCCAGAAACCATCAGCACGATCACCAGCGCGAAGCCCATGGCGATTTCATATGACACCATCTGCGCCGAGGCGCGCATGGCGCCCAGGAAGGCGTACTTGGAGTTCGAAGCCCAGCCGGCGATGATGATGCCGTACACTTCCATCGAAGTGATCGCCATCAGGAACAGCAGGCCGGCATTGACGTTGGCCAAGGCGACTTCGGGGCCGAAGGGAATCACCGACCAGGCCACCAGAGACGGGGCGATGGTCATGACCGGTGCCAGCACGAACAGAGCCTTGTTGGCGCGTGTCGGCACGACGATTTCCTTGACCAGCAGCTTCAAGGCATCGGCGATCGGTTGCAGCAGGCCGGCCGGGCCAACGCGATTCGGGCCGATACGGATATGCATCCAGCCGATGGCCTTGCGTTCCCACAGCGTCAGGTAAGCCACCAGGCCCATCAACGGCAACAGCAGCACCACGATCTTCAACAGGTTCCAGATGACCGGCCACAACAGGCTGTCCCACCAGGCGCCGAACCAATCGGTGCCAATCGTATGAATAGTCAACAACACTTGATCCATCATGCCTGCTCCACGGTGATCGCGCCGAACATGGCGCCGAGGCCGGCGGTGGACGCATGCGCAGCAGCGACGCGCACCACGTTGTCGGGCAAGGTCTTATCGAGTGCCGCGGTCAGCACGGCGCTGCCGCTGCCCTGCTTGACGCGCACCTGGCTGCCATCGGTCAGGCCGAGCTTTTGCGCCAGCGTGGACGAAATCCAGGCCTTGGGAGCACGCGCATCGGCGGTCTGCTGCAGCGAAGCGGCGCGGCGCACCACGGCGTCGGTGAAGTAAATCGGCACGTCGGCCACACGCTCCAAGCCACCGGCGGCAACCGCAGGGGCTTGCAGTGCAAGGTCGGCGATGTTGTTCAGGCGGCCGGTCAGGTTGGCGTCGGCCGGTTGATCGGCGCCGATGATTTCCTTGCGGATCGCTTCCGAAGTTTCGTAGTCGAAGCCGCCCAGCTCGAGCAAGTTGCCGAGCACACGCAGCACTTTCCAACCCGGACGCGAATCACCCAAAGGTTTGACGGTGCCATTGAAGCTTTGTGCGCGGCCTTCGCAGTTGACGAAGGTGCCGGCGGTTTCGGTGAACGGCGTGATCGGCAGCAGCACGTCGGCATACTCGGCGCCATGCTTGTACGGCGACAGCACAACGACCATTTCAGCCTGGTCGAGCGCGGCGCGCGCCACTTGCGGGTTGGCGCTATCGAACTCGGGTTCTGCATTCAGCAGCAAGTAGGCCTTGCGCGCTTTCTCGAACATCTGTGCGGCATTGGCGCCGGCACCGGCGCCTGTACCTGGGAGGGCGTTGGCCAGGTAGCCGCCAACGGTGTTGGCCGCTTCAGTCAGATAACCGAGCTTGGCATCGGTGTTCTGGGCAATCCATTGTGCTGCAGCATGCAGTTGCGCGGCCTGCGGGTGTTGAGCCACGGCATTGCCGAGCATGACGGCCTTGTGGTCGCCCGACAGCAGGCTGTCGGCGATCTGCTTGGCTTGCGCGGAAGCTTCGATGCCGGCAAACGCCGCCGGCGCGGCGACGCCCTTGGCGGCAGCCACCGCTACGGCAACTTCGCCCAAGGCGGCCAGCCAGGCGGACGGCGCCTTGATCATCTTGGCGGCCAGCGGCATCAACAGGTCATCGTCCGACGTATGCAACACGCTGACCTTGGCGCCGCGCTTGGCGGCTTGACGCAAACGCGTCGCCAGCAGCGGATGATCCTTGCGCAGGAAGGAGCCGATCACGAAGGCGCGCTTGAGGTCGCCGAATTCGGCGATCGACATGCCCAGCCACGGTGTGACTTTACCGTCCAGCGAAAAATCGGATTGGCGGGTACGGAAGTCGACGTTGTTGGAGCCGAGGCCGCGCACCAGCTTCTGCAGCAGCGACAATTCTTCCAGCGTCGAGCTCGGCGCAGCCAATGCGGCGATGGCGTCGGCACCATGCTCATGCTTGATGTTGCGCAAACCATGTGCAACGTATTCGAGCGCGACCTGCCATTCGACTTCTTTCCACTCGCCGCCCTGCTTGATCATGGGCTTGGTCAGGCGTTCTTCGCTGTTGACGCCTTCATAGGAGAAGCGGTCCTTGTCGGAAATCCAGCATTCGTTGACGGCGCTATTCTCGAGCGGCAACACACGCATCACCTTGCCGTTCTTGACTTGCACGATCAGGTTGGCGCCGAGGCTGTCATGCGGGCTGACCGACTTGCGGCGCTGCAGTTCCCAGGTGCGGGCGCTGTAGCGGAAAGGCTTGGAAGTCAGGGCGCCGACCGGGCACAGGTCAATCATGTTGCCCGACATTTCCGAATCGACGGTCTTACCGACGAAGGAAGTGATTTCAGAGTGTTCGCCGCGGCCCAGCATGCCGAACTCCATCACACCGGCAACTTCCTGGCCGAAACGCACGCAGCGCGTGCAGTGGATGCAGCGCGTCATTTCCTGCATCGAGATCAGCGGACCGACGTCCTTGGGAGGCACCACGCGCTTCTCTTCTTCGTAGCGCGAAGCCGTGCCGCCGTAGCCGACCGCGAGGTCTTGCAGCTGGCATTCGCCGCCCTGATCGCAGATCGGGCAGTCGAGCGGGTGATTGATGAGCAGGAATTCCATCACGCTCTTCTGCGCCTTCACCGCCTTGTCGCTGTGCGTGCGCACGATCATGCCGGCGGAAACCGGAGTGGCGCAAGCCGGCAGCGGCTTCGGCGCTTTCTCGACTTCGACCAGGCACATGCGGCAGTTGGCCGCAATCGACAATTTCTTGTGATAGCAAAAATGCGGGATGTAGGTGCCAACCTTGTCGGCAGCTTCCATCACCATGCTGCCTTCCTGCACTTCGACTTTTTTGCCGTCTATTTCAATTTCAATCATGGCTGTATGCCCAAGTATTTCCAGTTACGCCCGAACCGGCGTAAAAACTATCTCCGTCATTCCCGCGCAGGCGGGAATGACGGTGCGTTTAGCTAATTACGTTTCACTCACAAAATCGACCGAATCCACGCCTACCAAACTCAAACATAAGCAGGCACCAGGCAATGCTTGTGCTCGATGTGATACTCGAATTCTTCACGGAAATTCTTGACGAAGGCGCGTACCGGCATCGCCGCCGCATCGCCGAGCGCGCAAATGGTGCGGCCCTGGATGTTGTCGGCGATCGAATTCAGCATGTCGAGATCGTCGGCGCGGCCCTGGCCGTGCTCGATCCGGTGCACCATGCGGTACAGCCAGCCCGTGCCTTCGCGGCAAGGCGTGCACTGTCCGCACGATTCTTCGTAATAGAAATAGGACAGGCGCAACAGCGACTTGACCATGCAGCGCGTCTCGTCCATCACGATTACGGCGCCCGAACCCAGCATGGAACCAGCCTTGGCGATCGAATCGTAGTCCATGTCGGTCTGCATCATCACTTCGCCGGTCAGCACCGGCATCGAGGACCCACCCGGAATCACAGCCTTGATCTTTTTGCCGTCGCGCATGCCGCCGGCCAGCTCAAGCAATTGCGCAAACGGCGTACCGAGCGGCACTTCGTAATTGCCCGGCTTGGCGACATCGCCCGACATCGAGAAAATCTTGGTGCCGCCGTTGTTCGGTTTGCCGAGCGCCGCGTAATTGGCGCCGCCCATGGCGAAGATGAACGGCACGGCCGCGAAGGTCTCGGTATTGTTGATCGTAGTCGGCTTGCCGTACAGGCCGAAGCTGGCCGGGAATGGCGGCTTGAAGCGCGGCTGGCCCTTCTTGCCTTCCAGCGATTCGAGCAAGGCGGTTTCTTCACCACAGATGTAGGCGCCATAGCCATGGTGGCCATGCAACTGGAAGTTGAAGCCGCTGCCGAGAATATTGTCGCCGAGGAAGCCGGCGGCGCGCGCCTCTTCCAGTGCTTCCTCGAAACGTGCGTAGGTATCCCAGATTTCGCCGTGGATGTAGTTGTAGCCGACGCTGATGCCCATGGCGTAAGCGCCGATGGCCATGCCCTCGATCAGCGAATGCGGGTTGTAGCGCAGGATGTCGCGATCCTTGAAAGTACCCGGTTCGCCTTCGTCGGAGTTACAAACAAGGTATTTCTGGCCGGGGAACTGGCGCGGCATGAAGCTCCACTTCAGGCCGGTAGGGAAGCCCGCGCCGCCGCGGCCGCGCAGCGACGATGCCTTCAATTCGGCGATGACCTGGTCCGGCGTGATTTTTTCGGTGAGAATGCGCTTGAGCGACTCGTAGCCGCCGCGCTTGACGTAGTCGGCGAGATGCCAATTCTGTCCATCCAAACCGGCCAGGATCAGCGGATTGATGTGACGCGTATGCAGGCTGGTCATTTCTTCAGTTCCTCCACCAGCGCATCGATCTTGTCGTTCGACATCCAGCTGCACATGCGCTTGTTGTTCACCAGCATGACCGGTGCATCGCCGCAGGCGCCCATGCACTCGCCTTCCATCAGCGTGAACTGGCCGTCGGCGGTGGTTTCACGGTAATCGATACCGAGTTTTTGCTTCAGGTGATGTGCCGCCTTCTCGCCGCCCGACAGCGCGCACGGCAGGTTGGTGCAGACCGTGATTTTGAATTTGCCGGTCGGCTGCAGGTTGTACATCGCGTAAAAGGTTGCGACTTCCTGCACGGCGACGGCCGGCATGCCGATATAGTCGGCGATGTCTTGCATGATTTCCGGCGACAGCCAGCCCTTTTCATCCTGGGCGATGGCCAAGGCGGCCATCACAGCCGACTGCCTTTGATCGGCCGGGTACTTAGCCAGCTCGCGATCTATCTTTTTGTATGCCTGTTCAGATAACAGCATTATCGTTGCCTCACTCGACGTTTCACTCAACGTCCGAAACTCAATTCATCCAAGCCGCGCGGTCTTTCGTCCGCCAGCTTTCACGATCACTTACTGATCGCTTACCTATCAATTTCGCCGAACACGATGTCTTGCGTACCAATGATGGTCACCGCGTCGGCGATCATGTGGCCCTTGGCCATTTCGTCCAGGCTTGCCAAATGCGGGAAGCCCGGTGCGCGAATCTTCAGGCGGTAAGGCTTGTTGGCGCCGTCCGATACCAGGTAGATGCCGAACTCGCCCTTCGGGTGCTCGACGGCGGCATAGGCTTCGCCGGCCGGCACGTGGAAGCCTTCAGTGAAGAGCTTGAAGTGGTGGATCAGCTCTTCCATGTTGGTCTTCATGTTCACGCGCGAAGGCGGCGCCACCTTGTGGTTGGTGGTCATGACCGGCCCCGGGTTATTGCGCAGCCATTCGACGCACTGCTTGATGATGCGGTTCGATTGACGCATTTCCGCGACGCGTACCAGGTAGCGGTCGTAGCAGTCGCCATTGGTGCCGACCGGAATGTCGAAGTCGAGCAAGTCGTACACTTCGTAGGGCTGCTTCTTGCGCAAATCCCATTCAACTCCGGAGCCGCGCAGCATGGCGCCAGTAAAGCCCATGGACAGCGCGCGCTCGGGCGACACCACGCCGATGCCGACCAGACGCTGCTTCCAGATACGGTTGTCGGTCAGCAGGGTCTCGTATTCGTCGACATAGGTCGGGAAACGGTTCGTGAAGTCTTCGATGAAGTCGAGCAGCGAACCCTGGCGGTTTTCGTTGAGCTTGTCGATCGCCTTGGCGTTGCGGATGATCGAAGCCTTGTGCTTCGGCATCGCATCCGGCAGATCGCGGTAGACGCCGCCCGGACGATAGTAGGCCGCGTGCATACGCGCACCCGACACTGCTTCGTAGCAATCCATCAGGTCTTCACGTTCGCGGAAGGCGTACAGAAACACGGCCATGGCGCCGACGTCGAGCGCGTGCGCACCGATCCACAGCAAGTGGTTCAGCAAGCGCGTGATTTCGTCGAACATGACGCGGATGTACTGGGCGCGCAGCGGCACTTCGAGACCCAGCATCTTCTCGATCGCCATCACGTAGGCGTGCTCGTTGGCCATCATCGACACGTAGTCGAGACGGTCCATGTAAGGCACGGACTGCAGGTAAGTCTTTTGTTCGGCCAACTTTTCGGTGGCGCGATGCAGCAGGCCGATGTGCGGATCGGCGCGCTGGATCACTTCACCGTCAAGCTCGAGCACCAGACGCAGCACGCCGTGCGCGGCCGGGTGCTGCGGTCCAAAGTTCAACGTGTAGTTCTTAATCTCAGCCATTATTTCATCCCGTACTGTTCTTCGCGGATCACGCGCGGCACGTTTTCACGCGGCTCGATGGTGACCGGCTGGTAGACCACGCGCTTCTGCTCGGGGTCGTAGCGCATTTCCACGTAACCGGAAACCGGGAAGTCCTTGCGGAAAGCATGGCCGATGAAACCGTAGTCGGTCAGGATGCGGCGCAAGTCGTTGTGGCCGTCGAACAGGATGCCGAAGAAGTCGAATGCTTCACGTTCGTACCAGTTGGCGGTCGACCACAGCGTAGTCATCGAGTCGACAATGGGGAATTCGTCGTCGGCGGCGAACACGCGCACACGCAAACGCCAGTTGTGCGTGATCGACATCAGGTGTGAAACGACGGCAAAGCGTTTGCCGTCCCAGGCGCCATCGCCGTAGGTCGAGTAATCGACGCCGCACAGGTCTATCATCTGCTCGAAGCGCAAGTCGGCGTGGTCGCGCAGCACACGCATGGCCGAAGCATAGTCCTCGGGCGACACTTCGATAGTGACTTCGCCCAGGGCAACCGTCAGTGTTTGAATTTGCTTGTCCAGCGCGTTGCGCAGCGCGGCTTCCAGCGTTTCCAGTTTTGTCGTCATGTTTACCTGCCGTCCTAGCGCGCGATGGTATTGGTGCGCTTGATCTTGTTTTGCAGCTGCAGGATGCCGTACAGCAAAGCTTCTGCGGTGGGCGGGCAGCCCGGCACATACACGTCGACCGGCACGATACGGTCGCAGCCTCGCACCACGGAATACGAATAATGGTAGTAGCCGCCGCCGTTGGCGCAGGATCCCATCGAGATCACCCAGCGCGGTTCGGCCATCTGGTCGTACACCTTGCGCAAGGCCGGCGCCATCTTGTTGCACAGCGTTCCAGCCACAATCATCACGTCGGACTGGCGCGGCGAAGCGCGGAACACCACGCCGAAACGGTCGAGGTCGTAGCGCGACGCGCCGGCATGCATCATTTCCACGGCGCAGCAGGCCAGGCCGAACGTCATCGGGTACATCGACCCGGTACGCGCCCAGTTGATCAGCTTGTCGGCCTGGGTGGTGATGAAACCTTCGTTCAATACGCCTTCAATGGACATAACTTATTCCCAATCCAAAGCGCCCTTCTTCCAGATGTACCAGAAGCCGACGACAAATTCCACGATAAACACGAACATCAACACGAAACCGGACCAGCCGAGGTCGCGCATGGCGGCGCCCCACGGGAAGAAGAAGGCCGTTTCGAGATCGAACAGGATGAACAGGATGGCGATCAGGTAGTAGCGCACGTCGAACTTCATGCGCGCATCTTCGAACGCTTCGAAGCCGCACTCGTAAGGCGACAACTTTTCTGCATCGGGTTTAAAGGGAGCAATGATGCGTCCCAAGACTTGGGGGATAACGCCGACTGCAATGCCGACGAAGATAAACAGGAGTACGGGGAGGTAGTTTTCGAGATTCACGGTTTTCGCGCAAAGTGAATGGAACTTCTCGATAAAAAGCCAGCTTAGGCACATCCCTTTGCTGGCTTCATTCGTGTTTTGATACCTTTGGTGCCGACGGCGAGACTCGAACTCGCACAGCTTACGCCACTACCCCCTCAAGATAGCGTGTCTACCAATTTCACCACGTCGGCTCAAGCTCAGTATTTTAACCTGTTTTGATACCTTTGTTCAACGCACAATTGCATTTAGTTAATGCCTGCGTCGAATATGGAATTTATTTCGGAATCTGGCTCGATTGCGCAGGTGTTGCAGGAGCCGTTTTTGCCGCCTGATCCGCTGCCGCAGGAGTCGACACTGCAGGAGCAGTTGCAGCAGCCGGCGCGGCCACAGGCGCAGCCGGTGCTGCCGGCGCCGAAGCAGCGGGCGCGGTCGGCAAACTGTCGAGCACACCGCCGCTGACGCTGGCGTGACGGCCGCCACTCAGGTAAGCCAGCGCCAGCGTCGCTGTGAAAAATATTGCGGCAGCGATACCGGTCGACTTCGACAAGAAGTTGGACGAACCGCTGGCGCCGAACAGGCTGCCCGAAGCGCCCGAACCGAAAGCCGCGCCCATGTCGGCGCCTTTGCCATGCTGCAAGAGCACCAGGCCAACGATAGCGATGGCCGACAAGACCTGGATCAGGATGATGATGGTGTTAAGAGTTGAGCTCATTCAATATTCCACTTTCTTTGTTTCTGCGGATTGATTCCGCTGTTGCCGATTTTCAAAAAATTTTGCTTCTCATTCATCAGGCGCTTGCACTTGCAATCGCCAAAAAGTCTTCAGCCTTCAAGGATGCGCCACCGATCAAGCCGCCGTCGATGTCGGGCATGGCCAACAACTGCGCCGCATTGTCCGGCTTCATGCTGCCGCCGTACAGTATCTTCACCCTGTCGGCAGCCGCTGCGCTGCGCGCTGCGATCTTGGCGCGCAGCATCGCATGCACTGCCTGAGCCATATCGGGCGTCGCCGTGACGCCGGTACCGATGGCCCACAAGGGTTCGTAGGCCACCACCATGCGCCCCACCTCTTCATCGTTGAGCGCTTCCAGCACGGCATCCAACTGTTTGCCGACCACCGCATCGGTCTGAGCTGCCTGCCGCTCTTCCAGCGTCTCACCGACGCAGATGATAGGGATCAGGCCGGCTTGCAGTGCACGGGCGGCCTTCTTCGCCACCATCTCGCTGCTTTCGCCCTGATAAGTGCGGCGCTCGGAATGGCCGACGATCACGTAGGCACAGCCGAACTCGCGCAACATGGCCGCGGCCACGTTGCCGGTGTAAGCACCTGACGCATGCTCGGATACATCCTGCGCGCCCCACGCAATCGCCGTACCGGCAAGTTCGCCCTGGCATTGCGCGAGATAGGGAAAAGGCGCACAAACCAGCAGCTCGCAGGACCTTGCCTTGCCTGCCCCAGCCTTGATTCCGGCCAGCAAAGCCGCGTTGGCGCTCAAGCTGCCATTCATCTTCCAGTTACCGGCGATCAGAGTGCGGCGCATAGCGGATCCGTTTTCAAATAACCCGACATTTTAACGTGGCACAACATATGTGGTCAAACTTGCCACTTGATTATCCCGATCCGGCCGTGATCTGGCCATTAAACGACTTGCAACATGATCTTGCCGACGTGTTGGCTTGATTCCATCAAACGATGCGCCTCCGCCGCCTGCTCCAGTGGAAAGCTGCGGTAAATGACGGGTTTCACCTTGCCCGCCTCCAGCAATGGCCACACATGCTCGACCAACTTGGCGCCGATGGCAGCCTTGAACTCCTGCGAACGCGGACGCAAGGTCGAACCGGTCAAGGTCAAACGGCGGCGCAGCAGCAACCCGACGTCGATCTGGCTCTTGGTGCCGCCCTGCACAGCGATCAGCGCAATGCGGCCGTCTTCGGCCAGGCAATTGATCTCGCGCCCGACGTAGTCGCCGCCCACCATGTCGAGGATGACATCGACACCCTTGCCCGCCGTCAGCTCCTTGACCACTTCGACGAAATCTTCGCTACGGTAATTGACGGCGCGCTCAGCGCCCAGTTCTTCGCACTTGCGGCACTTGTCGTCACTGCCGGCCGTGGCAAATACACGATGACCCAAAGCCTTGGCAATCTGGATTGCCGTTACGCCTATGCCCGAGCTGCCGCCTTGCACCAACAAGGTCTCGCCCTGGCTCAAGCGCACGCGTTCGAACACATTGCTCCACACCGTGAAATAAGTTTCCGGCAGTGAGGCCGCCTCCAGCGCGCTCAAGCCTTTGGGAATAGGCAGGCACTGCTGTATTGGCGCCACACAAAACTCGGCGTAGCCCCCGCCCTGCACCAGCGCGCACACCATGTCGCCAAGCTTGAAGCGGCTGCCGGCGACGTCGCCGCCGACGATTTCCCCAGACACTTCCAGCCCCGGCAAATCGGAGGCGCCGGGCGGCGGTGCATAGTGCCCGAGGCGCTGCACGACGTCGGGCCGGTTGACACCGGCTGCGTGGACCTTGATCAAGACTTCACCGGGCCTGGTCTCCGGCGTGGGGCGCTCGCACGGCTTCAATACGTCGGCCGGACCGTATTCGGTTATTTCGATTGCGCGCATGGCTTCGCCTTTCAAGAATGAATTATGGCCATTTTAAGGCAAGCAAGCCCCCCCCGAAAACACAGCCGAATCGAAGAGATGAAATCCGATTGCAGAAATAAAAAAGCCGCCCACGCTAACGCACTGGGCGGCTTCCTTACGAAGCGGCAATTACTGCTGAATCGGCTCCGCGCCTTCTTCTGCTGCAACAGCCTTCATCGACAGCTTGAGGCGGCCGCGGTCGTCGGCTTCCAGCACCTTGACGCGCACTTGCTGACCTTCCTTCAGGTAGTCGGCCACGGCGTTGACGCGCTCGTTGGCGATCTGGCTGATGTGCAGCAAGCCGTCCTTGCCCGGGATGACCTGGACGATGGCGCCGAAGTCCAGCAGCTTCAAGACGGTGCCTTCGTAGATCTTGCCGATTTCGACCGAGGCGGTCAATTCTTCGATACGGCGTTTGGCTTCCTGACCGGCAGCGGCGTCGACCGAGGCGATGGTGACCACGCCTTCGTCGGTAATGTCGATCTGGGTGCCGGTCTCTTCGGTCAGAGCGCGGATCACGGCGCCGCCCTTGCCGATCACGTCACGAATCTTCTCGGGGTTGATCTTGATGGTGATCAGACGCGGGGCGAAGTCGGACAGTTCAACCTTGCCATGCGGCATGGCTTCCTGCATCTTGGCCAGGATGTGAACGCGGCCCTGCTTGGCTTGCGCCAGCGCGACCTGCATGATCTCCTTGGTGATGCCCTGGATCTTGATGTCCATCTGCAGCGCGGTAATGCCGTTGGCAGTACCGGCCACTTTGAAGTCCATGTCGCCCAGGTGATCTTCGTCGCCCAGGATGTCGGTCAGGACGGCGAACTTGTTGCCTTCCTTGATCAAGCCCATGGCGATACCGGCCACGTGCGCCGTCATCGGCACGCCGGCATCCATCAGAGCCAGGCAGCCGCCGCAGACCGAAGCCATCGACGAGGAGCCGTTCGACTCGGTGATTTCCGATACCAGGCGCACCGAGTAGCTGAACTCTTCCGGCGTCGGCAGAGCGGCAACCAGGGCGCGCTTGGCCAGACGGCCGTGGCCGATTTCGCGGCGCTTCGGCGTACCGACACGGCCGGTTTCACCGGTAGCGAACGGAGGCATGTTGTAGTGGAGCATGAAGCGGTCGCTGTACTCGCCCATCAGCGCGTCGATCTTTTGTTCGTCGCGTGCGGTGCCCAGGGTGGCTACCACCAGAGCCTGCGTCTCACCGCGCGTGAACAATGCGGAACCGTGGGTACGCGGCAGCACGCCGGTACGGATGGTGATCGGACGCACGGTCACGGTGTCGCGGCCGTCGATACGCGGTTCGCCTTCGAGGATCTGCGAACGGACGATCTTGGCTTCGAGGTCGAACAGGATAGCGCCGACTTCAACCGAATCCGGGGCCGAAGTGCCGGCCGCTTCGGCTTCGGCAGCCAGCGCCGCGTTGATGGCGGTGGAGGCTGCGCGCAGCTTGTCGGTACGGGCTTGCTTATCGCGGATCTGGTAGGCGGCGCGCAGCAAGGCTTCGCCATGAGCCGTCACGCGCGCGATCAGCGCGTCGTTCTTCGGCGCCGGCGCCCATTGCACTTCGGGCTTGCCGCCGTCGCGCACCAGTTCATGGATGGCGTCGATCACGGCCTTCATCTGCGTGTGGCCATAGACCACGGCGCCGAGCATCACGTCTTCCGACAATTGCTTGGCTTCGGATTCGACCATCAGCACGGCGGCTTCAGTGCCGGCCACGACCAGGTCCATCTCGGACTTGTCGAGCTGCGATGCGGTCGGGTTCAGGACGTATTGGCCGTCGATGTAGCCGACGCGCGCAGCGCCGATCGGGCCGTTGAAAGGGATGCCGGCCACGCACAGGGCAGCGGAGGCGCCGATCATGGAAGCGATGTCGGGATCGATTTCCGGATTGACCGACAGCACGTGAATGATGATCTGCACTTCATTCAAGTAACCTTCGGGGAACAACGGGCGGATCGGGCGATCGATCAGGCGCGATGTCAGGGTTTCCTTTTCCGAAGGACGGCCTTCACGCTTGAAGAAGCCACCGGGAATACGGCCGGCCGCGTAGGCCTTTTCGACGTAATCGACCGTCAACGGGAAGAAGTCCTGGCCGGGCTTGGCTTCCTTCTTCGCCACGACGGTGGCGAGCACGACGGTATCTTCGATCGACACCATCACGGCGCCGGATGCCTGGCGAGCAATTTCGCCGGTCTCCAGAGTGACTGTATGTTGGCCGTACTGGAATGTCTTGGTGACTTTATTAAACACGGTGTTTCCTTTCTATTTTTGCCGACAGATTTTCAGGAGCTGTCGTTCACCTCACCACAGCGACAATGTCACTTGTCGCCTTCATGCAAAACATGCCGCTAAAAGACAAAATGCCCGCATCAGCGAACTGACACGGGCATTTCGACTAATGAGGCAGAATGCGCAAGAAATTACTTACGCAGACCGAGCTTGGCGATCAGGTCGCGATAGCGCGTTGCGTCCTTGCCCTTCAGGTAGGACAGCAGGCTCTTACGACGATTGACCATCATGATCAAGCCGCGACGGGAGTGGTGATCCTTGGCGTGCGTCTTGAAGTGACCGTTCAGTTCATTGATACGGGCGGTCAGCAGTGCAACTTGCACTTCCGGGGAGCCGGTATCGTTCTTGCCGCGTGCGTTGTCCGCAATGATGGCGGCTTTGCTGGATTTTTCGATCGACATACTAATTACCTTTCACATGCGGTAGGCAGAGTTCGCACCCTGGAGCCCCATATTGAAACTCCGTTCCCACCGTGAATTACGTTGAATGACTAATAAACAATCTGCCCAAACTGGACAGACACGGGAGTATAGCGGAAAAAACTTGCCGATTCAAACACTTACGCAGTTTCCCCGAAATATTTGCGTCAATTGATGCATTTTTGTTAATTGCGGAGCGAGCTGCCGCCGCTTGGCTGCTGACCAACCCAGGCGTAGCGGGACGGAAAACACACGCCGGATAAAAAAGCGAAAGAAAAACGAGCCATGAATTTCAATGCCGATTTTCCAGGTCATTTAAAAATCGAATTCGGAAATTGAAAATCGGCCCTTGAAAACATTTTGGCCCACCCTATCTATGGATCATCGGAGCGACGCTCCATAGTTCACAAGGAGAGAAAGAATGAACCTCGTACTACGCAGCCGCAATGGCTATCCCACGCCTTTCGCATTCCGTCGCGCATCCGGTTCGCTCGACCGCCTGTTCGACAACATGGTGGAAGATTTCTTTGCACCGGGCGGAGCACACACTCGCGCTGCAGGCACGCAAATCGCAGCACATGCACCGCGCATCAATCTGAGCGAAAGCGCGACCGCCTATGTGGTCGAAGCGGAATTGCCCGGCGTCGCCAAGGAAAACGTCAAGATTTCCGTCGATGGCAACGTGGTGACGCTGGAAGCGGAAGTCAAGCGCGACACTGAACGCAAGGAAGGCGAAACTGTCGTGTTTGCCGAGCGTCGCACTGAAAAATTTGCACGCAGCTTCACGCTGGCATCGGAAGTCGACGACGAAAAAAGCGTTGCCAAGCTCGAGAATGGCGTGTTGACGCTAACGCTGCCGAAGAAGGCAGAATTGTTGCCCAAGCAGATCCAGGTGCAATAAGGCTCCTATCAACGAAAAGGCCGCAACGCGGCCTTTTCACTCACAAATTGCAGGTTATGAAGCGAGGTCGATCAGAGTTTAGCGGCGATCACGACGCCACACGACCACGCCAGGGAAGAAATTTGCAACGCGGATCTTTGCGCCAGGTCGTTCATCAAAGACTGAACTTTGGCGCCATGCCCTTCCGGCCAGTTTGATTGTGGAAGCATGTCGTCTATCACATACAAGCCACCGGGAAGCAGCAGATCGAGCGCCAGATCCAGCGAGCGATACTTGCCCGACCAGGTATCGGCAAAAATCAAATCGTAACGGGTTGCCTGCGCATTGACTTGACGCAGGAATTCGTCCCCATCGGAACAAACGATGTTGATTCGCGAATCTCCTCCCAAGTAGGCCTGAGCCACGTCCAGCCACTTAGGCTCGTTATCAACCGTCGTCAGACTCCCATTCGGCCCCAGCCCATCCAATATCCAGGCGCTGGCCAACCCTGTGCCCGTGCCCAATTCGAGGCAACACCCCGCCGGCTTGGCGGCAGCCAGCGTACGCAATAGCGCGTTGACATCCACTTCGCTGGGCATATCGAAATTCCTGGCTTTTGACTCGCGAACAATGTCGTCATAGGCGTCAGGTCGCCGCACATCGTTTAAATTTTTCATGATGCACTTAGCAAAGAAAGTCAATCGGGCCGCAAGATGCGCCCCGATCTACGAACTGCAGCCATCAAAGCTGCGGATTAAGCTTTTCCGTCTTCGAGTGCAGACGCGTCAAGGCTGACAGATAAGCCTTGGCCGAGGCCATCATGATGTCGAGGTCGGCGCCGATGCCGTTGACGATACGGCCATCCTTGGACAAACGCATCGTCACTTCGCCCTGGGCTTGCGTGCCCATGGTGATGGCGTTGACCGAGAACAGCAGCAATTCGGCTCCGCTCTTGACCACCGATTCGATCGCGTTGACGACCGCATCGACCGGACCATTGCCGTGCGCTTGGCAGCTCATTTCCTTGCCGCCCATGGAGAACACAACCTTGGCCATCGGCTGCTCGCCGGTTTCGGACTGCTGCGCCATCGAGACCAGTTGGAAGTACTCGTTGCCATGCGAATGCTGCTCGTCCGACACCAGCGCCATGATGTCTTCGTCGAAGATCTCGGCCTTCTGATCGGCCAATTCCTTGAAGCGCGCAAACGCCGCATTCACCTCGGCCTCAGAGTCGAGCGCAATGCCGAGTTGCTCAAGGCGCTGCTTGAACGCGTTGCGGCCCGACAGCTTGCCCAACACAATCTTGTTGGCCTGCCAACCCACGTCTTCGGCGCGCATGATTTCATAGGTATCGCGTGCTTTCAGCACGCCATCCTGGTGGATGCCGGAGGCATGCGCGAAGGCATTGGCGCCAACCACGGCCTTGTTCGGCTGCACCGCAAAGCCGGTGATCTGCGACACCAGCTTCGAAGCCGGCACGATTTGCGTGGTATCGATGCCGAGGTCGAGATTGAAATGGTCGCGCCGCGTGCGCACCGCCATCACGATCTCTTCCAGCGCCGTATTGCCGGCGCGCTCACCGAGGCCGTTGATGGTGCACTCGACCTGACGCGCGCCGCCGATCATGACGCCGGCCAGCGAATTGGCCACGGCCATGCCGAGATCGTTGTGGCAATGCACGGACCAGATCGCCTTGTCGGAATTCGGGATACGCTCGCGCAAGGTGCGCAACATATTGCCGTACAGCTCGGGCACGCCGTAGCCGACCGTATCGGCGAAGTTGATCGTGGTGGCGCCTTCGTTGATGACGGCCTCGATCACGCGGCACAGGAAATCGATATCCGAACGGCTGCCGTCCTCAGGGCTGAACTCGATGTCGTCGGTGAACTTGCGCGCATAGCGTACGGCCAGTTTGGCCTGCTCGAACACCTGGTCCGGCGTCATACGCAACTTCTTTTCCATGTGCAAAGGCGACGTGGCGATGAAGGTGTGGATGCGCTTGCGCTCGGCCGGAGCGAGCGCTTCGGCAGCACGCGCAATGTCGCGATCGTTGGCGCGCGAGAGCGAGCAGACGGTGGAATCCTTGATGGAGCCGGCAATCGCCTTGATGGCTTCAAAGTCGCCTTCCGAGGCTGCGGCAAAACCGGCCTCGATCACGTCGACACGCAGACGTTCCAGTTGCTTCGCAATGCGGATCTTCTCGTCCTTGGTCATGGAAGCGCCCGGCGATTGCTCGCCATCGCGCAAAGTGGTGTCGAATATGATCAATTTGTCGGCCATGCTGTGCTCCCTATTGAAATTCTGTGCGGAATGCGGTCCTGTACCTGGGTTGTTGTCGCCTGAAAAATTCTGGGGGCTACGCAGTCGCGGCGCCTCGGGTGCCGGGTTGAATAGCTCGGGCCGGGCCAGTTTCAGGTACATCAGGCGCGATTTGGGTATTCCCTCCTTGCGCCATTCGGATACTGACGCCGAGGCAATGCCGAACAGCTTGGCCGTTTCGGAGGTGCCGCCCAAGGCATCGATGATTTCGTGGGCTGTGAGTTCTTTGTCCATCGGTCAATTCTAGGATTTCCTAAAAATAAAATCAACAACAATTATCCAACCAGCCTAATTTTTTATTATTAATTAGGATATCCTAATATTTAATCGCAAAAAAGCCGCACATTTGGGTTTGTGCGGCTTTTTCGGCGTGCCAGGGAGAATGTTTAGCGGGACAACACTTCGCGTATGACCCCAGCCAATTCTTCCGCATTGAACTTGCTGACATAGGCATCGGCACCCACGCTCTTCACATGGTCTTCATTGGTCGAACCCGACAGGGACGAGTGGATCACCACGGGTATGGTCTTGAAACGCGGATGCTGCTTGATGTTGCGTGTCAGTGTGAAACCATCCATTTCAGGCATCTCCAGGTCGGTCAGCACCATGGCAACGCGGTCGCGTATGCTCTTCCCTTCGGCCTCGGCGCCTGCCGCCATCGACAGCAGTTTTTCCCAGGCTTCCTTGCCGGTCTTGGTCATGATGAAGGGAGCACCCATGGCTTCCAGTCCCTGCTCGATCAACGCACGCGCCATGCCGGAATCATCCGCGGCCAGAATCACCGAACCGGGCGGCACGACGACCTTGGGGCCGATGGTTTCGGGATTGACGGCACCTTGATCAGGCGTGATCTGACGCAGGATTTGTTCAACGTCGAGCACTTGCGCGAGACGCGTACCTTCCGGACCTTCGAGGCGAGCGATACTCGTGACCAGGCTGCCGGCCGAGCTGGCCTCGGCGGACAAGACCTGGTTCCATTCCAGGCGGACGATCTCTTCAACCGCTTCGGTGGCAAAGGCCTGGGTCGAACGGGCAAATTCGGTGACCAGCAAGATATTCAATCCAGTTTTTGGCTTGCAACCGACGATGCCCGGCAGGTCGATGACGGGAATGATCTGGCCGCGCAGATTGACCACGCCCATCATGTGCGGCGGCGAGCCGGCTACTGCGGTGATTTCCGGCATGGCCAGAATTTCGCGGATCTTGAAGACGTTGATACCGAACAGCTCCGAGCGGCCCGTCGTTTCAGCTTCGCCCAAGCGGAATAGCAGCAGCTCGAATTTGTTCGAGCTGGTCAAATTGGTGCGTTCATCCACCTCTTGTTGCACTGTTTTCATCATTTTTTCCTTAGTTCCATCTCGTTTGGATTACCTGGGCGAAAAAGCCGCGCCAGAACCCGGGATGCGCACACTACCCAATCGATTATAGGGAAAGCGCGATATGGGGTCTATGGCTTTTTTTCCACTCACTGCAAACCGCGAAGATAGCCCAAGATCAAAGCGGAGACATCGAGAAAACAGGACAAAGCCGGCTAACTTTCCCCTTATTTGACGGTAGCAGCACCGGCCTTGCAAGCCTGCTCGTCTTGCGCTCCGGAACCGCCCGAACAACCGATTGCACCAATGAGCTTGCCGCTCTCGACCAGCGGGATGCCGCCGCGTGAAGCGACTACGCCATCGAGTGTCATCACGTAGTAGTAGCCCTTGAGCTGGATAGCGTCTTCGAAGGCCTTGGTTTCACGCCGGTAAGTTACGGCGGCATGCGCCTTGTGTTGGGAGATCTGGATCGATGCCAGCTGTGCGCCATCCATGCGCTTGAAAGCAACCAGGTTGCCTCCCGAATCCATGACGGCGATATTGAGTTTCCAGTCGTGTCTCTTCGCTTCCGCTTCGGCAGCCGCAATCGCCGCTTCGGCACGCTCGAGCGAGATCGGCGCACCGTAGGGAATGTCAAACGCCATTTTCTCGGCCACCGTATCGAGCGGGTTTTGCGCGGCCTGCGGCGCAGCTTGCTGGGCATTGCCCGCGGACACTGCAAACAGCAAGACGGACGACACCATCACCATCGACATCGATTTGCGGTTCATGATTGCTTCCTCCGATTAGTGGGCAAAAAGAGAGTCCGGCTACGAAACCAGGCGACCAGCGGCAATTGTAATCGTTCGCTCGCACAATGCCGCAATGGCCGGATCGTGCGTCACCAGCACCAGTGTAGAACCATGTTCGCGATTGAGTTCGAATAATAGCCGGATGACGGCCTCGCCGGTCACCGCATCGAGGCTGCCGGTAGGCTCATCCGCGAACAGCAATGGCGGCTCGCATACGAAAGCGCGCGCCAGCGCCACGCGCTGCTGCTCGCCGCCGGAAAGATACTTGGGATAGTGACGCAGGCGGCTCGCCAACCCTACCCTGGACAACATCGCCTCGGCCTTGGCACGCGCATCGGGGTCCTGCCGCAGTTCGAGCGGCAGCATCACGTTTTCCAGTGCATTCAGATGAAATAGCAGCTGGAAGGATTGGAACACGAAACCGAGCTGCTGCTTGCGCAGCCTGGCGCGGCCGTCCTCGTCAAGCGCAAAAATGTCTGTGCCGCCCAGCCTGACCGTACCGGCCGACGGCGTGTCCAGCCCCGCCAGCAAGCCGAGCAACGTCGATTTGCCGGAACCGGATGCCCCCACAATCGCCAACGTGCCGGCTGCTTGCACGGTAAAATCGATATGCTGCAAAATCGCGAGTTCGCCGCTGGCGTCGACTACGCGTTTGCTGAGGCCGCTGACTTCTATCGCAGGGGACGATGCAGGCAATTCAGGCATGGGGGGGACGATTTCAAAAATTATCGCAAAAATGATTGGAAGCAGATGCGCAGATTGATTGTCGTGCTGACGGCGCTGGTATCTGCGCTGGCGGCGCCGAGCGCCTATTCTGCATCAAAAACCGTGCTGGTGCTCGGCGACAGCCTGTCCGCCGAATACGGACTGGTGCGCGGCAGCGGCTGGGTCACGCTCCTGCAAGCGCGGCTGCAGGCAGAGCATATCGATGCGGTTGTGCAAAATGCCAGCATCAGCGGCGAGACCACGAGCGGCGGCCTGACGCGCCTGCCGCAATTGCTGCTGGCCCATCCCGCAGTCGTGGTGATCGAGCTCGGCGCCAACGACGGCTTGCGCGGGCTTTCACTAGGCGCCGCCGAATCGAATATCCAGACCATGATTGCGGAGGCGCAGCAGGCCCACGCCAAGGTCCTGCTGGTGGGCATGCAGCTGCCGCCGAACTACGGCCCCGACTACACGAAAAAATTCGCTGCCATGTATGGCAAACTGGCCCGGGACAACAAGGTGGCCTTGGTGCCCTTTCTGATGGCCGGCATCGCCGACAAACCCGAGATGTTTCAATCCGACCATTTGCATCCCGTGGCAGCAGCCGAAACCGCACTCATGAATAACGTCTGGCCGCAACTCAAGCCTTTGCTGGCGCGCTAATCGAATACTACTGCATGAAATACCCCGCCCTGCTCCCCTTTGCCGAAATCGAAGCACAGCTCGACAGCTTCGACGCCATCATCGACGTCCGCAGTCCGGCGGAGTTTGCCGAAGACCACATCCCGGGCGCCATCAACTGCCCGGTGCTCGACGACGATGAACGCAAGCACGTCGGCACGCTGTACAAGCAAGTCAACGCCTTCGAGGCAAAGAAGGTGGGCGCCGCGCTGGTGGCGCGCAACATCGGCGCGCACATCGAGTCGCGTTTCCTGCAACACGGGAAAGACTGGAAGCCGCTGGTCTATTGCTGGCGCGGCGGCAACCGCAGCGGCGCCATGACGCATATCCTGGCCCGCATAGGCTGGCCGGCGGTGCAGCTCGACGGCGGCTACAAGGAATACCGGCGCCATGTGAATACCGCGCTGGCGACCCTGCCCGCCGCATTCCGCTACCAAGTCGTGTGCGGCACCACCGGCAGCGGCAAAAGCCGCCTGTTGCAGACCTTGCAGGCAGAAGGCGCGCAAGTGCTCGACCTCGAGCAACTGGCCGCCCACCGCGGCTCGCTGCTGGGGCATTTGCCCAGCGTACCGCAACCCTCTCAAAAGAAATTCGAAAGCAGCTTATGGCACGCGCTGCGCGGCTTCGACCCGGCACGCCCTGTCTTCATCGAATCGGAAAGCAAAAAAGTAGGCAATGTGCGCGTGCCGGAAGCACTGATGGAAGCCATGCGCGGTTCACAATGCATCTCCTTGTCGCTTTCGTTGCACGACCGCGTGGCCCTGCTGATGGAAGATTACGAACATTTCGTCGCCGACCCGGCGGCATTGAACGCGCGCCTCGATTGTCTGATACCTCTGCACGGCCGCGCCACCATCGAGCGTTGGCACGCGTTGGCGCTGTCGGGCCAGACGGCCATGCTGGTGGAAGAGTTATTGCGTGATCACTATGACCCGGCCTACACGCGCTCCATCGAGCGCAATTTCGCGCATTATGCGCAAGCGAGACAGGTGGCGCTGAACGGCATCGACGCCGGTTGTTTCCAACGCGTCGCGCAAGCCTTGATCGCAACAAGTCCGTAAGTTCAAACCGGCTCGTCCGGCGTAAAAAAAGCACCGGGCGGATGCACCGGTGCTTCTTTTAGCCAGCGCCTTTCAGCGCCAGGTTCCAAGGCTATTTGCCATCGGCGCCATCGCCGTCTTTTCCGGGCGGCGGATTGACGAAGTCAGGACGCAGAATTTTCACCTTCGCTTTTTGCTTCAGCGCTTCCAGATAGGTCAGCGTCTCCTGCTGCGCCAGCGCAGTACCGAGCTGCTGCTGCACTGCCGAGCTCAAACCCGGATCCTGTGCAGCGGGCTGGGAGACCTTGTTGATGCGATAGACGCTGTAGCCGACTCCCGGTTCGTCGACGCCCACGAATGCCGGCAACGCACTGGCATCCGCCTTCATCACGGCTTGCAGGACGGCAGGGCTGAGACCGGCCGGCTTCGGGCGGGAAACGGTTTGCACGGCACCGAAACCGGTCGAGTCATCCTTGGCCTTGAGTGCAGCCAATTTTGCTTCCTCGGCTTTCTGAGCCATCTTGCGCGCTTCTTCCTGGGTGACGGCTTCCCGCACCGAGGCTTGCACCTCGTCGAGCGACTTCTGCGCAGCCGGCTTGTATTCGCTGACGCGACCCGAGATCATGACGCCGGGCGCTACTTCCTGCGCTTCCGTGTTGTGCTTGCCTTTGATCGAATCATCGGCAAACAAGGCCGTCAGGAATTTCGGATTGTTGTATGCCACGCTCGGCGCCACATTCGGGTCCGGCTTGCGCGCAACATTGACTGCCGTTTCAATCTTCAGCTTGGCCTTGTCTGCCAACTTGTCGATCACCGGCTGCAAGCTGTCGGCCTGCTCATACACGGTGTTGGTGAAAGTTTCGCGCAATTCCGAATACAGCTTGCCGGCGCGCTGCTTTTTCAATTCCGCGACGATATCGGACTTGACCTCGTCAAGGGATTTCGTCTGTGCCGGCTTGATGCCGGTCAGCATGATGATGTGATAACCGTAGTCACTCTGCACGACGTCACTGATTTCGTTGACTTTCATCTTGCTGACCGCGTCTTCGAAAGGCTTGACCATCATGCCTTTGCCGAAGAAATCGAGATCGCCGCCGCGCTCGGCAGAGCCCGGGTCATCCGAATTTTCCTTGGCCAGCTTGGCGAACTCGCCAGGATTCTTGCGCACTTCAGCCAGCAGCTTTTCTGCTTTGGCTTTGGCAGCCGATTTAACCTCATCACTCGCGCTCTTCTTAGCATTGATGAGAATATGGCTGGCGCGCCACTGCTCGTCGACCACATAGCGTTTCTTGTTCTGCTCGTAAAAGGCATTTGCGTCGGCGTCGGACACGTTGATCTGCTGAGCCAGGCTGTCCGCGCTCAACACCACATATTCGATCTTGGCTTGTTCCGGCACTTGATACTGCGCCAGATTCTTGTTGTAGTAAGCCTTGAGCTGTTCGTCGGTCGGCTTGATCTGAGACGTGTAGTCAGCAGTCTTGAATGCGATCTGCTGCACTTCCCGTTCCTGTGCTATCGCCTCGGCGAGGTGCGCTGCCAGCGATTTCGGTGCAAACGAACTTGACTGCACTGCGCCCAAGGTGCGCTCCACGACCAGCATGCGCGCCACCTGGCTTTCCAGTCCTGCAACCGACATCCCTTGCGCAGCAGCCAGCGCGGTATAGCGTTGCGCACGCTCTTCCTTGGAAAGTTTCGGATCGGCCAGTTCCGGGAAGGTCTTCAATACGAAAGCCTGAATATCGGCGCTGGCAGGGAAGGAATGGTCGTGCTTGGCTTCCACCATCATGGCTTGCTCGGCGATCAACTTATCCAGCAGTTGCTGACGGACACCGGGCTGATTCGCCGCATTGGGGCCTTGCTCGCGCAGCGCGTATTCCAGCTCTTGCTGGGTAATCGCCTTGTCGCCGACCTTGGCGACCACATCGTCGCTGCCGCCACCGAAACGTCCCATTTGCATGCCGCCGATGACGAACAAGGGGCCGAGGAAAATCAGCAGGAAGAACTGCATCAAGCGCTGATGGGTACGGATGAATTCAAACATGTTGTCGTTTTACGATTCCGGGATGCGTGCTCGAGAGCGGCGGTCCATATGAAAAAAAGGCGAACTCGTGTTCGCCTTCACTTGGGATTTCTGGGCGGTAGGATAGCATAGTTTAGATGGCGTAGGTGCTAGCTTAGCCCCTGTATTCAATGCTTGAAATCATTCGCGTTGGCGAATGATTTGTGGGGCCATCAGATGCGAGTCCGGCTTTGCCGGATTCGCATGAATTGCGGAGTGGACGGACTCGCCGACATTCTGCCGGCCGCGGAATCGCTGGTAAGCGATTCCCTTCGAGTCCCGCCGGGAGCTGCGCAGGCGGCTCCCTCCACTTCGCCAAAAAAAATGCCCGCTTGCGCGGGCATTTTCTCTTTTTTTGGCGGAGTGGACGGGACTCGAACCCGCGACCCCCGGCGTGACAGGCCGGTATTCTAACCAACTGAACTACCACTCCAAAACTCATGTCTTCCGACATGCGTTTTACTAAAACTGTACTGCCGCGGCTGCTTGGTGGGTGCTGAGAGGCTCGAACTCCCGACCTACGCCTTGTAAGGGCGCCGCTCTACCAACTGAGCTAAGCACCCTTATGCATGCTATGCGTTACCTAGTCAGCCGCACTGGCTGGCGCAACCTGAATTGCGCCAAGTCCGCTAGTTTAACGCATCTTTCAAAGCTTTGCCAGGTTTAAATTTCGGAACCTTGGCTGCCTTGATTTTGATCGCGGCGCCGGTGCGCGGATTGCGGCCGGTGCGGGCGGCGCGCTTGCCTACGGAAAACGTGCCGAAGCCCACCAAAGTCACGCTGCCATTCTTCTTCAAGGTCTTCTTGACCGCTGCGATGAATGCATCGACTGCGCGTGCTGCAGCAGCCTTGGACAAGTCTGCGGAATCGGCAATACTGTCAATCAGTTCGGTTTTATTCATATATGCCCCCTTATGATATTTCGTTAAGTCAGGTATCCAGAGCGCGGATTCGTGCGCAACAGCGGCGACACGGACCGGTACCAGCATCGCCACTGGGCGCAGAAAAATACGCAGCCCGTATTAGACTAGCGTCAGATCATGCTGTCAAGCAAGATTGTCATAAAATAAAAACGGCCGAAGCTTGCTTCGGCCGTTTCATGGGATGCAGCGACTCAGTGCTTCACGACATTGGTATCGGTCGCTGTAGTTGCTGTAGCCGCAGTTTCCACGGCCGCTACTGCGGCCACTGCTTCTTCCTCCGTCAGCGGCACCGTGGCACGCTCAAGCGCCACTTCCAGCACCTTGTCGATCCAGCGCACGGGAACGATCTCGAGCTTGTTCTTCACGTTGTCGGGGATCTCGGCCAGATCCTTGATGTTTTGCTCCGGGATCAGCACGGTCTTGATGCCGCCGCGATGCGCCGCCAACAGCTTTTCCTTCAATCCGCCGATAGGCAGCACTTCACCGCGCAGCGTGATTTCGCCCGTCATCGCGACGTCGGCACGTACCGGAATGCCGGTGAACACAGACACAAGTGCCGTCGTCATCGCGATACCGGCCGAAGGACCGTCTTTCGGCGTGGCGCCTTCCGGCACGTGGATGTGGATGTCGCTCTTCTCGAACACGTCGGCCTTGATGCCCAGGCGCTTGGCGCGGCTGCGCACCACGGTGCGCGCAGCTTCGATCGATTCCTTCATCACGTCGCCCAAGGTGCCGGTGCGGATCACACCGCCCTTGCCGGGCATGGTCATGGCTTCGACCGTCAGCAGGTCGCCGCCTACTTCGGTCCATGCCAAACCAACCACCTGGCCGACCTGGTTTTCCTTTTCGGCGATGCCGAAATCGAAGCGGCGCACGCCCAGGAACTTGTCGAGATTCTTGGAATTGACGACGACGCGCTTGTCCTGCTTCTTCAGCAGCAGCATCTTCACCACCTTGCGGCAGATCTTCGATACTTCGCGTTCGAGCGAGCGGACGCCGGCTTCGCGCGTGTAGTAGCGAATGATGTCGCGTACGGCCGATTCGGATACGCTGATTTCCTCGTCCTTCAGACCATTGGTCTTGATCTGCTTCGGCAGCAGGTAGCGCTGCGCAATGCTGGTCTTCTCATCCTCGGTATAGCCGGATAGGCGGATTACTTCCATGCGGTCCAGCAGCGCCGCCGGGATGTTGTACGAGTTCGAGGTCGCCACGAACATCACGTCGGACAGATCGAAGTCCACTTCGATGTAGTGATCCGAGAAAGTATGGTTCTGCTCCGGATCCAGCACTTCGAGCAACGCAGAGGCCGGGTCACCGCGGAAATCCATGCCGAGCTTGTCGATCTCGTCAAGCAGGAACAAGGGATTGCGTACGCCGGTTTTCGCCAGGCTCTGCAGGATCTTGCCCGGCATCGAGCCGATATAGGTACGGCGATGACCGCGGATTTCCGCTTCATCACGCACGCCGCCCAGAGCCATGCGCACGAATTTACGGTTGGTCGCGCGCGCGATCGACTGGCCGAGCGAAGTCTTGCCGACGCCGGGCGGGCCAACGAAGCACAGGATAGGCGCTTTCAGCTTGTCGACCCGCTGTTGCACGGCGAGATATTCAAGAATGCGTTCCTTGACCTTGTCGAGACCGTAGTGGTCGTCTTCGAGCACTTTTTCGGCATTGGTCAAGTCGTTGTTGACCTTGGACTTCTTGCGCCACGGCAGGGTCAGCAGCGTATCGATATAGTTGCGCACCACGGTCGCTTCGGCCGACATGGGCGACATCAGCTTGAGCTTCTTCAGTTCGCCCTGAGCCTTCTCGCGCGCCTCCTTCGGCATGCGGGCGGCCACAATGCGCTTCTCAAGCTCTTCGATGTCGGCGCCTTCTTCACCTTCGCCGAGCTCCTTCTGGATCGCCTTGACCTGTTCGTTCAGGTAGTACTCGCGCTGCGATTTTTCCATCTGGCGCTTGACGCGGCCGCGGATGCGCTTTTCCACCTGCAGGATGTCAAGCTCGCCTTCGAGCTGGCCGAGCAGATGCTCGTGACGCTTGGCGACGTTGAAGATTTCCAGGATCACCTGCTTCTGCTCGAGCTTGAGCGGCAGATGCGCGGCGATGGTATCTGCCAGGCGGCCCGGATCGTCGATACCGGCCAGCGAGGTGAGAATCTCGGGCGGAATCTTCTTGTTCAGTTTGACGTATTGATCGAACTGCTGAACGATCGCGCGGCGCATCGCTTCGACCTCGGCCTCGTCGCCGATTTCCGATTCAACCGGCGTCAGTTCGGCCACGAAATGCGTGTCGAGTTCGCTGATGTGGTGAATGCGCGCACGCTGCGCGCCTTCGACCAGCACCTTCACGGTGCCGTCGGGCAGCTTCAGCATTTGCAGGATATTGGCGACGCAGCCGATCTCATAGATATCGTCGGCCGAAGGCTCATCCTTGGCAGCGGCCTTCTGCGCAGCCAGCATGATGCTCTTGCCCTGCTCCATCGCCGCTTCCAGGGCCTTGATGGACTTGGGCCGGCCAACGAACAGCGGGATCACCATGTGCGGAAAGACCACGACGTCGCGCAGCGGCAAAAGCGGCAGTTGGGTGTGTTCTGTAAATGTTGTAGTCGTCATGGCGAGCCTTATCGAGGAACTTTGTCAATGATGTTGGCGCGAAGGGCAAAAACACAAGCCCCGACTAATTGGCAAAGATCAAAATTTCCAATAAAAAAAGCCACACACGAAGTCGCCCTCGGGTGGCTTTACGATGGAAGCCAGGATAAAAGAAGCCTGAGTGATCTTTGCTGAATTAATTGTACTGCTTTTGCAAAAAAAGCGGGTTGGAAACCCGCTTTTGTGCAAAAAACCCTCAAATCCTTCGATTATTGCTTGCTGCCCGAGACTTTGGGCTGGTCGTGATAAATCATCAAAGGCTTGCCGCCGTTGGTGATCGTCGTTTCGTCGATGACCACCTTGGCAACATTTTGCTGGCTCGGCAACTCGTACATCACGTCGAGCAAGGCATGCTCGAGGATGGAACGCAAGCCGCGCGCGCCAGTCTTGCGGGCCAACGCCTTCTTGGCGATCGCCTGCAGGGCCGCCGGGCGCACTTCGAGTTCGGCGCCTTCCATGTCGAGCAGCTTGGAATACTGCTTGATCAGCGCATTCTTCGGCTCCAGCAGGATTTCGATCAATGCTGCTTCATTCAATTCGCTCAGCGTGGCCACCACCGGCAAACGGCCCACCAGTTCGGGAATCAGGCCGAACTTGATCAAGTCTTCCGGTTCGACGTCGAGCAACACCTCGCTGGCCTCGCGCTCCTTGCTGCTCTTGACGCTGGCGGAGAAACCAATGCCGCTCTTTTCCGAACGGTTGGAAATGATCTTGGCGAGTCCGTCGAAGGCGCCGCCGCAGATGAACATGATGTTGGTGGTGTCGATCTGCACGAAATCCTGGTTCGGGTGCTTGCGCCCGCCTTGAGGCGGCACCGAAGCCATGGTGCCTTCGATCAGCTTCAGCAAAGCCTGCTGCACGCCTTCGCCGGAAACGTCGCGCGTGATCGAGGGATTGTCCGACTTCCGCGAAATCTTGTCGATTTCGTCGATGTAGACAATGCCCTTCTGTGCCTTCTCGACTTCGTAATTGCAGTTCTGCAGCAGCTTCTGGATGATGTTCTCGACGTCTTCGCCGACGTAGCCGGCCTCGGTCAAGGTGGTGGCATCGGCAATCACGAAGGGCACGTTCAGCATGCGCGCCAGCGTTTGCGCCAGCAGCGTCTTGCCCGAACCGGTCGGGCCAACCAGCAGGATGTTGCTCTTGGCCAGTTCGACATCGTCTTTCTTGCCCAAGTGCTTGAGGCGCTTGTAGTGGTTGTAGACCGCGACAGACAGGATGCGCTTGGCGGTTTCCTGGCCGATCACGTACTGGTCCAGCAGCTCGCAGATTTCGTGCGGTGTGGGCAGATCGGATTTCGGGCCCGAAACCGATTCGATGCTCGACGCTTCGTCGCGGATGATGTCATTGCAAAGGTCGATACACTCGTCGCAAATGAACACGGACGGACCCGCGATGAGTTTCTTCACCTCGTGCTGGCTCTTGCCGCAAAACGAGCAATAGAGCAGTTTTTCGCCACTGGAGGATTTTTTATCGGACATGGGTCAGTCTACGGATAAGCTATGGATAAGGATTAATTCGATCTTACCTGCGAATTCAATATTCGTCACGCAACCGTCGCAGAAAAATCGGGAAATGATGTCAAGCTCAAGCAGTGACACACAGTCACACCCGACTGGTATCAAATACGCATGATGTCTTGAACAAGAAAGCGATCAGGCAAAGTGCTCGACAAGTATTTCCGCACCGCAATCGTTGCCGATTTCGGTCGTGGCAGCCTGCTGAGACATGGCAGACCGACACTGCTGCCGGTCTCGCCATGTCGCGAATGCTTAGCCGCGCTTGCTGAGCACCTTGTCAATCAAGCCATACTCGACCGCTGCATCGGCAGACATGAAGTTGTCGCGTTCGGTGTCGCGCGCAATCTCTTCGACAGACTTGCCGGTATTCTCAGCCAGGATGCCATTCAGACGCTCACGCAGGTAAAGGATTTCGCGTGCCTGGATTTCGATATCGGTCGCCTGCCCTTGTGCGCCGCCTGACGGCTGGTGAATCATGATGCGCGAATTCGGCAAAGAAAAGCGCTTGCCCTTGGCCCCGGCAGCCAGCAGGAAAGAACCCATCGAAGCGGCAAGGCCGGTGCATAAGGTGGACACTTCCGGCTTGATGAATTGCATGGTGTCGTAAATCGCCATACCCGCAGAAACCGAACCGCCCGGCGAATTGATGTAAAAGGAAATATCCTTGTCCGGGTTTTCGCTTTCCAGGAACAGCAACTGGGCGACGATGACGTTGGCGACCGCATCGTTGACGGGGCCGACCAGGAAAATCACGCGTTCCTTCAACAGGCGCGAATAGATGTCGTAAGCGCGCTCGCCGCGGCCGCTCTGCTCGATCACCATCGGCACCATGTTGAGCATCTGGGGTTCGAACGCTGGATTTCGTATCATGTTTGCCATGCACCTTTAAAGAAGTCGTTACACATTGCGCCAAATAAAAATTGCCGGGAGCTTGACGCTTCCCGGCAATTCTCGCAGAAAACGCGTGCTTCCGTACAAACTTAGCCGCGGTTATTACCCATCAATTCATCGAATTCGACGGTCTTGTCGGTGACCTTGGCTTTGCTCAAGACATAGTTAACGACGTTTTCTTCCAAAACAAGGGTCTCGACCTCGGCCAGACGGCGGCGGTCGCTGTAATAATATTTCAGGACCTGTTTCGGGTCTTCGTAGCTTTGCGCGAATTCCTCGACCTGAGCGCGTACCTGCTCCGGCTTGGCTTGCAATTCGTTGGCCCTGACCACTTCGGCCAGGATCAGGCCCAGGCGTACGCGGCGCTCGGCTTGAGCCGTGAACAGTTCCGGCGGGAACGGCATGTCCTGATTGACCTTCATGCCGCGCTGGGCCATATCCTGGCGCGTCATTTCGATCAGGCGCTGAATGTCTTGTTCGACCAGCGACTTCGGCAATTGCAACTCGGCGACCTTGATCAGCGCATCCATCACGCTGTCCTTGGTCTTGGACTTGGCACGATTGCCGACTTCACGCTCGAGGTTATCCTTGATATCGGCGCGCATTTTTTCCATGTCGCCGTCTTCGATACCGAGCGATTTCGCGAATTCAGCATTGACTTCGGGCAGGTGCGCCCATTCCAGCTTCTTCAGTGTGATGGTGAATTCGGCAGTCTTGCCGGCCACGTCCTTGCCGTGATAGTCCTCTGGGAAAGGCAGCGGAAAAACCTTTTGTTCGCCAACCTTCAGGCCGCGCGTGGCATTCTCGAACTCGGGCAACATACGGCCTTCGCCCAAGACGAAAGCGTAATCGGTCGCCTGGCCGCCCTGGAATTCGACGCCGTCGATCTTGCCGCTGAAGTCCAGCGTGACGCGGTCGCCGTCTTGGGCGCTCAGGTCGGCACCGCCATCACCGTGGGCGCTGTGCTCGCCCTTGACGTGGTAGTGCACGCGCTGCTTGCGCAGGATGTCGATAGTCTTGTCGATTTCGGCGTCGGACACGTTGACGACCGTCTTTTCCACCTCGGTCGCACCCAGATCGCCGATCTTGACTTCCGGATAGATCTCGAAGGTCGCATCGAACGTCAGCGTGCCGGAAGCGGCGTCGCTGCCGTCTTTCGGTTCGATCTTGGGAAAGCCGGCGACACGCAGATTGTTTTCAGTCGCGGCATCGTTGAACGCGCGGCCGACCTTGTCGTTCAAGACTTCGGTCTCGACCTGGTAGCCGTATTGGGCGGCAACCATCTTCATCGGCACCTTGCCGGGGCGGAAGCCCGGTGCCTTGACCGTACGGGCGCGCACTTTCAGGCGCTTTTCCACTTCCGCCTGCACGTCCGCTGCGGCCAGCGAAATCGTGATGCGGCGCTCGAGTTTATCCAGGGTTTCGACTGCAGTTGCCATGTGAATCGTCCAAAAATAAAGAATGCTGTGGTGCGAGGAGGGGGACTCGAACCCCCACACCATTGCTGGCGTCAGGACCTAAACCTGGTGCGTCTACCAATTTCGCCATCCTCGCGGGATTTTGGGCCCTACAGATACAAACAAACGCAAAAAATGCAAAGGGCGACCCGAAGTGAAAACACGGTCGCCCTGCTTTGCCTCTGCTCAGTTCCCTGTAGTAGGCGCTTCAACTTCAACCCGCTATTTTACTGGATTTTGGCTTAACTGGCGATTTTTATATCACCCCTGCCTTCATATTGACCTTGTCCCGCTGCCAAGAATTTCGCAGCCGACAATCGAGCAGCATTGCCCCCCCGGCCAAGATCATGTGGACTTGCCATATCCGCAACGTTTCAACAAAACCTGTTACCCTTGCCCTTCCCTGCAATGCAGGCACCAATGCAGACGCAACCGACCATGTCAGTCGACCATTACGAAAATTTTCCCGTCGCATCGATCCTGCTGCCGGCACGCCTTCGTCCGGCCGTGGCTGCCATCTACCGCTTTGCACGTAGCGCCGACGATCTGGCCGACGAGGGCGAAGCGACACCCGCACAGCGCCTGGAGGCACTGACCACCTTTGAAGAGGGACTGCGGGCCATTGAGGCCGGCAAGTCCGCAACGACTCCGCTGTTCCAGGCACTGGCGGAAGTCGTGCATCAATACGGCCTGCCCCTGCAGCCTTTCCACGATCTGTTGTCCGCTTTCAAACAAGATGTCGTGACCAAACGCTATGCAAGCTTCGAAGGCTTGCTCGACTATTGCCGACGCTCGGCCAACCCGGTCGGCGCCTTGATGCTGCACCTGTACGGCGCTGCTACGCCGGACAATCTGCGCGCTTCGGACGCCATCTGCTCCGCCCTGCAGCTGATCAATTTCTGGCAGGACGTCGCGGTCGATTGGGAAAAGGCGCGCATTTACCTGCCGCAGGAAGATATGGCACGTTTTGCGGTCACCGAGGCTCAGCTTGCCCGCGCCGAAGTCGACGCCGCATTTCGCGCATTGATGCAATTCCAGATCGCGCGCGCGCGCAGCATGATGGCCGGCGGCGTTCCGCTGGCCTTGCGCCTGCCCGGCAGAATCGGCTGGGAATTGCGGCTGGTTGTGCAAGGCGGACTGCGTATCCTGGAAAAAATCGCGGAAGCCGATTGCGACGTGTTCCGGCGCCGTCCGGTCCTCAACAAGCGCGACTACCTGCGGATGGCCTGGCGAGCACTGTGGATGCGGGCTTGAAAGGAGCTGGCGGCCGACGAAACCCTGTTCTGCGTCAGTGGAGCACGGCTTCGCGCTGCTCCGAGTATGCCGTCACGCGATTGCGTCCTCCATGCTTGGACTGATAAAGCGCCTCGTCCGCGTGCACGACCAATTGCCCGGCGCTCAGGCTATCGTCCAAGCTGGCAATGCCGACGCTGATGGTGACCTTGACCGGTCCGCCGCTTGCATCGACCTGCATGGCTTGAATCGCCTTGCGCAGGCGCTCCATCAATACATTTGAATTCTGGGGACTGATTTGCGGAAGAATCAGCGCGAATTCTTCCCCGCCATAACGGCACAATGTATCCGAGCTGCGCAGCATACCTTGCAGGCACAATGCCAGGCCATGCAATACCGCATCGCCCACCACGTGCCCATAGTTGTCGTTGACATCCTTGAAGTTGTCGATGTCTATCATCGCCAGCGCCAAGGGCCACTTGTAGCGGCGCGCACTGAGGATTTCCTGGGTGATCTGCTCGTCGAAAAACTTGCGGTTATACAGGCCGGTAAGGCCGTCGCGCCGGTTCAACTCCTCAAGATCGAGTGCCTGGTCCATAGTGCGATCAAGCAGCCGCAGCGCTTCCGCCACTTCGGTAGTGTCGTGAATGGTGATGCATGCCCCCTGGACAATGCCGTTCGCGTCGTACACAGGAAAAATCGAGGCATCCTGATACATAAATTCCGATTCACCGGAGAGCGCCGGCGATGGCTTGAAACGAAACAGGTAGGGACGCTGTTTCCAGGAACTGAACGACGCGGTCTTCAAGATCAGGCAACTGCGGATTTTCTTTTCCAGCCAGTTACGATTCAATTCAGGGAAAAAATCGAATATGTTGTGACCCACCACATCCTCGGAACGGAAATTGCTGTTCAGTTCCATGAAGCGGTTCCACATCAGCACGTTGAAACGGCGGTCGACCACCACGATACCTACCGTCAACAGGCTGGCGACGATATTGGGAAAATCCACCGGACCGCGATTGTCCATGATTTCGCTAACTAAGACTGTTGAGCCAGCGCACGCTTGACCTCGTTCAGGCAGGCCGCGGGCAGTGCAATCATCAATTCGAAAGGAACGTCATGCGATTCAAGGTGAAAAATAATGTCGATCAGCAGAGTCTGACCGTTCCAGGCCTGCAGCTCGCCGAACAGGCGGCGCAATGCTTCCTCGCAAGGCGCATCAAAAGCCAGAATGCGCGGCGCCCGCATGCCGGTGCGTAAATTCAGCAAGGTGCTGATCTCGAGGATGCAAGTACTGGAAAGCGCATTGCCCAGCTCCAGCAACAGTTCTTCTCGCTGGCGCCGGCCATCGCCGTCGCGATCGTCGAAGCCCAGCACTTCGCGCAAGGCCGCATAACTGGCCGGCCCGTAGATGACGGCGATATCGCCGGACAATTCGCCGAAAAATTCCTGGTGCAACACGCTCACCCTCTCGTGTTCGCGCATCAGACGCTCTCGCGTTGCATGCGCGGCGGCGGCGCCGACTGCCCGTATTTCCGGTACGCGCAGATTCACGAAACCGGAAAAGGCTTCTGCCAGCGTCGCCCCTGCCTTGCCCATCGCGATATTCACGATCTCGCCAAGCTGATCACGCTCATCTTCGGTAAACAGCTCCTGGGGACCGAGCAATTCGAGATCGGCAAACACCTCTCGCAAGCTTTCGATCTTCAGCGGCTTGGGGAGAAAGCCGGACGCACCCAACGCAGATACGCGTTCGCGCGTCTGCTTTTGCACGTCGGCGCTGATCACGACGCGCAGCGCGCGCATCTTGCGGCGCTGCATTTCGGCCAGCACGTCGTAACCGCTCATGCCCGGCATGGTCAGATCGAGCAAAACTGCATCGACCGGCCGTTCTTCGAGGATGGTCAGGGCTTCCTGGCCGCCGGCGGCTTCCAGGTAGGTAACCCCATCGCCCAGCAATTCGCGCATATACGCGGTGTTCACCTTGCGTGAACTCTTGGAGTCGTCGACAACGAGCAAAGTCGAAATCATGGCATTCGCCTTCTCGAAACGGGTCGATACCGGAGGAGCCGATCCAAAGGAGCCGATGGGCACCGATCAAATCGTGAAACAAATTTATTCTTGCATCATTGTGTCACCGAATCGCGGAGCTGGCACTGCATAATTTGCCAGTGTCCGATACGTCCATGGCCGGCTAAGGCGGCGCATATTGCCCGACGGCCATACAGGGTCCACATCCCATGCCGAGCAAGCCGGACGCCATTAGTCCGGCCGATTCCGCGACTCTTGTTTGTCGGCAAGCCCATAAGTCGGTTAGGATAGCGGCTTGCTTCTTTTCAGCCATCGGTTTCGCGCTCCAGTTTCTGCTTTGATCCATGTCCCCCGACGACTATTGCCAACAAAAAGCCGCGCAGAGCGGTTCCAGCTTTTACTACAGCTTCCTGTTCTTGCCGGCGGAGCGCCGCCGCGCCATCACGGCCCTATATGCATTTTGCCGCGAGGTTGACGATACGGTTGACGAGTGCACCGATGCGGCGGTAGCCCGTACCAAGCTGGCTTGGTGGCGCAAGGAAATCGGCGCCATGCAAGCCGGCAATCCGACGCATCCGGTGACCCAGGCCCTGCTGCCTCACCTGCAGCCGTTTTCCATCGATGTGAAACACCTGCTGGCCATCGTCGACGGCATGGAAATGGATCTCGACCAGACCCGCTACCTGGACTTCGCCGGCCTGCAGCGCTATTGCTGGCATGTCGCCGGCGTGGTCGGTATTCTGTCAGCCGGCATTTTCGGCAGCACGCGCCCCGAGACGCTGCAATACGCGGAAAAATTAGGCCTGGCGTTCCAGATGACCAATATCATCCGCGACGTCGGCGAAGACGCCCGCAAGGGCCGTATCTATTTGCCGGTCAATGAGCTGCAGCAGTTCAACGTGACGGCGGCCGACGTTCTCAATGGACGCCATAGCGATAATTTCGTCAAGCTCATGCAATTCCAGGTCGAGCGCGCGCAAGCTTTGTACGATGCAGCCTTTGCCCTGCTGCCTGCGGCCGACCGGCGCGCGCAGCGCCCGGGCCTGATGATGGCTGCCATCTATCGTTCGCTCCTGACCGAAATTGAAAGCGACGGCTTCCACGTCCTGAACCAGCGTATTTCACTCACGCCTATCCGCAAGCTGTGGTTGGCGTGGAAGACTTATGTTTTCGGGTAAAGAAGACAAGCGCCGCCAAATAGCAGTCATCGGCGGTGGCTGGTCCGGCTGCGCCGCCGCAGTTGAACTCAGCAAGGCCGGCTGCACAGTCACCCTGTTTGAAAGCGCCCGCACCCTGGGAGGCCGGGCGCGTGGCGTCAAGCTCGATGGCCGCATGCTCGATAACGGACAGCATATCCTGCTGGGCGCCTATCGCGATAGCCTGGCGCTGATGCGTACGGTCGGCATCGACACCGACGAAACCCTGTTGCGCCTGCCGCTGCAGATGCCCTATCCCGCAACTCATTCACATGACGAGGGCATGCATTTCGTCACGCCGCGCCTGCCGGCGCCCTGGCATATGCTGTTTGGTCTGCTCGGTGCGCGCGGCTTGAGCAAGGCCGACAAGTTGTCTCTGGCCCGTTTTTCCACCACTGCGCGCTGGATGGAATGGCGCATGCATGCCGATTGCAGCGTATGCGAATTGCTGGAGCGCTTCGGCCAGACAGATAATCTGATCAAGCTGATGTGGCGTCCGCTCTGCCTGGCCGCTCTGAACACACCCCCGGAACGCGCTTCGGCCCAGGTGTTCCTGAACGTCTTGCGCGACAGTCTCGGTGCAAAGCGCGCGGCGTCCGACATGCTGCTGCCGCGCGTCGATCTGACTGAACTGTTTCCGCAACACGCGGCACGTTATATCGAACAGCAAGGCAGCGCGGTATTGTACGGAGCCAATGTGGCCGGCCTTATCCGTACCGATGCAGCCTGGCGTGTCATTTTGTCCGGAGACGAAGCGGTAGCACATGCCACGCAACGCGAATTCGACGGCGTGGTTCTGGCGACGCAAGCCGCGCATGCCGCCGAGCTGCTCCGGGATTTAACCGACACAACAAGCCTGCACGCCTTCGAATACGAGCCGATCACCACCTGCTATCTGCGCTATGCGCCAGAGACGCGATTGGCGCGCCCATTCTTTGCATTGATCGACGACACCCAAACAGGCGCATGGGGCCAGTTTGTATTCGATCGCGGCCAACTCGACCCGGCGCAGGCCGGCATACTCGCGGTGGTGGTCAGCGCGTCAAGCGCGGCGGTGGAATTGGATCAACATGCGCTAGCTGCGGCAATTGCAGCACAGTTGGCCCACGTCTTGAATATGCCTGAGCTGGCGCAGCCGGCATGGAGCAAGGTCATCTCGGAAAAGCGCGCCACTTTCGCTTGCACGCCCGGGTTGCGGCGTCCGTCAAACGACCTCGGTCTGCCGGAATTAGTGTTGGCCGGCGACTACACAGCAGGCGATTATCCGGCGACGCTGGAAGCGGCGGTGCGCAGCGGAATCCAGGCAGCACAATTGCTGGCCGCCTGAAGTTCCTTATTCGCACTCGCGCACGCGCGTCATAGCTTCGTCAATGCGCTCGACGGCGATGATGGTCATGCCTTCGATCTTTTGTTTAGGCGCATTCGCTTTCGGAATCAGTGCAATCGAGAAGCCGAGTTTGGCGGCCTCGCGCAGACGTTCCTGTCCGCGCGGCGCCGGGCGGATCTCGCCGGCCAAGCCGACTTCGCCGAACACCACCAAGCCGCGCGGCAAAGGCTTGCTGCGCATCGAGGAATGAATCGCCAACAGCACTGCCAGGTCGGCAGCCGGTTCGGTGATCTTGACACCGCCGACGGCATTGATGAACACGTCCTGATCGAACGCGGCAATGCCGGCATGCCGGTGCAGCACCGCCAGCAGCATGGCCAGGCGGTTTTGCTCCAGGCCGACCGACAGCCGGCGCGCATTGGGCAGTGGTGAGGCATCGACCAGCGCCTGGATTTCCACCAGCAGCGGGCGTGTGCCTTCCTGGGTCACCATCACACAGGAGCCCGGCACCGGATTGTCGTGTTGCGACAGGAACAGAGCCGAAGGATTGGATACCCCCTTCAAGCCTTTCTCGGTCATGGCGAAGACGCCGAGTTCATTGACCGCGCCGAAGCGGTTCTTGATCGCGCGCACCAGACGGAAACTTGAATGGGTATCACCCTCGAAATAAAGTACCGAATCGACGATGTGCTCGAGCACACGCGGACCGGCCAGCGCGCCCTCTTTCGTGACATGGCCGACCATGATGACGGTGATGCCGGACTGCTTGGCCACGCGCGTAAGCTGCGCCGCGCATTCGCGCACCTGCGCCACCGATCCGGGCGCGGAACTCAAGGCATCCGAATACAAGGTCTGGATCGAGTCGATCACGGCAACCTCGGGCTTGTAATCGGCCAGGGTATTGAGGATTTTTTCGAGCTGAATTTCGGCCTGCAGCTTCAAATCGCCGGCATCGACCGCCAAGCGCTTGGCGCGCAGCGCAATTTGCGCACCCGACTCTTCGCCGCTGATGTACAAGACTTTTTTCTCGCGCGCCATGTTGGCCAGCGCCTGCAGCAGCAGCGTCGATTTGCCGATGCCGGGGTCGCCGCCGATCAGCACCACGCCGCCCGCCACCAGGCCGCCGCCCAGCACGCGGTCGAACTCCTCGATGCCGGTGCCGAAGCGCGGCACGTCAGTCGCCTCGATGTCGGCCAGGCTCAACACCGGCGCGCTTTGCGCCAGACCCTGATATTGCGTGGAAAAGCGGTTGCCGCCGCCGACCTCCACTAGTGTTTCCACCAGAGTGTTCCATTGCCCGCAAGCCGGGCACTGCCCGGCCCACTTATTCGAAATGCCGCCGCATTCGGTGCAGGTGTAATTGGTCTTGGCCTTCGCCGCCGTCTTTGCCATCAGTTCAGGTCTCGTTCAAGCCTCTACCACGCGCACGCGCTGCGCCAGCGCGCACATCAATTCATAGCCGATCGTGCCGGCGGCATGAGCCACGTCGTCAATCGGCAATCCCTTTCCCCACAGCACCACCTGGCTGCCGACACCCGCGTTCGGGATCGCACCGAGGTCGACGGTAATCATATCCATCGATACTTGTCCGACCGTGCGCGTGCGCACGCCGTCGACCAATACCGGCGTACCGGTCGGTGCGTGACGCGGATAGCCGTCGGCATAGCCGCAAGCCACCACACCGATGCGCATAGGATGTGCGGCGACGAAACGGCTGCCGTAGCCGACCGCGTCGCCTACAGCAAGCTCTTGCACGCCGATGATTTCACTGGTCAGCGTCATGGCCGGCAACAGGCCGAATTCCTCGGCCGTCTTGCCACCCGGCGTACCGCCGTACAGCATGATACCGGGACGCACCCAGTCGGCGGCGGCACCCTCGTGCAGCAAATCTCCCGCCGAATTCGAGAGGCTGCGCTCGCCCGCCAACCCGCTGCTGGCCTCATGAAAGCGGCGAATCTGTTCCGCGCAGGACATGATCGCGTTCTCGCCGTCGTCGGCATTGGCAAAATGCGTCATCAGGCTGATATTGCGCACATGGGGAATTGCCCGCAGGCGCGCATACGCCGCGCGGTATGCCGACGGGGCAAAGCCGAGGCGGTTCATGCCGCTATTCATTTTCAAATGCACGTCCAGGCCCGGTGGCGTGGCCGAGTTGGCAACTGAGCTGGCGCGCTCGAGCATGGCGATCTGTTCATCGCAATGCACTGCGGTCTGCAGCTCGTGGCGGATCAGCACGTCCAGGTCTTCGGCGTGAAAAAAACCTTCCAGCAGCAAAACAGGCTTTTGCCATCCCATTTCGCGCAAGCGCACAGCGCCATCGATTTCGATCAGCCCCAAACCGTCGGCATCGGCAAAAGCGCGCATGCCGCGCTCCAGCCCGTGTCCGTAGGCATTGGCCTTAACCACCGCCCACACCTTGGCTTGCGGCGCATGCTGCCGCGCAACAGCAAGATTGTGTCGCATCGCAGCAATGTCAATTGTGGCAAGGATCGGTCTCGGCATATTTGCTTTTTCGTCATTTCAATCAGCGCCATTTTACCGGACGCAAAGGATCCGTCAGAGCCGGTTTGCAACATTTTCGTGGTATAAAGCTTCCCCTAGGCACACTGGCTACACTGGGTTAACGAATCAATGCGGATGAATCGCGGCTTTTACACCATCATGGCGGCGCAGTTTTTTTCGTCGCTGGCGGACAATGCACTATTAATTGCCTGCATCGCACTGCTGACCGTACTCAAGTCACCGGCATGGATGACGCCGTTGCTGAAGTTGTTTTTCGTCCTGTCCTATGTCTTGCTGGCGGCCTTCGTCGGCGCCTTTGCCGATGCCTACCCCAAGGGTCGGGTCATGTTCGTGACCAACCTGATCAAGATCCTCGGCTGCGCCCTGATTTTCGTCAACGTCCATCCCTTGATTGCCTACGGCGTGGTCGGATTCGGCGCAGCCGCCTATTCGCCTGCCAAGTACGGCATCCTGACCGAGCTGCTGCCGGCCGAGAAACTGGTTGCCGCCAATGGCTGGATCGAAGGCTTGACGGTGCTATCGATCATCTTCGGGACCGTGCTGGGCGGCTGGCTGGTCAATCCGCAGGTGGCGGAAATGTTCATGAAGCTCGGCATTCCCATCCCCATCCCCGGCGCCGAGGCTGCCAGCGAAACGGCAATCTACGTCATCATGAGCGCCTACGTGATCGCAGCAGGCTTCAACCTGTTTATCCCCGACACCTGCGCCCGCTACAAGGATCAGCAACACAGCCCGATCAAGCTGATCGTCGATTTTGCCGAATGCTGCACCACCCTTTGGACCGATAAGCTGGGCCAGATTTCGCTCGCAGTGACGACCTTGTTCTGGGGCGCCGGCGCAGCCTTGCAATTCATCGTGCTGAAGTGGGCCGAGAAATCCTTGCATATGGCGCTGGACCGCGCCGCCTTCCTGCAAGGCGTGGTGGCGCTCGGCGTCGCCTTGGGCGCCACCGCGGCGGCTCATTTCGTGCCGCTCAAACGCTCGCTGACCGTCATGCCCATGGGTGTCATCATGGGCCTGGTGGTGGTTTCCATGACCGTAGTCCATAGCGAGCGCATCGCCTACCCGCTATTGATCGTGATTGGCGCGCTATCCGGCTATTTCGTGGTGCCGATGAATGCCCTGCTTCAGCACCGCGGCTACGTGCTGATGAGCGCGGGCCATTCGATTGCGGTACAGAATTTCAACGAGAACGTATCGATTCTGCTGATGCTGGTGCTCTACGCCGGCATGGTCTGGCTGAACCTGAACGTCAATTTTGTCATCGTGCTGTTCGGCCTGACGATTGCAGGCGTAATGCTGCTGGTGATGCGCTGGCATGCCGACAACCAACGCCAGTTCGACACGGTCGCCTTGATCGGCGAGCACAGGCACTAATTTTTCATTTCACGGAAATACCGGCCGCGGCACGGCCGCGCCAGTCGTTCGGCACGATAAACGTCCGTTCGCTCTCCAGCGCCATCCCTGTTTCGCCTGCGGTATCGAGCGTAGCCACCATTACCGCAGCAGCATCGACCGCGAAATGCATGTCCAGCGCCGCGCGTAACTGTTCCTGATTAAGACAAGCATCCGGTTGAGCGCAAGCCGGCGCCAGCCAGCTCAGGCGCGGCAGGATCAGGAAGCATTCGCCCCGCAGGCTCGCCGCTTCGTCGAGCGTCATCCAAAATCCGCGACAGTGATCCGTCGAGACGCCGAGCGTAGCCGGTGACGGGAAATCATCGTGTCGATAAAACAGCCAGCCTTTGATCAAGGCTTGCGCAGCATCGATCGCCTGCGGCAAATGCGCTTGCGCGGCCGGGTGTTCCGAAAGGGACAATTGCCGCACCAGAATTTTGCGCATCTTCGCGCCCAGCGTATCGGCCAGATTGGGGCCGACCAGGTACTCCGCGTCGCCACCCGATTGCCGCTGCGCCTGGTTCGCCTCGAACAGATAGAACTTGGTGGCAAACTCCCAGTGCAGCAAAGTGCGCGCGCCGGCCGAATCCGTATGCCATAGCAGAAAGTCGAATTCGCCGACAGTTTGATCGGTGCCGACTTGGACACCATGCGCATACAGCACGCCGAGGCGCCGGAAAAAGAAGGCCATCAATTGCTCGGCATAGCGGCCCAGGCGCGCGAAAGGATGGCTATCCAGTATCGCATGCAGAGCCGAAGGATCGGCATCGAGTTCAGTCAACCAGGCATCGGCCGCTTCGCCGTGGTGGCCGAACAGTGTCGCAACCTTGCCCTGCCATTGCGGCGCCTGCGCATCGAGCAAATCGGGGGAATCGAGCAGCCAAGCGAGCGCCCGCACATGCGGGTCTTTCAAATGGCCGCGCCGCCGATGAAACGCTTCCTGAAAATTATGCGCTGGCGTCGGCATAAATGCGCATCGCCAGGCATAGATCGTCCCAGCTCTTGCGCTTGTCGGGCAGATTGCGCAACAGATAAGCCGGGTGATAGGTGACGACCAGCGGCAAATTGCCGTAACGGTGCACCTTGCCGCGCAGGCTGGATACCGGCGTGGCCGGGTCGAGCTTCAACAGCGACAAGGCTGCGGTCTTGCCGAGCGCGACGATGATGGACGGCTGGATCAAGGCAATCTGTCTGTCCAGGAAAGGCATGCAGGCATCGGCTTCGATCGCCTCCGGCGGCCGGTCCTTGCCGCCGGGGTCGGTGGGGCGGCATTTGACGATATTGGCGATATAGGCATTGGCGCCGCGTTTCAAGCCGAGCGCCAGCAACATGTTGTCGAGCAGCTTGCCGGCCGGACCGACGAAAGGCTCACCCTGCTTGTCCTCGTTGCGCCCCGGCCCTTCGCCGATGAACAGCCACTTGGCTTGTTCGTCGCCGACACCGAATACCGTGTTGGTGCGCTTCTCGCACAAGCCGCATTGCCGGCAAGCGGCCACGGCGGCTTTCAGCTGCGCCCAATTCATTGCGGAGACGGACAGCCCAGCACTCTCGGCAATCGGGGTTGGTGCAGCACTTGGCAATACTTCGATTGGAGACTCTGCAGCTTGATCGCCCTGCGGCACTTCAGTTGGATCCACCGCCGGCGGACGCTGCCGCCATAGTGGACCCAGGCCCATTTCCTGCAGGAACACGGTATTGCGATCCGTCATAGCACCAGCCTCATCACGATCGCGTCTTCGCGCTTGTTGTCGCCTGCCGGATAGTAAGCCCTGCGCACGCCGATACCGGCAAAACCGTAGCGCTCATAAACCATCACTGCCTGGTCGTTCGAGGGCCGCACTTCCAGCAAAACCGATTGCATCTTATGCGCGCGCGCCACTTCCACCATGTGATCGAGCATCCGGCGCCCGAAGCCACGTCCCTGCAATTCGGGCCTTACGGTGATGTTAAGCAGATGCGCCTCGTCTACCGACAGCATCAGCAGGTAATAGCCGACCAGCAGTCCGGAGGGCAAGCGCACGGCAGACATCTCATAGCCGCTATACAGCGAGTCGAGGAAATTCCCGTGCGTCCAGGGAAAGGGATAGGCGACGCTCTCGATTGCCATCACCTCATCCAAGTCCTCCACCTGCATGGGCGCAAAGGAAAGCGCGATGGCTCTCGAATCCGGGCCGGGCAGCGCGCTCATGCCGCCACCCCCGCCGCATTGGCCATACGCTCAGCCGTGGTCAGCGCCACCTTGTTGCGCAAATAGAGCGGTTGGGCGTCGCGTGCGGACAGTATTTCGCCTCTGGCAAAGGCCGCTTGCGCCAGCCATGCCACCTGGGCCGCGCGCGGCATGATCATGGGTAACGCGCTGTCGGCAAAGTCGAAACGCGCGAAATCATCGGCATAAGCGGACAAGCCATTGCCGCAGGCGATCACTCTGCCGTCCGCCTGCACTGCGGAAGCCGCAGACAGGGTCGGCTCCGCCACAGCCTGCCAACCCGTTTGTTCGTCCTGGAAGCGATACTGCGCCCAATACACCTCGCCCATGCGCGCGTCCAGCACGGCCAGTACGTCACGTGAATCGCCGGCTTCGCGGCAAGCTTCGGCCATAGCCAGCAAGGTCACCACGGGAATGACCGGCAGCGAGGCGCCAAAGGCCAGCCCCTGGGCAATGCCGCAGGCAGTGCGCACACCGGTGAACGAACCGGGACCACAGCCGAAGGCGATGGCGTCGCATTGCGTAAGCGCGACGCCGGCCTCCGTCAGCACTCCCTGCACCATAGGCAAAATAGTTTGCGAATGCGTATGCACTCCAGCCGATTCGCGCATAAGCATGCGTCCATCCTGCAGCAACGCTGCGGAAGCAAGTTCGGACGAGGTTTCGATGGCGAGTATCGTAGGCATAGACGTATTTTACCTTGAGCCGCCAGACAAACGAGCAACTGAGCGGCCACATAAGCGGCCAACTGAGCGGCCAACCGGAACCGGCAGACCGCCGGGGCTTCCGGCACCGCTCAAGGTAAAATAGCGGACTATGAACCACCTGATTCTCAATTCCGGCAATCGCGCCACACTCGCGCAGTGGCTCGCAGAAGATGCCTGCGTAGTCGCCTGCCTGTGCGCCGCCTGGTGCGATACCTGCTCCGCCTACAAGAGCAGGTTTGCCGAATTGGCCGCCATGCATCCCGAGCAGCGCTTCGTATGGATAGACATCGAGGACGAAGCCGATCTGGTCGGTGACATCGACGTCGATAATTTTCCGACGCTGTTGATGCAGCAAAGCGGGATCGTCAGTTTCTTCGGCACCGTATTGCCGGATTTGCGGCAAGCCGACCTGGTTTTGAAGGCCCAACTAGGGAAAAGTATCGGTGAGTTGGCGCAGGAAGCGGGAACTTCCGAAGACCGAAAAGATTGGCAACGCAACTACAGTTTGCGCAAACGCCTCTCCTAAGCGACGCGGGCTCCCGGTAACCGGCAGCTGCGCGGCGTCCAAAACTTGTCAGGCCAATCTCAGCGGCAGGCTGCGCAGCCGCTTGCCGGTCAGTTTGAACACGGCGTTGGCAACCGCAGGCGCAATCGGCGGCAGGCCCGGTTCGCCTATGCCTTCCGGCGGTTCGGCGCTCTTGATGACGATCACCTCGACTTCCGGCGCCTGGTTCATGCGCACGACCTGGTAGCTGTCGAAATTCTGCTGCTCGACCTTGCCGTCCTTGAACACGATCTCGCCGTACAAGGCTGCACTGAGACCGAACACGATGGCGGACTGGATTTGCTGCTCGATGATGTTGGGATTGACGGCGATACCGCAATCGACCGCGCAGGTCACCTTATGGACCTTGATGTCGTTGCTCTCGATCGACACCTCGGCCACTTGCGCGACGATGCTACCGAAAGAACGGTGCAGCGCCACGCCCAGGGCGTGCCCTTCTTGCGGCTGGCCGGCTTTTTCGACCGCCGCGTTCAATGCCGCAAGGAAGCGCGGGTGATTGGCCAGCAGACTGCGCCGGTATTCGACTGGATCCTTGTTCGCCGCATGGGCGATCTCGTCGATGAAGCTTTCCTTGAAAAAGGCGTTGTGCGAGTGCCCGACCGAGCGCCAGTAACCGAGCGGCACCGGGGTCGGCACGATGACGTGAGCGATACGCTGGTTCGGAAATTCGTAGGGCATGTCGTATTCGCCCTCGGCGGTGGTCTTGTCCGGTCCGCCGCCGGGAATCCCGAAGGTGCGCGTCAGCACCTGCGTGGTGATCGAGCCGCCGGCCGATTTATTGTCGTAGGCGAGCACGTTGCCGGCCGCATCGAGCGCGGCGGAAAAACGCGCCAGCGCGATCGGACGGTACATGTCGTGCGTCATGTCCTCTTCGCGCGTCCAGATCAGCTGCACCGGCGCGCCGCCGGTCTGCATGGCAATGGCGACGGCTTGCGTCACCATGTCCATTTCCAGCCGCCGGCCGAAGCCGCCGCCCAGGTAAGTCACATGCACCGTTACATCCTCGGGCTTGACGCCTGCCACCTTGGACGCCGCCATCGGCACGACGCCAAGCGCCTGGGTCGGGAGCCACAGTGTCACCTTGCCGTCCTTGACCAAGGCTGTGCAGTTGATCGGCTCCATGGTCGCGTGCGCCAGGAAAGGCGCGCGGTACTCGGCCTTGATGGTCTGGGCTGCGCCCTTGCCGGCGTCGAGGTCGCCCTTCTTGTAGTAGGCGAAGCCGGATTCATCATCGAGCTTGGCAGCCAGCTCCTTGAATATGCCTTCGCTGGAAAGGCCGGCATTGGGGCCGGGGTTCCAGGTAATCGGCAAAGCCGCCGCGGCTTGCTTGGCTTGCCAGAAGGTCTTGGCGACAACCGCCACCCCAGCCTTGTCGCTCTTGGCGGAAAAATCGACCACGTGCAGCACGCCCGGCATGCCCTGCACTGTGGCGACATCGAATTTCTGCACCGAGCCGCCCACCGTGGGCGACATTTTCAGTGCGGCATAGACCAAGCCTTCGGGGCGCGCATCAATGCCGAAGCCGGCGCTGCCATTCACCTTGGCGGCGCTGTCACGACGCAATTGCGGTGTACCGATCAGCTTGAAATCCTTGGGGTCCTTCAATTTGATTTCGCCGGGAACGGTGCCTGCCGCCTGCGCCGCCAGCTCGCCATAGCCGGCGCGCTTGCCGCTGGCATGGGTAACGGCGCCGTCGGCAGTCTGGCATTCGCCTGGCGCCACGCGCCATTGCTTGGCCGCCACGCCGACCAGCATGGCGCGCGCCGTGGCGCCCGCTTCGCGCATCGGCCTCCAGGCATCCTTGACGCTCGATGAGCCGCCGGTGACGATCAACCCGAGTTCGCGCGCCATCTTGGCGGTCAGCCACTGGGCACTGCGCTTGACCATGCCATTGTCGTCCGGATGGAAGGGCAAGCCGTCCGGCAGCATGGCAACGTTACCGTAGATCTTGTCGATCGGCGACTGCACGATCCGCACCGAGGTCAACGGCACATCCATTTCTTCGGCCACCAGCATCGGCAGCGCCGTATGCACACCCTGGCCCATTTCCGCACGCGGCATCGCCACGGTTACGGTACCGTCCTTGCCGATCTTGATCCAGCCGTTCAACGCCACTTCGCCATTTTCGGTTGGCAGCGGCTGGTTGGCGTTGAGGCGCTGGCGCGGCGGCATCACGCCCCAGCCGACCACCAGAGCTCCCGCAACGCCCAGCCCACCCAACAGGAAACGGCGACGCGATTTTTTCTTCGGCTCGGTGATCAACATGTCTGCTCCGTGGGGTCTCTAGAGATTGGTTCGCGTTCGATTGTGGCTTGTCTGAGCGTTTCGTTATGGGGTGCATGCTACGCGAAAATCCGCCCTCATGCATATTTAGATTTGGCAAAATCCTCACGCAATCCAGCGCACATCGAAGGCCAGCATGTTCCAGGTAACGCCCAGTTGCACATCGTCCTTGAGTTGCGCCAGCTGGCGCGACAGGAAGGCTTGGTCGCGGTCGCGGCGCAAGCGTTCTCCCATGGGATCCATCAGAATGCCAGCGCCGGCCATGACGCCCTCCAGGCTGCCGTAGGCCTGCAGCAACCGGGCGGCGGTCTTGATGCCGATCTTGGCCACACCGGGAATGCCGTCGGCAGCATCCCCCATCAGGGCGATCAGGTCGGTCAATCGCTCCGGCTCGACGCCGAACTTCTTTTCCACCCAGGCGCGGTCATGCCATTCGCCCTTGAAATGATCCCACACTCGGGCACCGTGCGCGACCAGTTGATGCAAATCCTTGTCGGTAGAAACGACCACGGCCTCGCCGCGCTGCTCGTTGAGCCAGCGCAGCACACCGGTGGCGATGGCGTCGTCGGCTTCCACCCCGACCGGCGACACCGCCTTCAAACCGATTTCTTCCAGTTTGGCGTAAAAGCCGGGCAGACCGGCCCGCAGCGGTTCCGGCATCTGTTCGCGGCCTTCCTTGTAGCGCGGATAGAGGTCATGGCGCCAGGTAGGCCCACCATGATCGAAGGCGGCCAATACGTGGCTGGGCTGATGCAGGGTGAGCAGCTTGCGGAAAGACAGTTGCGCAAAACGCAGAGCCGATTCGGCCTTTTCCGGCGTATCGGGATCGGGATTGGCCTGGTAGACGCGGCGGACGATGCCGAGGCCGTCGATGGCAAGCAGTTTGCCCATGGGCGCTTTCGGGTCGATTGCTTCCTGCCGGGTGTTTTATTTCAAACGTTCTTCCAGTAGCGCCTGGATCTTGGGCTCGGGCTTCCAGTAATTCGGCCCCTTCTGCACCTTGCCACGTTCGTCGTAGATCGGTTTGCCGTCGGCGCCGAGCTTGGAAAAATTCGACTGCATGATGACTGCCAACACCTGGTCGAGGGGCAAGCCGAATTTCGCCATCTCCGAGGCGCAATAAACCTGGATGTCGCCGAGCAGGTCGGCCAGCATGGTCAGTACCTGGACAGGTGCCGTGTCCTTGCCGGCGGCGTCGATGATTTCGTCGATCTCGTCCAGCTCTTCGGCCAGGATGTGCTTGAAGGCCTGCAGACGCTCGACCACGGGTACGCCGATGTCCTCGGTGCTCAGGGTCGGCCGCTGGTTGACGGGTAGCTTGTAGATGCCGTTGAATTTCTGGATGTCTTCTGCAAATGCACTCATGCTGTTCCTTGAAAACTGATTTGAGATTTGCCAGCAGATTATCACAGCGCGGCCATGCAAAGACCTTGGCAGCCCATAGCGCGTTACAATCTTGCCTGTTGCCTCCAAAGCCCTTCGCCTTTTCACCGGTCGAGAAAACAAGTCATGACTAAAAGCTTTTTCCAGGCATTCGTCCTGCTGGTCCTGGTGACCGACCCGTTCGGCAACGTACCCATTTTCGTCAGCGCCCTGGTCAACGTCGCTCCCGAGCGGCGCTGGCGCGTCGTGGTGCGCGAATGCGCGATCGCCTTTGCGCTGCTGCTGCTGTTCATGTTCTTCGGCCGCCGTTTCCTGGAAGCGCTGCAATTGTCCGAGATATCGCTGCGCATAGGCGGCGGCGTGATCCTGTTCCTGATCGCACTGCGCATGATTTTCCCGCAGCCGGGCGGCATCATGGGCGACGCCGATTCCCATGGCGAATCGGAACCATTCATCGTGCCGCTGGCGATCCCTGCTATTGCGGGCCCATCGGCGTTGGCGACCGTGCTGCTGTTTTCTTCGAACGACGTGACCGACATGCTGGTACACGCCTTTGCCTTGGCGGCTTCGGCCGCCGTGTCGCTGTTGGTGCTGCTGAGCGCGGAGCGCATGCAACGCGCGCTGGGGCCGCGCGTGATGACCGCGTTCGAGCGCTTGATGGGGCTGATCCTGACGGCAATGTCGGTCGAAATGCTGCTGGCGGGAATACGCGGCTATCTCAAGACGCTATAGCCACAATTCTTAGAAACTCTCACAAAATGTGCCTGGCTAGGCGGATAGCCGCCCTCAGCAACAACACCAGGCGCATTTTTTAAGTTTCTAAATAGCGCTTACCCGGTTGCGTCCGGCATTCTTCGCCTGATAAAGCGCGCCATCGGCCCGAGCGATCATGGCGCCGATATCTTCGTTGGCGCGGTGCATGGTGACACCGAATGAACAAGTAACCCGCAGCTTCTCGGGCCAGGCAGACTGGACAATGTCGGCACGCAACTTCTCCGCCAACGCCCGTCCTTGCTCGGTACACGTGTCCTGACACACGATCAGGAATTCCTCGCCGCCCCACCGCACCAGGCGGTCATGGGTACGGATTGCGGTTTGCACCAGCCTGGCGAACTCCTGCAAAACCACGTCCCCGACCGAATGGCCATGCATGTCGTTGATTTGCTTGAAATGATCGAGATCGGCAAAAATGACCGTCAGCGGCGAATCGGCGGGAATCCGCCCCTGCCACTGCGTCATCAGGAACTCGCGCAAGCCCTCACGATTGAGGGCTCCGGTAAGCGGATCCGTGCGCGCCTGCCCGGCAAGCTCTTCGGTTTCCAGCTGCAAAGCCTGGTTGATGGACTGCAGGTAGACTTCGCGCGACCTGCTTTCCAGCATATTGAAGCGAAAATACTGCAAGGCGAGTATCAGCCAACTGGCGCCGAACATGACCCATGCGCCCAGCAAGGCCATGACCAGCTGCGCTTGACTGATCCATTTTCCGGAAAAATAGACGGACTTGATTTCTATACGGTGTGAACCCGGCTGCACCAGCGAACCGGTCGACATTTCGACGAAAGGCACGTTGTCGATGCGCATGTCGGTGCTGGTCAAGGGAACCTTGTAGTTGGTCGCCCACCACGAAGCCACGCGGAAGAACTTGATCGGCACGGTGATGGTGCCGCTTTCAGGGATGGGGAATTCCACTTCGTTGACCTTCAGGGATCCGACATCGGCCTGATTGGAAATACCCGGTTCGAAATTACGCAGGTAAAAACGCACGGTATGCGACCCCGGCCCGCTATAGGCAATCTCGAACGTCACAGAATCGTATTCGGTCAAATCCACGCCGCCCGGCATGGCAGCCAAGCGTATCGATGCCTGGCAAAACGGCCACGTATACTTCTTGGACAGCTCACAGGTCAGGATTTCGCCCCTGGCTGCATGTTCAATGGCAGCGATGCTTGCGCCACCCATGGGCCTGTCGTCTTGCGCGGTGTAGGAAAAACCGTGCCGGGCATCGAGTTCCAGCACACGATTCATGCCGAAGCGATGCCAAGTCAGCAAGGCAGCCGTCAACACGGTCAACAGAACCGCAGCCTGCCTCAAGAAATAGAAAGTGCTCCCCGACCTGGCCATGCAAATTTGTTGTTATTTATCAACGCCGCAATACCTGGCATCGTGATGTCGCGCCCTGCTATTGATGCGCCCTCTCGGGTGCGTCCCCATGGCATTGATAGTACTATGGGCGTCCCTGTAAAGGGTCACTTTTTTGTAACGTCAGGGTCGCTTGCATCCTGTCAGGCTCCATTCACGCATGCTTGCCGACGCCGCATGTCATTGCCATATTGACCAGAAAAAACCCGCACGGGCAGCGCCGGTGCGGGCTTTCTTGATGGGACAGGCCCGAATCAGATTTCTTCGTAAAGCGGCAGGGTCAGGAACTCGGCAAAATCGGAAGAAGTCGACATCTGCTCGAAAATCTGCGCAGCGCGATCGTAGGTGGCGCCGCTGCCTGCCACTTCCTTCACTTTGACCAGCTCCTGCGGGATCATGGCGCGCACCATGTCGGCCGTGACCTTGCGGCCGTCTTCCAGCGCCCCCTTCGGAGTGCGTATCCATTGCCACACCTGGCTGCGGCTGATTTCAGCGGTGGCCGCGTCTTCCATCAGGTTGTGGATAGGTACGCAACCATTGCCGGCCAGCCAGGCGCCGAGGTAATGGATACCGACGTTAATGTTGTAGCGCAGGCCGGCTTCGGTGATCGGTGTTTCAGGCTTGAAGTCGAGCAGGTCGACAGCCTTGACGCTGACGTCCGGGCGTTGCTTGCCGATCTGGTTGGGCTGGTCGCCCAGAACCTTCTTGAACTCGGTCATCGCCAAATCGACCAGGCCCGGATGCGCGACCCAGCCGCCGTCATAGCCATCGGTCGCGTCGCGCGCCTTGTCGTTGCGCACGCCGCCCATGGCGACTTCGTTCTTTTCCGGATCGTTCTTAATCGGGATCAATGCCGACATGCCGCCGATGGCCGGCGCATTGCGCTTGTGACAGGTCTTCAGCAGCAGCAAGGCATAGGCACGCATGAAGGGCGACGTCATCGTCACCTTGGCGCGGTCGGCAAGGCAGAAGTCCTTGTCGAGCTTGAACTTCTTGATGCAGGAAAAGATATAGTCCCAGCGGCCGGCGTTCAGGCCGGAACTGTGTTCGCGCAGTTCATACAGGATCTCATCCATCTCGAAAGCGGCCAGGATAGTTTCGATCAGCACCGTGGCCTTGATCGTTCCCTGTGCGAGGCCGAGTTCATTTTGCGCCATGACGAAAATGTCGTTCCACAGGCGCGCCTCGAGATGGGACTCCATCTTGGGCAGGTAGAAGTAAGGGCCGGCGCCGCGCGCCAGCAATTCCTTGGCGTTGTGCACCATGAACACCGCGAAGTCGAAGATGCCGCCCGAGACGCGCTTGCCGTCGACCAGCACGTGCTTTTCATCGAGATGCCAGCCGCGCGGCCGCACCACCAAGGTAGCGGTCTTGTCGTTGAGCTTATAGGTCTTGCCATTCTGTTCGAGCGAAATGGTGCGGCGGATCGCATCCATCAGGTTGATCTGGCCACTGATCTGATTATCCCAGTTCGGCGTGTTGGAATCCTCGAAATCAGTCATGTAGCTGTCTGCGCCCGAGTTCAGCGCGTTGATCACCATCTTGCGTTCGACCGGGCCGGTGATTTCGACGCGGCGGCATTCGAGCACCTTCGGGATAGGCGCGATTTTCCAGTCGCCGTCGCGAATATGTGCAGTTTCTGCCAGAAAATCCGGGCGTTCGCCGGCATCGAGTCGCTTGGCGCGCTCGGCACGCTTGGCCAGCAACTCCTGGCGGCGCGGTTCAAACGCACGCGACAGTTTGGCCACCAGCGCCAGGGCCTCGGGCGTCAAAACGCGTTCGTAACCGGGTTGGATCGCCGCCTTGATTTCCATGCCGGCCGGGGTGTTGATGGTGCTCATATGCATCTCCTGTTTTTGCGATTGCTAAAGTAAAAAAGAATTCGAAAATGGATTCACAGACGCTCGACGTGAGCGAGCACATCGTTCAAGTCGCGTCCCTGGGCGTGCGGCACGACACCCAATTCCTCCAAGGGTGCGCCGCCGCGGTTGACCCAGAACGTTGTATAGCCGAACCAGCTGGCGCCACAGGCATCCCAGCAGTTGCTCGATACGAACAGCATGCTGCGGGCCGCCAGTCCGAAAACGTCCGGGCCGAGCTGGTAGGCCTCGGGGGCGGTCTTGTACTTCTTGACCGCATCCACCGACAGGATGTGATTGAACAAGCCTTGCATATCCGCCGCCTTGACCACCGCTTCCAGCATTTCCGGATTGCCGTTGGACAAGATGGCGAGCTTATAGCCATGTTGCTTGAGCTTTTGCAGGACCGCGAGATTTTCCGGAAAAGCCTGCAACTTCGCGTACTGCCCCATCAATGCATTTTGCGACTCGAAGCTCAAATCGAGTCGCAACTTGCGGCAAGCAAAAACCAGAGCGTCCTGCGTCACTTCCCAGAACGGCTTGTAGGTCGCGCACAAAGTCCGCAACTGCGTGTATTCGATCTGCTTGGCGCGCCACAGGTCGGCCAGGCCAGCCCCCCTGTCCCGGGAACAGCTTTTCGGCCAGGGCACTGACCGAATAGACGTCGAACAGCGTGCCGTAGGCGTCAAAGACGATAGCTTGAATGCTCATGGGTTCGACTGCGGCTTGGATAGACAAACTGGATGGCATTCAGTATAGGCAGCTCCAGGCAAGGGAATTTGGATGATTTGTCATTTTATTTTTGCGTTTTAGTTAAAAATAACCCGCCAATATCATCGATTTGATTAAAATAAGTCTGGTATGGACCAGTTCAAGCAAATCTCGACCTTCGTAGAAGTCGTGGCCAAGGGTAGCCTGTCGGCTGCCGCGCGCGCCGAGGGGGTGGCGCCTGCCATCGTCAGCCGCCGGCTCGACGCCCTGGAAGAGCGCCTTGGCGTCAAGCTGCTGCAACGCACGACGCGCAAGCTGGCGCTGACCGACGAAGGCGCCGCATTTCTGGAAGATTGCCAGCGCATCGTGGCGGAATTGGAAGAAGCGGAAAGCGCGGTTTCGGAGCGCAGTGCGCGCGCCAGCGGGCATTTGCTGATTTCAGCCCCGGCCGGCTTCGGACGCCAGCACGTGGCCACCCTGCTCCCCTCCTTCCTGGCCGAGCATCGCGAGCTGACCGTCACGCTCAATCTCAACGACCGCGTGGTTGACCTGATCGGCGAAGGCATAGATGTGGCGATCCGCATCGCGTCCTTGTCGGACTCCAATCTGATAGGCGTCAAGCTGGCCGACAACAAGCGTGTGGTCGTCGCCTCCCCGGCCTACCTGAAGCGCTACGGCACGCCGCAGTCGCTGGACGATCTCGGCCGCCATAATTGCCTGGCCATCAGCAGCGACGGCAGCCAGCGCGGCTGGACCTTCCGCCACAATGGCAAAAACGTCACCCTGAAAGTAACCGGCAACATGGTGTGCAACGACGGCGCCGTCCTCCATGACTGGGCCATGGCCGGCAAGGGGCTTGCGTGGCGCTCGATGTGGGAAGTCGGCAGCGCGATCGAGTTGGGGCAATTGCAAACGGTGCTCGACGACTATGCGGCGCCCGGCAACGATATCTACGCCGTGTTCGCGCAACGCCGCCATTTGCCGCTGCGCATACGCGCTTTCGTGGAATTTCTGCGGCGTGCCTACAGCGAGCCGGGGTACTGGCGCAAAACCTGAACGGGCGCGACGATGGCCGTTTCAGCTTGGGTATGAGGGATTGGTCGCCGTATCGAAGAAATAGGTGACGCGCGTACGCGGCGCCAGGTATTCGTAGGCATGCGCCGTCAATTCGCTGGGCCGGATGCTGCTCTTGATGTTCAGTTCGGGATGCTGCTGCAAGTCAAGAATCGGCGCATTGTTCTTGGACACAGAGGGATCGTAAATCAGCACGCGCGGACGCAGGGGCGTGCCGAAGTTTGCCGCGATCACAATCCCGATGCGGCCGTCTTCCAGCTTCACCACGGCACCCGGCGGATACACGCCCATGGCGCGAATGAATACCGTCAGGTAAGCCACGTCATACCATTTTCGCTCGTGCGCATACATATGGGCCAGCGCCTCATAGGGCGTGAGCGCGTCGGCGGGATTCTGCGGATTGCAATGGTTGTCGTAGGCATTGACAATGCAGGCGATGCGCGCCAGCGGAGAAATGTCCTCCCCTTTCAGGCCGTCTGGGTAGCCGCTGCCGTCCACATGTTCGTGATGCTGCACCACCACCGCCAGCGCCTGGCTGGACAAGTCCACCTTGGCGCCGATGGTGGCGCCGTATTCGCAATGCTGACGCTGCAGGTTGACCTCGGCGCGGCTCGGCTTGTCAGCCTTCAGCACGCGGTACGGAATCAGGGTCTTGCCGATATCGTGGAACAGGCAGCCAATGCCGAGCTGCTCGTTGTCGGCGGGCGGAATATTCAATTCCCTGGCCAGCATCATGGCCAGCACTGAGACATTGAGCGCGTGGTAATACATTTCCTCGCTGCCGGCCTTGTCGTTCATAAGGCGTATGGCAACGTCCTTGTGGCCGGTAATGGTGTCGAGCAAGTCGTGCACCAACCCCGCTGCCGCATTGAAGGCTTCCTGCGGACGCGCATGCACGTTGGCATTGATGGCGCGCAAGCTCCCAGCCGCCTTGGCGAATTGCTTTTCGCATTCGGCCAAAGCCGTGTATTGGCGCAACATGAATTCGCGCTGCGCCCGTTCGAGTGCATCTTCGGGACTCTCGCCCGTCGCTTCCTCGATCTCTTCGGCCGATTCGGGCTCTTCCTCCACGTAAGCCGGCGGCACAAACACGCTGCGTGCCGGATCGATGCGAATTTTCTTTAGCCCGTGAGCCTTGATCTGGTCGATCTGGCGCTGATTCTTGATCTTGAAGCTGTTGAGCGGGAAATCATGCTCCATCCAGCCCAAATCGAGGAGCACATACATGCCCACGTCAAGGTGATCGACTGAAATGTAATATTCGCCGGGGCTGATTCCCATATCAAATCATGCTGGGATGCATTCAAGCAAAATTGTAATTGTGACCATTCTACTGCCTGAATCCGCGTCGCGGGAAGACTCTTGCGCATTTTCGCCGGATTTCCCGCCCCTGTCACAATATTGAGCAACAATGTTTCTGAGTCCTGGCTGGCCTCAAGACTTGTTCTGCGTTTTCATCACCTGTAACGCACCCGCAATCAGGCTGCTCATATCCGACAGGTTGGCCGGCACGATAATCGAATTATTGGTGCGCGCCAGCTGGCCGAAGGCGCTCACATACTGCTCGGCCACTTTCAGGCTGACTGCATCGGAACCGCCCGGTTCGCGAATCGCCGCCGCGGTCTTGCGGATCGCCTCGGCGCTGGCTTCTGCAATCGCAAGAATCGCCGCAGCCTGGCCCTGAGCGCGGTTGATCGAGGCTTGCTTTTCACCTTCCGACTTGGCGATGGCGGCTTCGCGTTCGCCGCTGGCGATATTGATCTGTTCCTGCTTGCGTCCTTCCGACGCCGCGATCAGCGCGCGCTTTTCGCGCTCAGCGGTGATCTGCGCCTGCATCGCGTGCAGAATTTCCTTGGGCGGGGTCAAGTCCTTGATCTCATAGCGCAGCACCTTGACGCCCCAGTTGGAAGCCGATTCGTCGATGGCGCTGACGATAGAGGTGTTGATATGGTCACGTTCCTCGAAGGTCTTGTCGAGTTCCATCTTGCCGATCACCGAACGCAAAGTGGTTTGCGCCAATTGCGTGATCGCGGCAATGTAATTCGACGAGCCGTAAGAAGCGCGCATCGGGTCAGTCACCTGGAAATACAGGATGCCGTCGACTTGCAGTTGGGTATTGTCGCGCGTGATGCAGACTTGCGGCGGCACGTCGAGCGGAATCTCCTTGAGCACATGCTTGTAGGCGATGCGGTCGATGAAGGGCAGCACGATGTTCAGGCCGGGCGGCAGCGTGGCATGGTACTTCCCCAGGCGCTCGACCACCCAGGCGTGCTGCTGCGGCACGACATTGATGGTCTTGACGATGAAGACCACGGCAAACAGCAAAATGATGAAGGTGACACCGCTGATTCCGAATTCCATTCCGTTCTCCTGTTTTTGTGCTTGTTGCGGATAGCGATTATTTCGTGTGCATGGCGCTGTTTGATACGATAAGACGGCTTCCTTGAATTTCGCGGATCGTGAATAAGCCGGGACGCGGCTCGGCGTGGCGCTCAAGTTGGACATCCCACATGGCGCCGCGATACATGACGCGTGCCACATATTGTTCGCCTTGCGGATTCTTCCATTCACCGATGTTGAGTATCTGGCCGATGTCGAGATTGACGTTCGGGTCGCGCGCCGCGTCGCCCTTGGCCAGTTTGCCATATTTGCTCTTGCGCAAAGCGTAAGTCGCCGCCACACCGACCACGGCAGCCAGCACCACTTGCACTGTTTCGCTCGCGCCTAGCCAAGCAGCCAAGGCGCCGGTCGCAAAACCGAGGGCGACCATCAAGAGATAAAAGGTGCCGCTGAATACTTCGAGCACTACGAGTATTCCAGCCCATACCAGCCAAGTCATCCAATGTTCCATTGCCATGTCCCGTGGTTGTGTCGCACTTGCTCAGTCTTTAGTCTAGCTGTTTTGTGGCCTTCACGTCATTCCCAAAAGAAAAAACGCGGACCGAAGTCCGCGTTTTTCGTTTGTACCGCAAGCCCTCAGCTTATTACTTCAGGGCGGCCAGCTTTTGCCAGGTATCGATCACCGAATCGGGATTCAGCGAAATCGAGGCAATGCCTTCCTTCATCAGCCATTCGGCAAAATCCTCGTGGTCGGATGGTCCCTGGCCGCAAATGCCGATGTATTTACCCTGTGCACGACAGGCGGCAATGGCACGCGACAGCAGCGCCTTGACCGCAGGATCGCGTTCATCGAAATCGGCAGCCAGCAACTCCATGCCGGAATCGCGATCCAGTCCCAGGGTCAACTGGGTCAAGTCGTTGGAACCGATCGAGAAGCCGTCGAAATACTCGAGGAATTGCTCGGCCAGCACGGCATTGGACGGCACTTCGCACATCATGATCAGGCGCAAGCCGTTTTCGCCGCGCACCAAGCCGTTCTTGCCCAGCAGCTTGACCACCTTGTCGGCCTGGCCAAGCGTGCGCACGAAAGGCACCATGATCTCGACGTTGGTCAAGCCCATGTCGTTGCGCACGCGCTTCATGGCCTGGCATTCCATTTCGAACGACTCGGCGAAATCCTCGGCAAGGTAGCGCGCGGCTCCGCGGAAACCCAGCATGGGATTTTCCTCGTCCGGCTCGTAGCGCGAACCGCCGATCAGCTTCTTGTATTCGTTGGACTTGAAGTCGGACAGACGCACGATCACCGGCTTGGGCCAGAATGCGGCGGCGATGGTGGCAATGCCCTCGGCCAGCTTGTCTACATAGAACGCCTTGGGCGAGGCATGGCCACGCGCTACCGACTCGACCGCCTTCTTCAGGTCGGCATCGATGTTCGGGTATTCAAGGATGGCCTTGGGATGCACGCCGATGTTGTTGTTGATGATGAATTCCAGGCGCGCCAGACCGACGCCACCGTTCGGAATCGATTGGAAGTCGAATGCCAGCTGCGGATTGCCGACGTTCATCATGATCTTCACCGGCAGCGGCGGCAAGGCGCCGCGCGCAACTTCGGTCACTTCCGTTTCCAGCAGGCCGTCGTAAATCTTGCCTTCGTCGCCTTCCGCGCAAGACACGGTCACCAATGCGCCGTCCTTGAGCACTTCGGTCGCATCGCCGCAACCGACCACGGCCGGCACACCCAATTCACGCGCAATGATGGCGGCATGGCAGGTACGGCCGCCGCGGTTGGTGACGATGGCGGAAGCGCGCTTCATCACCGGTTCCCAATTGGGGTCGGTCATGTCGGCCACCAGCACGTCGCCGGGCTGCACGCGCTCCATTTCCGAAGGATCGTGGATCACGCGCACGCGCCCCGCGCCGATCTTCTGGCCAATGGCACGACCCGACACCAATACGGTGCCGCTGCCCTTGAGCGCATAGCGCTGCTGGGCATCGCTGGCATGCTGTTGCGATTTGACGGTTTCCGGACGCGCCTGCAGGATGTAGATCTTGCCGTCGCGGCCATCCTTACCCCACTCGATGTCCATAGGACGGCCATAATGTTTTTCGATGATGACCGCGTATTTTGCCAATTCGACGATCTCGGCCTCGGCCAGCGAATAGCGGTTGCGCAATTCGATGGGCACGTCGACCGTCTTCACGGAACGGCCGGCCTTGGCTTCGCCGGTGAATTCCATCTTGATCAGTTTGGAACCGATGTTGCGGCGGATGATGGGCTGCTTGCCTTGCTCCAGCATAGGCTTGTGCACATAGAACTCGTCTGGATTGACCGCACCCTGCACCACGGTTTCGCCCAAACCATAGCTCGAGGTAATGAACACCACATCCTGAAAACCCGATTCAGTGTCCAGCGTGAACATGACGCCGGCCGCGCCGACGTCGGAGCGCACCATGCGCTGCACGCCGGCCGACAAGGCTACTTCGGCATGGGTAAATCCCTTGTGGACGCGGTAGGAAATGGCGCGGTCGTTGTACAGGGAGGCGAACACGTGCTTGATCGCTTCGAGCACGTTGTCGATGCCGACCACGTTCAGGAAGGTCTCCTGCTGGCCAGCGAAAGACGCATCCGGCAAATCTTCCGCCGTGGCCGAAGAGCGCACGGCAAACGACATTTCGCTAGAGGAATCCGCGACAAGTCTCTGATAAAACTCGGTAATTTCCTGCTGCAGACGCGGCTGGAAAGGCGTTTCGATGATCCATTGGCGGATTTGGGCGCCTGCCTCGGCCAGTGCGCGCACGTCATCGACGTTCAGCGTCGCCAGGCGATCTGCGATACGCTGCGCCAGCGGCGGGCCGCCGGCCGTGCTGTGCGCAAGAAATTCACGGAAAGCATGTGCCGTAGTGGCAAAACCACCCGGAACGCGCACACCCGCACCAGCCAACTGGCTGATCATTTCTCCCAATGAAGCGTTTTTGCCGCCGACCGACTCGACGTCGGTCATTCTGAGTTGTTCAAAGGAGGCGACATAGGTCTCCCCCGAGATCACTCCCGATTGCACTGCGTTGGACATAACAACCTCTAGTTTGATGATAAGAAATCTTCACGAGTGCCTTTATGCCGCCTTCACGTCACATATCGCGTCAGTATCGCGGCGTTTTTGCTATTCTTCTTGTTCTATTTCAACGCCTGCGCCCGGAGCGGCTTCACAATCAGTTAGCTGCATTCTACAGGCTGCAACAGGACTTTGCCTGATTTCGTTTTCACTTTTTTCACTACCATGCCCAACGAACAAGATCTCTCCAAATCTTCCGCCAAGGCGGCACGCACCGTTTTCTTCGTTTCCGACGGCACCGGCATCACGGCCGAAACCTTCGGCCATTCGGTCCTGACCCAGTTCGAGTTGCGCTTCCGGCAAATCCGGCTGCCCTTCATCGATACGCTGGACAAGGCGCATAGCGCCGTACGCGAAATCAATCACGCCTTCGAGAAGGACGGCAAGCGGCCTATCATCTTCTCGACCTTGGTCAAGGCCGACCTGTCCGCCGTGATCCGCCAGTCAAAAGGCATGCACATGGACTTGATCCAGACCTTCGTCGACCCGCTGGAACAGGAGCTGGGCGTCAAGTCGACCCATACCATCGGACGCAGCCACAATATCACAGACTCCGACGCCTATAAAAACCGTATTGAGGCCATCAACTTCTCTCTGGCCCATGACGATGGCCAATCGGACAAAAATTTGGCTTCGGCAGACGTTATCCTGGTCGGCGTGTCGCGCTCGGGCAAAACCCCGACCAGCCTGTACCTGGCCATGCAATACGGCATCAAGGCTGCCAACTACCCGCTCATTCCCGAGGATTTCGAGCGCGGCAAACTGCCGAGCGGCTTGTTGCCGTTCAAGAAAAAGATTTTCGGACTGTCGATCACGCCCGACCGTCTGGCCGAAGTGCGCAATGAAAGGCGTCCCGGCAGCAAATATGCCGCACTGGAGAACTGCCGCTACGAAATCAACGAAGCAGAAAAAATGATGCAGCGAGAAGGAATACGCTGGACGTCCTCGACCGCCAAGTCGATCGAAGAAATCGCCACCATGATTTTGCAGGAAATCAAATCTGACAGACGTGTCTTTTAGCCGACAGTCATCAGCATATTCGGGCAAAAATTTACCAAGTTGCACGGCATCCATATTATGCTAGTGCAACTTTCGCCGCCGTCAGACCATTGCGGGACGAAAAGCAGTATGCCTGTTGTTTCTTTTTCTATTACGGATGCGCTTCGCATGATGAAATTGAATCCACTCCAAGGCTGGCTAATTGGCCCACTAAGAAGCTTCTTCCCGCTGCTACTGTCGTTTCCCTTGCTGGCGTTCGCCGCTTCGACTTCGAGCGAAGGCGATTCCGCACTCTTCCTTGGCAAAGCCACCATCCGCGTCGCGCATGCGATGGCTTTCAAAAATATCTGGGATGGCCCCACCAACGGCCCCAAGCTGGCGACGAGCAAAACCATTGCCTTCATCGGGGCGGACCTTGGCGACCCCAGCCAGCAACGGCTCGCCAATGCGGTCAAGGAAGTGACTGCTTCGGTCGGTTGGAGTACCGCCATTTGGGACTGTTACGGACTCGCAGCCCGACAGGCCGATGCTATGGCCCGGGCGATGGCGCTCAAACCGGCGGCAATCATCTTTGCCGGCACCGACGCCAAAGCCAACGCCGCGCAAATTGCGATTGCTGCAAGCAAGAAAATCCCCGTGATCGGCTGGAATGCGGCGCCCGCACTGGGCGCAACCGACGGCTTGTTCACCAACATCGGCACTGAACCCAAGGAAGCGGGACAGTTGGCCGCCATGCTGGGCATCGTCGAATCGAAGGCCAAGGCCGGTTTCGTGGTTCTGGCTGACAACAGCACGCCTTACCTGGCCGCCAAAACCCAAGCGATGATCGATACGATCAAGCAGTGCCCGTCTTGTGCGTTATTGAGCGTGGAGGAACCAGCAATTGCCGAAAAGCCGGAAGTCGCCATGCAGCGCATGGTCGATCTGCAGAAGCAATTCGGAACGCATTTGACTTACGTGATGGCAACCAACGACCGTCTGTTTGATTTCCTGGCGACACCGGCAGCGTCGGCAATCGATGGCAAGCTCGAATTCATTTCGGCCGGCTATGGTTCGGCGTCGGCTTATACCCGCATACGCGCAAAAAAGGGACAAATGGGCACCGTGGCCGAACCCTTGAATCTGCAAGCCTGGCAAATGATAGACGAGATCAACCGCGCTCTGGCCGGCGAGAAGCCGAGTGGTTTTGCCCCTGCCCCGTACGTGGTGACCTTGCAGAATATTGCGTTTTACGGTGGCACCAACAACGCCTTTGAGCCGAGCGACGGTTACCAGAGCGCCTACAAAAGCATTTGGGGCCGCTAAGCGCCATCATCCCGACACCGCTGCTTGCATGCCGCCGCGCTGGCAAATTGCCGGCAAATTTCCTATAAAGATATAAAGTAAGAAGAGAGGGCAAAACGGCAACGACAGGAGAAGGCGGTGGAAGTCATCCTGATCGAAGTGTTGCTGTGGGCTGGCCTGATTTTCTTTTTCTGGGCGCTGCGCGACGGCTTGAACCGCATCGAATCGGAACTTGAAGAACAGGCCGCACACGGTGGCACGCGTAACTCCGATACGGCGGGTGCACAATTCGACCGTGCCGAAAATGTCAGCGAACCGATAGGACGCTATCGGGACAGCTTGATCTATCGCTTTGCCGTCATCGAGGGCAAGCGTTATCAGTTCATGCACATCCTGCCGTGGGGATCCTCGATGTTGCATCACGGCGAACGCTGCCTGGCCCCTGGGCTGGTTTATGTGCGCTGTGACGACGGGCGGATGGCCTGACCAACCCATGCGGATTCAAGTCCCTGCAATCCGCTGCCTTACCTGTTCAAAGAAACAAATTGCCGCACAGGCCGCGACGTTCAGCGATTCGACTTCGCCCAGATGGGGAATCGCCACTTTTTCCCTTGCCAGCGCCAGCAATTCTTCGCTGACGCCCTGCCCTTCGTGACCGAAGAGCCAGGCAAGCGGCCGCTTCAAGTCTGCCCGGTACACGCTGTCTTCGGCATGCGAGCTGGTGGCCAAGACCGGCACCTTGGTATTGCGCGTCAATTGCAGCAAATCGACGTTCTCGAAAATCGTCAACAGGAAATGCGCCCCCATCGCCGAGCGCAGCACCTTGGGCGACCAAGCCGAAGCGGTACCCGCGCTGCAATACACTTCGCGTATGCCGGCAGCGGCAGCACTGCGCAGAATGGAACCGAGATTGCCCGGATCCTGCAGATTGTCGAGCAAAACCGCGTCCTGCGTCAGCACGGGCTGGTAGGCAGCCTGCGGAGTTTTGACTATAAATATAAGGGCGACACCATTTTCAACCTGGCTCAACACGTGGAACAAGGCGTCCGGCAATACGATACAGCTCGCCCCACCCTGGTCGCAACGCCCCAGCAGCGCTGCCGCCTCGGCATGTTGAAGAGTACTTTCGCCGATGACGCACAACAGCGGCAATCCGGCGTGTTGCAGGTATGCGTCGCACAAGTGAATTCCCTCGAGCACGCTTTGCCCTGCCTTGCGGCGCACCTGCGCGCTCGAAGTCAAATGCTTCAATTCCTTGTAGAGCGGATTGTCACGTGAAGTGATGGACTTCATGCCGGCGTCAAACTGATGTTAAACAATAAGGGCGCGCACCGGCGCGTAGGATTTGCGGTGCACGGGAGACACGCCATGCTCACGCAAACGCTCCAGGTGCAGCGCTGTCGGATAGCCTTTATGCTGATCGAATGCATATTGCGGATATGCGCGGTGCAACTCCAGCAGCGCGGCGTCGCGCGCGGTCTTGGCCAGTATCGATGCAGCGGAGATCGCCTCGACCTTGTCGTCACCCTTGACGATCGCCTCGGAACGAAACGGCATGACCGGGCAGCGATTGCCGTCGATCAAGGCCAGCGTCGGCTGCGGTTTCAGGCCTTCCACCGCGCGCCGCATTGCCAACATGGTCGCCTGCAGGATGTTGAGCGTGTCGATTTCCTGTTCCGAACATTGCGCAATAGCCCAGGCCATGGCGTGCTGCTTGATTTGAACCGCGAGCTCGTCTCGCTTGGCCTCGCTCAATTTTTTCGAATCGCGCAGGCCGGCTATCGGCTTGGCGGGATCGAGAATCACAGCTGCCGCGAAAACCGGACCGGCCAGCGGCCCGCGCCCCGCTTCATCGACGCCGCAGATCAACTCATTGCTCAGTAGCGCGGCATCGCCGAACAGCGACAGGTTGGCGTCCATGTTTTTCATGATCATGCCCTATCAATCAGGCGCAACACGGCTTGCGCGCCTTCGTGTGCCGTATTGCGCAACAGGCTGTGATGCATCTCGACAAAGCGCTGCCGCAAACGATCGCGATGGTTGAGGTCGGTCAGCTGCTGCCACACCGCGTCGGCCAGGGCTTGCGGTGTGGCCGCATCCTGCAGCAATTCCGGCACCAGAAATTCGCGCGCCAGAATGTTCGGCAAGCCTATCCACGGCTGATAGCCCATGTGCCGCATGATGTGCCAGGATGCGGCCATCATTTTGTAGGCGATCACCATCGGCTTCTTGAACAGCGCAACTTCCAGCGATGCCGTGCCCGAAGCCACCAGAACGGCATCGGCGGCGGCGATCGCGGCGTGCGATTGGCCATCGGTCAAATGTATCGGCAAATCCTGCAAGCCGGCAGCGGTGATCGCCTGCGTGAACCACGCACGCTGCGCGGCGCCGGCCATGGGGGCGACGAAACGCAAGGTGGGATCGCGCTTGGCCAGCAAGCCGGCTGCGCCGACAAAGGCAGCGCTGTTGTACTTCAATTCGCTCATGCGGCTGCCGGGCAGGATGGCAACCACCGGCCCCGCTCCCTGTCCCTCTGCCGGCAGATCCAGCGCCGCGCGCGCGGCCGCCGCATCAGGCTGCATGGGAATGACTTCCGCCAGCGGGTGGCCGACGTAGGTAGCGGGCACGCCCGCTGCGCGGTAAATCGCTTCCTCGAACGGAAACACCACGAGCATGTGCGAGACGGCGCGCTTGATCTTCTTGATGCGTCCACCACGCCAGGCCCAGATCTGTGGACCGATGAAATGCATGGTCGGAATGCCGGCGCGACGCAACTGTTCTTCCAGCCCGAGGTTGAAGCCGGGGTAATCGACACCGATGAAGGCTGCGGGACGCTCGGCCAGCAAGCGGTCGCGCAGGGAATTCTGGATGCCTTTGAGCTCTCGGTAGCGTGGAATGATTTCGAACAAGCCGCGCACTGTCAGCTTGTCCATCGGCCACTCGCTGACGAACCCGTGTTCCATCATGTGCGCACCGCCGATACCGTGCAGATGTGCTTCCGGCAACACCGGACGCAGGGCCGACAACATATGCCCAGCCAGCAGGTCGCCGGAAGCTTCGCCGGCGACCATGGCGATGCTCAGGGACTTGTTCGGCTTATCTGATGATGCCACGTGGCGAGTTTTCGATAAATTCACGCAACTGGCGCAGGTGGATTGCCGCGTCGGCGGATTTGTCTTCTTCTGCCCGCAAAGCAGCCTTGGCCTCCTCGAGCGGCAGACCGGCGCGATATATCAATTTGTAGCCGCGCTTGATCGCCATGATCTGTTCAGCGGTAAAGCCGCGCCGCTGCAAACCCACGCTGTTGATCCCGACCGGGGCCGCACGGTTGCCCGCCGCTGTGACGAATGGCGGCACGTCCTGCGCCACCGCCGCGGTGAACGCTGTCATGGCATAGGCGCCAATGCGGCAGAATTGGTGCACGGTCGTGAATCCGCCCATCACGACCCAGTCGTCCAGCACCACGTGCCCGGCCAGCGTCGCATTGTTGGACATGGTGATATGGTTGCCCAATTGGCAGTCGTGCGCGATGTGCACGTAGGCCATGATCCAATTGTCGTTGCCGATTCGGGTCACGCCGCCGTCTTGCACGGTGCCGAGATTGACCGTGACGAATTCACGGAAGGTATTGCGGTCGCCGATTTCCAGCGTGGTCGGCTCGCCCGCATATTTCTTGTCTTGCGGCACAGCACCGATCGAACCGAACTGAAATATCGTGTTATCGCTACCGATGGTTGTGTGTCCCTGCACGACCGCATGCGGGCCGATCCTGGTGCGGGCGCCGATGCGCACGTCGGGACCGATGATCGAATAGGCGCCGACCTCGACCGTGGAATCGAGCTGGGCTTTTGGATCAACGATGGCCGTTGGATGAATTGTCATTGCTGTCACGCGGGCTGGCTGGCGTCGGCGGCGCTGCGCATGGTACACATCAGGTCGGCTTCGACCGCAGTCTGGCCGTCGACCGTGGCGACCGCCTTATATTTCCAGATACCGCGCGCCACGCGCACGATCTCGACGTCCATCTTGATCTGGTCGCCCGGTTCGACCGGCCGCTTGAAACGCGCGCCGTCGATGCCGATGAAATAAACAATGCTGTTTTCGTCGGGTTTCTGTCCCATAGTCAGGAAGGACAGCAAAGCTGCCGTCTGCGCCAGAGCTTCGATCATCATGACGCCCGGCATCACCGGCTTGTGCGGAAAATGCCCATTGAAGAATTCCTCATTCACGGTCACGTTCTTGATGGCGGTGATGCGCTTGTTGGCTTCCCAATCCAGCACACGATCGACCAGCAGCAGCGGATAGCGGTGCGGCAGGTATTCTTTGATTTGGCTAATGTCGAGGGTCTTCATGTCGTTTTGCTTTCAGTAAGCGATTTGATGGTCTTTTCAAGCTCGCGGATTTTCTCACGCATAGCACTTAAATTGCGGACGATGGCGGCCGATTTCTCCCAATCGGCATTCTTGGCCAGCGGGTAGAAGCCGGTGTATTGCCCAGGTTCGTGGATCGAGCGCGATACCAGGCTGCCCGAAGAAACGTGTACGCGGTCGGCAATGGTCAAATGCCCCAGGATCATGGCAGCGCCGCCGAAGGTGCAGTATTTGCCTATCTTCGCGCTGCCGGCCACGCCTACGCAGCCGGCCATGGCAGTATGCGCACCGATATGGACGTTGTGCGCGATCTGGATTTGATTGTCGAGTTTGACGCCGTCTTCGATCACGGTATCGCTCAAGGCTCCGCGGTCGACCGTCGTATTGGCGCCAATGTCGACATCATTGCCAATCATGACGCGGCCGGTCTGGGGAATCCGGACATAAGTCCCAGCTTCGTTGGCAAAGCCGAAACCGTCGGTGCCGATGACCACCCCCGAATGCAGGATGCCGCGTTCGCCGATCTCGCAGCGCGCATGAAAGGTGACGCGCGCGTAAAAACGCGTGTAAGCGCCAATCCGGGCATCGCGGCCGACGTAGCCGCCGGCGCCGATCACCACGTGCTCGCCTATCTTTGCACCGGGCTCGATCACCACATGCGGCCCGATGCTCGCCGTTGCCGCCACTTCAGCGTCGGAATCGACCACAGCCGTCGGATGCACGCCCGGCGCGGCCGGTATGCTGCTTTGCGCCTCGAACAGCTGGGCGACCCGGGCGAAGTAGGCGTAGGGATTGGGGGCCACGATGCGCGTGCCACCGTATTCGGCGCCGATCAAGGCATCGTCGGCAGCGGACAGAATCAGGGCGGCTGCCTTGGTCTGCGCCGCCTGCGACCTGAACTTTGGATTGGTAAGAAACGTGATGTGCGCCGGACCGGCGACATCGAGAGGGGCGATACCGACTATTTCGATATCCCCACTCCCTTGCAATTGGCCACCGAAGCGTTCGACCAATTCTTTCAGCCGAGTGCTCATAGCGGCTTTCTGAAATTACTGTTTGTTGAGGACTTTCAGGACTTTGTCGGTAATATCGACGCGCGGGCTGTGATAAAGCATACCCGTGTCCTGCAATACGATGTCGAATTTTTCCGCTTCGGCAATCTGCGCGACGACTTTATTGACGCGCTCGAGAATGGCTGCCAATTCCTCGTTCTTGCGCTGATTCTCGTCTTCTTCGAGTTCACGCTTCCTGCGCTGGAATTCCTTGTACTGGTCGGCAAATTCATGCTGGCGCTTGGCGCGGTCGGCGTCGGACAGGATAGGGCCGTCCTTTTCCAGCTTATCCTGCATGGCCTTCAAGTGCATTTCCATGTCCTGCAGGTCGTGCAGACGCTTGGAGAATTCCTGTTCCAGTCTGCTCGACGCGGTCTTGTAAGGTAGTGCTTCAGAAACGATGCGCTGGCTGCTGATGATGCCAATCCTGGTTTCCTCAGCCTGCACTGCTACAGACGTCAACAGCGCCGCACCTGCCAAAATCAGGATCTTCAACAACTTGGATGAGTTTGTTAAATACTTCAAGATCATTCTCCGCGTTTCAAAATACCACTATTAGAACATTAATTATCAGTTATTCCGTCAGAAGCCTGTACCCATCTGGAATTGGAAGCGTTCCTTCTGGTCAGTCGGCTGCGCATTGAGCGGTTCGCCATAGCTCAGCTTGAGCGGACCGACCGGCGAAATCCAGCTGATGCCAATACCGGCAGAATAGCGCAACTCGCTGAAATCGACCTTTGCGCGGTCAGCAAATACGTTGCCGCCGTCAAGGAAAGTGAACCAGCGCAAACCGGCATCTTTGCTTGCGCCGGGGAACGGGAACTGCAGTTCCGCATTCATGATCACGCGCGATGCGCCACCCAACGGGTCGCCGTTGACGTCAAGCGGCCCCAGGGTGCCGGTTAAATATCCGCGCACCGAACCGATACCGCCTGCATAGAAATTCTTGAATACCGGATACGGCTTGTCGCCCAGACCGCGACCGTAATCGAACTCGCCGTTCAGGGCCAAGGTCACCCAACTCGCGAGTGGGCGGAAGTATTGGCTTTGGTAAATAGCCCGATAATAGCGCAGAGTGCCGAATGCCGCCAGTTCGAGGTTGGCGCGCTGCATCTGCCCCACGGTCGGCGTAATGGCGCTGTCACGGCTATCACGCGCCCACGAAACCGTAAGCGGGAAACTGGTGGTTCTGGCCTCGTCGCCGCTACCGAATTGCTGAACGTATTCCTGGTAGAGCAATGGTGAGTCGTTGTAGCCGGGATCGTTCTTGTAAGTCTCTACATCGGTATGTTCGACGCCGATACCAAAGAACACGCGGTCGAACTCCGTAAACGGCACGCCGAAATTGACGGTCGAGCCGGTCGTGCGGACGTTGAAGTCGCCGGTATTGGTCAACGGTGGACGCGTGGTACGCATGTACAGCTGAACCGTGCGGCTGATGCCTTCGTCGGTTACGTAGGGATCCGTATGGGAAAGCACGATCGTGCGGTTGAGCGCACTGGTGTTGACCTGGACGCCGATGGTATCGCCACTGCCGAAGGCATTGGCCTGGCTGATGCCGCCGTTCAGGGTCAAGTGTTCATATTGAGAATAACCGGCGCCCAAGGTGATGTTGCCGGTCGGCTTCTCGGTGACGGCCAAATTGACGTCGATCTGGTCGGTGCTACCCACCACCTCCGGCGTCTCCACCGTCACTTCCTTGAAATAATCGAGACGCTCGACGCGGTCGCGCGAACGTTTGATCTTGTCGTTGTCGTACCAGGAAGCTTCATACTGGCGGAACTCGCGGCGGATCACTTCGTCGCGCGTACGCGTGTTGCCGCTGATATTGATGTGGCGCACGTAGACGCGCTTGCCCGGATCGACCAGCATGGTGAACGCAACCAGCTTTTTCTCGTGGTCGATTTCGGGGTTCGCGTTGACGTTCGCAAACGCGTAGCCGAAATTGCCCATGCGGTCGGAAATGCGCTTGATGCTGTCGGTCAGCTTCTTGCCGGAATAGACCTCGCCCTTCTTCAGCAGCATCAGATTCTGCAGTTCCGCCTCGCGCCCCAGCATCTCGCCATCCATCTTGATGTCGGAGACGGTGTACTTGTCTCCTTCCGTGATGTTGATGGTGATGTAGATATCCTTCTTGTCCGTCGTGATCGACACTTGCGTCGATTCGATCTGCATTTCCAGATAGCCGCGATCGAGGTAGAACGACTTCAAGGTCTCGAGGTCGCCGGAAAGCTTTTGCTTGGAATACTGATCGGACTTGGTGTACCAGGTGAACCAGCCCGGCGTGGTGAGCTTGATGTTTTTCAGCAGATCGGAATCCGAAAAGGCCTTGTTGCCGACAAACTTGATCTGTTTGATGTGCGCAGCATCTCCTTCATCGACAGCAAAGGTGACATTGACGCGATTGCGCTCAATCGGCGTGACGGTGGTGGTGACCTGCACCCCATACAAGCCGTGTGAGAGGTACTGGCGCTTCAATTCCTGCTCGGCGCGCTCGACCAGCGACTTGTCGAAAATATGGGTTTCGCCGACGCCGATTTCTTTCAGCCCCTTGATCAGCGCGTCTTTTTCAAATTCTTTGAGGCCGGTGAAAGCCACGCTGGCGATTGTGGGACGCTCTTCCACGGCCACCACCAGCACATTGCCTTCCACTTCGACGCGGACATCCTTGAACAGGCCGGTCGCATACAGCGCCTTGATCGCCGCCACACCCTTTTCATCGGTATAGGTTTCGCCGACCTTCACCGGCAGGTAGCTGAAGACCGTGCCGGCTTCGGTACGCTGGATGCCTTCTACGCGAATATCCTTGACTTCAAACGGCTCGACGGCCAACGCATGGTTTGAACACAGAGCGAATACGGCTGCTGCAATCACACGACGGGGAAAAACTGGCAGGGAAAAACGCTCTGAATGAAATTTCATGTATTTGTTCTATTTAATAATCCTGCCGGCCGACGGCGCCGACAGGCTCAGCAAAAGGTCAAGACATGTGGCGCGCAATGTCGTTGAACACGGCAACAATCATCAACGTCATCAAGATAGCCAAGCCGGCACGCTGCGCAATCTCGTTGAAGCGCTCCGAAACCGGACGCCCAGTCAAAACTTCCAGCGAATAATACAGCAAAAGCCCCCCATCTAACACCGGAATGGGGAGCAGATTCATGACGCCGAGAATGATGCTAATGAAGGCGATGAAGCTGACGTAACTGACCGCGCCTACGCGTGCCGACTGCCCCGCGTAATCGGCGATGGTGATCGGTCCGGAAATGTTTTTCCAGGACACCTCGCCGGTTATCATTTTACCAATCATTTTCACTTGCAGCACAGAGGTTTCCCACGTGCGCTGCACAGCCTTTTCCAAAGCATGCACCGGCGATTCGTCGGCCAGAATCATTTCCGGTGCGACCGGCAATTCCACCTTGATCAAGCCGACCGCATGGCCGTTCTCGCCCATGGCGTCCGGCGTCACCTTAAGCAAAACGTTTTGTCCCGCGCGCATTACTTCCAGCTGCAACGTGCGCCCCGGCGCAGCGCGTACCATGTCGCGAAATTCCGTCTGATCGGCAATCGGTTTGCCGTCTACCGCCATCACCAGGTCACCTGCGCGCAGGCCGCCGCGCATGGCCGGCCCGTCGGGTGCGACTTTACCGACCACCGCCTTGGGGCGTGCGAGTTCAAGACCGAGCCGGCCCATGAAGTCGCCTTCCAGGTCCTTGGTCGACAAGCTGGACAAAGGCAAATCGACCACCATGTGTCCCCGTGCAGCCGAGCGATCGGCATCCAGGCGAACCGAGCCATGTTCAACCGCCGCCTGCAGCAGTTTCCAGCGCAAATCCGACCAGATGCGAATCGGCTGGCCATCGACTGCGGTAACCAGCTCTCCGCCGCGCAAACCCGCTTGATAGGCAATGGTCTGCTGCGCCACAGTGCGCAAACGCGGGATGGGTTCGGGGACGCCGTGCAGATAAAGCCCGAAAAACAAGGCGATCGCCAGAAGGAAGTTAGCCACCGGCCCTGCCGCGACGATGGCAATGCGGCGCCACACCATCTGCCGTGTGAATTCACGCGCCAGGTCGGCTGCGGACAGGTTTTGCAGATCCTGCTCGCGCGCGTCGAGCATCTTCACGTAACCGCCCAATGGCAGGACCGAAAGCGCCCACTCGGTCTGGTCGGGGCCGATGCGACGCGAATAGATGATCTTGCCCATGCCAACCGAAAAACGCAGCACCTTGACGCCGCACCAGCGGGCCACCGTATAGTGGCCCAACTCGTGCACGATAATCAGCACACCGAAGGCAACAATGATTGCAACGGCAGACTGGAGGATGGCAAGCATGTGAGGCAGCAATGCTGTAAAAATCAGGCGGCGATCAGAGCACGTGCCGCCGCGCGCGCCGCGCAGTCTTGCTCGAGCACGGCATCGATATCGGACATCGTGCCATGTGGCAATTTATTGATAACTTCGGCAATCAAACGGTCAATCATGCGGAATCCTATCTGTCCATCCAGAAACGCTTGGACAGCCACTTCGTTGGCTGCGTTCAATATTGCCGGAGCAGAACCGCCCGCCCGTAAAGCCTCATAGGCCAGATTCAGGCAAGGAAAGCGGTTGAAGTCCGGCTTTTCGAATTGCAATTGCCCAATTTTCGGCAGATCGACGGCGCCGACACCGGACTCGATCCGTGCCGGATAGGCCAAGGCATGCGCGATCGGCGTACGCATGTCCGGGTTGCCCAATTGCGCCAGCACCGAGCCGTCGACATAGGACACCATGGAATGAATCACGCTCTGCGGATGGATGACGACTTCGATCTGATCGGCCGAGGCGCCAAACAGCCAATGTGCCTCGATCACCTCCAGTCCCTTGTTCATCATGGTCGCGGAATCGACCGAAATCTTGCGGCCCATGACCCAATTCGGATGCGCCACGGCTTCGGCCGGCGTCACGACGTCAAGCGTTTCGACCGCGCGCTTGAGGAAGGGGCCGCCGGAAGCCGTCAACAGAATCCTGGCAACGCCATGCTCCTGCGGCTGGCGCCGGAAACCCAGCGGCAGGCATTGGAAAATCGCATTGTGTTCGCTGTCGATCGGCATCAGCACAGCATTGCTGGCTTCAACCGCATCCATGAATAGCTGGCCGGACATGACCAACGCTTCCTTGTTCGCCAAAAGCACTTTTCTGCCGGCGCGAGCCGCCGCAAGGGTGGGCGCCAGACCGGCTGCGCCGACAATGGCAGCCATGACGGTATCGGCAGCACTGGCTGCGGCGCACAGTGCTCCCACACCATACTCCACCTCGGTGCGCAAGCCCTGCTCGCCCAGCAGACGCTTCAATTCCTGTGCAGCCTGCGCCGAGCCGACCACCGCCAGGCGCGGCCGGAATTGTGCGCACTGGAGTGCCAATTGCTCTACCTTGGTGTGCGCAGTCAGCGCATAGACCGTGTATCGATCGGGGTGACGGGCGATGACGTCTAGCGTCGACACGCCGATCGAACCGGTCGAACCCAAAATCGTGATGTTCTGCATGGTGATTACAGCCAGTAATTCATCAGCACCGCAAGCGGCAGCACTGGAATCAGTGCATCGATGCGGTCCAGCACGCCGCCGTGGCCTGGCAGCAGGTTGCTGCTGTCCTTCATGCCGATGCGACGCTTCAATTGCGACTCGAACAGATCGCCTACCACGCTGGCGGCAACGATCAGCGTCAGCGCCGGGATGAAACCGCCCCACCCCCAGACCGCCTGCAGCCGCGCGGTAAAAGTATCGCGCAAAGCCGGCATGGCCGTCGTTCCTGCCGCCAGCAGCAGCACCGCCCCCCAGCCGCCGATCACGCCCTCCCAGGACTTTCCCGGTGAAATCGAGGGCGCCAGTTTGCGCTTGCCGAACGCGCGCCCGGTGAAATAGGCGCCGATGTCGGCTACCCAGACGATCGCCATCACGGAGAACAAGTAAAGCGCCGAATGCTGGAACAAGACCACGATGGCGACGAAGCAGGCCAATACGCCGATGCCGTAAAAGAAATTGAGTACACGATTGCGAACCGTACCCAGCGGCGGCAGGCCGACTGCCAGTGAGGGTGTCAACCGCAGCAGCCAGATTGCGGTTCCCGCCCCCAACAACAGCACCGGTTGAAAAGCGGTCGCCCGTTGGCCACCCACGAAAGAAATGACCAAAAAGGCGACTGTCCACAGGGCCGCGCCGAAAATCGGCGGCTTGACCCCGAACAGGCGCATGCTCTCCCAGGTCGCGGCAGCGAGAAACGCCGCAGCGGTGAAAGAAAACAAGCTATAGGAATTCAGATACAGCACCAGTGAGAGCACCGCCAACAGGGTCAGCGCGGTGATGACGCGAATCTTGAGCATTAAGACGCTTTCTTTTGCTCGACGAGTTGCTCGCTCGTGCGCCCGAAGCGCCGTTCACGCTGCTGGTAGGACGCGATCGCCTTATCCAGCGCATCACCATCGAAATCGGGCCAATAGGTGTCGGTGAAATACATTTCCGCATAGGCCAGCTGCCATAGCATGAAGTTGGAGACGCGCTGCTCGCCACCGGTGCGGATGAAAAGGTCGGGTTCGGGCGCAAAGGCCAGGGCCAGATGCGGCGCCAGATCGTCCTCGGTCGGAGCAGTCAGGCCCGGGTTGGCCGCCAGCATTTTTTGGGTGGCTTGGAGGATGTCCCAGCGGCCGCCATAGTTGGCGCAGATGGTCAGCGTCAGGCGCGTATTGTTTTCCGTCTTGCGCTGCGCCTGCGCAATCATCTCCTGCAGCTTGGAGTCGAATGCGCTCAAGTCGCCGACCACCTTGAGGCGAATGTCGTTGGCGTGCATCTTGGCGACTTCCCGCTCGAGTGCCGTCATGAACAGACGCATCAGCAGCGAGACTTCGTCCGGCGGGCGGCGCCAGTTCTCCGAACTGAAAGCAAACAGGGTCAGGAACTCGATGCCCCGCGTGACGCAGGCTTCCACCATCCCGCGCACGGCCTCCACGCCTTTGACGTGGCCGGCCACACGCGGCAGGAAACGCCGGGTCGCCCAGCGGCCGTTGCCGTCCATGATCATGGCAACGTGGCGCGGCATCCGATAGATTTCCGGAACCGCTTGGGTCGAACTGTTAGACGTCATAGGGTTTTCCAAATACGCAAAGCGCTTATACGGTCAGCACTTCTTTCTCTTTTTCGGCAACCAGCTTGTCGACTTCCTGCACGAACTTGTCTGTCAGCTTTTGCACATCGTCCTGGGCGCGGCGCTCGTCGTCCTCCGAGCATACCTTGTCTTTGACCAGTTTCTTCAATGCTTCGTTGGCGTCGCGGCGGATATTGCGGATAGCGATCTTCGCATCTTCGGCTTCGCTCTTGACCAGCTTGACCATTTCCTTGCGCCGCTCTTCGGTCAACGGCGGCGTCGGCACGCGCACCATGTCGCCGTGCGTCGACGGGTTCAGGCCGAGGTCGGATTCGCGGATCGCTTTTTCGATCGTGGCAATCATTTTCTTTTCCCACGGCTGAACACCGATGGTGCGGGCGTCGATCAGCGTCAGGTTCGCCACTTGCGACAAAGCGGTCGGACTTCCATAGTAGTCGACCATCACGTGGTCGAGAATCCCGACGTGGGCACGGCCGGTGCGCACCTTGGCCAGATCGGACTTCAAAGTCTCGATCGACTTCTGCATTCTTTGATCGGCGCTCTTTTTCACATCCACTACTGACATGCTACTCTCCATTAAACATGAACGAGTGTGCCCTCATCCTCGCCCATGACCACGCTCTTGAGCGCGCCCTGCTTGATGATGGAGAACACCTTGATAGGCAATTTTTGATCTCGGCATAGCGCGAAAGCAGTCGCATCCATCACCTGCAGACGCTTGGCGATGGCTTCATCGAAGGAAATCGACGAATAGCGCGTCGCATCGGGGTCTTTTTTCGGATCGGCGCTATAGACGCCGTCGACCTTGGTTGCTTTCAGCACGATTTCGGCGCCGATTTCCGAGCCGCGCAAGGCAGCGGCAGTATCGGTTGTAAAGAAAGGGTTGCCGGTACCGGCGGCGAAAATCACGATCTTGCCTTCTTCCAGGTATTGCAAGGCTTTCGGGCGCACATAAGGCTCCACTACCTGCTCGATGCTGATCGCCGACATGACGCGCGCGGTGATGCCCGCCTGGCGCATGGCATCTGCCAGGGCCAGCGAATTCATGACGGTGGCCAGCATACCCATGTAGTCAGCCGTTGCACGATCCATGCCTTGGGCCCCGGGCGCCACACCGCGGAAAATGTTACCGCCGCCGATCACAATGGCCACTTCCACGCCCAACTTCGCCACCTCGGAAACGTCGGCCACCATGCGTTCGATGGTCGCGCGATTGATCCCGTAAGGATCATCGCCCATCAACGCTTCGCCGGAAAGTTTGAGGAGGACGCGCTTGTAGGCGGGTTTGGTCATAAATGGGGCTCCTGTATGGTCCGGCGTTGATAAATCTGTTGAATCTTAACCCGAATGTTGCTTTTTTTTCGAGTTGCAGATTTGAAACCTGCATTTTTCCTCAAATGTTTGCCAGGCAATGCCTTTTCTGGATGCCAGGTAAACGCTCAAGTCAAAAAAACGGGCCTTTCGGCCCGCTTTTTTTAAGCTGTTTAAGCTTGCTTTGCTGCAGCCACTTGCGCCGCCACTTCGGCTGCGAAGTCGTCTTGTTTCTTCTCGATGCCTTCGCCGACCACGTACATGGTGAAACCCTTCACCGAGGTATTGGTTGCCTTCAGCATTTGTTCCACGGTCTGCTTGTCGTTCTTGACGAAAGTCTGGTTCAGCAGGGAGACTTCCTTCAGGTACTTCTGCACCGAACCTTCGACCATCTTGGCAACGATGTCGGCCGGCTTGCCCGATTCGGCAGCCTTCTGCGAAGCGACCGAACGCTCTTTTTCGATCAAATCGGCCGGAACCTGGTCGGACGACAAAGCCACCGGCTTCATCGCGGCGATGTGCATGGCGACGTCCTTGCCGACTTGCTCGTCGGCGCCTTCAAATTCCACCACGACGCCGATACGCGTGCCGTGCAGATAGGAGACCAGCTTGCCAGCCGACTGGAAGCGCTGGAAGCGGCGGATCGACATGTTTTCACCGATCTTGCCGATCAGGGCGGCGCGCACGGCTTCCACGGTCTGGCCGTGCAGCGGCAGCGCCGACAAAGCTGCCACGTCGGCAGGATTGTGATCGGCGACCAGCCTGGCGCAGTCCTTGGCCAAAGCGACGAAGTCGTCGTTCTTGGTCACGAAGTCGGTTTCGCAGTTGACTTCGATCAGGGCGCCAACGCCACCTGCGATGTAGGCAGCGACCACGCCTTCAGCCGTCACGCGCGACGAGGCCTTGGAAGCCTTGGTGCCGAGCTTGACGCGCAGGAGTTCTTCAGCCTTGACCATATCGCCGGCGGCTTCGGTCAATGCCTTCTTGCATTCCATCATCGGCGCGTCAGTCTTCGCGCGCAGTTCGCCAACCATTGCTGCAGTAATTGCCGACATTTCCTTCTCCTAATTCAGCGGATGCGCTCAGCGAGGCATCCAATACACAATTCGCTTGCTTAAAAAAATGGGGCCAACCATGTCGCCCCATATGTATTACGTAGCTGGCGGAAGCAGTTTCCCGCATCCGCCGCTAGCGTCGCGCAGCGATTAAGCCTGTTCGCTGACCTCAACGAACTCATCTGCGCCGCCCTTGATCGTTTCGACCAGGTCGTTGGTTGCATTGGCGCGGCCTTCGAGGATCGCGTCGGCAACACCGCGGGCGTACAGCATGATCGCCTTGGAGGAGTCGTCGTTACCCGGAATGACGTAAGTCACGCCTTCGGGCGAGTGGTTGGTATCGACCACGCCGATGACCGGGATGCCCAGCTTGGCGGCTTCGGTGATGGCGCCCTTGTGGTAGCCGACGTCGACCACGAAAATCGCGTCAGGCACGCCGCCCATTTCCTTGATGCCGCCGATGGACTTTTGCAGCTTGACCATCTCGCGTTGGAACATCAGGGCTTCTTTCTTGCTCAGCTTCTCGACCGAACCGTCTTCCATCGCGGCTTCCATGTCTTTCAGGCGCTTGATCGAAGTCTTGATAGTCTTGAAGTTGGTCAGCATGCCGCCCAGCCAGCGCTGGTCGACGTAAGGCATGCCGGCGCGTTGCGCTTCAGCAGCGATGATGTCGCGCGATTGGCGCTTGGTGCCGACCATCAGGATGGTGCCGCGGTTGGAAGCGAGTTGGCGGATGTACTTCATCGCCTCCTGGTACATGCCCAGGGTCTTTTCCAGGTTGACGATATGAATCTTGTTGCGATGACCGAAAATGAAGGGGGCCATCTTGGGGTTCCAGAAGCGGGTTTGGTGACCGAAGTGGACACCGGCTTCCAGCATTTCACGCATGGTGACGGACATACTATTTCTCCAGGGTTGGGTCTGGAATTCGTTCAGTGACTCACGGTTTCAGCACCTAGAGCACCCTTGTTGAGCGAATTCGCGATTTAAAAATAAAAGCAGCCAGAACATCAATTCAAGCTAGCCAGCGATTATAGCCTATAAATGGCGCAGTCATCAATCTGTACCTGCGTCTGGGCTCTGATCAACCAATCACAATATTTCTCTTTAGACAAAAATCAAGGATTGTTTATGGGAATAATGCCAATATTAGCAATTATTACTTTCTCAAATTATTGTTTTTTCAATGCCTCACCGGTTGCAGCGCTGCCTATCTATCGGGTGACAGGATAGGGAGCGGAGATAGCGCGGGCGAACGGACGCAGTATCTACGGAGAAGGAAATCACAAACGGCATTAAACCAGACTACGAAAGACGCGTCCGCTTCCTAGCGTGTTACCCGGTAGGTAGGCGAGATTGCATGCGATCGCTCTTCAAGTTTGTCTTGGCACCGTTCGCTCGTCCCCACACGGGGGATGGGCTTCCGGGGAGGACGCGTCTTTCTGAGCCAGTCTCATCACCTCAGTGGATTACCAACGCTCTAATCTCTGTAAACACTGCATAGGAGCGCCCGCGCTACCTCCTCCCTTCGTTGCCAGGAATGTCCGCTTGCAAGCGGACATCGTTACGCAGGCGTGGGGCAGTGCCCCACGAATTCCCTGCTCACCCCCCCATATGCGAATCCCGCCGCATGCTCGTAGGAGCGTACATCCCTTGTGTCGTCTATAATCCAGTATCTATTTCCCATCTGACATCCAGTCCCGTTTCATATGTCCATATCGATCAAGACCGCAGACGACATCGCCGGCATGCGCATCGCCGGCAAGCTGGCCGCGGAAGTGCTGGATTTCATCACCCCTCACGTCAAGGCCGGCATCACCACTGGCGAACTCGACCGCTTGTGTCATGAATACATGACCAACGTGCAGGACACGATCCCTGCGCCTCTCAACTACTGCCCGCCCGGCTACACGCCCTACCCCAAGGCCATCTGCACCTCGATCAACGACGTGGTCTGCCATGGCATCCCCGGCGACAAGGTGCTCAAGAACGGCGACGTGGTCAACCTCGACATCACCGTCATCAAGGACGGCTACCACGGCGACACCAGCCGCATGTTCTACGTCGGCGAACCGTCCATCCTGGCGCGCCGCCTGACCGACATCACCTACGAATGCATGTGGCTGGGCATTGCCAAGATCAAGCCCGGCGCCCATTTGGGCGACATCGGCGCCGTAATCCAGCAGCATGCCGAACAGGCTGGTTACAGTGTGGTGCGCGAATTCTGCGGCCACGGTATCGGCAAAATTTTCCATGAAGAGCCGCAGGTTTTGCACTACGGCCGGCCCGGCACGCTGGCCAGGCTGGAAGCCGGCATGATCTTCACGGTAGAACCGATGATTAACGCCGGCCGCCGCGAAATCCGCGAAATGGGCGACGGCTGGACCATCAAGACCAAGGACCGCAGCCTCTCGGCCCAATGGGAACATACCGTGCTCGTCACCGAAACCGGCTACGAAGTCCTGACCGTCTCGCCCGGCATGCCGCCCCCGCCGGCCATCATCCAAAAGGCTGCAGCGCCGCAGACCGTAGGCGCCTGAGCAGGAGCCTGATTCAGTGCATGCACGAGTAAAAGAATTGGCCGGCCTGGCGCCGGCCGTCAAGGAACATTTAAAGGCCGAACGTCAGCGCATCATCGACGTTTTCCAGGCCGACCACCGCCCGGAAAAATTGCTGACGCATTTGCGGCAATGCGTCGATGCTGCCCTGACCGACGTCTGGAAGGCATTCGAGATGCCGAAAGGCGCAGCGCTGGTTGCCGTCGGCGGCTATGGACGCGGCGAATTATTCCCCTACTCCGACGTCGACGTCCTGATCCTGTTGCCCTCGGCAGCCGACGCGGCACTCCAGGAAAAACTGGAAGGCCTCGTAGGCCTGTTCTGGGACATCGGCCTGGAAATCGGCCACAGCATCCGCACCATCGACGAATGCCTGACCGAATCAGCGGCCGACATCACTGTCCAGACCAGCCTGCTGGAAGCGCGATTGGTCACCGGCAACCGCGAACTATTCTATTTCCTGCGCGACCGCTACCGCGCCGCGATGAATCCGCAGGCGTTTTTCCAGGCCAAGACACTGGAAATGCGTCAACGTCACGCGAAGTACGAAGATACGCCGTATAGCCTGGAGCCGAATTGCAAGGAAAGCCCTGGTGGCTTGCGCGATTTGCAAGTCATCCTGTGGGTTGCGCAGGCAGCCGGACTGGGCGACTCGTGGCGCAAGCTGGCCGAACGCGGCATGTTGACGCCGGACGAGGCGCGTCAGCTGACCCGCATGGAGCGCGCATTCAAGGATATCCGCATACGCCTGCACATCCACACCCGGCGCCGCGAAGACCGCCTGGTGTTCGACGTGCAGACGCCGGTGGCTGAGACCTTCGGCTTCAAGACCACCGACACGCGCCGCGCCAGCGAATACCTGATGCAACGCTATTACTGGGCGGCCAAGGCGGTTACACAGCTGAATACCGTACTGCTGCAAAACATCGGCGCCCAGCTATTCCCGGTGCCAGCCACACCTCGGAAGCTCAACGAACACTTCAACGAAGTCAACGGCTATATCGATATCGTCGCCGACGACACCTTCGAGACCACGCCGTCGACCATCCTGGAAATGTTCCTGTCGGTGGCGCAGCACCCCGAACTGAAAGGCGCCACGGCGCGTACTCTGCGTGCGCTATGGCATGCACGCGGCAAGATCGATGCGAAGTTCCGCAAGGACCCGCGCAACCGCGCTTTGTTCCTCCAGATCCTGCAGGCGCCGCAAGGCATCATGCATGCACTGCGTGGTATGAACCAGCATAGCGTGCTGGGCCGTTACCTTCCCAACTTCCGCCGCATAACCGGGCAAATGCAGCACGATTTGTTCCACGTTTATACGGTCGACCAGCATATCCTGATGGTGGTGCGCAATGTGCGTCGCTTCACCATGAGCGAGCATGCGCACGAGTACCCGTATTGCAGCCAGCTGATCGCGAATTTCGGGCAACCCTGGCTGCTCTATATCGCCGCGCTGTTCCACGACATCGCCAAGGGGCGCGGCGGCGACCATTCGCAGCTGGGCAAGGCCGATGCGCGCAAATTCTGCAGGGATCATGGCCTATCCAAAGAGGACACCAGCTTGGTGGTATTCCTGGTCGAACATCATTTGACCATGTCGCAGATTGCGCAAAAGCAAGACTTATCGAACACCAACGTAATCCGCAATTTTGCCAAGCTGGTGGGCGACGAGCGTCACTTGACGGCGCTGTATCTCCTGACCGTGGCCGACATCCGCGGCACCAGCCCCAAGGTATGGAACGCCTGGAAAGGCAAGCTGCTGGAAGATCTGTACCGCATGACCTTGCGCGTATTGGGTGGAGGAGCGCACACGGCCGACAGCGAACTGGTCAACCGCAAGGAAGAAGCGCTGAAGATGTTGCGCCTGTACAGCCTTGGCAACGACGCCCACGAACGTTTGTGGAAGGAGCTGGACGTCGCCTATTTCCTGCGCCATGACGCGCCCGACATCGCCTGGCAGACGCGTGCACTGTACGACAAGGTCGACAGCGAACTCCCGATCGTCAAATGCCGGTTGGCGACAATAGGCGAAGGCTTGCAAGTCGCGGTGTACGTCAAGGATCAACCTGATCTGTTCGCCCGTATCTGCGGGTATTTCGATCGCCACAATTTCAGCATCCTCGACGCCAAGATTCACACCACGCGCCACGGCTACGCGCTCGATACCTTCCTGGTCACGGAAGCGTCGTTTGCGAAAAACTATCGCGACATCATGAGCCTGGTCGAGCATGAATTGGCCGAATTGCTGAAGAACCAGGACGCGCTACCTGCTCCCACCAAGGGCCGGCTTTCGCGCCTGTCGCGCACTTTCCCTATCGCGCCGACTGTCGATTTGCGTCCGGACGAGCGCGGCCAGTACTACCTGCTGTCGGTATCGGCCAACGACCGCACGGGCCTGCTCTACTCGATCGCCCACGTGCTGGCGCATTACAAGGTGAACCTGCACACCGCCAAGATCATGACCCTGGGCGAACGCGTGGAAGACGTCTTCCTGGTCGATGGCCCGGTACTTAATAATGCGCGCAACCAGATCCAGTTCGAAACCGACCTGCTCGATGCGCTCAAGATTTGATTTAATTTGATATGAGTGAACCACTGCGCTTATCCAAGCGCATGTCCGAACTGGGCCTGTGCTCGCGCCGCGAAGCCGATGAATGGATCGCGCGCGGCTGGGTCCGCGTCGACGGCCAAATCGTTTCCGAACTCGGCAGCAAGGTATTGCCGCATCAGAAAATCACGGTGGAACGCCAAGCCAGCGCAGAACAGGCGCGCCGCGTTACCATCCTGCTCAACAAGCCGGTCGGTTATGTGAGCGGTCAGGCCGAAGATGGATATCAGCCCGCCGTGGTGCTGATCAAACCCGAAAACCGCTGGAAAGAGGATCGCGCCGCACAGCAATTCCAGCCGGGCCAATTACGCAGTCTGGTGCCGGCGGGCAGGCTCGACATCGATTCGGTCGGGCTGCTGGTATTGACCCAGGACGGGCGCATCGCCAAACAATTGATCGGCGAAGATACGTCTGTCGAAAAAGAATATCTGGTGCGCGTGCAATACACCAGGTCGGGGCGACTGCCGGACAGTGAACTGAAGCGGCTCAATTTCGGTCTGTCGCTCGACGGCAAGGCCTTGCTGCCCGCCAAGGTGCGCTGGCAAAACGAAGATCAACTCAGTTTCATATTGCGCGAAGGAAAAAAACGCCAGATTCGCCGCATGTGCGAAGCCGTCGGCTTGAAAGTGCTGGGCCTCAAGCGGGTGCGTATCGGACGAGTCAAACTCGGCAATCTGCCTGAAGGGCAATGGCGTTACATTGGCGCCGACGAGCGTTTTTGATTGCCTGCTTCCTTTCAAACATCCAGCTTGTTGACGATCATCAACATTGGAACTGGCCACCAAAGCCTGCCTGTAGTTGCCGGGTTCTAATTCTTAAACTGGGGAAACTTTGCCCCGCTAATCGATTTATTGCGCCGGCATCCGGTGCAATAATATGGCTGCATTCAAGCTTCGTCCTTTACCGTAGGACTGACTTATTGCAGCCATGGCATCCGACAAAACCAACCAGCAAAATCCCGCCGAGATCGCACGCGAAGCCTTCCGTCGCCTCGCCGCGCGCCGTATCGCACCAACCCCCGATGGCTACCGCAAGATCTACAACGAGATTGCCGGCACAGTCGATCAACCGGGGCCGGAAAACATACTCGACGGTTTTGCCCACTATGTATCAGAGCTGCCGGGAGAAACCGGTTACTTCGGCCAACGCCTGAAAAAGGCGGTTGCCGAACGTGATTGGGAAGAATACGGTAAGCAGCTCACTGCCTTGATCGAAAAGGTGTTGGCGGCAGCCGCCGCCAACAACGTTGCGGCCAAGGCTGCGCCGGCCCCCGCTTCCGTCCCCGCCCAGGCCCCCGCTCCTTCGCTTGCAAACTATGCGGCCGGCGGTGACGATCAGCAAATCCAGCTGACGCTGTTGCGTGACATGCTCACGCGCACGCTGACCTTCTCGCTGGCTTCGCTCCTGCAGAGTGCGCCGGTGCTGGCCGAAGAAGCCGAAGCACTGGGGGCGCTGATCAAGGAAGCCAAGAGCGGCCCCTTGCTCAATGACGCGGCAGCGCGTCTCAAGCAGCTGAGCTTCAAGATCGAGATGCGCAGCGGCGACATGGCCGAAGAGCACGAGCTGCTGTTGCAGTTGTTCCGGCTGCTGCTGGAAAACGTGACCGAGCTGCTGGAAAACGATTCCTGGCTGAGCGGCCAGGTCGCCGGGGTGCAGGCAATACTGACCGGCCCGATCAGCCACGCCGCCCTGAAGGATGCCACCCGCAGCCTCAAGGAAGTCATCTACAAGCAAGGCATGCTCAAGCACAGCCTGAACGAGGCCAAGGCGACCATCAAGAACATGATGATCACCTTCATCGATCAATTGGCGGTAGTGGCGAGCAGCACCGGCGATTATCACGAGAAGATCGACAAATATTCGCAGAAGATCAGCCAGGCGAAAGACATCACCGAACTCAACAAGGTGCTTGAAGACGTGATGCGCGACACGCGCTCGGCGCAGACCGAGGCCCTGCGCTCGCGCGACACCATGCTCAGCACGCGCCGGCAGGTGCAGGATGCGGAAGCCCGCATTCACGAACTGGAATCCAAGCTGGAAGAAATGAGCGAACTGGTGCGCGAAGACCAGTTGACCGGCAGCCTGAACCGGCGCGGCCTGGACGATGTTTTCGAGCGTGAGTTTGCACGCACGGAGCGCAACAAGAAACCGCTTTGCATCGCCATGCTCGACCTCGATGATTTCAAGCGGCTCAACGATACCCACGGCCACAGCGCCGGCGACGAAGTGCTGGTCCACCTGGTGCGGGTAATCAAGGATACGCTGCGCACGATGGACGTCATAGGCCGTTTCGGCGGCGAGGAATTCGTGATCGTCCTTCCCGACACGTCGATGGAAGACGCCATGCAAACCGTCACGCGGCTGCAGCGTGAACTGACCAAGCGCATCTTCATGCACAATGACGAACGCCTGCTGATCACCTTCAGCGCCGGCGTCGCCTTGCGCGCCGAGAGCGAAGACCAGTCTTCGCTGATCAAGCGCGCCGATGAAGCCTTGTACAAAGCCAAGCGGGCCGGAAAGAACCGTGTGGTGGCGGCGGACTGAGGTCCGGCGCCGTCGCCTCGATCTCAGCCCAAGAGCCGATAAGACAGCCGATCCGGCGACCATAGAGTATTCTAGTGCCTGTTAGCAACAGGTATCACGGAATCGACAAATGAACAAAGACCGCCAGGAAGCCTCGCCGACCACGCTGGACCCATCCGATTGGGATGCCATGCGTACGCAAGGCCACCGCATGCTCGACGATATGTTTGACTATCTCGAGAATATTCGCGAACGGCCAGTCTGGCAGCCGATCCCGGCCGAGGTGCATGCGCAATTTCGCCAACCGGCGCCGCAGGCGCCGAACGATTTGGCAAAACTGCACCAAACCTTCCTCGAGCGCATCCTGCCCTACGCAGCCGGCAACAGCCATCCCGGTTTCATGGGCTGGGTCAATGGCGGCGGCAATCCCGTTGGCATGCTGGCGGAAATGCTGGCCGCCGGCTTGAACGCCAACCTGGGCGGCCGTAACCAGATTCCAGTAGAAGTCGAGCGCCAGGTGCTGCATTGGGTGCGCGGCTTCTTCCGCTATCCCGATCATGCCAGCGGACTGTTCGTCACCGGCACCTCGATGGCCAACCTGATTGCACTATGGGTGGCAAGCCGCAAGGCCCTGGGGATGCAAGTGCGCAGCCAGGGCTTGTCGGCGGCCAGCCGGCAACTGGCAGCCTACACTTCGGCCGGCGCACATGGCTGCGTGGCCCAGGCGATGGACTTGGCCGGTCTCGGCACCGCCGCATTGCGCATCATTCCCCTCAACGCACAATTCGAAATGGACTTGGCAGCACTCGAACGCGCCATCGCGGAAGACCGCGCCGCGGGCCTGCACCCTTTCTTCATTGCGGCAACCGCCGGATCGGTGGACGTCGGCGCAGTGGATCCGCTGAATGCCCTGGCTGACATCGCCCAACGTGAAAAAATCTGGCTGCACGTCGATGGCGCCTTTGGCGCATTGGCCATCCTGTCGCCCGAGCTTGCGCCACGCCTGGCCGGCATCGAACGTACCGACTCGATCGCCTTCGATTTCCACAAATGGGGCCAGGTGCCCTACGACGCCGGCTTCATCCTGGTGCGCGACGGCGAAGCCCATCACGATACGTTTGCCTCGCCCGTTTCCTACCTGCGCCGTGAAACGCGCGGCCTTGCGGGCGGTTCACCCTGGCCGTGCGATTTCGGTCCGGACCTGTCGCGCGGCTTCCGCGCACTCAAGACCTGGTTCACCATTCAGGCCTATGGTACGGAAAAACTCGGCCAGGTCATGGCAGGCACCTGCGCCTTGGCCCAATATCTCAAGCAACGCATCGAGGCCGAGCCGGCACTGGAACTGCTTGCCCCTGTGTCACTGAACATCGTTTGTTTCCGTTTCCGTTGCGAGGCGCCTGAATCCAATCGCATCAATGCCGAAATCGCGGTTGCCTTGCAGGAATCCGGCATTGCCGCTCCCTCCACCACTATTTTGTCCGGCAGATTGGCCATCCGCGCGGCGATCGTCAATCACCGCACCCAGCGCGGAGATATTGATGCGTTGATCGATGCCACTCTCTCGCTCGGTGCCAAGCTTGCCAAGTCCGGCACCGAATCTGGCACCTCCACCGGCACCACTACCGCATAAAAGGCCGCCTGTTGACGCTTCCAAACGCTTCCATCGCTACCAGCCAGCAAGTGCTGCCACCGAACGGCTCGCTGATGGGCCTCGCCGCCTTGATGCGCCAGGCATTTGCCGGCGTCGATCTGCGCCCCTTGGGCACCCAACTGGTGCAGCGCGCCAACCAATATCCGGGGGACGCCAATACGCTGATGGACTTGAGCTGGGTGCTGCAATTGACCGGCAACCGCGAACTGGGGCTGAACACCCAGGCGCTGGCACTCAAACTGCAGCAGTACTACCGTCTGCCGACCGCAAGCAGCGAACCGAACATCCGCCTGCTGGCGATCGTCAGCGGCGGCGATTTAATGGCCAATACGCCGCTGGAATTCCTGGTCGAGCAATCCGATGTGGCGCTCGACCTGCTGTACGTCGACACCGACCTGCCTTTGCCGGCCACGCTGCAGGAACACGATCTGGTCTTCGTAGCCGTGGGCGAGTCCGACCACAATCGCCCTTTGCTTGAGCACATCGCGCAACGGGCGCAATCCTGGGAAAAGCCCCTGCTCAATGCTCCCCTGCATATCGCCGAACTGACGCGCGACGGTGTCGCCGCCGCCCTTGGCGGTGTATCCGGCGTCAGCATCCCTGCTTCAGCGCGTGTTTCTCGCGCGCTTTTGCAGCAAGTCGCTGAAGGCGCGGCCGACATTTCAACGCCGTTACCCCAAGGTGCATTCCCGGTGATCATCCGGCCGGTCGGTTCGCATGCGGGACACGGCCTGGAAAAACTGGATGACCGTGCAGCGCTCGCTGCCTATCTGCTGAGCAATCCCGAACCGGATTTTTATGTTGCCCGTTTTATCGACTATCGCAGCGCGGACGGGCAGTTCCGTAAATACCGTGTCATCTTGATAGCCGGCCGACCGTATATTTGTCACATGGCAATCTCAAGTCACTGGATGATTCATTACTTGAATGCGGGCATGGCCGAGAGCGCCGAAAAACGCGCGGAAGAAGCGCAATTCATGGCCAACTTCGATAGCGGATTCGCGCGGCGCCACGCCCAGGCATTCGAAGCCGTCGCTGAGCTTTTGAAGCTGGATTACGTCGGACTCGATTGCGGAGAGACACCGGACGGCAAGTTGCTGATTTTCGAAGCGGACAGCGACATGGTCGTTCATGCCCTGGATCCGGTGGATTTATTTCCCTATAAACCGGCAGTCATGCGCAAGCTATTTTCTGGATTCCGCGAAATGTTGGAACATGCGCTTACCCGTGCCCGCGGCATGAAATTTGCGTATCACAAACACAATTAAGGCCATTTTGTAAAAAATGGCGACATGTCGTTTAGACATTCAGATATCCGAAATTTTGCCGTCAATAAAAAAGAAGCTTCCAATCTGCAATAATTACTCCAATTTAACATTGATATATATTTCATGTTGACTTGCTGGTTTACGGCAGATCGTCGAAGTCGAGTCGTTTGGCAAAGAAAGGTTTTGAGCAATGACTATCATCGAGTCTGAATCGAATGCCTTGCCCTCCCGTCCGGCAACGTTGGACGACAGGAAGGCGTCGGCTCCGACCTTGGCCCCGACCTGGCAGTTGTTGACAGAAGGTGGCGATGCCCGCATCGTGCTCGATGCGGTCAGCGGCTTGAACAAGTACGGTTGCTCGACCTATCCCGATCCTGGCCTGGTGGCCCTGGGTTCATCTACTGCCTCCATTATTTCTCCCGAAGGCTTTGCCGCGGCCGATCAGCTGCGCACCAGATTGCAGAATGCTCGCTCTACAGAGTCCGATGCAGTTCTTTATGCAAATGAAATGAACCGCATCCGCCGCGAACTGCTGCGGCAATGCGGCGTTTCTGAAGGGGCCGGCGTCGATATCGTATTTGCCGCCTCCGGTACGGACATACACTTGATTGCCGCCCAAGCCTTGGGCACCGGCGAATCGCAATCGCCGCTGGTCATCATGGTCGATCCGAATGAAACCGGCAGCGGCGTAGCCGCTGCCCTGGCCGGCCGCCATTTCAGTTCCTGCTCCGCCTTGGGAGAAACGGTTTCCTCCGGCGCAGTGATTCGCGACGCGGCGGCGATAGAAGTGGTCAACGTCCCCTTGCGCAACGCCGACGGCGTAGCGCGCCCCGCGGAAGACATCGACGCCGACTTTGAAAAACTGGCATCCCAGGCTGCAACCGAGGGGCGCCATGTTCTGCTCATCCTGATCGACGGCTCCAAGACCGGCACGATTGCGCCGACTACCGCTTGCGCATTGAAGCTTCAGCAACAGTTTGCCGGACGAATCGACGTACTGGTGGATGCCTGTCAGTTCCGCATCGCGCCGAGCACGATGCGCGCTTATTTCCAGCGAGACTTCATGGTCGCCGTAACCGGGTCGAAATTTGTGACCGGGCCAACCTTTTCCGGGGCACTTTTCATTCCGCCGGTTTGTGCGCGGCGCCTGCGTCGTCATCCGATTCCCGCAGCTTTACGTGCCTACTCCTCGCGCGCAGACTGGCCACAGGACTGGGAGACCGCCTCGGCGCTGGAACCGATTGCCAATTTTGGCGTTCTATTGCGCTGGGAAGCCGCATTGAGGGAACTGCAAGCCTTCCGCGCCGTTCCCGAATCGCAAGTCACAGCGTTCATCACGGCCTTTGGCAACGCTGTCCAAAAGAAGCTGCAAGATTTGGAACTGCTCGAGCCCCTTCCGTTGCCGTCGCTCGACCGTTTGCCGCTCACCAGCGCAAGCAGTTGGGATCACATCCCCACCATTCACCCATTTCTGTTGCATCGGCCGGATGGCGTCAATGGCAAGACCGTCTTGAATCGCGAGCAGACGCAGCGCGTATATCAGTTGCTGCATACCGACTTGACGACCCATCCCGATTTTGGCGTCGGAAAATTCGACAATCGCCTGGCCGGATTGCGTTGTCAACTGGGCCAGCCGGTCAATTGCGGAGAACGAGATGGTGTTGCCGTCAGCGTATTGCGCATTTGCGCAAGCATGCGACAGGTCGTTCAAGCCACCGCGAATGACGGTCGCGCCGCGGCGGCCATCATAGAAAAAGCAGTGCTCGCCCTGGAAAAGGCAGCATTGTTGGCAAAAGTAACAACATAATCCCCCTGCCAAGCGTCGTAATATCGATAACAGATTGTCCACGTTATCGAAAAACATAGGCGCGTAATTCATATCTGCAATTCGGCTCAGACATTTTTTTCATGGCAGCACGATTTAGGTTGATTGTATTGCGCACGAGCAATACAATTATCCGCAGCTATTCGCAGGCCACTTGATCCGTCGCACATGCCGCGGGCATCCCCAAGCAAACTTGTTGGTCACAGGCTATTTTTTTTGCGCGCCCCTAAATTTTTCCATTCTTTTGCCGAAAAGGAAGAGGAGAAAGGCTGCAAAGAAAAATAATCTTCGCGAGACGTAAAGCTGGTGATCTTTAGGTGAAGCGGGTAATGAGCAATAAAGCAAGCTTTTTCGACAGCTACTGCCATACAACTGAGAATAATGAGGTTTTGAAATGAATGGACAGGTCTGCCCGTTTGTAGCTGGCTCGATTCCGCCCCATGGGGCTCAGATCGAAGATTCATGCCGGGAAACATCCCATTTCATGCGGCTTAGCGCAATGGCCGGTATTTGCTGCTCGCAATACCGGCTTATTGTTTTTACCAGTTGATTACACAGAATTTCCGGCGCTACCGTCGCAACGTGCGGTTTTCCAATATTCAGTTTCGTTAAAATTAGGGTGGTAACATGGCTTCGATCCTTCAGAATTACAACTCCGCAGAAATCGCCGCATTGACTTCCAGTCAGATCGCGGAGCTTACCACCGCCGATTTCGCCTCGATTACGACCGCACAGATACCTGGCATAACTCCTACAATAATCGGCTACACCTCGTTTACCTCGGCGGACTTCGCCGCACTGGCGACCGCTGCCATCCAGAACCTGAGTTCCGATCAGGTAGTGGCGCTGACCACGGCCGATGTGGCCGCCATGACTACCGCACAAGTCAACGCACTCACTACTGCGCTGGCAGTCAATCTGTCGACCGCCGACGTGGCCGGCATGAAGTCGTCGCAAGTCGCCGCCTTGACCACGGCCGCGGTGCACAACCTGACCACCGACCAGGTCAACGCGCTGACCAGCGCCGGCGTCGCCGCCATGTCCACGGCCCAGATCGCCGCGTTCACCACCGACGGCATCGTCGCCCTGACCACGGCCGACGTGTTCGCCATGACCACGGCGCAAGTCAACCTCGGCCTGTCCACCGCCCAGGTGGTGGCACTGACCACGGCCGACGTCGCCGCCATGAAGTCGTCGCAGGCTGCCGCCTTGACCACGGCCGCGGTGCATAACCTGACCACCGACCAGGTCGCCGCCTTGACCGGCAGCGACATCGGCGCCATGAGCACGGCCCAGGCTGCCGCCTTCACCACCGACGGCATCGCCGCCCTGACCACGGCCGAAGCGTCCTCCCTGACCACGGCCCAGTTGAACGTCGGCCTGTCCACCGCCCAGATCGCCGCCATCACCACGGTCGACATCGCCAACATGAAGACCTCGCAGATCGCCGCGCTGACCAGCGCCGCCATCGGCGGACTGACCACCGACCAGATCGTCGCCATGACCACCGGCGAAGTGCAGGCTCTGAGCACGGCCGGCGTGAAATCGCTGTCCACCGCCCAGGTCAACGCCCTGAGCACGGCCGACGTCGCCAACATGAAGTCGTCGCAAGTCGCCGCCTTGAGCACGGCCGCGGTGCATAACCTGACCACCGACCAGGTCAACGCCCTGACCAGCGCCGACGTGGCCGCCATGGGCACCGCCCAGGTTGCAGCGTTCACCACCGACGGCATCGTCGCCTTGACTACGGCCGACGTGGCCGCCATGACCACGGCGCAAGTCAACCTCGGTCTGTCCACCGCCCAGGTGGTGGCCTTGACCACGGCCGACGTCGCCGGCATGAAGTCGTCGCAAGTTGCCGCCTTGACCACGGCCGACGTCCATAACCTGACCACCGACCAGGTCAACGCGCTGACCAGCGCCGACGTCGCCGCCATGTCCACGGCTCTGATCGCCGCGTTCACCACCGACGGCATCGTCGCCCTGACCACGGCCGACGTGTTCGCCATGACCACAGCCGGCGTGAACGCACTGTCGACCGCCCAGGTAGTGGCACTGACCACGGCCGACGTCGCCGGCATGAAGTCGTCGCAAGTCGCCGCCTTGACCACGGCCGCGGTGCACAACCTGACCACCGACCAGGTCAACGCGCTGACCAGCGCCGGCGTCGCCGCCATGTCCACGGCCCAGATCGCCGCGTTCACCACCGACGGCA
>JAFANH010000024.1 GCA_019232795.1 Burkholderiaceae bacterium
CGGCAAGCTGATTGAGAACCAACAAAGCATTCCCTAGGTTGTTGTGTGCTTCCGCATAATTGGGGTTGAGGGCCAATGCGTCCAGAAAACTCTTTTTGGCCGCGTCGGGGCGCCTGCTGTCAAGCAGGGCAACCCCTAGATCGTTGTGCGTTTGAGGATCGGCGGGCATGAGCGAGGTCGCTTTCTTCAAGGCCGATACGGCGTCCTTGTTTTGCGCCAACAATGCAAATCCCAATGCCTTCCATAGGAATCCCGATTCCGGATGCCTTCCTGCCAACATTGTCGCCTGGTTTTCCAGCTCCTGGTATTTCCCGGATTCATAGAGCATAACGAGCCGAGTCCGATCGATCTGCGAAAGTTCGGTTGCATGCTTCTTCAATGGAAGGGGCGCTAGGCGGGCGGCCATGGCTTTCTTGCCGTTGGAATTCATGTCGGGGCATCCAGATTTCCCGGAATGGACTTTCCAGCGAAAGCGTGCGGGTCGGCTGTGAGGCCATTGCCTTGTATTCCGGGGGCGCGGCGAGGTATTTCTTTCATGGAACGCAGTCTCCGCACTTTTGGCGAGGGGCTTTCAATTTGTACGTAAGTGTGGCCAGATACTGGAGTATCCAAGGGTGCGCGAGCAGTCCAGCTGGGAATTAGAGGGGTTGCGATATGCCTATTCCTTTTTTGATCGTACAACCTTTATGGTAAAAATGTAACCTTGGGCAAGGGCTGTTAAACTGTCGATAGTTTCCTTGTTGCAAATATATTTTAAGGACGGATGTCATGGATTACACGCAAAAAAGAGTGCTGGTCACCGGCGGTACAGGTTCCTTCGGTAATTTCATCGTGCGTCGGCTGCTCGACTTGGGCGCCAAGGAAGTGCGCGTGCTCAGCCGCGACGAGAAGAAGCAGCATGACATGCGTGTCTATTACCGCGGCCGCAGCGACCTGACTTTCGTGATCGGCGACGTCCGCAACCGCGACCGTCTGGACGAAGCCATGGCCGGTATCGACGTCATGTTCCATGCCGCGGCGCTCAAGCAAGTGCCGGCTTGCGAGAATTTTCCGCACGAGGCGGTCAATACCAATGTGATCGGTGCGCAAAATGTGGTGGATGCGGCCCTGCGTCACGAATTGGAAGCTTTCGTCATGGTCAGTACAGATAAGGCGGTCAAGCCGGTCAACGTGATGGGCATGACCAAGGCGCTGCAGGAACGCATCGTCCTCAAGGGCAACCAGTCGCGCCTGAATAAAGGCACGCGCTTTGCCTGCGTGCGTTACGGCAACGTGCTGCGTTCGCGCGGTTCGGTGATCCCGTTGTTCCGTGGCCAGCTGGCTGCCGGGCGCAAGCTGACCATCACCGACGACCGTATGACGCGCTTTTTGCTGACTCTGAACGACGCCATTGACCTGGTGCTGTACGCGGCCGAACACCAAAAGGGCGGCGAGATCTTCGTGCGCAAGGCGCCTGCGGCCCGCATCCTCGATCTGGCATCCATTTGCAGCGATGAATTTGGCAAGCCGCTTGAATACGACACCATCGGCCTGCTGCCGGGCGAGAAGCTCAACGAGATCATGCTGACCGAAGAAGAGCTGGTGCGTACCGAAGACCAGGGAGACTATTACAAGATCCATCCGTGGTGGAGCAAGGTCAATTTCGACCACATCACCACCGAGTACAGTTCCTACGACAGCGTGGTCGACAAGGAGAAGATCAAGCAATTGATCAAGCGCGCGGACGACGAATTCGAAGCCATGGAAATGTCGGTCGGCGAATTCGCCAAATTCTGATTCCAGGCGCATCGCATGCAAAACATACCCTTGTTCAAGGTGTTCCTGCCGCCGCGCGACGCCTTGATGCCCAAGCTTGAGCAAGTGCTGTATAGCGGCCTGATTTCCGAAGGCGAGCAGGTGGTCGAGTTCGAGCGCCGCTTTGGCGATTGGATCGGCCTGTCTTCACCAAAGTCGGGCGTGCTGTCGTTCTATTCCGGCACGGCTGCCTTGCATGGCGCCCTGGCCCTGGCCGGGGTGCGGTCCGGCGACGAAGTGATTTCAACGGCGATGACGGCCGAGCCGACTAATATGGCGATCCTGCATGCCGGCGCCAAGATCGTATGGGCCGACGTCGACCCTGCCAATGGCAATATGGATGCGCGTTCGCTGGCAAGCAAGATTACCGACCGCACGCGTGCGGTGATGGCAGTGCATTACGGCGGCATTCCGGTTGATATCGACGCCATTCGTGCAGCGGCCGCACCGCGCAATGTCCCGATAGTCGAAGATGCGGCCCATGCCATGGGCGCGCGTTACGGCGGCAAGCCGATCGGCGTGCATTCCGAATTCGTGATGTTTTCGCTGCAGGCGATCAAGCACATGACCACGGTGGATGGCGGCATGCTGGTTTGCAATACTCCGGCCGATGCCGCCGGTTTGCTGGCGGAAGGGCGCAAGTTCCGCTGGTTCGGCATCGATCGCGCCGCGCCGCGCACCGAGGTCGACGTGACCAGCGTGGGCTACAAGTATCACATGAACAACGTGACGGCAGCCATCGGCCTGGTCCAGCTCGACTACGTCGAAGCCGTACTGG
>JAFANH010000038.1 GCA_019232795.1 Burkholderiaceae bacterium
TTGCCCGGCGATTGAAAGTTTCCGACAGGTACTTTTTTGTCTTGGGTCCCAGCTTGTCTGCGGAGGAAAATGAGAAATTCGGGGACTGTTTGCGGGGCTGCTGGCGACGCCGGCGCGCCCGCAACGCGGACGCAATCGGGGCAAATGTCGCAGACAGCGGGCCATGCGGCGCCTGAAATGCAGCCGCATTCCATGCGCGCCATTTCACCCGACTACCCTCGCCCGAAAATTCCGACCGCTCCGGTCCTGTCGCTCGCGACCTTCCTGCGCGACAAACATCGTCCAGCGCCCTCGATCTTGAATCATGCGGGAGCGCGCTTTGTAACCAGCGGCAGAATGGCCATTGGTTTGGCCTTGCAGCAGATGAAAATCGGCCCGGGCGACAAGGTCCTGCTTCCCGCCTATAACTGCAGCTCCATGGTCGAACCGGTGATTTCCATCGGCGCGACACCGGTTTTTTACAAGATCCGGCCAGACACCTCGGTCGACCTCGATGACATCGAGGCGCACCTGGACGGCAACGCCAAGGCGCTGCTGGTCACGCACTATTTTGGATTTCCCCAGACCTTATCCGTCGTGCGCAGGCTGTGCGATCAGCGCGGCGTGATGCTGGTGGAAGATTGTGCACATTCTTTTTTCGGCGGCAGCGATACCAGCCCGGTGGGAGCGTACGGCGATTACGCCATCGCCAGCAGCATGAAGTTTTTTCCCATCTTCGACGGCGGCTGCCTGGTGTCGACACGCCATGATATCGGCAAAATTCCGCTGCGGTCGGCTGGGTTCGGGTTTGAAGCCAAGGCGGTTCTCAATACTCTGGAGAAAGGCTTCGAGTATGGCCGCCTAAAGGCGGTCGAGCTTTTGCTGTACTTGCCCATGGCTTTGAAAAACCTGGCGTGGCGCAAAATCAAAAACACGGCGCCGACGAAATACAAGGCGTTTGGGCCGGGTGCGTCGGACGGAGGATTCTCGTTCGAGCCGAGCTGGCTGGACAAGAAGTCCTCGTTATGCTCGCGCGTCTTGATTGCCCTGGCTTCAAAGAGCCGCATTGCGGCGAAACGCCGCGCCAACTATATGCGCTTGCAGGAGGCGCTGGCCGATCTGCCGGACTGCCGCCCCTTGTTTGCGCAACTGCCGGAGGAAGTCGTTCCCTATGTCTTCCCCTTGGTGGCCCGCGACCCGGCACGCGTCTTTCCTTTGCTGAAGAACGCCGGTGTGCCGGTGATCCGTTTCGGCGAATTCCTGTGGGACGGCGTCGACGAGACACTTTGCCCGGTCAGCGTCGATCTGTCGCGTCGCGTCATGCAATTTCCCTGCCATCAGGAGCTGAAGCCGGCAGAGCTCGATTGGATGATAGGGCAAATCAGGCATATTTTTCTGATGAAAGGTGTGGCATGAGTTGGCGACTATTGCCGATCGGCGAATTCCAGCAGTACCGGGAGCAGTGGCAACAGCTCAATCTCGCCGGCCCGGCCAGTCCCTTGCTGGACCTCGACTTCGTTATTCCACTGTTGACGGAATTCAGTACGGGCAAGGAAGTGCTGGCCTGCCATGAAAATGGCGGGCGCATCGACGCGATGGGCATCCTCAGCCGCTCCCGCCCGGGCGTCTGGCAGACCTTTCAGCCCTCGCAGGCGCCGCTGGGTGCGTGGTTGCAGAGTTCCGATGTCGAATGGGATCACTTGCTGGCTGCATTGCGGAAAAAATTGCCGGGCTTTCCGCTGGTTGTGGGGATCACACAGCAAGATCCGGACTTGACACCGCGTCCTGCTGACAGCCTGCATTTGCGCACTCAGGACTATATCAATACCGCCACCATCACCATCAAGGGCACTTTCGAGGAATACTGGAACGCGCGCGGCAAGAATTTGCGCAGCAATATGAAAAAGCAACGGACCAAGTTGTCCAAAGACGGAATCCATACCCGCCTCCAGATCAGCCGCGCCCCCGAAGAGGTCGCAGCCGGAATTGCCGACTACGGGCGTCTGGAGAGTGCTGGCTGGAAAGCCGATATTGGTACGGCCGTCGGTGCCGACAATGCGCAGGGACGCTTTTATCGTTCCATGCTGGAAGCCTTTTGCCGCAGAGGCGCAGGCAGTATTTTCCGCTATTGGTTCGATGATAAATTGGTCGCGATGAATTTATGCATCGAAGGCCACGGCAGCATGATCGTGCTGAAAACCACTTACGACGAAAGTGTCGACAACGCGTTTTCTCCAGCCTTCCTGATGCGTGAGGAAACTTGCAAGCTGCTGTTCGAAGGCGAGGCTTTCGAGCGCCTTGAATTCTACGGCAAGGTCATGGAATGGCATTTGCGCTGGACCAGCGAACAGCGCACCATGTACCATGTGACCGATTACCGCTGGCCGGTGTTGCAGGATTTGCGCCGCCTCGTGGGAAAATCCAGGAATGTCGAGTACCCGCGCTCCGCGGCGCAGGCTCATACCCAATCCAACCAAACGCAGAACACCAATGTATCTTGAAGACGTAAAGAATATCCTTGCCGACGTATTGAGCCTTGGCGACGCCAAAAATCACTGGAACGAAAGCTCGCTCCTGCTGGGCAGTATCCCGGAACTCGATTCGATGGGCGTGGTGCATGTCATCACGGCTCTTGAAGAGCATTTCGGCATCAGCGTCGGCGACGATGAAATCACGGCAGCCACGTTCGAGACGGTGGGCAGCCTGACGGCCTTCGTAACGCAAAAAATGGCGGGATGAAGCCGGTAGCGGAATCCGCAGGGGCCGAGCCCTTTTTTCTGAGGATGGGCTCGGGCCAGCGCTATTGCCTGTATCACGCGCCGGCTGCGCCGGCATGCGTCGGCGCGGTTCTCTACGTCCATCCATTCGGCGACGAAATGAACAAG
>JAFANH010000021.1 GCA_019232795.1 Burkholderiaceae bacterium
AGGCCGCGCTTGAAGACAGCGTTGCCAAGCTGCCCATCCCCAAGCTCATGAGCTACCAGCGCCCCGATGGCGAGACCGTGCAGTTCGTGCGCCCGGTGCACAAGCTGAACGCCTTGCACGGCGGCGACGTGGCGCCGGTCGCCCTGCTCGGCCTGGCTGCGGGACGCATCACGCTGGGCCACCGCTTTTTGTCGCAAGGTGAATTGGCGATCAAGCATGCGGACGACTATGCCGTGCTGCTGGAAAGCCAGGGCAAGGTGATCGCCGCCATCGACGTGCGCAAGGAAAAGATTCGTGCAGCCCTGCTCGACAAGGCCGGCAACGACCAGGTGCTGATGCCGGAAAGCCTGCTCGACGAAGTGACGGCCTTGGTCGAATGGCCGGTCGTGTACGCCTGCCACTTCGAAGAAGAGTTTTTGGCGGTGCCGCAGGAATGCCTGATCCTGACCATGCAGACCAACCAGAAGTATTTTGCGCTGACCGACGGCGACGGCCGCCTACGCTCGCGCTTCCTGATTGTTTCCAACCTCGAGACCAACGACCCGCAGCACATCGTCGGCGGCAACGAGCGTGTCGTGCGTCCGCGTCTGTCTGACGCCAAATTCTTTTTCGAGCAGGACAAAAAGAAGACGCTGGCCGAGCGCCTGCCCGGCCTTGCCAACGTGGTCTACCACAACAAGCTCGGCAGCCAGGCCCAACGCGGCGAACGCATCGTCAAATTGGCCGGCAAGATCGCCTCGGCACTCGGCACTGACCGCGCGCTGGCCGAGCGTGCCGCGCTGCTGGCCAAGGCCGACCTCTTGACCGACATGGTGGGCGAATTCCCCGAGCTGCAAGGCATCATGGGCACCTATTACGCGCGTCACGACGGCGAGCACGAAGAAGTGGCCTTGGCTGCCTCCGAGCACTATCAGCCGCGCTTTGCCGGCGATGCCTTGCCGACCACGGCGGCCGGCACTGCGGTAGCCCTGGCCGACAAGCTCGAAACCCTGGTCGGCATCTGGGGCATAGGCCTGCAGCCGACTGGCGACAAGGACCCGTTCGCATTGCGCCGCCATGCACTGGGCGTATTGCGCATGCTGATCGAAAAGCGCCTGCCGCTGTCGATCAAGTCGCTGCTGGCCGACACCGTGCAACTGTTCGCCGGCAATGCCCAATTCAAGGACCCGAGCGCCGATCTGAGCACTTTCCTGTACGACCGCCTGCGCGGCTTGCTGCGCGAGCGCGGCTATGCGGTCAACGAAATCGAAGCCGTGGTGGCACAGCAGCCGGACGTGCTCGACAACATCGCCGAGCGCCTGCAGGCGGTCAAAGCATTTGCCTTGCTGCCGGATGCAGCTTCGCTGGCCGCCGCCAACAAGCGCATCACCAATATTCTCAAGAAGAATGCCGAGGGCGTGGTCGCCTCGGTACAAAACGGCCTGTTGCGCGAAGCGGCCGAACAGGCGCTGCACCAGGCCATGACCACCTGCCAGCCCGACATCGACAGCGCGTTTGCCCAAGGCGACTTCACGGCAACCTTGACGCGGCTGGCGCAGCTGCGCGCCGAAGTCGATCAATTCTTCGACAAGGTGATGGTCATGGATGAGGATTTGCAGCTGCGCAACAATCGCATCGCGCTACTGTCGAACTTGCACCAGATGATGAACCGGGTGGCCGACATTTCCAAGCTGGCGGCCTGATCGCGGACCCGTGATGAAACTGATTATTCTCGACCGTGACGGCGTGATCAACCACGATTCCGATTCCTTCATCAAATCGCCCGGCGAATGGATTCCCATCCCGGGCGCGCTGGAGGCGATCGCGCGGCTGAACCAGGCCGGATATCGCGTCGCCGTCGCCACCAACCAATCCGGCGTGGCGCGCGGCCTGTTCGACATTACGACGCTCAATGCCATCCATCAGAAGCTGCACAACGCCGCCCAGCAGATCGGCGCCGATGTCGACGCCATCTTCTACTGCCCGCACGCGGCGGTCGACAATTGCGACTGCCGCAAACCCAAGGCCGGCATGCTGAAAGCCATCGGCAAGCGTTTCGACCTCCCCCTGAAGGGCGTGCCCATGGTAGGCGATTCGCTGCGCGACCTGCAAGCCGGCTACGTGGCTGGATGCACGCCTTACCTGGTCTTGACCGGCAAGGGCGAGGCCACGCGCGCCAAGGGCGGCCTGCCGCCCGGCACGCAGATTTTTGCCAACCTCGGCGCAGTGGTCGACCATCTGCTGCTCGGCGGCCAGGCCGCCGAATAATTTAAGTTCGATTTAAGTTCGCTCATACCGGCGCCATCGCGCCCTATTCCGGAGATTCGATGTCACGCGCCATCCTGTTCTTGCGCTCGGTTCTATTCCTGCTCATCATGGTGGCGGTCACCATACCGTGGGCCATGGTATGCATGCTGGCCTCGCCCCTGCCCTACGCCAAGCGCTACTTTGTCACTGCGCGCTGGAACGTCTTCATCATCTGGCTCGCCAGGGCTTTATGCGGCATCCGCTACCAGTTCAAGGGCTACGAGAATTTGCCCGACGCGCCCGTCATCCTGCTGAGCAAGCACCAGTCGGCCTGGGAAACCATTTTTTTGTTTTGCGCCATGCCGCGTCCGCTGGTCTTCGTGTTCAAGCGCGAATTGCTGCTGTTGCCTTTCTTCGGCTGGGCGCTCGGCTTGCTGCGCATGATACCGATTGACCGCGCCAAGGGCCGGGACGCATTTGCCCAAGTCGAGGTGCAGGGCAAAAGACGGCTGGCCGGCGGGCAATGGGTTATCATGTTCCCCGAAGGCACGCGCATCCCGGTCGGACAGCAGGGTCGTTACAAGAACGGCGGTGCCCGCCTGGCTGTCGCCACCGGCGCTGTTGTGGTGCCGATCGCCTTGAATTCCGGCGAATGCTGGGGTAAAAACTCTTTTGTGAAAACCCCGGGCTTGATCACCGTATCGATCGGCAAGCCGATCGCGCCGGACGGCATGGAGGCCGGCGAATTGATGCAAAAGGTCGAAAGCTGGATAGAATCGGAAATGCGCGTAATTTCGCCGCACGCTTATTTGGCAAGATAAAAGAGTCCTCGATCAGCATTTTGAAGAAACTGCTACGCAAAACCTCGCCCGACCCGAACCAGCTGTCGCTGCAGCTGGACTTCTTCGCTTCGGACCTGTTTGCGCAAACGCTGATTGAACGCCTGCCCGAAGAAAGCAAATCCCCCATCGCGCAACTATTGTCGCCGAGCGAACGCATCACGCCTCACCTGACACCGGGCCGGCGCCGCATCCAGCTGCAGGAATTTTCTCTCGACTACACCCTGGTCCGTTCCAAGCGCCGCTCGATCGGTTTCCTGATCGACGAAGACGGCTTGCGCGTCACGGCGCCCAAATGGGTCACGCTGGTCGAGATCGACAATGCCATCAACGAAAAGCAGCGCTGGATCCTGACCAAGCTCCACGAGCGGCGCGAGCGCACTGCACGCCTGCACCCGCAAACGGAGTGGCGCGACGGCGCCACCCTGCCCTATCTCGGCGCCGACATCACGCTGCGCATCCGTGCCGGCCATGCCGACGGCATCGCCTATGATGAGACGACGCGTGAATTGACCGTTTCCCTGCCTGCCGAAGCGGCCGAGCGGCAATTGAAGGATCGCGTGCAAAGCTGGCTGCAGGCACGGGCCAAGGCCCTCTTCGCCGCACGTTTGCCCGTGTATGCGGAAAAGCTGGACGTCAGCTACCACTCGTTTGCGCTGTCGTCAGCGCTGACGCAATGGGGCTCGTGCACGGCAGACGGCAAGATTCGCCTGAATTGGCGCCTTATCCATTTCTCACTGGAATTGATCGACTACGTGGTCGCGCACGAACTGGCGCATCTGCGCGAGATGAATCACAGCCCGCGCTTCTGGGCCACCGTGCAGTCGGTGTTCCCGGAATTCGAGTCCGCCAGGAAGGCCTTGCGCGAACATACGCCGGAAACGCTGCCGGCTTTCTAACTCGTTAGAGAATGACTTATGGGAACCTCTAGAATTCTGCACACCATGCTGCGCGTAGGCGACTTGCAGCGCTCGATAAGCTTCTACACCCGGCTGCTCGGCATGAACCTACTGCGCACCACCGACCGTCCCGAGCAGCAATACACGCTGGCCTTCGTCGGCTACGGCACCAATCCCGAGCACGCGGAACTGGAGCTGACCTACAACTATGGCGTCGAGCAGTATGAGATCGGCACCGCCTATGGCCACATCGCCATCGGCGTCGAAGACGTCCACGGCACTTGCGACGCCATCAAGGCGGCCGGCGGCAAGGTCACGCGCGAAGCGGGGCCGGTCAAAGGCGGCACCACCGTGATCGCCTTCGTGCAAGACCCGGACGGCTACAAGATCGAACTGATCGAGCGCAAAGCCTGATTCGCATTTATTTTTGCGCCACGCGCGCAGCCGTCAGCTCAATCTCGACCAAACCGCCTGGCATGGGCAGAGCCACAATTTGCAGCGTCGTGCGCACCGGCTTGTTCGGCTGTGCGGCGGTGCCGAAGAACTGACCATAGGCCGCGTTCAGGCCGGCAAAGTCCATCTTGCCGTCGAGCTTGGGATCACCCACCAGAAACACGTTGACCTTGACCACGTCGGCCATGGAATAGCCCTCCGCGGCCAACAGCTTTTCGAATTTCCTGAGGATGGAAGTCGCCTGGGTCCTGGTGTCGCCATAGGCTTCAACGGTGCCCTTGGGTGCGTCGGGGTTGGCGACATCGGCCAGCGTACCGCTGAAGAAGGTGATAGTCGCACCGGCCGGCACGGTAACCGCTGTCGCCAGCGGCAGGGTGGAATTCGGGTTGGAGCTGCGCTTGATCTCGTCGCCGAGAGCAAGGCTGGACAGCAACAGCAGACTTGCCGCGCCGACGGCGCATTTTGCCAAAGCTTGCATGCGAACACCTCCCAGGGTTGGAACTACACTACCCTCGCCTATCCGAGGTTGGCGAGGGCGACATACTGCTCCATAGGCACCGCTTCCGGCCGCAATTGCGGGTCGATGCCGGCATCGACCAACTGATGCTCGGTAAACATCCCCGCCAGGCAATTGCGTATCACCTTGCGCCGCTGCGAAAACGCTTTCGTCACCACCGCTTCCAGGCGCGCCGCATCACAGGCCAGCGGTTGCGTCAACGGAATCATGCGCACGATGGCGGACTCGACCCGGGGTGGCGGATCGAAGGCTTCGGGCGGGACGATGAACATCAATTCCATATGGTAGCGCCATTGCAGCATGACCGACAGCCGCCCGTACTCCTTGCCGCCCGGTTCGGCCACCATGCGTTCTACCACTTCCTTTTGCAGCATGAAGTGCTGGTCTTGTACGCGCGGCGCAATCTCGGCCAGATGAAAAAGCAGGGGGCTGGAAATGTTGTAGGGCAAGTTGCCCACCACACGCAGCTTGTTGCCGGCGGCAACCGGGATGCCGGAGAAATCGAATTGCAAGGCGTCGGCGGCATGCACCACCAGCCTGGCCGGATCGAACTCCTTGCCCAGGCGCGCCACGAGGTCGCGATCGAGTTCGACCACGTGCAACTGGCGCACGCGCTCCAACAGCAAGCGCGTCATGGCCGCCAGGCCGGGACCGATCTCGACCATAGAATCGCCGGGTTGCGCATCGATCACGCGCATGATGTTGTCCAGCACCGATTGATCGGTCAGGAAATTCTGTCCAAAACGTTTGCGGGCAATATGTTTCATGAAGTCTGCCTATGCCCCCTGCCGGCCACAGCCATCTGCGCCGCCAGCTCGATGGCGGCCAGCATGCTGCCGTGGTCGGCACGGCCGATGCCTTGCGCAGCCAGGTCGAGCGCGGTGCCGTGATCGACCGACGTGCGAATGATGGGCAACCCGAGCGTGACGTTGACGCCGCGGCCGAAGCTTGCGTATTTGAGCACCGGCAGTCCCTGGTCGTGGTACATCGCCAATACGCAATCGGCCTGTTCCAGGTACTTGGGCTGGAACAGGGTATCGGCCGGATAGGGGCCGCTGACGGCAATGCCGGCGGCCTGCGCCGCCTGCAGCGCAGGGATAATGACGTCTATCTCTTCCCGCCCCAGGTACCCGCCTTCGCCAGCGTGCGGATTCAAGCCGGCAACGAGGATGCGCGGCTTTGCCAAACCGAATTTGCCACGCAAATCGGCATCGATGATGCGCAGCGTACGCAGCAAGCCATCGGTCGTGATGGCGCCGCTCACTTCCTTCAGCGGCAGATGCGTGGTGGCGAGCGCTACCCGCAAAGGCGCGCCAGACGAAGTGGGCCCTGCCAGCATCATGACAACTTGTTCGGTGGCGGTTTTCTCGGCCAGGTATTCGGTATGCCCCGTAAACAGTACGCCAGGCACGCCGGCATCGTTGATGATGCTTTTTTGCAGCGGTGCGGTGGCGATGGCATCAACCGTTCCCCCCATGGCGCAGGAGATGGCCACGTCGAGCGTCTGCAAGACGGCCCGCCCGTTGCCGCTGTCCAGTGTTCCCGGAATAACCGGTGTCTGCAAGGGACAATCGATCACGGCAATACGATCGATGCCGAAAGCCGGCAGACCGTCGTTGCGCAAAGCCTGCTGCGACAAGGCCACCAGTTGTATGGCGGGGTCGATGGCCGCTGCGGTCAGCGCCAGAAAAGCAGCATCGCCGACCAGGACGGCCTCGACGGCCTGGCGCAGTTGCCAGGCGGCGCGAACGGCGATTTCCGGGCCGATTCCGGCCGGTTCGCCACAGGTGACGGCTACGCGCGAACGCCGGCCTTGCGGGCCCACAGCGCTCATGCCGCTAGCCGTCGCGCTCATGAATCACTTGTCGTCCGAGCGGAATTCGACGTAGGTACGGTCGCGCAACGCGCGCAACCAGTCTTGCGTCGCTTCGTCAAGCTTGCGCTCGCGGATAGCCTGACGCGCCAGCAGGCGCTGGCGCTCTTTCGAGACGTCGTCGCTCTTGCGTTCGATCACTTGGATCAGGTGGAAACCGAATTGGGTCTGTACCGGATCGCTGACTTCACCGGGTTGCAGCGTGTTCATGACTTTCTCGAATTCAGGCACCAGGTCGCCTGGATAGACCCAGCCCAGGTCGCCGCCCTTGGCGGCCGAGCCGTCATTCGAATACAGCTTCGCCAAGTCCTCGAAAGTGGCTGCCTTGTTGACCAGGCGGTCGCGCAGTTCGGTGAGCTTGCGGCGCGCTTCGGTCGCCGTCACGACTTGATTGACCTTGATCAGGATATGGCGCACATGGGTCTGCTGCACGGTCGGAACGGTCGGTTGGCCGCCACGCATCACGCTGGGCGAGCGCTTGCCGACCAGCTTGACGATGTGAAAGCCGTTTGCGCTCTTGACGATGCCCGACACCTCGCCCGGCTGCAGGTTGGCGACGGCATCGAGGAAAAGCTGCGGCAGACGGTCTTGATTGCGCCAACCCAGGTCGCCGCCCTTGATCGCGGTATCGGAGGAATCGGAATAGGTTGCCGCCAATTTGGCGAAGTCGGCGCCCGACTTCAATTGACGCAGCAAGTCCTCGGCCTTGGCGCGGCGCGCGGCAATCTGCTCGGCGCTGGCGTTTTCCGGAATGCCGATCAGGATGTGCGCCAAGTCCAGTTCCTGCTGCGCCGCCTTCGCGCCGTTTTGCGCCGCAAGGTAATTGTCTACTTCAGATTCGGTGATCTGCAGCTTGTTTTCGACTTCACGCTCGCGTACACGCTGCATCAGGATTTCATCGCGGATCGCCTCGCGGAATTTCGGAAACGGTGTGCCGTCGCGTTCCACCTGGTCGCGAAATTGCTGCATGGTCATCTTGCTAGATTCGGCAATGCGCAGCACGTATTGATCGAGCATCAAGTCGTCGATACGCAGGCCGTCGTCCTTGGCCAACTGGATTTGCGCGCGGTCGATGATCATGCGCTCCAGCACCTGCTTTCGGAATTCCGTCTGCGGCGGCATCGCCACACCCTGCGCCCTCATATTCTTTTCGATGAACTTCATGCGCTCGTTGAGCTCGTTGCGTGTGATCACGTCGTCGTTCACCACCACGACGATCGCATCGGCCAACTGTGTTTCGACGCGCGGTTTGGCCGGAGCAGCCGAAGCAGCAGGGGCGGCTGCAGGGCTTGCTGCGGGAGCAGTTTGTGCCCACGCACCGGACTGGACCCACAATGCGGTCAAAAATATTGTCGCCAGCTTGGTGGGAGAGTTCATGATCTTGCTCATTAATGGTGGGGTTGGGTGGGGTTGAAAAGGTGTGGTTGAAAAGAAATTCATGCCTGTGTTCTTTATGGATTGACCGGCTTGGGTGCTTGATTCACTGCCTGATAGCCCGGCACATTGAGCCGGATTGCTTCCAGCGCATTAGAACCCAGTTGGGCGAATCCGTTCAGCTCAAGCTGGAAAAAAGTCGATGTCGAGCTGACTGCGGTCGCGGTCTGCGTATGCTGGCCGCCGAAGCGGAACACCCAGCAGTCGGCCTTGTATTCGACCGCCATCAGGCCTTGGACGATCTTGTGGTCGGGCACCGAATAGTCGACGCGCCCCACCGCGTACCAGCGCTGCAAAATCGGCCATTGGCCCGAAGTATCGAATTGCTGCACGCCATTTTGCACATCGCGCAGATACTGCACGTTGAACAGCTTTTTCGGTCCAGGCTGCCAGCGCATCACGAGATTGGCCTGGTTCACGCTGTGCGTGCTCTCACTATAGTCGATATCGGCGCTGCCGCTCAACAGCGCGGAAAACCGCCCCAACGCAGAGAACAGCAGGTCGGATTTACTGGTGGAGGCAGGCAATTCGCCAGGCAGCGTCACCTCTTCCTGATTGAAGGCGAAGCGCTGGCCGATCGCGAAACGCGCCCGTTCTTCGCCGCTGGCCTCGATGAAGCGCGTGACCACGGCCGCCGTCACCTGGTTGGCGTCGCCGATGCGGTCGCCGCCGATGAAACGGTTGGTGTTGAACAACTGCGCATAGCTGACGTCGGCGTCGGCGCTGTCGAAATTCGGAATCAGGCTCTGGTCGCGATACGGCGTACGCACGTAGAACAGGCGCGGTTCCAGGGTCTGCGTGAAATCCCTGCCGAACAGTTCGGTATCGCGCTCGAAGATCAGACCGCTATCCAGCGAAAAGGTTGGCACGCTGCGCGTAAACTGGCCCGGCGTGCCCTGAGCCTGGTCCTGCAGATCGTATTTCGTCAGATTGAAGGAAAGCTTCGGCGTCAGGAAGCCGCCCGGCGCGATCATCGGGTAAGCCAGGCTGGGCGTAAACGTATAGCGGTCGCCCTCGACCATGTCGGGTTGCCAGAAGCGTACCGCCTCGAAATCGGTCGACCAGTCGAAACCGCCGACATCCTGACGGCCGGCATGGAACAGGAATTGCGGCAAGCGGTCGTAAGGCTGGGTGATCGGCGCCAGCGGGTCTTGCAGCACCTGATAACCGGTCGCGCGCAGACTCGCATACCAGAACGGCTGCGCATAGGTAAGATCGACGCCGCGCCCCAGCAGGCGCTGTGCGGCCGTGGTAATGGTGCGCGTGAAGTCGTTCGGATAGTTGTCGTCGGAAGCCGCGTTAAGATTCCAGTTGAAGGTCAAACCCGGCGCCAGCACGGTGTTCTGCACGGAGCTGATGGCCCAACGGTCGGTGCCGGTGGCGGCATCGTGCGGCAGGATTTCCAGCTTGGTTTCGCCGTTGAACGTTGGTTCCAGGTACCGCATATCGGCCCCGATCTGGACGCCGCGCTGCGTAATGAAATTCGGGAACAGCGTCAAATCGCGGTTCGGCGCGATATTGAAATAATAGGGCGTCTCGATGTCGAGTCCGCCGCGATTCGAGCCGCCTACGGTCGGCGCCAGAAAACCCGATTTGCGCGCGTCCGACAGCGGAAACGGCATTTCCGGCGCCCACAGGATGGGCCAATCGTCGAAGTAAAGCACCGCGTGCGAAGCACTGCCGGTATCGCGGCCGCGGTCGATGTCCATGGTCGAAGACTTCAGGTACCAGTCCGGATCCGGCCCCTCGCAGGTGCTGTAGCTGCCGTCGATCACCTTGGCGTGATCGTCGCCTTCGAAATCGATGCGCTTGGCCTGGCCTTGCGCGTTATTGCTGGCCAGATGATAGGTCGGGTCGAGCATATAGCCGGTGCCCGTATCCATCTTCAGTTTCAGTTCGTCGCCGGTATACAGGTCGCCGAAGCGCATCATCTTCACGTGACCGGACGCCTCGATCAAGTCGTCGATCACGTAGTAGGTAGCCTGATCGGCCTTGACGGCGGTATCGCATTGCGACACTTCGACGTCCTTATCCATGTGCATGACGCGGTCCGGGCTGCCGCTCATGCTTTCGGCGCGCGCATTCTGCGGACAGCTCTTGTCCTGCCGCCCTTTCTTGGGCGCGGGCGGAGCGGCAACCACGTCGATCGCCGCGGTATTGACGGCCGTGCCGAAAGTATCGCCGGTACCGCTCGCCGGCTGCATGGGCGCCGTTTGCGCGTGCGCGAGCGTTGCCGCCGACCAGCTTGCGACAACGGCAAGGGTCAGGGGCAAAAGACGCGGAAGATCGGAAAATGCCGGAAACCTGGTCATGAAATCAAGGAATCAAGCACCACATGAATATCCGTTTTGGCACGGCATTTGGCGTATTTTTTAGTCGAATCCCGTATTATATGGGAACTCTCGATGTAGGACGCTTTCGCGCCCTCCCTCAAAATCGTTCCACATTGGCATTTCCGGCCCGCTTTATATCTCGTTCCATGTCTTTTACCCCCCCGACTGATCCCCGTTTCACGCAATTGAGCCAATGGCTCGGCACTTTAACGACCCCGACACTGCAGCTCGACAGCTTGCGCCCGGCATCGGCCGACGCCAGCTTCCGCCGCTATTTCCGCCTGGATGCGGCCGATGGCGCCAGCTACATCGCGATGGACGCGCCGCCGCCGCAGGAAAACGCACGCGCCTATCTGCAGGTTGCGCAATTGTTCGAGCAGGCCGGCGTCTCGGTGCCGCACATCCTGGCCCAGGATGCCGACAACGGCTTTTTGCTGATTTCCGACTTCGGCAACACCACTTACCTCAACGCACTCGGCCCCGACAATGCACACAAGCTGTATATCGACGCCATCGACGCCCTGATATTGATACAGGTGCACAGCCGCGCCGAGGTCTTGCCCGAGTACGACCGCGCCTTCCTGCAACGCGAACTGATGCTATTCCCCGAATGGTATGTGGGCAAGCATTTGGGCAAGACCCTGAGTGACGCCCAAAGCAAGGACTTGAATGCCGTCTTCGATGCGCTGCTGGCCAATATCGTGGCGCAACCGCAAGTCTATGTGCATCGCGACTACCATTCGCGCAATTTGATGGTGTTGCAAAAAGGAAATCCCGGCATCCTCGATTTCCAGGATGCACGCTTCGGCCCCATCACCTACGATATCGCCTCGCTGCTGCGCGACGCTTACATCCAATGGGACGAGGAAATGGTACTCGACCTGGCGATCCGCTACTGGGAGCGCGCCAAGCGCGCCGGCTTGCCTGTGGCGCCCGATATCGACACTTTTTATCGCGACTTCGAATTCACCGGCCTGCAGCGGCATCTGAAAATTCTCGGCATTTTCGCGCGCCTGTACCACCGTGACGGCAAGGATGCCTACCTCAGCGATTTGCCGCTGGTCATGCACTATGTGCGCAGTACCGCCAGCCGCTACAAGGAATTGAAGCCGCTGATCCGCCTGCTCGATCAGCTCGAGGGCGAAGCGCCCAAAGTCGGTTATACGTTCTAGACACTGCCATGAAAGCCTTGATTTTTGCCGCCGGACGCGGCGAACGGATGCGCCCGCTGACCGATTCCTGCCCCAAGCCGCTACTGAAAGTACGCGGCCGGCCTCTGATCGTCTGGCATATCCTCAACCTGGTGCGCGCCGGCATCACCGAGATCGTGATCAACCATTCTCACCTGGGGCACATGATTGTGGACTCCCTCGGCACTGGAGAAAACTTCGGCGCCCGCATCAGTTATTCGGCCGAGGAAACGGCGCTGGAAACGGCAGGCGGCATCGCCCAGGCGCGCGCACTGCTCGGCGATGAGCCCTTCGTTGCCGTGGCCGGCGACATTTATTGCCCGCATTTCGACTTCAGCCAGGTCAAGAGCGTGCTTGAGGACAATGACGTGTGGGGCAATCCGCATCCGGCCGACCGGCGCGATGTCGCCTGGCTTTACCTGGTCAAGAACCCCGAACATCATCCGCAAGGTGACTTTGCGCTCAACAGCTTTTCCGTCGCCAACGAAGGCGGTCCGCGCTACACCTTTTCCGGCATAGGCGTATACCGGCCGGAAATTTTCAACGAGATTCAACCAGGTCAGACCGCCAAGCTCGCGCCCATCCTGCGCGCTTGGGCCGAGCGCGGCCAGGTCGGCGGCGATATCTATCGCGGCGATTGGTTCGATGTCGGTACGCCTGAACGCCTGGCTGCACTGAATGCGCCTTACGCAGAAAAGACGGTGCGGCATTGACTGCCGATTACAACAAATACGATATCGCGATTTGCGGCGCCGGCCCCGTGGGCCTGACGCTGGCACTGTTGTTGACCAAGCATGGCATGGCAGCCGGACGCATCGCGCTGGTCGACGGCAAGACCGTGGAGCAGGCGGCCAAGGATCCGCGTTCAATCGCCCTGTCCTATGGCAGCCGGCAAATCCTCGAAGCAGTCGGCGCCTGGTCCTTATTGACTGCTGCTGCGGCGGCAGCCACCGCCATTGAAGAAATCCACGTCTCGCGCCGCGGCCACTTCGGCCGCACCCTGATCGACCGCAGGGAATTCGACCTGCCGGCCCTGGGCTACGTCACACGCTACGGCGCATTGGTGAATGCGCTCGCTGCCCGGGCGGCCGGGGAGGGCATTGCCGTCTTGAGACCGCTGCAGGTCAACGCGCTCGATGAGTCCGAGACCGGTGTAACACTCACTTGCGCCGACGGCACTGTCGTACATGCCACGCTGGCTGCACAGGCCGAAGGTGGCATCTATCCCGAGCAGGCCGGCAAGAGCGTTCAACGCGATTACGATCAGACTGCCGTGGTCGCGCAGGTGTGGGCCGATAAAGCCATCGCGCATCGCGCCTACGAGCGCTTCACTGAGCAGGGTCCGCTGGCCCTGCTGCCGCAGGATGACGGTTATGCCTTGGTCTGGTGCGTGCGGCCGGCGCGCGCGGCAGAATTGCTGGCGCTGGCTGACGATGCCTTCCTGGAAGCGCTGGGAGCGGCCTTCGGCACGCGCCTGGGCCGCTTTACGCGCATCACACCGCGCGCCGCCTTCCCCTTGGGACTGAACACGGAAGCGTCCAACACGGAAAGTGTCAAATGCAGCGTCGCCATCGGCAATGCGGCGCAGACGCTGCACCCGGTGGCGGGACAAGGGCTCAATCTCGGCTTGCGCGATGCCATGGTATTGGCACGCCTGCTCGCTGAAGACAATAGCCCCGCGGCGCTGCAGCGCTTCGTCGCCGGCAGGCGTACCGATCGCAGCCTGACCATACGCCTGACCGATGTCATGGCGCGCGTCTTCGCCGCCGCACCGGAGGGGGCGCTTTCGCAAACGCTGCTGGGCGCCTCACTGGGGTTGATCGACGTGCTGCGACCGGCAAAAAAAATGCTGGCCGAACACATGATGTTCGGCCAGCGTTCATAGACCGCCGAAACTACGGCGGCTCAAACCCACATCAAGCACTCATCAAGCACGTAGGGCGGTCTGCACCTCGTCCAGCATCTTCTTGGCGTCGCCGAACAGCATGCGGTTGTTGTCCTTGTAGAAAAGCGGATTGTCGACGCCGGCATAGCCGGAAGCCATGCTACGCTTCATCACGATCGATGTCCTGGCCTTCCACACTTCGAGCACCGGCATGCCGGCGATAGGGGAGGTCGGATCCTCTTGCGCGGCCGGGTTGACGATGTCGTTGGCGCCGATCACCATGGCGATGTCGGTGTCGGCAAAGTCTTCGTTCAACTCGTCCATTTCGAACACGATATCGTAGGGCACCTTGGCTTCGGCCAGCAGCACGTTCATGTGGCCCGGCATGCGGCCCGCGACCGGATGGATGCCGAAGCGCACGTTGACGCCCTTCTCGCGCAACAGCTTGGTGATCTCATACACGGTGTGCTGGGCTTGCGCCACTGCCATGCCGTAGCCGGGCACGATGATCACGTTCTTGGCTTCGCGCAGCAGTTCGGCTGTTTCGGCGGCGCTGACCGCCACCACTTCGCCGGCCGGCTGGGTCGTACCACCTGCACCACCTGCGCCAGCGGCAGGAGCACCGCTGCCGGTGCCGAAACCGCCGGCAATCACGCTGATGAAATTGCGGTTCATGGCGCGGCACATGATGTAGGACAGAATCGCGCCACTGGAGCCGACCAAGGCGCCGGTCACAATCAGCAAGTCGTTCGACAACATGAAACCGGTTGCCGCCGCCGCCCAACCCGAATAGCTGTTCAGCATCGACACCACCACCGGCATGTCGGCGCCACCGATGGCCATCACCATGTGCACGCCGAACAGCAGCGCGATCACCGTCATGACAAGCAAGGCCGCCATGCCCTGGCTTGACTCGGCGTTGAGGAAAACGTAGCCGAAATACAGCACGACCAGCAAGGCGGCCAGGTTTAGCCAATGGCGACCCGGCAGCAGCACCGGCTTGCCGCCGATGCGGGCGGACAATTTGCCGAAGGCGATCACGGAGCCGGACAAGGTGACCGCGCCGATCAGGATGCCGATGTAGATTTCGGTTTCATGGATGGTGCGTTCGGCGCCCTGCATCATGCCGGAGGCCGGGTCGATGTAGTTGGCAAAGCCGACCAGCATGGCAGCCAGGCCGACCATGCTGTGCATGAAGGCCACCAGCTCAGGCATCTGCGTCATTTGCACGGTGCGCGCCAGATACAGGCCGACGCTGGCGCCGACCACGACCGCGACGACGATCCAGGACAAGCCGGCGGAAGTGACGTGCGGCCCGAAGATGGTCGCCAGCATGGCGACCGTCATGCCTATCATGCCGTACAGGTTGCCGCGGCGCGAAGTTTCGGCATTGCTCAAGCCGCCGAGACAGAGGATGAAGAGTATCGTGGCTCCGATATAGGAGACGGTTGCAAGACTTTCAGACATGGTTCTTCTATCCCTCGCTTATTTGCGGAACATCGCCAGCATGCGCTGGGTGACGGCAAAGCCGCCGAACATGTTGATGGCGGCCAGCACGATGCCGCCCGCGGCCAGCCAGCGCACCCATTCGTTGGGCTGGTCGCCGTGCGCCAGCCAGCCGACAAAAGTCTGCGGCGGCGCCACCTGCACCAGGGCGCCGATGGCGATAATGCTGGAAATCGCATTGGTGACGCTCATCAGCGGCGTGTGCAAGGCTGGCTTGACGTTCCACACCACCATGTAACCGACGAAGCAAGCCAGCACGAACACCGTGAAATGCCCGAGGAAAGCAGCCGGCGCATGCGCGCCGATGAACCAGAACAGCAAGGCGCCGATACCGAACAAGACTGCCAGCGACGTGCCCGCCATGGGCTCACCGCTGGCGCCATGCGCCGGCGCCTTGGCGACTTCCACTTTCGCCGCCGGCTTGGCAGCAGGCGCGGCCGACAACTTGGGCGCCGGCGGCGGCCAGGTCACGTTGCCTTCCTTGATCACGGTGGTGCCGCGCAAGACTTCGTCGTCGAAGTTGACGTCGATGTTGCCATCCTTGGTCTTGCACAGCTCCTCGGTCAGGCGCAGCAGGTTGGTCGCATACAGCGTGCTGGCCTGCTTGGCCAGGCGGCTGGGCAAATCGCTGTAACCGATGATGGTCACGCCATGCCTGACCACGACCTGGCCCGGCACCGTCAATTCGCAGTTGCCGCCCTGCTCAGCCGCCATGTCGACGATCACGCTGCCGGCGCGCATGGACTCAACCATTGCAGCGGTAATCAGGCGCGGCGCCGGCTTGCCCGGAATCAGGGCAGTGGTGATGATGATGTCGACCTCCTTGGCCTGCTTGGCGAACACTTCGGCCTGCGCCTTGAGGAAGCCTTCGCTCATTACCTTGGCATAGCCGCCGACGCCGGAACCTTCTTCCTTATAGTCGACAGGGACGAATTCACCGCCAAGCGAGGTAATCTGGTCGGCCACTTCGGGACGCGTGTCGTTGGCGCGCACGATCGCGCCCAGACCGGCAGCGGCGCCGATCGCGGCCAGGCCGGCGACACCGGCACCGATCACGAACACCTTGGCCGGCGGCACCTTGCCTGCGGCCGTGATCTGGCCGGTGAAGAAACGGCCGAAGTGATGTGCGGCTTCGATCACGGCGCGGTATCCGCCGATGTTCGCCATCGAGCTGAGTGCATCCATTTTTTGCGCACGCGACATGCGCGGTACGCTATCCATGGCCAGCACCGTGGCGCGCTTGGCGGCAAGCTTTTGCAGCAAATCAGGGTTTTGCGCGGGCCAGATGAAGCTGATCAGGGTGCCGCCTTCGCGCATCAGGCGGACTTCTTCCTCGCCCGGCCCGCGCACCTTGAAGACGATGTCGGAGGCTGCCCACAGCTTGGTGGCATCCTCGACGATCTCCGCACCGGCTGCGCGATAGGAAGCGTCGTCGAAATTCGACGCGTCTCCGGCACCAGACTGCACCGCGACAGAGAATCCGAGTTTGATGAGTTTTTCAACAACTTCCGGAACGGTTGCAACCCGTTTCTCGCCAGGGAATATTTCCCTGGGCACGCCTATCTTCAGCGGCATATGCCTCCCCCAAGTGGTATGTATAAGTGGTATGTATGTTGGCCTACGATCTTACACGGAAAATTTTAAAAAGAACAACTAACCGAAATCACCATACAACACATCCTCAGACACATTCTTTATTTGCATATTCCGGTTAGTTCGCCCCAAGGCTCCCATTGGGCGGGCCGCCGGACGACACGGTAAAATGAGCGATCTTTTCAAGAGGCCATATCGGTCCAGTACCAATTGAATTCGAATATGAGCGAAGTCTGGAAACCCTCGGTCACGGTGGCCGCCATCATCGAGCGCGACGGCCGCTTCCTGCTGGTCGAGGAAGAAACCGGCGATGGCGTGCGGCTCAATCAGCCGGCCGGCCATCTCGATCCCGACGAGTCGCTGCAGGAAGCCGTGGTGCGCGAAACGCTGGAAGAAACCGCGCACGATTTCGTGCCGACCGCGCTGCTCGGCACCTATATGTCGCGCTACGTTTCGGCGCGCACCGGCGGCGACGTCACCTATGTGCGCTTCGCCTTTTGCGGCAACCTGGGTGCTGTCCACGATCGTCCGCTGGACAAGGGCATCCTGCGCACGGTGTGGATGTCTTACGATGAACTGGCTGCCTGCCCGGAAAAACATCGCAGCCCGCTGGTGCTCAAGTGCATAGAAGACTACTTGGCCGGCCAGCGCGCGCCCATGTCGCTGCTGTATGCGCACCCGAACATCGTCGCCAGAAAAGACGCAAACGAGGACGCAAGCCGTGGCTAAGAAAAAAGTCGTGATCGGCATGTCGGGCGGCGTCGATTCCTCGGTATCGGCCTGGCTGCTCAAGGAACAAGGCTATGAAGTCATCGGCCTGTTCATGAAGAATTGGGAAGACGACGACGATTCCGAATATTGCTCGACGCGCCAGGACTGGATCGATGCGGCCAGCGTGGCCGACGTGGTCGGCGTCGACATCGAGGCTGTCAATTTTGCTGCCGAATACAAGGACCGCGTGTTCGCCGAATTCCTGCGCGAATACCAGGCCGGCCGCACGCCGAATCCGGACGTGCTGTGCAATGCCGAAATCAAGTTCAAGGCCTTTCTCGATCATGCCATGCAGCTCGGTGCCGACCTGATCGCCACCGGCCACTATGCGCGCGTGCGCCAAGTCACTGACGGACCGCAGGCCGGCGGCTTCCAGCTACTGAAAGCCGTCGACGCCAGCAAGGACCAAAGCTATTTTCTGCATCGCCTGAATCAGGCGCAATTGTCGAAGACATTGTTCCCGCTCGGAGAAATCCACAAGACCGAGGTGCGCCGCATCGCCGAACAATTGAAGCTGCCGAATGCCGCGAAAAAGGATTCGACCGGCATCTGCTTCATCGGCGAGCGCCCGTTCCGCGATTTTCTCAATCGCTACCTGTCCTATAAGCCGGGCCCGATGATGACACCGGAAGGCAAGGTCGTGGGTGAACATGTGGGCCTGAGTTTCTATACGCTGGGCCAGCGCAAAGGCATAGGCCTGGGCGGCATCAAGTCGCACCAAAACGCCGAGGGCAATAGCGAACCCTGGTACGTGGCGCGCAAGGATGTTGCCAACAACACGCTCTACATCGTGCAAGGGCACGATCACCCCTGGCTGCTGTCGCCGGCTCTGACCGCAGGCCAGACCAGCTGGGTGGCCGGCCAGGCGCCGGCATTGCACAGCCTGTCCGCCAAGACGCGTTACCGCCAAGCCGACGTGCCTTGCCGTCTCGATGCCTCGAACGACGCCGCCTTTTCGCTGGCTTTCGAGGACCCGCAATGGGCAGTCACGCCTGGCCAATCAGCCGTGCTGTACGACGGCGACGTTTGCCTCGGCGGTGGCATCATCGATTCCGCCGCCGCCTAGGGTCTCAACGACCGGTCCGATTTGTCGCGGCCGGGAGGCCGTTGTACACTGCGCTTCAGTCAACCGCCCCTTGGAGAATTGGATGCAGGACTCGCCTTTGCGTTACCTGACGTTGATCATCGTCGCCTTCGTGTTTCTGTTGTCCCTGGCGATTGCGCTGCTGGTGCATGGCGGCTGGTGGCTGGTGTTGCTGTCGGGAGCGCTGACCGCCGTCGGCATCGGTGATTTCATGCAGAGCAAGCGCTCCATCTTGCGCAACTACCCGCTGCTCGGGCATTTCCGCTTTTTCTTCGAATTGATCCGACCGGAAATACGTCAGTATTTTCTCGAGTCGGATACCCTGCTCAACCCCTTCTCGCGCAACCAGCGTTCCATTGTCTATCAGCGCGCCAAACAGCAACTCGACAAGCGTCCGTTCGGCACCCAGCTAGACCTGTATCAAACCGGTTACGAATGGGTCAACCACTCGATGCAGCCGGCTGCCGTACAACACCACGATTTCCGCATTGTGATCGGCGCCGACCGGCCGCGTCCCTACTCGGCCAGCATCTTCAACATTTCCGCCATGAGCTTCGGCGCGCTTTCGGCCAACGCCATTCGCGCGCTCAATCGCGGCGCGCAAATCGGCCATTTCATGCACGATACCGGCGAAGGCAGCATCAGCCGCTATCACAAGCCCGAGCAGCCTGGTGAAGCCGGCGGCGACCTGGTATGGGAGATAGGATCCGGCTACTTCGGCTGCCGCAACGCCGACGGCAGCTTTTCCGAACAGAAGTTCGTGGAAAGCGCGACGCTGGAGCAAGTCAAGCTGATCGAAATCAAGCTTTCGCAAGGTGCCAAGCCGGGCCACGGCGGCGTGCTGCCGGGCGCCAAGGTCAGCATTGAAATTGCCGAAGCGCGCGGCGTACCGGCCGGCGTTGATTGCATTTCGCCGGCTGCGCATTCGGCCTTCAGCACGCCGGTCGGCTTGCTGCAATTCGTCGAGCGTCTGCGCACGCTGTCGGGTGGCAAGCCGACCGGCTTCAAGCTCGCGATCGGCCATCCCTGGGAATTCTTCGGCATCGTCAAGGCCATGCTGCAGACCAATATCCTGCCCGACTTCATTGTGGTCGATGGCGGCGAGGGTGGAACGGGCGCAGCGCCGGTCGAGTTTACCGACCACGTGGGCATGCCGCTGCAGGAAGCGCTGCTGCTGGTGCATAACGCGCTGGCGGGCACCAATCTGCGCGACAGAATCAAGATCGGTGCTTCGGGCAAGATCGTGACGGCTTTCGACATCGTACGCACGCTGGCCTTCGGCGCCGACTGGTGCAATTCGGCGCGCGGCTTCATGTTCGCGCTCGGCTGCATCCAGTCGCAGAGCTGCCACACTGGCAGATGCCCGACCGGCGTCACCACGCAGGACCCGCTGCGCCAGCGCGCACTGGTGGTGCCGGACAAGGCTGAGCGCGTTGCCCATTTCCACTTGAACACGATGAAGGCCCTGGCGGAATTGATCGCGGCGGTCGGCCTGAACCACCCATGCGATCTGAAGCCCCACCATATCGTGCGGCGCCTTTCTCCTAACCGCGTGGCGCTGGCTTCGGCGCTGTTGGAATATCTGGAACCCGGCAGCCTACTGCCGGGCGCAGCACATACGCACCTGCCCGAGGTCTTCCAGACCTATTGGCCGATCGCGCACGCGGAATCCTTCCATCCCATGCACTAAAAGACAAAGGATCTATGAAAGACAAGGGCCTGCGCCGTCGGTGACGGCTACAGGCCCTGATGCTTTTCATCAAGCTTTGCTTAGTGCGGAATCGTGTCCTTGAAGGATTGCCGTTCGGAAAGTTTATCGAACAGCTTGGCGAGATTCGGATGGTCGTTGCGCCACTCGATTTCAGGGAAGCGGAAAGCCAGCCAACCCAGCGCACACCCGGTGCTGACGTCGGCCAGGGAATAATGGCTGCCCGAACAGAATGCGCGCTCGCCCAAACCGGCATCCATCGCGGCCAAGCCAGCCTTGACCTTGTCGAGCTGACGGCCTATCCATTGCTGACTCTGCTGTGCAGTTGGACGCTGGTTGCGCTCGAGACGCACCAGGATGGCGGCGTCGAGCACGCCGTCGGCCAAAGCCTCCCAGCATTTCACTTCGGCACGTTCGCGGCCATTCGGCGGTATCAATTTGCCAACTGGCGTCAAGGTATCGAGATATTCAACGATCACCCGCGAATCGAACATCGCGCCGCCGTCTTCCATCACCAGACAGGGAACCTTGCCGAGCGGATTGGATTCCATGATCGTGGTCTCGGACGACCAGACATCTTCGACCACGAACGAGTAGTCAAGCTTCTTTTCTGCCATCACGATGCGCACTTTGCGCACATAAGGGCTGGCATTGGAACCGATTAGTTTCATAAGCGCTAATAATGGGGAATCGTGGCGATTATAGCATTGGTCGATTTCGCTCCACCCGAAGTTTGAACCCACTCCTCCATGCATATTACGCAGGAATATGCAGATTTCGTGCCCGCCACGAATGGTAAAATGAGGTCTTATGCACTCCAGCTCTCCATTCCAGCTTGTTGCAGCTTTTTCGCAACATGGGCGCCGTCTCCATCACTATTGAATCTTCCCGCCATGCCACTGACCACTCTTTCCGCCCTGTCCCCACTCGACGGCCGCTATGCATCCAAGACCGACAAGCTGCGTCCGCTTCTGTCCGAGGCCGGTTTCATGCATCATCGTGTCAAGGTTGAAATTGCATGGCTGCAAGCCCTGTCGCAAGCAGGTTTTGCCGAAATCAAACCTTTTTCCGCTGCCGGCTATGCCTTGCTCGACAAACTGGCCGCCGAATTCGGCGAGTCCGATGCGGCGCGCATCAAGGAAATCGAGGCGGTAACCAATCACGACGTCAAGGCCGTCGAATATTGGCTCAAGGAAAAAGTAAAGGATGTGCCGGAACTGGTAGCCGCGTCCGAATTCATCCACTTCGCCTGTACCTCGGAAGACATCAACAACACTTCGCACGGCATGATGTTGAAAGCCGCGCGCGACACCGTGCTGCTGCCGACGCTGAATACCGTGGTGGCCAAGCTGCTGGAATTGGCGCACGAACATGCGGAGCTGCCCATCCTGTCGCGCACGCATGGCCAGCCGGCCAGCCCGTCCACGCTGGGCAAGGAAATCGCCAACGTCGCTGCGCGTCTGCAACGCGCCGTGCAACGCATCGCCGCCGTGGAAGTCCTCGGCAAGATGAATGGCGCGGTCGGCAATTACAACGCCCACCTGTCGGCCTACCCCGAGTTTGACTGGGAGAATTTCTCGAAGAACGTGGTCGAGCAGCGCTTGGGACTGCGCTTCAACCCCTACACCATCCAGATCGAACCGCACGACTACATCGCCGAATTGTTCGACGCCGTGGCGCGCGCCAACACCATCCTGATCGACCTCAATCGCGACATCTGGGGCTATATCTCGGTCGGCTATTTCAAGCAGCGCACCAAGGCCGGCGAGATCGGCTCTTCGACCATGCCGCACAAGGTCAATCCGATCGACTTCGAAAATTCGGAAGGCAACCTCGGCATGGCCAATGCCGTGCTCAAGCACATGGCGGAAAAGCTGCCGCTGTCGCGCTGGCAGCGCGACTTGACCGATTCCACCGTGCTGCGCAATATCGGCGTCGGCCTCGGTTATGCCGTGCTGGCCTACGATAGCTGCCTGCGCGGCCTGAACAAGCTCGAAGTCAATCCCGAGCGTCTGCACGAAGACCTCGACGCCACCTGGGAAGTGCTGGCCGAGCCGGTGCAAACCGTGATGCGCCGCTACGGCATCGAAAATCCCTACGAGCAGCTGAAAGAACTGACGCGCGGCAAAGGCATTTCAAAGGAGGCGCTGCAAACCTTCGTCAACAGCCTGGCGATTCCGCAAGACGCCAAGGACCGCCTGCTGGCGATGACGCCGGCCAGCTATACCGGCGCGGCAGCGCAACTGGCGCGCAAGATCTAAACGCCAAATCCTTGCGCGTATGGGCCGCCGAGTGCGGCCCATTTTTTTGCAATCAGCAGCATCCGGGCGACTTTGTTATAGTTGTTCCCCAAACTTTCTGTCACGACCTCATGCTGCGTTATACCAAAACCGCAATCGCCCTGCATTGGCTGATCGCCCTGCTCATCATTTGCGCGTTCACGCTCGGCCTTACCATGGTCGACATTCATGGGATCACGCCGACCAAGCTCAAGTACTACTCTTGGCACAAGTGGATGGGCTGCACCGTGTTCGGCCTGGCTTGTCTGCGCCTGCTATGGCGGCTGTTCCATCAGGCCCCGCCCTATCCTGCCACCATGAGCCGGCTGCAGCAACGTGCGGCAACCGGGGTACATGGCTTACTCTACTTACTGATTTTCGCGGTGCCGGTATCCGGTTACTGCTACAGCCTGGCGGCGGGCATTCCCGTGGTTTATCTGGGCCTGATTCCCATGCCGGTATTCATGGACCCGAATCCAGAGTGGAAACCGGTTCTCAAACTCGTCCATTACTGGCTCAACATGACGCTGCTGGCGGCGGTCAGCCTGCACGTGCTGGCCGCACTCAAACATCAATTCATTGACCGCGACGGCATTTTCAGACGGATTTTGCCCAATTTCTCCTGAACTGATCTGCAAAGGAAACCCATGTCCAACTATTCGAGTGTTCGTTTCAGCCTGATCGGCTTGCTGATCGGCGCTACCGTAATCGCCAGCGCGGCGACCCTGCTCAAGCCCGATCCGGCAAAAAGCACGATAGGCATAGTATTCAAGCAGGAGAATGTGCCGGTCGAAGCGAAGTTCAAGAAATTCTCGGCGCAGATCGATTACGACGCCGCCAAGCCGGAAAATTCCAAGGCCAGCGTCGACATCGACGTCACCAGCTTCGATCTCGGCGATCCCGAATACAACGGCGAAGTCATGAAAAAGGCCTGGTTCAACGCACCGCAATTTCCCAAGGCCAGCTTCATTTCCACCGGAATGAAAGCAGGCGCCAACGGCCGGCTCGACGTCAGCGGCAAGCTCACCATCAAGGGCAGGGTCGCCGACGTCAGTTTCCCTTTAAGCGTCAGGAAAGACGGCAACAACACCGTCTTCGACGGAGCCTTGCCGATCAAGCGCCTAGCCTACAACATCGGCGAAGGCGAGTGGCGCGACACCGGCACCGTGGCCGACGAGGTGATCATCAAGTTCCACGTGGTTGCCCTGCCGTGATTTGAATCGCTCCTTCCAAACAAAAAGCCGGCTATGCCGGCTTTTTGTTGAAGCATTGCTGCTGAGAGAGGGGTTAAACCACAGCGCCGCCGGTCGTATCTTTTTCCTTGACCGGCTTGATCAAGTCTTCGCGCTTGACGCCCAGCCACATGGCAACCGCAGCTGCAACGAACACCGAGGAGTAGATGCCGAAGCAGATGCCGATGGTCAGGGCAATGGCGAAATTGTGGATGGTCTGACCGCCGAACAGCAGCATGGACAAGACCATCATCTGGGTGCAGCCGTGGGTGATGATGGTACGCGAAATGGTGCTGGTGATAGCGTTGTTGATGGCTTCGACCACGGTGGCCTTGCGCAGCTTGCGGAAGTTTTCGCGGATACGGTCGAAGATAACCACGGATTCGTTGACCGAGTAGCCGAGTACCGCCAGCACGCCGGCCAATACCGATAGCGAGAACTCCCAGCGGAAGAAAGCGAAGAAGCCGAGGATGATGACGACGTCGTGCAGGTTGGCGATGATGGCCGACACCGCGAACTTCCATTCGAAACGGAAGGCCAGATAGAGCATCACCCCGGCCACCACAGCCGCCAGCGCCTTCAAGCCGTCGCTGGCCAATTCCTCGCCGACCTGCTTGCCGACCAGTTCCACGCTTTGCAGCGCCACCGGCTCGTTGTTGGCGGCGTCGCGGCAGGCAAAGCCTTTATCGCCCTTGTCGGAGGCGATCTGGTCGACTTTGCCGGCTTCGGCAGAACACAGGGCGGTAAACACCGTTTGCGTGATCGTATCCTTGGCCTTGCCTTCCTGCGCAGGCAGGCGGATCAGCACGTTTTCGGCAGTGCCGAACTGCTGCACCACGGCGTCTTCGATACCGACGCTGGCCACCGCCTTGCGGATTGCTTCACTGTCGGCCGGCTTCTTGTAGGCCACTTCCATGGCCGTTCCGCCTGTGAATTCGATCGAATAATTCAAGCCGTTTTTCCACAGGAAGAACACCGCAGCCACGAATGTGATCGCCGAGATCACATTGAAGACCAGCGCGTGCTTCATGAACGGAATATCTTTTTTGATGCGGAAAAATTCCATGTTCGTTCCAGTTTTACTAGCGGTATTACGTTAGGTTCTGAGCAAAGTCACAGGTACGGCAAGCTTCACGCTTCCGTCGGCTTCCAGATCTGGCCAATCTTGACGCTGGTCAGCTTCTTCTGGCGGCCATACCAGAGATTGACCACGCCGCGCGACACGAATACCGCTGAGAAGATCGAAGTCAGGATGCCGAGGCAGTGCACGATGGCAAAGCCGCGAATCGGCCCGGAGCCGAAACTGAGCAAGGCCAGGCCGACGATCAGCGTGGTGATGTTGGAGTCCAGGATCGTCGCCCAGGCGCGGTCGAAGCCCATGGCGATCGAGGCTTGCGGCGTATTGCCGTTGCGCAGTTCTTCGCGCACGCGTTCGTTGATCAGCACGTTGGCGTCGATCGCCATACCGAGCGCCAGCGCAATCGCCGCCATGCCGGGCAGCGTCAACGTCACGTGCATGCCTGACAGCAAGCCGACCAGCAGCAGCAGGTTGATCGCCAAAGCCAGCACGCTGAAAAAGCCGAATACCATGTAGTAAATGATCATGAAGGCGGCAATCGCGGCAAAGCCGTAGAGCGTCGAATCGAAGCCTTTCTTGATGTTTTCGGCGCCGAGCTGCGGACCGACCGTGCGTTCGCCGATGATATCCATCGGCGCCGCCAGCGAACCGGCACGCAACAGCAAGGCCAGGTCGTTGGCGGTTTCCATGGTGCGCTCGCCGGTGATCTGGAAGTTGGCGCCGAGTTCTTGCTGGATGCGCGCCACGGTCAGGACTTCGCCCTTGCCCTTTTCAAACAGCACGACGGCCATCAGCTTGCCGACCTTGCCGCGCGTGCCCTCGAACATCTTGTGTCCGCCTTCGCTGTTCAGGCTGATCGACACCACCGGCAGACCGTTCTGCTGATCGGGCCGCGCATCGGCCGAGGAAATGTAGTCGCCGGTGACAACGGCATCCTTGTACAGGATGACCGGCGCGTCGCGGCCGGTGGTGAACAATTCCGAACCGGCGGGCACCTCCGACGTCAGTTCAGTGCCGCGCACAATGGATTCGTCGACCATGCGGATTTCCAGTGTCGCTGTACGGCCGATGATGTCTTTGGCGCGCGCCACGTCGACCACGCCCGGCAATTCCACCACGATGCGGTCCAGGCCCTGGCGCTGGATGATGGGTTCGGACAAGCCGAGTTCATTGACGCGCTTGGACAGCGTGACGATGTTTTGCACCACGGCTTCGTCGATGGCTTCCTTGGTCTTTTGCGGGTTCATGCTGGCCTGCAGGACCAGGTCGGAACCGCTGCCAGCCATGACAAAGGTCAATTCGCGCATCTGGCCGGACAGCACGTCCTTGGCCTTTTGGCGCGTCTCTTCGTCGCGGAACTTGATCTCAAGGCCGTTAGCGCCGGCCGCAATGCCGGCATGGCGTATGCTCTTGTCGCGCAACAGCGTACGGATGCTTGCTTCCTGACCCTGCTGACGCTTTTTCAAATAACCGGCAGTGTCGACCTGCATCAGGAAGTGCACACCGCCGCGCAAATCGAGGCCGAGGTACATAGGCAAGGCATGCAGGGACTGCAACCAGGCGGGACTGCTGGGGAGCGAATTGAACGTGACGCTATAGGTGTGGTCATTCTGGTCGGGATTCAATTCCTTTTCCAGCAGACTCTTGGCAGAAAATTGCGCATCGACAGTGGCAAAACGCACCCGCACCGAACCCTGGCTGCCGTTCAAATCGAAGCGCGCATCGTCGGCCTTGATCCCACCTTTTTTCAGGATATCGTCGACACGAGCCGTCATGCTTGTGTCTACCTTGATGGTGGCCTTGGCGCTCGTGACCTGCACGGCCGGCGCTTCCGGGAAGAAGTTCGGCGCGGTATACAAGGTGCCGAGCAGGACGGCAACGGCTATCAGTATGTATTTCCAGAGAGCGTAACGATTCATAGGAGTCAGCGTTCAATGATGGGCTTCGCGGGCGAAGCCCCGGGTCTTGCGAAAGAGCGTCTATCGGTTACCAAAAGCGCTTTTAAAGCGCCTTGATCGTGCCCTTCGGCAACAACATGGTCACCGCGCTGCGCTGTACCAGGATTTCGGTCTGGTTGGCGATTTCCAGCGTGATGTAGGCGTCAGTCAATTTCACGACACGGCCCACAACGCCGCCGGCGGTCACCACTTCGTCGCCCTTGGTCAAGGCGTCGAGCATGGACTTGATTTCCTTCTGGCGCTTCATTTGCGGGCGGATCATCACGAAATACATGATGACGACCATGGCAATAATAAAGATGAAATTCATCGAGTCGGGGCGCATCAAAGTGTCCACAAAAGGGCTCCTGGTAGGTCAAATAACCGGGCATTTTAGCATTGCCCGTTCAAATTCCGGCTTTTGGCAGGGAAGTTCAGTTAAATGCCATGAATTCGCTATACGCCGCGGCTGCGTTCGCTGTGAAAGCGAATCACAAAGGCCTGGAATTCGCCGGCATCGATGGCCGCGCGCATTTCGCGCATCAGTTGCAGGTAATAGTGCAGGTTATGGATGGTATTGAGGCGCGCACCGAGGATTTCGCCGGCGCGATGCAAATGATGCAGGTAGGCGCGCGAAAAATGGCGGCAGGCATAGCAATCGCAGCTTTCATCCAGCGGTCGCGTGTCGTCGCGGAAGCGGGCGTTCTTGATCTTCAGGTCACCGAAGCGTGTGAACAGCCAGCCGTTGCGTGCATTCCGGGTCGGCATCACGCAGTCGAACATGTCGACACCGTTGGCGACACCGGCCACAAGATCTTCCGGCGTGCCCACGCCCATCAGGTAATGCGGCTTGTGCGCGGGCAGGCGCGGACCGACGTGCTCGAGGATGCGCATCATGTCTTCTTTCGGTTCGCCGACCGAGAGGCCGCCGATGGCGACGCCGTGGAAGTCGAGTTCTTCCAATCCTGCCAGCGATTCGTCGCGCAAATGCTCGAACATGCCGCCCTGCACGATGCCGAACAAGGCGTTCGGATTTTCGCCGGCATTGAACTCGTCTTGCGAACGTTTGGCCCAGCGCAGCGACATGCGCATCGAACGCGCAGCCTCTTCTTCAGTAGCCGGACGGCCGTCGATTTCGTAGGGCGTGCATTCGTCGAACTGCATGACAACATCGGAATTCAATGCGCGCTGGATCTGCATGGAAATCTCGGGCGACAGGAACAGCTTGTCGCCGTTAATGGGTGAGGCGAACTTGACGCCTTCCTCGGTGATTTTGCGCATTGCGCCCAGTGAAAACACCTGGAAACCGCCGGAATCAGTGAGGATGGGTTTGTCCCAGCCGATGAAGTTGTGCAAGCCGCCGAATTTGCCGACGATGTCGGTGCCGGGGCGCAGCCACAGGTGGAAGGTATTGCCCAGAATGATTTGTGCGTCGATGTCGACCAGTTCCTCGGGCGACATGGCCTTGACCGAACCATAGGTGCCGACCGGCATGAAGATAGGCGTTTCCACCACGCCGTGATTGAGCGTCAGGCGCCCGCGGCGCGCTTTGCCGTCGGTTTTCAGCAATTCATATTTCATACGGTCGGTCCGGTCGAATTCGTGAGCAGCATGGCGTCGCCATAGCTGAAGAAACGGTAGCGTTGGGCGATCGCATGCGCATAGGCATGGCGGATCGCGTCGTAGCCGGCAAACGCCGACACCAGCATCAAAAGCGTCGATTTTGGCAAATGGAAATTCGTCACCAGCCGGTTTACGGTCTTGAAGCTATAGCCGGGTGTAATAAACAGATTGGTATCGCCGCTGCCGGCTTGCAGCTCACCGCTTTGCGATGCCGATTCGAGCGCGCGCAGACTGGTGGTGCCGACCGCGACCACGTGGCGGCCGGCCGCACGCGTGGTGCGTACCGCGTCGACGGTCTCTTGAGCAATGGTGTACCACTCGCTATGCATCTTGTGCTCGGCCAGGTTTTCGTTGCGCACCGGCTGGAAGGTACCGGCCCCCACGTGCAGGGTGACATAGGCGAAGCGCACGCCCTTGGCAGTCAGCTTGGCCAGCAGGTTCTGGTCGAAATGCAGGCCGGCGGTCGGCGCGGCCACCGCGCCAGGCGTCTTCGCATAGACCGTCTGATAACGCTGCTCGTCGAAGGAATCGGCGCTGTGCTCGATATAGGGCGGCAATGGCAGGCGGCCATGCGCGTTGATCAATTCGAACACGTTGCCGGGAAAGCGCAAGGTATAGAACTCGCCGACGCGCTCGCCCACCACCACGTCGAAACTCTCGGCCAGCGTCATGACTGTGCCAGACGGCGGCGACTTGGAAGCGCGCACCTGCGCATGCACAGTTTGCTGGTCGATCACGCGCTCGACCAGCACTTCGACCTTGCCGCCGGTTTCCTTGACACCGAAGAAGCGCGCTTTCAGTACGCGCGTATCGTTAAACACCAGCAAATCGCCGGGCGACAGCAAATCGACAAGGTCGGAAAACGCCCGGTCCGTCACGGACAGGCCCTGGACTTGCAACAGGCGCGAGGCGCTACGCTCGGGCAGCGGCGTTTGCGCGATCAGCTCGGGCGGCAAGTCGAAATCGAAGTCGGACAGCGAATACATAGAAGAAGAAAGGAGAGACCAAGTCGAAGCAAACCGGAATCGACGAAAAACCCGGTATTTTACGCCTTGGGCACAGTACAGCCATCCTATTCCCGATTTTGATCGCGGTTTGAGTCATGGATGGTGTAATTAATGACAATACTGTATTTATAAACAGTATAATTGCGCGCATGGCCAAACCTGCAAAAGCCGCAAGCTCAGCCCCCCTGCCGCCACGCACCCGCGCGGAAAACAACGCCAATAAGCTCGTCAAACTTGGCCTGCGCACCGACATGGACCTGGTGCTGCACCTGCCGACGCGCTACGAGGATGAAACCCAGGTGTTCAGCATCCAGCAAGCCGCTGCCATGCCGAACGCACAGGTTGAAGGGGTGGTCACGGCTTGCGAAGTGCAATACCGGCCGCGCCGGCAATTGGTGGTGACCATCGCCGACGACTCCAGCCAGCTGACCATGCGTTTCCTGAATTTTTACGGAAGCCAGGCCAAGCAATTGGCCGAAGGCACGCGCGTGCGCGCACGCGGCGAGGTAAGGCATGGCTTTTTCGGCGCCGAAATGGTGCACCCGAACTACAAGGTGGTGCTCGAAGGTGCGCCGCTGCCGACTGCGCTGACTCCGGTCTACCCGTCCGGAGAAGGTTTATCGCAGGCTTTCTTGCGCAAGGCGATTGCAGACGCCATGGCGCGCGCAGTCTGGCACGATACGCTGCCGGAAACGCTGCGTGCCTCGCTCAAGCTGGCCGCCTTCGAACCGGCCGTGCGCCTGCTGCACAATCCGCCTGCCGACGTTGATGAAGGCGCTCTCGAAGACCGTTCGCACCCGGCCTGGGTACGCATGAAGTTCGATGAATTGCTGGCGCAGCAGCTGTCGCTGAAACGCGCTCAGGCGGCGCGGCGCGCCAAGGTCGCCAACCCCTTGGCGCAAATCGGCGCGCTGTCGCAGAAATTTCTGCAAGGCCTGCCGTTTTCGCTGACCGGTGCACAGCAACGCGTGTTGGCGGAAATTCGCGCCGACTTGCGTGCCGTCCACCCCATGCAGCGGCTGCTGCAAGGCGACGTCGGCAGTGGCAAGACCGTGGTGGCGGCGCTGGCCGCCGCGCAGGCCATCGACAGCGGTTTCCAGGCGGCGTTGATGGCGCCCACCGAAATCCTGGCCGACCAGCATTTCCGCAAGATCGCCGCCTGGATGGAACCCTTGGGCGTCAAGGTCGCCTGGCTGACTGGCAGCCTGAAGAAAAAGGAAAAGGCCGAAGCGCAGGCGCGCATCGAATCGGGCGAAGCGCAACTGGTGATCGGCACCCACGCATTGATCCAGGAAGCGGTGCAATTCGCCAGGCTGGGCCTGGTGATCGTCGACGAGCAGCATCGCTTCGGCGTCGGCCAGCGGCTGGCCCTACGCAATAAAGGCAACAAGGTGGTGGGCCTGGACGCCCTGCATACCCGGGGAACGGTGCCGCATCAGCTGATGATGTCGGCCACGCCCATCCCGCGCACGCTGGCCATGACTTACTACGCCGACCTCGAAGTGTCGGTCATCGACGAGTTGCCGCCGGGCCGCACACCCATCCTCACACGCGTGATCGACCAGGAAAGGCGTGACGAAGTGATTGCGCGCGTGCATGCCGCCGCACTCGAAGGGCGGCAAGTCTACTGGGTCTGCCCGCTGATCGAGGAATCTGAAGCGCTGCAACTGCAGACCGCCACCGATACCCACGCGACGCTGGCGGCGGCCTTGCCCGACCTGCGGGTCGGCCTGGTGCACGGCCGCCTGAAGCCGGCCGAAAAGCAGCAAGTCATGGATGCTTTTGCGCGCGGCGACACCCACGTTCTGGTCGCCACCACGGTGATCGAAGTCGGTGTCGACGTGCCGAATGCCTCGCTGATGGTGATCGAACACGCAGAGCGCTTCGGTCTTTCGCAGCTGCATCAGTTGCGTGGGCGGGTCGGGCGCGGAGCGGCTGCCAGCGCCTGCCTGCTGCTGTACCAGGGCCCGCTCGGTCCGACCGCCAAGCAGCGCCTGCACACCATGCGCGAATACACCGACGGTTTCGAGATCGCCCGCATCGACCTGCAAATCCGCGGGCCCGGCGAATTCCTCGGCGCGCGCCAGTCCGGACAGGCCATGCTGCGCTTCGCCGATCTCGAAACCGACCAATGGCTGGTGGAACGCGCCCGTGACGCCGCACAGACCTTGCTGCGCACCGACCCGGCCACGGTGGAAGCCCACTTGGCGCGCTGGCTCGGTGTGCGCGAAGATTACCTCAAAGTCTGACGGCCGCCGAGGCTCACCGCCCGGCTTTCGCTCGCCCGATTACCGATCTTGCTGCCAAAGTCGCGTAGAGCGGGTGTGAACCATATACAATGTTTTCCGCAAGAGCTATCGCGCCCCGATAACGAGTCGGTCGTCGACAATACGGGCAGCACTTTCATCAGGATTGAACAAAAACTCTCTAGGAACGGGACATGGCATATACGGCGCAGATTCAGGCACTTTACGTGGCGTACTTCAACCGCCCGGCGGACGTCGCCGGCTTGAACTATTGGAACGGCGTATTAAGCAGCAACGGGGGCGATACCTCCGTCGTTTCGACCGCCTTTTCCCAGAGCGCCGAGTACCTTTCCAAATACGCCGGCATGACGCCGCAACAGGTCGTCAACCAGGTTTACCTGAACCTGTTCGGTCATGCGGCCGACACGGCCGGACTCCAATACTGGAGCAATCTGCTCGCCAACGGCGCCTTGCACATTGCCGACATCGTCACCGACGTGTCTGCCGGCGCTCAGGGCACCGACCTGACCGTTTATCAAAACCAGATTGCCGCCGCAACGCAATTCACACTGGCTTTGCAAAGCGGCAGCACAACGCAAGCCAACGGCTATAGCGGCGCCGCAGCCAATCTGGCGGCGTCGCAATTCCTGCAATCCGTGGTTGCCAATCCTTCCGGCGCGACCGGCCCCGCACTGTCGACCGTGCTGACCGGCGATCTCACCAACGCTCTCAGCCCCGCCAGCCTTCAAGCCAGCGTTGCCGCAGTCGACGCGGCCGGCAGCTCGGCAACCACTTATCTCCTGACCACCAAGGCCGACTCCTTGTTTGCTTCGGGCACCGGTCCGAACGTCTTCCATGGCGTCATCGACAATTATTTTGGCAGCCCGGAGCTGACTGCCACACTTGGCGCCGGAGACACGATAGTCGGTGCCGGCGCCTTCAATACCTTGTCGCTGACCGACAGCGACCCCACCGGCCTCGACACGATTCCAGCATTGGCCAGCATTAACGCCATTCAGAATCTGACGCTGAAGACTGTCGGCAATGCGGGTAACGGCGCAAGCTATTTCGATATTTCCAGCCTGCCCAGCATCACTAGCGTGGTGGTGACATCATCCGGTTCCGGCACCGACGAAGTCAAGGCTGCAGCAACCGCCAACATCGCCGACACCGCGCTCGGAACCGGCGCCGGGGTCACCATTGGCGGCGGCGACAACGTTGTCGTGAGCAACGGCAGCGGCAATGTGACGGTCGGAGGAACGACAACCTCTCCGGTCGGCGCCATATCGGTCAACACGGCGTCTTCCGGAACAGTCTCCATCGACGGCGGCAGCTCGGTCAGCCTGAATCTCGTCGGGCCCGGCTCGGTTGTCGTCGACCGGCACGCATCCACGGCCGGCTCCATCGTCGTAAACGATAGCGGCGTGACGAACACGACCACCATCGCCATAGGCACTGCCACGGTCGCCGCTGGCGGCACCATCACAGTCAATGAATCGGGTGCCATGACTGCAAGCGGCTTGATGGGCGGTGTCACAACCCATGGCGGCTCGACCGTCGCGATCAATGAAACCGCGAACGTAACCGTAGCCGAAGCGGCGACGATTGCCGCCAACTCTCAGGCCGGCAGTGACGTTACGGTGGCACAAGGCAATAACCTCATCGTAGGCGGCACGGCCACCACTTCGGTCACGGTAAATCAAACTGCCACTGCGACTGCCGCACCTGCCGTTGCCGCCGTTGCGGCCACTGCAAACTCGGCGGCAGTCCCCGCTCAGGCCGGCACGCTCGGCGTGGCCGAAGGCAGCGTGACCGTCAATGATGCCAACGGTTTCAGTTCCACGGCTGCCAGCACGATCACCAGCATTGCGTTGACAAACGCTGCCAACGCAACGATCAACGACAGCGCGCTCGCCAGCCTGTCCGTGGCAGGCGACACCGGCACGGTCGTGCTCGCCAACTACAATACGGCCGCACAGACTGCCGCCGCTTCGACCCTGAACCTGGCTGTCAACAGCCTGTCCGGCCTGACGTTCACTGATGCCAGCGGCGAAATCGGCACGCTGAACGTGACCACATCAGGCAAGACCTCGGTTTTGAATGCCATCAACGACACGAACCTGACGACGCTCAACGCCAGTGGCAGCGCCGTGCTCAACCTGGCCACGGTCAACACCACATTAAAGACGATTGCGATCAGCGGCGGCGCCGGTTTTACCGGCGATGTCAGCGCGCTCGGCAGCACGTTGAAATCCTTCACCAGTTCGGCCAGCGGCGCCATCACGACCACGCTGGACGGCACGACCCAAAGTTTCATCAGCACCGGCTCGGGGCGCGACATCGTTACCCTTACCGCCGATGCCGACAAGGTCATCAAGGCCGGCAGCGCCAGCAACAATGAACTGATATTGAATGCCCCTGCCGCCACCTTCACCGCTGCAGGCACCGGGGCCGACGTCAGCGGTTTCACTATCCTGGGCGTCAGCGCCGCGTCCTATGGTGTTTACGATCTTTCTGTTCTGACCGGGTTCAACTCCATCGATGTGCAGAACGTGCAAACATCGGCGTCCGATAGCTTCATCCATGTAAAGACCGGCAGCGCGCTGTCCATCGACGCTTCTTCCCTCACCACCGGCTCCGTCATCTACCAGACCGCCGATAGCACGGGCAGCACCGATAGCGTCAGTCTCACGCTCGGCAGCGGCGGCAAGGGCATTACGGTCGGCACCTCCGGCGGCCTGACGCTGGAGGATGCCAATCAGGTTGGCATCGCCACGATCAATCTCAACAGCAATAGCACGACGACCAATGCAATCGGCATATTGACCGACCACGGCCTGGGGACATTGAATGTGAGCGGTACCGCCGGTTTGTCCATAGGCAACCTGAGCGAATCAAGTTCGCCTTCGGCATCCTTCACACTCAACAACACCAGCGCCGGTGCACTCTCTCTCGCGGCCTTTTCTGACGGAAATCTCGGGACGCTGTATCTGACCGGAACGGGGGCAGAGGCAATCGGCGTACTCAATGACGATGCCGCCAGCCTCGCAATCAACAATAGCAACAGCGCAGGCGCAACTTTCGTTACCGTGAGCGACTACGCCGGTTCGTTCGCCTTATCCATCACCGGCGCCGGCAGCACGACGATCGGCACCCTTAACGACAGCGGCACCGGCGCCGCAGCGCTGACCTTGAACGATAGCGCATCGACCAACGTCACTGTTTCCGAGATTACTATCGGCACCTCCGTAACGGCCACAAGCGAAACGCTCACTAATACCGGATCCGGCACATTCACCATCGTGGGCGAAAGCAGCGCTTTTACAACGGTCACCGTCAGTGGCAACGTCGCACTCGGCATCAACAATCTCAATCCCATCGGCCTGAGCGCGCCAGCCGCCATTGCCGACACGTTTACCGCCGGCACCCTGGCACCCACCGCTACCGACGCTACCGCCACCTACGCGATGACAGCCCTGAAGGCTGGACAGGCCTATACGATCGATGGCCTGACTGTCGTCGCCACTTCCCCCATGACGGCCCAGCAAGTCGCCGACGCCTTCGTCGCCGGCGTGAACGGCGCAAACTACGTGGTCTCCGGTTCCTATGTAACGCCGGCCGACTGGGTCGGCGTGACGGCATCCGACAGCAACAAGGCTATTCTGACCCTCACCAGTTCCGCCACCAACGCCAGCAGTGACCCCGGAAGCGCCAACGGCGGCACCAGCGGCGTCTTCACGCTGACTTCGACCGCGGGCACCACCTTCAGCGCCGGCACCGACAATGCGCACATCAGTCTCTCGCTCGCGGGTGCGGCGAAGGGCAACACCGACACCATTACGGTCGGCAACGGCAACAACATCATCGTCGATGCCAGCACGCTGGGCACGGTCAACGTAACCGTCGGCGGCGGTTCGAACCTGATCCTGCTCGGCAGTGCAAACGCCAACACCACCGCGACCTTCAACGTCACCCTGGGCGCGCATACTGCCGCCGGCGGAGGCGACCAGATCAGTGTCGGCACTGCCGGCGATCACTACAACTCGGCCCCTGATCTCGTTGTCACGGGCGCTGCGATCGGCGATATCATCACCCTCGCCGCGGACAGCGCCTCCAGTGCCGCCGCCTTGACTGCAACCAGCCTGGCGTCGGCCACTACGGTCGCCCAAGCAGTCACGGCCCTCGAGACGGCGCTCGGAACGACGGGGCATACGGTGGTCTACGGCATCTATGCCGGCAACACCTACATTGCCGAAACCTCGGTCGGCATCCCGGTTGAGTCGGACACCTCGATCGTCGAATTGGTGGGGGTGCATACCGTGACCGCCGCGGCCGGACACATTGTCGTTGCCTCCTAGTTCCCTGGTCCGGATGCCCTTGCCTCCCGCATATGGAGGCGAGGGCAACGTAAAATTGCCATGAGCGATAAAATACGGCTATTGATTTCCTCTTCCCAATTTGTCGCCAGGCAAGTCTTTTGAATCCGTCCGGTACGACCCAATTTGCATGACCCTAACCGAACTCAAATATATTGTCGCCGTCGCCCGCGAAAGGCATTTCGGGCACGCTGCCGAAGCCTGCTTCGTCGCACAGCCGACCCTATCGGTGGCAATCAAGAAACTTGAGGACGAGCTGGGGGTCGTGATTTTCGAGCGGGGCGGCACCGAAATTTCGACCACGCCGCTCGGTGCGCAAATTGTCGCCCAAGCTGAACGCGTGCTCGAGCAAACTGCCGCCATCAAGGAGATCGCGCGGCAGAACAAGGATCCGCTGGCTGGCCAGTTCCGGCTCGGCATCATTTACACCATTGCGCCCTACCTGTTGCCGCAGCTGGTCAAGAACATGATCGAGCGCGTGCCGCAAATGCCGCTGATCCTGCAAGAGAATTTCACGGTGCGGCTGGTGGAAGCCTTGCGCCAGGGCGAATTGGACGCGGCCATCATGGCCTTGCCGTTTCCCGAACAAGGCTTGATGGTGCAAGCCCTGTACGACGAACCCTTCGTAGTGGCCCTGCCCAAGGATCATCCCTGGGCCGGCCGCGCAGCCATCGACGCCCAGGAATTGAAGTCGCAGACCATGCTCCTGCTCGGCAACGGCCATTGCTTCCGCGATCAGGTGCTGGAACTATGTCCTGAAATGTCGCGTTTCTCGACCTCGGGCGACGGCATCGCCCGCACCTTCGAGGGTTCGTCGCTGGAAACCATACGCCACATGGTGGCGTCAGGCATAGGCATCACGGTCTTGCCGCGCGCTTCTGTGCCTGACATGCAAGCCGACAGCGGCATGCTGCGCTATGTACCGTTTTCCGACCCGGTTCCCTCGCGCCGCGTGGTCGTCGCCTGGCGCAAGAGCTTTACGCGCCACAGCGCCATCGAGGCCTTGCGGCAGGCGGTACTGGCATGTACGCTGCCGGGCGTCGCCATGCTCGACCATGCACCGGTCGAAGGTTAATTTTCACATCTCAATGAATCGTCTTAGCCTGTACTTCAAGTTGATCCGCCTGGATAAACCGATCGGCATCCTGCTGCTGCTGTGGCCGACGCTGGGCGCCCTCTGGCTGGCCTCGAGTGGCCACCCGGACTGGCGTTTGTTGGCCATCTTCACGCTCGGCACGGTATTGATGCGTTCGGCGGGTTGCGCCATCAACGATTTTGCTGATCGCGATTTCGACAAACACGTAAAACGCACCGCTGAACGTCCGCTGACCAGCGGCCGCATCGCGGGCTGGGAAGCCGTAGCCGTGGCCGTAGTGCTGGCGCTGGTTTCCTTTGCCCTGATTCTGCCGCTAAACCTGCTGACCAAACAGCTCTCAGTGATAGCCGTCATCATCGCCGCCAGCTATCCCTACTTCAAGCGCTTCTTCGCTATTCCGCAGGCCTACCTCGGCATCGCCTTCGGTTTCGGTATTCCGATGGCATTCGCGGCCGTACAAAACACGGTGCCCGCCGGTGCGTGGATACTGCTGGCGGCGAATATCCTGTGGGCAGTGGCCTACGACACCGAGTATGCGATGGTTGACCGTGACGACGATTTGAAGATAGGTATCAAAACCTCGGCCATCACCTTCGGCCGCTTCGACGTCGGCGCCGTCATGCTGTGTTATGCGCTGAGCGGTTTGATCACGCTGTGGGTAGGCTGGCAGTTCGGGCTGCACACCTGGTTCGTGGGCGGCCTGTTGCTGGCGGCCAGCTGCGCACTGTATCACTACACGCTGATACGCGAACGCGAGCGTATGCCTTGCCTCGCAGCCTTTCGCCACAACAATTGGCTGGGGGCGTCGGTGTTTGCTGGGATTGCTGCGAATTACGTTTTCGGAACCTAAAGCACTCTATGCCAATCCCCGTCGTTCCCGCGAAGGCGGGAACCCAGATAATTTTTTGCTCTTAGCGTCAGACAACTTCAACCTGGGTTCCCGCCTTCGCGGGAACGACAGATGTAGTGGAACTTGCCAATAGTGGTGAGGACATCCAACCGCATTAGTCCTGGCCGAATTCCTCGCCGAGTTCTTTGCCGCGCGCTGCCGCGGCATGCAGCGCACGCACGATGGCTTGCTTGACGCCGTCGCCATCCATGCTGGTCAACGCCGCGTAAGTCGTACCGCCCTTGGAAGTCACGCGCTCGCGCAACACCGATACCGGCTCCACCGATTGCGCAGCCAGCTGGGCAGCGCCGGTGAAGGTGGCGATGGCCAATTGCGTACCCTGCTCCGCACTGAGCCCCATTTCCTGCGCCGCCTGCTGCATCGCTTCGATGAAATAAAACACATAGGCCGGGCCGCTGCCAGACACTGCCGTCACCGGATCGATCAGGCTTTCGTCATCGAGCCAGACCGTGCCGCCCACCGCGCGCAATACCGTATCAGCCATCTCGCGCTGCGCGGCGGTCACGCCGCTCAGGGCTGCCATGCCGGTAATGCCCTTGCCTATCAATGCCGGCGTATTCGGCATGCAGCGCACGATGGAGATATGGCCGTTCAGCCAGCGCGACAAATCCACGGCGCGGATACCGGCCGCAATCGACACCACCAGTTGCCCGTTCATGAAAGCAGCCAGAGCGGCGGCCGCCTCGCGCATCTGCTGCGGCTTGACCGCCAGCACGATCACATCAGCCTGGGCGACCTTGGCATCGATTGCCTCAGCCGTGACTACGCCAAAACGCTGAACCAGCTTGTGCAGCGCTTCGGCATTCGGGTCGACCACGTGGATATCCTGCGCCTGCGCGCATTTGCCGATCAGGCCGCCGATCAAGGCGGTAGCCATATTGCCGCCGCCGATAAAGCTGATTTTCAACGCGTCCATATTGATATTCATGTGTAATCCCGTTTTCCAAAAATCGCCGTGCCGACCCTGACGATGGTCGCCCCTTCCGCAATCGCCGCATCAAGGTCGGCTGACATGCCCATCGACAAGGTGTCGAGCGCATGGCCCTGGCTGCGCAACGCATCGAACAATGCGCGCAAACGGTGAAACGGCTCGCGCTGCTGCTCAAAGTCGCCGGCTGGCTCAGGAATCGCCATCAAGCCGCGCAACTTCAGGCGCGACATACTCGCCACTGCCCGCGCCAGCGCGCCCGCCTGTTCAGGCGCCACCCCGCTCTTGCTCGCCTCGCCGCTGATATTCACCTGCAGGCAAATATTCAGCGGCGGCAGCCCTTCAGGTCTTTGTTCATTCAAACGCTGCGCAATCTTCTCACGCTCGACCGAATGCACCCAGTCGAAATGCTCAGCAATCGGGCGCGTCTTATTGCTCTGGATCGGTCCAATGAAGTGCCATTTCAGCAACAAATCCGACCGCGCCGTCCGTATGGCAAGCTGCTTATCCAAGGCTTCCTGCAGATAATTCTCGCCAAACGCCGTTTGCCCTGCTTGCGCCGCTTCGATCACGGCGTCGGCGCCGAAGGTTTTGGAAACCGCCAACAATTCAATCGCAGACGCATCGCGCCCTGCCTTTTTTGCGGCAATTCCGATACGATTCTGTACAGCTTGCAAGTTGTCGGAGATTGAGGACATAATCGAAAAACTTACGGCAAGACAACTAATTTAATCAATCAATTCAATAGACGTGGCCTCAGAAGTCGTAGCGAGCGGGGCTAGCTTGCGTTAAGGAGCACAGCTGTATTGAAGTACAGCGAAGCACCGCCGACGCAAGATCGCCCCGCGCAGTAGACTTATGAGGCCATGGGGGATTATAAATGGACATCTCTGAACTGCTGGCGTTTTCGGTCAAGAACAAAGCCTCCGACCTGCACCTGTCATCGGGCCTGCCGCCTATGATCCGCGTGCATGGCGACGTGCGCCGCATCAATCTGCCGCCGCTCGAACACAAAGATGTCCATGGCATGATCTATGACATCATGAACGACGGCCAGCGCAAGGCCTATGAAGAAAATCTCGAATGCGACTTTTCCTTCGCGATTCCCGGTCTGGCGCGCTTCCGTGTCAACGCCTTCAACCAGGACCGCGGCGCCGCCGCTGTGCTGCGTACCATTCCTTCCAAGATCCTGAGCCTGGAATCCCTGAACTGCCCGAAGATTTTCGCCGACCTCTCGCTCAAGCCGCGCGGCCTGGTGCTGGTGACCGGCCCAACCGGTTCGGGTAAGTCGACCACGCTGGCGGCCATGGTCAACCACGTCAACGAAAACGAATACGCGCACATCCTGACCATCGAGGACCCGATCGAATTCGTGCACGATTCCAAGAAGAGCCTGATCAACCAGCGCGAAGTCGGTCCGCACACCCATTCG
>JAFANH010000103.1 GCA_019232795.1 Burkholderiaceae bacterium
CGCGGATCGAGTAGTTGTTGGTCGGGTTGCCGATGTTGTAGATCTTGCCAGTGGCGACGCCATCCTTGTTGTCGATGATCTTCATCAGCGCATCGATGCCGTCGTCGATGTAGGTGAACGCGCGCTTCTGGGCGCCGCCATCCACCAGCGAAATGTTTTCGCCGCGCACGATGTGGCCGAAGAATTGCGTGACCACGCGCGAGCTGCCTTCCTTTGGCGTATGGATGGAATCGAGGCCGGCGCCGATCCAGTTGAATGGGCGGAACAGGGTAAAGTTCAAGCCTTCTTCCATGCCATAGCCCCAGATCACGCGATCCATCAATTGCTTGGCGCAGGAATAGATCCAGCGCGGCTTGTTGATCGGGCCGCAGATCAGTTCGGACTCTTCCGAGTCGAATTCGCCGTCGTGACACATGCCGTAAACTTCCGAGGTCGAGGGGAACACCAGGTGCTTCTTGTACTTGGCAGCCGAGCGCACGATGGGCAGATTGGCTTCGAAGTCGAGTTCGAACACACGCAACGGCTTTTGCACATAGGTCGAGGGCGTGGCGATCGCAACCAGCGGCAGAATCACGTCGCACTTCTTGACGTGGTATTCCACCCATTCCTTGTTGATCGTGATGTCGCCTTCAAAGAAGTGCATGCGCGACTTGTACGCCTCGTTCTCGAGGATATCGGTGATGCGGTCGGTCATCATGTCCATGCCGTAGACATGCCAATCGGTCGTTTCCAGAATGCGCTTGGACAGGTGGTGGCCGATGAAACCGTTGACGCCGAGAATGAGGACTTTTTTCATATGCGTATCTGAATGAAGCCGCAGGTCAGGCCCGCGACGATAGAGTTTGTTGTAATTGCGCCGGCGAAACGGCCTTACCGTCCGCCAGGAGCGAGTGGATCAAGAGTGCGCGGCCATCGCCGCACACGCCGAATATGCAATTATCCACTACAGCCAAGCCCGGAGGCAAATTTGCCTGCGTTTTATCGGACAAACGTGCTTTATCAATTTGATAAGTTTTGCCGTCCAATTCAGTAAAAGCACCGGGATAAGGCGGGGCCACGGCCCGGTGAAGGTTGTAGACGGTCTGGGCCGGCAGACTCCAGTCGATGCGGCCGTCTTCGGGTTTGCGTCCGCTGAAATAGCTGCCTTTGGACAAGTCGTTAGGCAGGCGCGGCGGCTTGCCGGCCAGAATGGCGGGCAACACTTGCCACAGCGTCTGCTCGGCTGCCACGGTCAGCTTGCCGAACACCTCAAAGGCTGTATCGTCAGGCAAAATCGGTACCATGGTCTGCGCCGTGATGGCGCCGGCGTCGGGCTTGGCCGCCATTTCATGCAGGGTAGCGCCGGTCTCGGTTTCGCCATGCAACACGGCCCAATTGACGGGCACGCGCCCGCGGTACTTGGGCAGCAATGAACCGTGCATGTTGTAGGCGCCATGCTTGGCCACGGCCAGCAGGTTCACCGGCAACATATGGCGGTAGTAGAAACTGAAAATCAGGTCAGGCTGGATCGCCTGCACCCGGGCCAGCAATTCCGGCGCTTTCGGATCGTCGGGCGTGATGAAAGGAATGCCGCGCTCATGGCATAGATCCGCCACCGATTCGAACCAGATGGTTTCATTGGGATTGTCGGTGTGGGTCACCACCAGCGCGACCTCGACGCCGCGCGCCAGCAACACCTTGATGCAGCGTACGCCGACGCTATGGTAGGCAAAGACAACAGCTTTCACGAATTAAATTCCCTACTCGGTTTCCGGCTCAGTTACCCACTTAGTTTCCAAGCGTGGGGCCGGATTGCTCCAGGATGGCGCGCACCACGTAGCGCGGCCGGCCACGCACCTGCTGATAGATGCGACCCACGTATTCGCCCAATAGGCCGATGCCGAACAGGATCACACCCATCAGGAAGAAGGTGATGGCGAACAGCGTGAACACGCCTTCCGCTTCCGCGCCCAGCACGAAGCGCCGCACTGCCAGCAGCAGCACCAGCGCGCCGGAGAGGATAGACAGCGCCATGCCCAGCATGGAGAACAACTGCAGAGGCACCAGCGAAAAGCCGGTTACCAGGTCGAAATTCAGGCGGATCAGGCTGTACAGCGAATATTTCGATTCGCCGGCGGCACGCTCTTCGTGCTCGACCGTGATCTCGGTCGGCTTGCGCGCGAAGGTATAGGCCAGCGCCGGCACGAAGGTATTGACTTCATTGCAGCGGTTGACCAGGTCGATCACGTTGCGGCCATAGGCGCGCAGCATGTTGCCTTGGTCGGTCATCTTGATGTGGGTGATCTTTTCGCGGATGTTGTTCATCGCGCGCGATGCCCAGGTGCGCCAGGCCGAATCTTGGCGTTTGCGGCGGATCGAGCCGACGTAGTCGTAGCCTTCGCGCATCTTGGCGACCAGGTTGCCGATCTCTTCCGGCGGATTTTGCAAGTCGGCGTCGAGCGTGACGACGATGTCGCCGCGCGTTGCCTCAAAGCCGGCCAGGATAGCCATGTGCTGGCCGTAATTGCCGTTGAACAGCACCACGCGTGTCACGTCCGGACGGGCACGATATTGATCGGAGAGGATTTCGGCGGAGCGGTCACGGCTGCCGTCGTTGACATAGACGATTTCGTAAGTGGTGCCCAGCGCGTCGAGCGCCGGGTAGAGGCGCGCAAACAGCTTGGCCAAGCCGGCTTCTTCGTTGTAAACGGGAATGACGACGGAAAGTTCTGGTTTCATCGAACGCTAGTGGCGGCCAATAAAGGCAGGCCGCGTTTATTTTATGAGCGAAGCACGGATTCTACCGCGCCCACCACGCGTTCGACATCGTTTTCGTTCATTAATGGAAATAATGGCAAAGTGACAATCTGGCGGCAGACGCGCTCGGCCACGGGAAACATGCCTTCCTTGAAGCCGCGCTGACGATACATGGTGAACAGGTGGATGGGCGCGTAATGGAAACCGAGGCTGATGCGCTGGTCCAGCATCTTTTGCATGAACTCGGCGCGCGTGATGCGTTCGGGCAGCACGATATGGAACATGTGCCAGTTGCTTTGCTCGAAATCGGCCACCGGCAGTTCGGCGCCGTATTGCGCTTCGAAATCGTCGCCGAAGCAGGCGAAGTAGTGGCGCGCCAGCGCATGGCGCTTGGCATTGAACTCTTCCAGGCGTGCCATCTGGCCAAGGCCGATGGCGCCCGCGATTTCCGTCATGTTGTACTTGCCGCCCAGCACATCGACGTCGATGCCGTCCAGTCCGCTGCGGCTCACGCCCTGAAGACGGTATTTTTCAGCCAACTTGGCTTCTTCTTCGTTATTGATCACCAGGCAGCCGCCTTCGGCCGTCATGATGTTCTTGTTCACCTGGAAGCTGAAGGAAACGAAATCACCGAAGCTGCCGATGCGCTTGCCCTTCCAGCTCGAGCCGATCGCCTGCGCGGCGTCTTCCACCACGCGCAGCTTGTACTTGGCCGCCAATGCATACAGCTTGTCCATGTCGCAGGGCAGGCCGCACATATGCACGGGGATGATGGCCTTGGTACGTGGCGTGATCGCGGCTTCCACCTTGTCCATGTCGAGGTTATGGGTGCGCGCGTCGATATCGGCGAACACCGGCGTGGCGCCGGTTTCAATAATGACGTTGGCGGTCGCCACCCAGGAATTCGGCGTGGTGATAACTTCGTCGCCGGGGCCGATACCAGCGACGCGCAACGCAATTTCCATGGTGCAAGTGCCGGAGTTATAGGTGCGCACAGGACGGCCGCCGAAGTATTCCGACAACTGCTTCTCGAAAGCCTGTACCTTGGGGCCATTGCTGGTCAGCCAGCCCGAGCGCAGCACCTCGACCACGGAGGCGATGGTGGCCTCGTCCATGGTCGGTTTCGTGAAAGGCAGCATGGGCAGGTCGGAAGCTTGAGTCATGATCTGGGTTCCAATCGATGTTCTGGAGAGTATGTATTGTAAGTTCGAATCGTAGCGATGTTTATGGCTTGGGATCGTTGGCGATCACCACGCGGCGGCTGTTCTGCGCGACGACGTGCATAGTCAAGCCGCTTTGCAGCAGATCGGCGTAGATCTCGGGCCGTGTAATCGCCAGCGCCTTTTGTCCGTTGTTCCAGCGCGCGACGAAGGCTTCGCGCGTCGGCAGCCACAATTGCGGCTCCAACCCAAGGCCGAACTCCATTTCATCGGCATGCTCGACCAGGGTCATGGTGTGGCGCAGGTAGAACGGCAGCGATTGCTCGTACACGCCGACTGCGTAGAGCGGCGTGGCCGGAGTCAATTCTGCCAGTATTGGCTCCACCACCTCCATGCCAGCCCGGTAGCGGCCTTCCTGTTCCGTGCCTAGCATGAACAGCTGACTCGAGACGAAGCCGGCCGCTGCCAGAATGAGGGCGGCCTGCGACCGGAAGTCTTCTTGCGCACGGCGCGACAGCCACAGCACCAGCAGCCCACCCGCCAGCAGCAGGGTGCAGCCGGCATACACCCAAGGTTGGGCTGCCGCGTAATTGCCGGTTTCGAATGGATCATGCGCAAAGCCGGGCAGACGCAGCGCCACGACTTGGCCGGCCACGCCGATCAGCGCGGCGACGACGGCAATCGAGCGCCAGGTATTGACGCCGGCGCGCTCCAGGTGCAAGGCAATCAGCACCGCCAGCGCCGGGAAGATCGGCAGGATGTACGACGGCAGCTTGGAGTCGGAAATGCTGAAGAAAAAGAAGATGAACACCGCCCAGATGGTCAGCACCATCTGGGGCTGGAAGGCGCCGGCCGTTTTGCGCATGCCGCCAAGCACGCTTTGCAGCAGCACGGTCAGCCAGGGCAGGATACCCAGCACCAGCAAGGGAATGAAGTAGTGCCAAGGCTGGAAGCGGTTGTGCACCTTGCTGGTGAAGCGCTCGAAATGCTCGTGAATGAAGAAGAAGTGCGCAAACTCAGGGTTCTTCAAGGACACCAGCACGAACCAGGGTGCGGCGATGGCGAAGAACAGCAACAGGCCCTTGCCCAGGTGCAGGCGCGTCCAGATCGCCCAGTCGCGCGACGCCAGCGTGTACAGCACCAGCACGGCGCCGGGCAGCACGATGCCGATCAAGCCCTTGGACAGCACAGCCAATGCCATGCCGGCCCAGCACACCAGCATCCAGTTGCGCTGTTCCGCGTCGCGCGCTTGCGGGTTCTGGCCGAGCAGCAGACCGAACAGGGCCAGCGACATCGTGCCCGACAGTCCCATGTCCAGTGTATTGATATGGCCGAAGGCGGCCCAATAGAAACTCGAGGCGAGCACCAGGCCGCTGGTGATGCCGACCCAGGGACCGAACAGGCGGTGGCCGGTATAAGCGGCCAGGAATATGCCGAGCAAGCCGCACAAACCGGTCCACAACCGCGCCTGCCATTCGCCGAGGCCGAACAGCTTGAACGTCAGCGCCGTGAACCAGACTTGCAGCGGCGGCTTCTCGAAATACTTGATGGCGTTCAGGCGCGTGGTGATCCAGTCACCGCTGGACAGCATCTCGCGCGCCATTTCGGCGTAGCGCCCTTCGTCGGTCGGCACCAGCGTGCGGGCGCCGAGCGCATAGAACCAAAGGAGGCCGAAGGCCAGCAGTACCAGGAAAAAGGTTTTTGATTGGTAGAGGTTGCGCATCAGCTCATTAGTTGTTTGTGGGCTTTTCCATAATCAGGGCCAAGGCAACCTTGCGTCCCTCGGCCATCAGGATGTTGTAGGTGCGGCAGGCGGCCTGGTTATCCATGCATTCGATACCGATGCGGCGTGAAGTCAGCGCTGCCGTCAGTTTCGGATGGACGAAACGCTGGCGGCTGCCGGTGCCGAGGATGACGACGTCGGGCTGGGTGGCGTCGATCTGGGCGAAATGTTCGGCTGTCAGCGCTTCGAAGCGTTCGACTGGCCAGACTACCGGTGCGGTTTCAGGCAATACCAGCAGGCTGTAAGTGAACGGCTGGGCATTGATTTCGACGCCCGACTCGTCGTAACCGGTGACGGTCTGATATTGCTGTGTGGTTGTGGCGTGGAGTTTCATCGTTCAATTGGCGGGGCAAGACGATCTGACCGCCATTTGCGCAAAACGTTTCGCAGACGGTCGAAAAAAGTCCCCGCATTGTAGCGTTTCCCGTGTTTTGCCGTGCCTTTGAGCACCGAATCGCGCGTGTTTACCGCATAAACGCGCGATAAATGATTGATTTGGCGTGATATATTCGGCAGAATCAGTTTTCTCTTCTCGCAATGCAACATAAGTTACGACAATAAGCCGTAACATCAGCCCCAGGGTAAGGAATACGCTGTGCAACCGATTCAGAAGTCGAAAAAGCTGGCCGATGTCTGCTACGACATCCGCGGCCCGGTCCTCGAAAAAGCCAAGCAAATGGAGGAGGAAGGGCACAAGATCATCAAGTTGAACATCGGCAATGTCGGTGCCTTCGGCTTCGACGCGCCTGACGAGATCGTGCAAGACATGATCCGCAACATGCAAAGCGCCTCGGCCTATACCGATTCCAAGGGCTTGTTCGCGCCGCGCAAGGCGATCATGCACTACACGCAGCAAAAGAACGTCACCGGCGTCACCATCGACGACATCTATCTCGGCAATGGCGCCTCGGAATTGATCGTCATGAGCATGAACGCCTTGCTCAACAGCGGCGACGAGGTGCTGGTGCCTGCTCCCGACTATCCGCTGTGGACGGCCGCGGTCAGCCTGTCCGGCGGCAAGCCTGTGCATTACGTGTGCGACGAACTGTCCGGCTGGCTGCCGGATATCGACGACATCAAGGGCAAGATCACGCCGAACACGCGCGCCATCGTTGTCATCAACCCGAACAATCCAACCGGCGCGCTGTATCCCGATGAATTGCTCAAACAGATCGTCGAAGTGGCGCGGCAGCACCAGCTGATCGTGTTCGCCGACGAAATCTACGACAAGGTCTTGTACGACGGCGCCACGCATACCTCGATTGCTTCGCTGGCCGACGACGTGCTGTTCATTACGCTCAATGGTTTGTCGAAAAATTACCGTTCATGCGGCTACCGGGCCGGCTGGATGGTGGTGTCCGGCGAAAAGAAACATGCGAGGGACTATATCGAGGGCTTGAACATGCTCACCTCGATGCGCCTGTGCGCCAATGCGCCGGGCCAGTATGCGATCCAGACCGCATTGGGCGGCTATCAAAGCATCAACGACCTGGTTGGGCCCGGCGGCCGCCTGCTGCGCCAGCGCGATCTCGCCTACAAGCTTCTGACCGATATTCCCGGCGTGACCTGCGTCAAGCCGAAGTCGGCGCTTTACATGTTCCCGCGCCTCGATCCGCACGTCTACCCGATCGCCGACGACCAGGAATTCGCCTATGAATTGCTGGCCGAAGAGCGTGTGCTGATCGTGCAAGGCACAGGTTTCAATTGCCCGACGCCGGATCACTTCCGCGTCGTGTTCCTGCCGAATACCGACGACTTGACCGAGTCGATCGGAAGGATTGCGCGTTTCCTCGACGGTTACCGCCGTCGGCACGGAACGGCTTGAGCGGCTGATTGCTGTCAGGTTCCATTGCCGCGCCGGTACAAACGGCCTGTTGCCGTATTCTCTGCGGCCTTGGAACGACGAAATGAATCTTTAAATATCAGACCCGAGAAATTATGAAACCCATCCGAGTAGGCCTCCTTGGCATCGGCACCGTCGGTGCCGGCACCTTCAACGTCCTGAAACGCAACCAGGAAGAAATCACGCGGCGCGCCGGACGCGCCATTCAGATCACCATGGTGGCCGACCTCAACACTGCGCGCGCGCAGGAAATCACGGGCGGCGCATGCCAGGTGGTCAACGACGCCAACCTGGTGGTCACGAGTCCCGACGTCGACATCGTCATCGAACTGATCGGCGGCTATGGAATTGCCAAGGACCTGGTGCTCAAGGCCATCGCCAACGGCAAGCACGTGGTCACCGCCAACAAGGCCCTGCTGGCCACGCATGGCAATGAAATCTTCAAGGCGGCGCAAGACAAGGGTGTGATGATTGCGTTCGAAGCAGCCGTGGCCGGCGGCATTCCCATCATCAAGGCGCTGCGTGAAGGTCTGACCGCGAACCGCATCCAGTGGATTGCCGGCATCATCAACGGCACCACCAACTTCATCCTGTCCGAGATGCGCGACAAGGGGCTTGATTTCGCCACCGTATTGAAGGAAGCGCAACGCCTCGGCTATGCCGAAGCCGATCCCACCTTCGACATCGAAGGCGTCGACGCCGCGCACAAGGCCACCATCATGTCCGCCATAGCCTATGGCGTGCCGGTGCAATTCGACAAGGCGCACGTGGAAGGCATCAGCAAGCTGCAGGCCACCGACATTCGCTATGCCGAAGAGCTCGGCTACCGCATCAAGCTGCTCGGCATCACCAAGCGCACCGATGCCGGCATCGAATTGCGCGTGCACCCGACCCTGATCCCGGCCAAGCGCCTGATCGCCAATGTCGAAGGTGCGATGAACGCCGTGCTGGTGCAAGGCGACGCCGTCGGCGCCACGCTTTACTACGGCAAGGGCGCCGGTTCCGAGCCGACCGCCTCGGCCGTGATCGCCGACCTGGTCGACATCACGCGCCTGGCCACAGCCGACCCCGAGCATCGCGTGCCGCACCTGGCCTTCCAGCCGAATGCGATGGCCGATACGCCGATTCTGCCGATGTCGGAGATCACCACGAGCTATTACCTGCGCATGCACGTGGCCGACCAGCCCGGCGTGCTGGCCGACGTCACGCGCATCCTGGCCGATTCGATGATTTCCATCGACGCCATGCTGCAAAAAGAGCCGGCCGAAGGCGAGACGCATACCGACATCATCATGCTGACGCACAAGACCAAGGAAAAGAACGTCGAAGCGGCCATCAAGAAGATCGAGGCGTTGTCGACGGTGATGGGGCAGGTGACTAAGTTGCGTTTGGAAGAGTTGAGCTGATTGATTTAGTAGTTTCCCCTCTCCCGCGAAGTGGGAGGGGGGTAGGGGAGAGGGCAACCAAGTTTGCAAGGGAAAGTCCCTTAATAGATACCGCGTTCCCTCTCCCCCAGCCCCTCTCCCGCCTAAGCGGGCGAGGGGAGCGAGCAGACGTTCGGCGAAGTCGAACGTGCGCGATTAACGATGTATCACCACCATCAACGCCTTCGTCTCCGTCTTCGCAGTATTGCGTATCGCATGATTGCGGTCGGCATGGTAGCGCGCCGTGCCGCCGGTCTTGAGCTTGCGCTTGACCCCATCGACTTCCACCTCCACGCTGCCGTGCGCTACGGTCAAGTGTTCCATGGTGCCAGGGTCGTGTGGCTGCGAGATCAGTTCGCCGCCCGGCGCCAGCGTCAATTCATACCACTCGAACTTGCCGGCCAGTTCCATCGGGCCGAGGATGCGCAGCACGTAGCCGGCATGGTCGCCGGGCAGGGTCGGCAGCTCGTGCGCATCGAGGGTGCGGATGGGTTCGGCTTCCGGGCTTTCCCCCGCCAATAATTCGCCAATCCCGACGCCCAAGGCATTCGCCAGACGCCAAGCCACCGCAATGGTAGGGTTGGCCTTTTCCCTTTCGATTTGCGACAGCATGGACTTGGAGACGCCTGCCGCGCGTGACAGATCTTCCAGGGTCAAGCCGCGCGCCTGACGCAGCTTCTGCAGTGTGGCGCCCACTTCGGGTGGCGCGGGCGGCGTATGGGTAGTAGCAGGGCTTTTCATTGACTATAGTGGGTAGAGGCCAGCCCAGGCAGACGGGCGCTTGCAAAGTTCAATGGGAATCGCTAATATTCAATATATTGAATATGTGTTTCAAATATTGGATTTCACAATAATTAGTGAAATCATATCAAACTGTGCCGGTACTGACGACGTAAAAATCGATGTGGCCGGACACAGCCAGCCAAACTGCAAGGATTGCCATGACAGCAACGAACGCCAAGGCCGCTTTTTTCGCCGACCTGGAAGAAAACCTCTCTACCTTGCGCCGTGACGGCCTGTTCAAGCCCGAGCGCGTGATCGCTTCGCGCCAGGGGGCGGAGGTCGTATGCGATGACGGCCGCAAGCTGGTCAATATGTGCGCCAACAATTATCTGGGTCTGTCCGGCGACGAAGCCATGGTGCAGGCATCGATTGCCGCCACCGAGCAGTACGGCTATGGCCTGTCCTCAGTGCGTTTCATCTGCGGTACGCAGACCGTCCACAAGCAATTGGAGCGCGCCATTTCCGACTTCCTCGGCATGGAAGACACCATCCTGTACGCGGCCGCTTTCGACGCCAACGGCGGCGTATTCGAACCGCTGTTCGACGCCGAAGACGCCATTATTTCCGACGCACTCAACCACGCTTCAATCATCGACGGCATCCGCCTGTGCAAGGCGGCGCGTTTCCGCTACCAGCACAACGACATGGCCGACCTCGAAGCGCAACTGCAAGCCGCAGCCGGCAAGCGTCACAAGGTGATCGTCACCGACGGCGTGTTTTCCATGGACGGCACCATCGCCCAGCTCGACAAGATTTGCGACCTGGCCGAGCGCTACGGCGCTCTGGTCATGATAGACGAATGCCATGCCTCGGGCTTCATGGGCGCGACCGGGCGCGGCACGCACGAGCATCACAAGGTGATGGGCCGCATCGACATCATCACCGGCACGCTCGGCAAGGCGCTGGGCGGCGCCATGGGCGGCTTTACCGCTGCGCGGCGCGAAGTGATCGAGACGCTGCGCCAGAAATCGCGCCCCTACCTGTTCTCGAATACGCTGGCGCCTTCTATTGCCGGCGCTTCGCTGGCCGTGCTGCAACGCCTGTCCTCGTCGACCGAATTGCGCGACCGCCTGCACGCCAACACGGCGTATTTCCGCAAGGCTATCACGGAACTTGGTTTCACCATCAAGCCCGGCACGCATCCGGTGGTCCCGGTGATGCTGTTCGAAGCGCCGCTGGCACAGCAGTTCGCTCAGCGCCTGTATGAACTTGGTGTGCTGGTTTCGGGTTTCTTTTATCCGGTGGTGCCGATGGGTCAGGCGCGCGTGCGCGTGCAATTGTCGGCTGCCCACACCACCGAGCAGCTCGAACGCGTATTGGCCGCCTTTGGCCAGGCCGGACGCGAACTCGGCATTTTGAAAAATTAAGGGAGCAGAACATGGAACGTATTTTGGTCATTGGCGCCAACGGCCAGATCGGCAGCGAATTGGTGGAGACCCTGAGTGCGCAACACGGCGCGGAAAACGTCATTGCGGCCGACATCGGCCCGCGCAGCAGCTTCGGCGTCAAGCGCTACGAGCCCATCGACGTGCTCGACGCCAATGTGGTTTCCCACATCATCGATACCTACCACGTGACGCAGGTCTACCAATTGGCCGCCCTGCTGTCCGTGACAGGCGAGCAGGCGCCGCTCAAGGCCTGGGACCTGAACATGAACGGCTTGCTCAACATTCTGGAAATAGCACGCAAGCGCGGCATGGGAGGCAAGCCGCTGCGCGTGTTCTGGCCGTCGTCGATCGCTGCCTTCGGACCGAATACCCCGCGCGACAACACGCCGCAGATGACGGTGATGGATCCGACCACCATCTACGGCATCAGCAAGCTGGCCGGCGAACGCCTGTGCGAATACTATTTCCTGAAATTCGGCGTCGACGTGCGCAGCATCCGCTACCCCGGCATCATCAGCTACAAGTCGCCGCCCGGCGGCGGCACCACCGACTACGCCATCGCCATTTTCCACTCGGCGCTCAAGGGCGAGACTTACCGTTGCTACCTCGGCCCGGAATCCGGCCTGCCCATGATCTACATGCCCGACGCCATCCGCGCCACCATCGAACTGATGGAAGCGCCGGCTGAAAAGGTGAAGGTGCGCTCGTCCTACAACGTCGGTGGCATCAGTTTCACGCCGCGTGAATTGGCGCAAAAGATTGCCGAACAGGTGCCGGGTTTCAAGATCGCTTACGAACCCGATGCGCGCCAGGCGATCGCCGACAGCTGGCCGCAAAGCCTGGACGATAGCCAAGCCACGGCCGACTGGGGCTGGCAGGCCAAGATAGGCATCAAGGAATTGGTGCAAGACATGCTGGCCAACATCAAATTGCCGCAACCCCTGAGCAAGGCAGCCTGATTTCCTCCTGTCTTACCCCCTCTCCCGCGCGCGGGAGAGGGCCGGGGAGAGGGTGACCGTTCAGACCTTCACTCTTATAAGCACCCTCTCCCCCAACCCCTCTCCCGCAAGCGGGCGAGGGGAGAGTACAAGTTGCGCTCGGGTAGTGCAGTGCCGGTAGAGGGGATGGGAACCGCGATTCGCTATAATGGCAGTTGCCGTTTATACAGAATCCGTCCTTATCTTGTCTATACAATACGTCTCCACGCGCGGCCAGGCTGCGCCACAGTCTTTTTCCCACATCCTGCTCGGCGGCCTCGCATCCGATGGTGGCCTGTACTTGCCCGCGCATTATCCGCAGGTCACCGATGCCGAGCTGAACACCTGGCGCAGCCTGTCGTACGCCGACCTGGCCCTGCAAATCCTGAAGAAGTTCGCCACCGACATCCCGGAAGCGGATCTGCGGACGCTGACGCACAAGACCTACACGGCCGACATTTACCGCAATGCGCGCAAGGGCGAAGACGCAGCCCAGATCACGCCGCTGCGCAAGCTTGAAGAGCGCAACGGCACACAGGTGGTGTTGCAAGCCTTGTCCAACGGCCCGACGCTGGCCTTCAAGGACATGGCCATGCAATTGCTGGGCAATCTGTTCGAGTACACGCTGGACAAGCAGCATGCCGAATTGAACATCTTCGGCGCGACTTCGGGCGATACCGGCAGCGCGGCTGAGTACGCGATGCGAGGCAAGCGCGGCATCCGCGTGTTCATGCTGTCGCCGCACAGGAAAATGAGCGCGTTCCAGACCGCGCAGATGTTCAGCCTGCAAGACCCGAATATCTTCAATATCGCGGTCGAAGGCGTATTCGACGATTGCCAGGACATGGTCAAGGCCGTCTCCAACGATCTCGACTTCAAGGCCAGACAGAAGATAGGCACGGTCAACTCGATCAACTGGGCGCGCGTGGTCGCGCAAGTCGTGTATTACTTCCGCGGCTATCTGGCGGCAACCACAGCCAACAGCCAAAAGGTGTCATTCACAGTCCCGTCGGGTAACTTCGGCAATATCTGTGCCGGCCATATCGCGCGCATGATGGGGCTGCCGATCGACAGACTGGTGGTGGCGACCAACGAAAACGACGTGCTCGACGAATTCTTCCGCACCGGCATCTACCGTGTGCGCAAGTCGGCTGAAACCTTCCACACCACCAGTCCCAGCATGGACATCAGCAAGGCGTCCAACTTCGAACGCTTCGTGTTCGACCTGCTCGGCCGCGACAGCGATCGCTTGCGCGCGCTGTTCAAGAAAGTGGACACGCACGGCGGCTTCGACCTGTCCGGCAAGCCGGGCAGCGACGGCAACGAATTCCAGCAAGTGGCGCGTTACGGTTTCGAATCGGGCAAATCCACCCATGCCGACCGCATTGCGACGATACGCGACGTCGAGGCCACCTGCGGCTTGACGATCGACACCCATACCGCCGACGGCGTCAAGGTCGCACGCGAGCATCTGACGCCGGGTGTGCCCATGATTGTGCTGGAAACGGCGTTGCCGGCCAAGTTCAACGAAACCATACGCGAAGCGCTTGGACGCGATGCCGAGCGCCCGGCCGGTTTCGAGAATATCGAGGCGTTGCCACAGCGTTTCGAGGTGATGCCGGCCGATGTGGAAAAGATGAAGTCCTACATCGCCGAGCGCACGGGGCTGTAATCGCCTTGATACTTCCTCGTTCCAGTTAGAACAGGTGGAATGCGGGCGATGCTTCATGAGTTACGACATTCTCTTCCCCCGTCATCCCCGCGAAGGCGGGGATCCAGGTTGAAGTTAACTCACGTAAAAAGCAAAAGCTGCCTGGGTCCCCGCTTGCAGCGCGCACGCTCCCTTGCAAGGGAGCGTCGTTCCGCAGGCATGCAGCATGCTGCATGGAACCCCTGCTACACCCTACGCGGGGACGACAAATGATGGTTGTTCTAGTTGTTGAAATCTCATCTTGAAGCAAAATAAAAAGGGGCGATCTTGTTGAATCGCCCCTTTTTCTTGGCTTGCAGCCCGCTACTTCGTGATGCTCTGCATGGTCGTGCCCGGATGCATGCGTGCCGCCAGGCGGGTATTGCTCTTGAGAAGGTCGACCTCGTCACTCATGACGTGGGCGGCTTCGTTGAGCAGCACATCCTTGGCTTCTTTCTCAGCCTTTTCTTCGGCCAGCTCGGTTTCCAGGTTGCGTTCGTTGGCTTGCAGGCCGTCGTCACGAGTCAACTTTTCTTCCTTGCCGCCGTGGCCTTTCTCGCGCGCCTTGATCTTCGCTTCCTGCGTGTCACGCTCGGCGCGGCGTTCGGCTTCGTTGAGCGAAATCGAAGTCTTCTTGCGCAGCGCATTGAATTCGGCAATGTCTTCCTGCAGGTATTGGAAGTCCTTGTCGCTCTTGACGCGCTGGTCATGGCGTACCTGCAGCATTGGCAGCAGCTCGGACAGATCGCCTTCCACGGTGTAATCGGCGGGCTTGATCTGCGTCCATGGCAGCGCGTTGTCGAAGCTCGATTCGCCGAAATCGGCCGAGCCTACGCTGGTCGGGAAGCTGATGTCCGGCGTTACGCCGCGCAACTGCGTGGTGCCGCCGTTGATGCGGAAGAACTGGGCGGTGGTCATCTTCAGTTCGCCGAACTTGGGCTGATCGCTGTGTGCGATGCGGTCCAGGTCAAGCAGCGACTGCACGGTGCCTTTGCCGAAGCTCGGTTCGCCGATGATGACGCCGCGTCCATAGTCCTGGATCGCGGCTGCGAAAATTTCCGAAGCTGAGGCCGAGCCGCGGTTGATCAAGACACCGAGCGGGCCGTCCCATACCGGCGTGTTACGGCTGTTTTCCACGCGCACCTGGCCTTGCGAGAAGCGTTCCTGCACCACCGGGCCCTTGTCGATGAACAGACCGGTCAATTCGACCGCTTCGTCGAGCGCACCGCCGCCGTTGTTGCGCAGGTCGATCAGCACGCTGTCCACCTTGTCTTTCTTCAACTGCGCCAGCAGGTTGGCCACGTCGCGCGTGGCGCTGCGGTAATCCTTGTCGCCTTGCTGGCGGCCGGTGAAGTCGGTGTAGAAGATCGGCAGCGAAATCACGCCGATGCGGCGCGTAGTATTGCCTTCCTTGACCTCGATCACGGAATCCTTGGCCACCTGCTGTTCCAGCACGATTTTCTTGCGTACCAATGAAATCAGTTTGTGCTTGCCGTCCGGACCGGCGCCTTCCGGCAGCACGTCCAGTACAACGGTAGAGTCCATGGCGCCGCGTATCAGTGCCACGGTATCGTCGAGACGCCAGCCGAGCACGTCGGCCATCGGCGCTTTCTCGCCCTGGGCGACGCCGACGATGCGGTCGCCGACCTTGAGCTTGCCCGATAGCGCAGCCGGGCCGCCGGGCACCACTTCGCGGATGGTGATGTATTCGTCGCGTTCCTGCAGCACGGCGCCGATGCCGATCAGCGACAGCTTCATCGAGATGTCGAACTCCTCCGAAGCGCGCGGACCGAAGTAGTCGGTGTGCGGGTCGGTCGATTGCGCGTAGGCTTCGAGGAAGATCTGGAACGCGTCTTCGCTCTTGAGCTTATGAACGCGCGCCATATAGTTCTCATAACGCTTGTCGAGCGTGGCAACGATATTCTTTTCATCGTTCCCGGCCAGCTTGAGGCGCAGCCAGTCGTTTTTCACGCGCTTGCGCCACAACTCGTGCATCTCGTCTTCCGATTTCGGCCAGGATGCCTTGTCGCGCTGATATTGATAGCTTTCCTTCTGCGTGAAGTCGAACTTTTGCTTGAGCAGGCTGCGCGCGTAGGTGAAACGTTCGGTCAGCCTTTCCTCATACAGATTGAACATGAGGAAGGGGATATGCAGGTCGCGGTTGAAAATGGCGTCGTCGAGATGATCGCGCGCGCTGGCAAACTGATCGACATCGGCCTGCGTGAAAATCAACTTGTCGGCATCGAGCGATTTCAGGTAGCGGTCGAAAATTTTTTCCGACATCGCATCGTCAAGCGGCACGGCCTTGTAATGCGAGTGCGTCAGGTAGCCTGCCGCCAGATATGCGGCTTGGGGTTCTTGGGGCAGCGGCTGCAGCAGCGGTGTCGGGAGTTTGGCAGCGTCAGGCGTGGCCGCCTGAGTAATGGTCGCGGTGGCGAAGGCGATCGAAAGCCACAGCATTCTCTTGTTCATGGGTGTTCCTCTAGTTCCTGAAAACGGCTTACAAGCTGGTATTGACATCGCAGCAAGCAATTCGTTCCCAGCGAAGGCTTTGCGACGACTTCCGTCGATCATAGCAGAAACATCCTCTACAATCTGTCTTATGACACTACCCAATTCCAGCGACGCCTCCTCGTCCGTGCCGGCGAAAAAGCCCATGCTGAGCGCCCCGCAGGCGCTGGCCTTCCTGCTCGAAGCAGCGACTCCGCTCGACGGCATCGAAACGGTGCCGACCCTGGAAGCCAATGGACGCATCCTGGCCGGGCGCCAAGTCTCGCAATTGAACGTTCCGCCCATGGACAACACCCAGATGGACGGCTATGCGGTACGGGCTGCCGACTGCGCCGGTGGCGCAGCGGTCTTGCCGGTCAGTCAACGGATTCCCGCCGGACATGTCGGCCAACCTCTGCAACCGGGCACTGCTGCGCGGATTTTCACTGGCGCCATGATGCCCGCCGGCGCCGACGCTGTTGTCATGCAGGAACAATGCGAAGCGGCTGCCGACGGCAAGAGCGTGACCATCAAACATGCCCCGCAAGCTGGTGAATGGGTGCGGAGGACCGGGGAGGATATCCGCAGCGGCGCCGAGATTTTGCCGGCCGGCGTGCGCCTGCGCGCCCAGGAACTGGGACTGGCGGCTTCGGTCGGTCTGGCCAGCCTGCCGGTACGGCGCAAATTGCACGTGGCAGTGTTTTTTACCGGTGACGAGCTGGCCATGCCGGGCGAAGCGCTCAAGCCGGGAGCAATCTACAATTCCAACCGCTACACCTTGCGCGGCTTGCTGGAAAACCTGGGTTGCACGGTGAGCGACTTCGGCATCGTGCCCGATTCGCTGGCGGCGACGCGCGAGACCTTGCGGCGCGCGGCGGCCGGGCACGACCTGATTGTCACCTCGGGCGGGGTCTCGGTCGGCGACGAAGACCACGTCAAGCCGGCAGTCGAAGCCGAAGGGCGCCTGAGCATGTGGCAGATTGCGATCAAGCCGGGCAAACCGCTTGCCTTCGGTGAAGTCAACCGGGGGGAGGGCAAGGCCTACTTCATCGGTTTGCCGGGCAACCCGGTATCCAGCCTGGTCACTTTCTTGCTGTTCGTGCGTCCATTCATCTTGCGCCTGCAGGGAGCCGCGCACACCGCACCGCGCGCCTATGCCATGCGTGCCGACTTTGCCTGGAGCAAGGCTGACAAGCGCAATGAATTCCTGCGCGCTAGAATCAATCGAGAGGGTGGCCTGGACTTGTTTGCCAACCAGGGTTCAGCCGTACTGACCTCCTGTGTGTGGGGCGATGGCTTGATCGACAACCCGCCGGGGCAAACCATTGCACCCGGCGATTTGGTGCGCTTCCTGCCATTCGACGCCTTGCTCTCATGACCTATGAATATTGAATTGCGTTTTTTTGCCGGCGTTCGCGAAACGCTGGGTCTCGCGAAAGAGAGCGTTGCCCTGCCCGCCGGAGTGAATACAGTCGGTGCAGCACGCGCGTTCCTGATCGCGCGCGGCGGCGCTTGGGCCGCGGCCTTGGGCGAGCAACGTCTGCTGCGCATGGCCTACAACCAGCAGATGGCCGACGCCCATACCCCGATCGCCGACGGCGGCGAACTGGCCTTTTTTCCTCCGGTCACAGGAGGATAGTGCCCCGTGACAGTACGTGTTCAAACCGAAGATTTCGACCTCAGCGCCGAAGTGGCGCGGTTGCGCGCCGCCAATCCGGCCATCGGTGCCGTAGTGACTTTCCTCGGCACCGTGCGCGACATCAACGATGGCGCGGCAGTTGCCGAGATGGAGCTCGAGCATTATCCCGGCATGACCGAGAAGGCGCTGGAAGATATCGTCGCTCAGGCCAAAACGCGCTGGGACATCTTCGATGCGCTGGTGGTGCACCGGGTCGGCCCGCTCAAGCCGCTCGAGCAGATCGTGCTGGTAGCAGTGACGGCGCCGCATCGCGGCGAAGCCTTTGCCGCCTGTGAATTCATCATCGATTATTTGAAGACCCAGGCGCCATTCTGGAAAAAAGAACAGACCCCGGAAGGTGCGCGTTGGGTTGACGCGCGCGTGACGGATGACCGCGCCATGCAAAAATGGAATAAGGAAAATCAATGAGCTGGTTGGCAATTGCTGTAGGGGCAACCTTGGGTGCGTGGCTGCGCTATGCGCTGGCCTTGAGCATGAATACGCTGCACCGGGAATTACCACTGGGTACCCTGGCGGCCAATCTCGGCGGCGGCTTCGTGATCGGCATGTGCGTCGCCTTCTTCGCTGCCAACCAATCTCTGTCGCCGGCCTGGCGCTTGTTCGCCGTGACCGGTTTCCTGGGCGGCTTGACCACCTTTTCGACATTCTCGGCCGAGGCCATGACCCTGCTGCAAAACGGCGAATACGCCTGGGCTTTGGCCCATTCGGCACTCCATGTATTCGGGTCGATTGCGTTTTGTTTTGCGGGTTATGCCACTTACAAGGCGCTGGCGGGAGCTTAATATGAGCCTTGCCCCCCGCCCCCTTGCCCGCGAGCGGTGGAGTCGGGAATTCGGAAAGCATGCTTTCCGCCGACGCAACGACACACGCTTGCAAGCGTGTGACTCTTCCCTATAGGGACACAGGGGAGAGGGGCGATTGATGTGTGCCTAATTCAGGAGGCGCTGCGGACTGCCGGCCAATTCGGGATCTTCATCCCATAGTATGGCAGCGTCGCCGGGCAAGCGCAGTGCCATGTCCCAATCCGCTTGCGCGACAGATTCCTGCAACAATATGCATAGTCCGTGCAACATGGCCGGATTCAGCGCAAACTCGAAACTGCCGTTGCGCGCGCTGGTGAACTGGAGGCGCGGCGCCTGCTGAGGCTCCAGCGCGATTTGCGTGGTAATCAACACAATCGGCTGTTCGCCAAGGGGCAGGCGGTGGTTTTCGGCAGAGAAAGGCTGGTCAAACTTGCCGCGTGTGCGCAGGTCAGTGACTGTGGCTTCGTGCTCCATGCTGACGATCTCGGTGGAGGCGTGCGCGACCTGCGGACGGTCGAGCGCGACTTGGGTCTCGAGCGCCTGCATCATGCCAGGCCATAAAGTCTTGACCAGGCGGCGCGTCAGCCACGCACGGATCTCTTGCAAATCATCGTCCGCGCCGAACGATGCCCTTAGCAAAATGCGGTCTTCCTCGGGAACATAAGTGGCATTTAGCTGACGCAACTCCATAAATCGTAAAACCCTTCTTGAAATACTGTTAATCGGCCTTATTTCACCTGCATGATGAATCGTCCCCTTACGGAGTACACCCCATGCGTATCGACAAACTAACTACGAAATTGCAGGAAGCGCTTGCCGATGCGCAAAGTCTGGCCGTCGGCAATGATAACCAATACATCGAGCCGGTGCATATTTTGACGGCTTTATTGAGCCAGTCCGACGGCAGCAGCCGTTCACTCTTGCAGCGCGCCGGCGCCAATGTCGGCGGGCTGGGCAATGCCCTGGCCGCGTCGCTGGAGCGCCAGCCCAAGGTATCGGGCACCGGCGGGCAGGTGCAGCTCGGCCGCGAAGGCTTGGCCCTGCTGAACTTGGCCGACAAGGAGGCGCAAAAGCGTGGCGACCAATTTATCGCCAGCGAGATGGTGCTGCTGGCCTTGACCGAAGACAAATCGGACGCCGGCAAGCTGGCCAAGGAAAACGGCTTGACGCGCAAGGCGCTGGAAGCCGCCATTCTGGCGGTGCGCGGCAGCGGCAACGTCAATTCGGCGGAAGCCGAGGGCCAGCGCGAAGCACTCAAGAAATTTACGCTTGACCTGACCGAGCGCGCCCGTCTCGGCAAGCTCGACCCCGTGATCGGCCGTGACGATGAAATCCGCCGCGCCATCCAGGTCTTGCAGCGCCGTTCCAAGAACAATCCCGTGCTGATCGGCGAACCGGGCGTCGGCAAGACCGCCATCGTCGAGGGCCTCGCGCAGCGTATCGTCAACGGCGAAGTGCCGGAGAGTCTGAAAGGCAAGCGCGTGCTGTCGCTTGACATGGCGGCCCTGCTGGCCGGCGCCAAGTATCGCGGCGAATTCGAGGAACGCCTGAAATCGGTGCTCAAGGAGCTCGCGATGGACGAGGGGCAGACCATCGTCTTCATCGACGAACTGCATACCATGGTCGGCGCCGGCAAGGCCGAGGGCGCCATCGACGCCGGCAACATGCTCAAGCCGGCTTTGGCGCGTGGCGAATTGCACTGCGTCGGCGCCACCACGCTCGACGAGTACCGCAAATACATTGAAAAGGATGCGGCGCTCGAGCGGCGCTTCCAGAAGATCCTGGTCGACGAACCGAGCGTGGAAGCGACCATCGCCATCCTGCGCGGCCTGCAGGAAAAATACGAAGTGCACCATGGCGTCGACATCACCGACCCAGCCATCGTCGCCGCGGCCGAACTCTCGCACCGCTACATCACCGACCGCTTTCTGCCCGACAAGGCGATCGACCTGATCGACGAAGCCGCATCCAAGATCAAGATCGAAATCGACTCCAAGCCGGAAGTGATGGACAAGCTTGACCGCCGCCTGATCCAGTTGAAGATCGAGCGCGAAGCGGTGCGCAAGGAAAAAGATGATGCGTCGAAGCGCCGCATGGGCTTGATCGAGGAGGAAATCGCCAAGCTCGAGCGCGAATACGCCGACCTGCAGGAAGTCTGGAAGGCCGAAAAGGCCGCGGTGCAGGGCAGCCAGCACATCAAGGAAGAGATCGAAAAGCTGCGCCTGCAGATGGACGAGGCGAAGCGCACCGGCGATTGGCAAAAGATGTCCGAGCTGCAGTACGGCCGTTTGCCGCAGCTGGAAGCGCAACTGAAAAGTGCTGACGCTGTCCAGAAAGACAATGCGCAGAAGCCGCGTTTATTGCGTACCCAGGTCGGCGCCGAGGAAATCGCCGAAGTGGTGTCGCGCGCAACCGGTATCCCCGTCTCGAAGATGATGCAGGGTGAACGCGACAAGCTGCTGCACATGGAAGACGAATTGCACAAGCGCGTGGTTGGGCAAGACGAAGCGATCGACGCCGTCTCGGACGCCATCCGCCGTTCGCGCGCCGGCCTGGGCGATCCCAACCGCCCCTACGGTTCCTTCATGTTCCTCGGGCCGACCGGTGTCGGCAAGACCGAGTTGTGCAAGGCGCTGGCTACCTTCCTGTTCGATACCGAAGAGTCGCTGATTCGCCTCGACATGAGCGAATTCATGGAAAAGCACTCGGTATCGCGCCTGATCGGCGCCCCGCCTGGTTACGTCGGCTACGACGAGGGCGGCTATCTAACCGAAGCCGTGCGGCGCAAACCGTACAGCGTCATCCTGCTCGACGAGATCGAGAAGGCTCACCCCGACGTGTTCAATGTCTTGCTGCAGGTCCTGGATGACGGCCGCATGACCGACGGCCAGGGGCGCACGGTCGACTTCAAGAACACCGTGATCGTTATGACTTCCAATCTCGGCTCGCACAAGATCCAGGCGATGGAAGAGAGTGACCCGGCCGTGGTCAAAATGGCAGTGCTGGCCGAAGTGCGCGGCCATTTCCGGCCCGAGTTCATCAACCGCATCGACGAGCTGGTGGTGTTCCACGCGCTCGACCAGAAGAACATCGGTGCGATCGCCTTGATCCAGTTGCAGGTATTGCAGCAACGCCTGGCCAAGATGGACATGGTACTGGACGTGCATCCGGATGCGCTGCAGCAGATCGCGGAAGCCGGTTTCGATCCGGTCTACGGAGCCCGGCCTTTAAAGCGGGCGATTCAGCAGCAGATCGAAAATCCGCTGTCCAAACTGATTCTGGAGGGAAAATTCGGACCGAAAGACATCATTGCCGTGGACGCAGTTGGCGGAGAATTGTTGTTTCGAAAACAGCAGGAGGGCGACCATCGGGCGTGAGTCTGCCGGGGATTTCCTGTAGGAAATTCCCGCCGGAAAATTGTCGGCCGGCCTTACTAAAAAGGTCCGCAGGTGGTATTGAAAGGGAGGCGCTTGCCTCCCTTTTTTTGTTGTATTTTCGCACAGGAAAGGCCCGAAATTGACATTCTGAACATGGAGTGGTTTCATTCAAGCTTCAAAAATGTAAATGGACTGTTTCTGCGTTGTAAATTTCTTCGTAGAAATGTTTCCAAGTGTAACTTTTGAAATGTTCCAGGGCCATCCACAAGATGACAACGAACGTAAGTTCGACTCGGACGAGGAATTGATAACTTTTTTACCCTAGGGAGTACGTGCATGTCTTTTAAATTAAAGGTAATGCCGCTTGCGGTTGCGCAAGTGATCGCCAGCGGAGCCTTCTCCATGATGGCGGTATCGCCGGTCATGGCGCAACAGGCAGCTGACCAGCAGCCGGTTCAACGCATTGAAATCACCGGTTCCAACATTCGCCGTGCCGACGCGGAAACGCCGAGCCCGGTGCAGGTCATTTCGGCCGACGACTTGAAAAAGTCCGGCTTCACGACCGTTGCCCAAGTTCTGCAAAACATCACGTCTAACGGCCAGGGTACCCTGAGCCAAGGCTTCGGCGGCGCGTTCGCGACCGGCGCCAGCGGCATTTCCATCCACGGCCTGGACACGTCCGCCACTCTGGTGCTGATCGACGGCCACCGTATGGCCGGCTATCCGCTGCCGGACGACAACCAGCGTTTCTTCGTTGACGTTTCCTCGATCCCGTTCGACGCCATCGAGCGCGTTGAAGTGCTGAAGGACGGCGCGTCCGCGATCTACGGTTCCGACGCAATGGCCGGTGTGGTCAACATCATCCTGAAGAAGAAATTCGTCGGCACGACTGTCGGCGCAGAAGGCGGCACTTCCACCGAAGGCGGCGGCCGTACGGTTCACGCCACCTTGACGCACGGCGTGGGCGACTACGATACCGATGGTTACAACGCCTACTTCAACTTTGAATATCGTCACCAGGACGCGATCCTGTTGACGCAGCGTCAGGGCAATGGCCTGTGGTCCAGTCTCGACCTGTCGTCGATCGGCGGCACCAACTTCACGCCGGGCGTGGTTACTCCGATCAACCCGATCCCGGTTGCCAACGGCACGGTCTACCTGACCAACCCGACCGTTCCGGGCTTCTCCGCCGCCAACAGCTATTTCTACACGAGCCCGATCGCGCCGAACCCCAACTACAAGGGCACTTGCACGTTCACGCAACTGACCTCGACCACGGGCTGTCCGTTCATCAATCCGCAAACCGACATCCAGCCGGCTACGCATAACCTGAACATCCTGGCCAGCCTGACCAAGAAGATCGACGGCGACTGGAAACTCGACACCAAGCTGTCGATGTTCGAAAGCGGCGACGACGACTACCGTGGCGACAGCGCGACGACCCGTCTGGTTGCGTTCCCGAAATCGTACGGCGGTGAAGCTGCCGGCGGCCCCGGCGTGACCCCGTTCGTGGCAGGCCCGGCTTACCCGACCATGTATGTTCCGGCAACCTATCCGGGCAACCCGTTCGGCGTGCCGGCACGTGTGCGCGGCATCATCCCCGATGCGCCGCCCACCAGCGCCAAGACCGACTCCAAGGCCTTCCGCTTTGTGGAAGACCTGACCGGTTCCGTCGGCGAATGGGATATCGACACTTCGATCGGCTATACCAAGGTCTCGCTCGATCTGAAACAAACCGGCGGCATCAACGAAACGGCCCTGTACAATGCCTTGAACGCGCCTAACGGTTCCGCTGGCCAGTTCCTGATCACGGGCGGAAACAGCCCGGCATTGCTGGCTTCGATCTTCCCGACCACCGATGTGACCGATACCAGCGAACTGCAATTCGCCGAGTTCCACGCATCGCGTTCGCTGATGCAATTGCCTGGCGGCGACCTCGGCTTCAGCGCCGGCGCGTCCATCGTGCATGAGGCAATCGACACCGCTCCGCCGGCGGCCCGTCAGCAAGGTTTGATTACCGGTACGTTGGCCTATGACGTCGGCAGCCAGACCGACGCTTCGGCTTATTTCGAATTGGTCGCTCCGGTGATGAAGACCCTGGAACTCGAAGCATCGGCCCGTATCGACCGCTTCAGCAATTCGAGCGGCGCCACTACGCCGAAGATCGGCTTCAAGTGGACTCCGATGCAGGAATTCGGTGTGCGCGGTACCGTGGCACAGGGCTTCCGCGCTCCGAACCCGGCTGAAAACGGCCAGGCCGGCGCTATCTACTCGAGCGGCACGACCAACGACCCCATCCTTTGCCCGAACGGCAATCCGGGTACCAAGGGCAACGTGGTCTCGCAATGTAACATTGCGCCTCCGTTCCTGATCGTCGCCAACCCGGACCTGTCGCCGGAAAAATCGACGTCGGAAACTCTGGGTTTTATCCTCGAGCCGATCAAGGGCTGGAGCTCGACGCTTGACTTGTATCAAGTCACGATCAAGAACCAGATCATTGCCGACCCGAACGTCAACATCACCCAGCGCGGCGCTCCGGTTACGGAAACCTGCTCGGATGGTGCCGGCGGCACCTATACTTGCGCGCCGTCCGTCGGCGAGATCCTGTTCAATGCGTCTGGCTACATCAACGCCAACCAGACCAAGGTCAGCGGCCTCGAATTCGACACGCGCTACAAGTTCAAGATGGGCGACTACGGTAACCTGAACGTCGAAGCGAACTGGACGCACTTGATGAGCTATGTCCTGACCGCTGACTACGTTGGCAACGGCTTCCCGACTTCGTACCAGTTGGCCGGCACGCACGGCCCGGCAACTATCGGTGGCGACACCGGTAACCCGAAGGATCGCATCCAGGCGATCTTTACCTGGTCCAAGGGACCGATGCAGGTCGCTACCACGTTCAACTGGATCGGCAGCTTCGACTTGACCGACCCGTCCGGTTCGAACACTGGCGTTGCAGTCAACACCTGCGCCGACGGTATGGCAACGGGTGGTGCGATCGGCGCCTGGTTCCCGAACGGCAACGGCCCGTCGCAGTACTGCAAAGTGGCTTCGTTCCTGGATACCGACTTGTCGGCCAGCTACAAGCTCGACAAGCACTGGTCCGTGCATGGCGCCATCACCAACCTGTTCAATCAAGCTCCTCCGCTGGACTTGAACACGTATGGTTTTGCGACACCGTACAACCCGTCGATGCACATGACGGGCGCAATCGGCCGCTTCGTCAACATCGGCGCGAACTACACGTTCTAAGCTGAAGTTAGCCTAGTACGCTGTGAAACCGCAGGGAGCAATCCCTGCGGTTTTTTTATTTTCCGCAAGTGTTTTTCGTGCCGCATCTTTTTGGTGCGGACAGCGAAGTTTTCTCCAAAGCGCACAAGTTTTGTGCAAAAAATTGCTGTATAGACAAGTTGTATTTCCTGGAAGATTTTTCTGTTGTATTTTCACCCCATGTAACAGGGCGGTTACAAATGGAAAATTGACATTCATGACACTGAATGGTTTCATTCAAACTTCAAAAATAACTATAAGTGGGGTGTTTCCAGCCAGAAAGCCACTAGATATACGGTTTTCAGGCCTGAAGACAATTTCCATGAAGAAATTTTGATACGTCGAAGTGCTGCTCACAAGGTGGCTGTTACGAATGCAAGTTCGACTTAGACAAAAAACAAGATTCACAAAATTTTTTTACCCAAAGGAGTGTGTGCATGTCTTTCAAGCTAAAAGCAATGCCTCTCGCATTAGCGCAAATTGTCGCTAGCGGAGCGTTCTCCGTGATGGCAGTATCGCCCGTCATGGCGCAGCAGGCCGCCGATCAGGCGCCGGTTCAACGCATTGAAATTACCGGTTCCAGCATTCGCCGCGCCGACGCGGAAACGCCTAGCCCGGTGCAAGTGATCACGTCCGAAGAACTGAAGCAGTCGGGTTACACCTCCATTGCACAAGTTCTCGGCAACATTACCGCCAACGGCCAAGGTACCTTGAGCCAAGGCTTTTCCGGCGCGTTTGCAGCCGGTGCGCAAGCGGTTTCGCTGCGCGGCATGAATTCTTCTGCAACCCTGGTGCTGATCGACGGTCACCGTGTTGCATCGAATCCGATGTTTGATGACGGCCAGCGCTCCTTCGTCGACATCGGTTCCATCCCTTTCGACGCGATCGAACGCGTTGAAGTGTTGAAAGACGGCGCATCCGCACAGTACGGTTCCGATGCGATGGCCGGCGTTGTCAACATCATCCTGAAGAAGAACTTCAAGGGCACCACGGTCAATGTAGAAGGCGGTGGCGCAACGGAAGGCGGCGGTGCAACCACTCACGCATCCATCACCAGCGGCATGGGCGACCTGGACAGCGACGGCTACAACGCTTTCCTGACTTTCGAATATCGCCATGAGCAACCGATCACCAACGCTTCCCGCTTCGGCGACGGCGCTTGGACCAACCTGAACTTCGGAGCATATGGTACGGGCGGCTTCAACTGGACGCCGGGCGTCCCCAACCCGACCCGCCCGACTCCCAGCATCCCGGGCAGCATTTACCTGTACAACCCCGCCGGTGGCCCTGCTTCGGCATCCAATACCGAGTTCCTTTCCGGCCCCTGCAAGAGCTGGGCGATGCTGAGCTCCGGCGGTTGCGCATTTTCGCCCATCGGCAATCTGCAACCCGAAACCGAAAACCTGAACGTCATGGCCAGCTTCACCAAGAAATTGGCCGGTGACTGGCAGATCGCGACTAAGGCATCCTTGTTTAGCAGCACCGTGGACGTGACGAATGCCGCCGCCGGTCAGGGCTTGAGACCCGGCTTCCCGGCGTTCCTGAATCCGGCTGTAGGCGTCAACGGCGCGACACCGTTCGTGGTGAATTACCCGAATCTGGCTCCTTCCGCGACGGTGACGGTGCCGGCGAACTATCCTGGCAATACTCTAGGTGTGCCGGCGCAGGTAATCGGCCTTGATGCCAGCGGCCCCATCTCTGAAACCGAGATCCAGACCAAGAACTACCGCTTCGCTGTAGATTTGACCGGCTCGATCGGCGAATGGGATACCCAGACTTCGCTGACCTTGTCGCGCATCAACCAGTACGACAACAACATCGGCACCATGAACAGCGAAGCCATGGCCTTGGCTTTGAATCGTGCAGCCAGCCCGTATTCCCTGACGGGCAATAATTCGGCAACCGATATCGCAGCGATTTATCCGGCCAACGTGACGAATATGTATTCGGAACTCGGCTCCCTGGAAACGCACGCTTCGCGTTCCTTGATGCAATTGCCTGGCGGCGATCTGGGCTTCAGCTTCGGCGCAGCTTACCTGTTCACCAAGGTCGATGCACCGCCGCCCAACCTGTATGCAGCCGGCGACATCCCTGGCAACAGCTTTGTGCAGTTTGTCAACGGCGAACAGTCGGATACATCGTTGTTTGCTGAAGTCGCGGCACCGGTTACCAAGGCCTTGGAACTGGATGCCCATGCCCGCTACGACCACTTCGGCTTGAGCGGTCAGAACAATTCGTTCACGCCGTCGGCTGGCTTCAAGTGGGCTCCCAGCCCGGTCGTCGCACTGCGCGGCACCTTGGCAACCGGCTTTCGTGCTCCGAACGTTGCTGAAACCGGTAAATCCGGTTTGACGTTTGCCGGCGGTAACGACACGATGCTGTGCCCCAACCCTGGTTCGCCTGCACCGGGCACTCCGGTTCTGTCCTGCTTGCCGACAGCGGTGTTCCAGACAGGCTCCAACAGCCATCTGAATCCTGAGAAATCCGATTCCGCCACCTTGGGCGTGATTCTCGAGCCGATCAAGGGCTGGAGCTCGACCTTCGACGTGTACGACATCAAGGTCAAGAACCAGATTTACACGCCGCCGCCTTCGGTTGCGAACACTCTGGTGCGTAGCTCCGTGCCTGTCAGCGGTCTGTGCTACGGCGCAACCGGAACCGCTCCTTGCGTGATCCCGGGCGGTGCAAATGGCTTGCTGCTGTATGAAATCGCTCCGTACGAAAACACCAACGACACCGAAGTCCGTGGCTTCGAGCTCGAGACCCACTACAAGTGGAAGCTGGGTGAATTCGGCACGCTGTACACTGGCTTCGACTGGAGCCATACGCTGAGCTACATCCTGAACGTCGGCGGCACGGCGTATCAGTTGGCTGGTACGCACGGTCCGGAACTGATTGGCGGCGACACGGCCAATCCGAAGGACCGCATGCAGGCTACGTTGACTTGGGACAAGGGCCCGTGGGACGTTACCGCTGTAGAGAACTACATCAGCGGCTACACCAATACCGACCCGTCTTACGTGGGCAGCTTGGGCTTGCCGAACGATTGCGCTACCAACCTGCAAACGTATTCGGGCGTTCAGTTCAGCGGCTATACCGGTGGCATGTCTTCCTACCCGGCCAGCTTCTGCAAAACAGACTCGTTCTTTACGACGGATCTGACTGTGCGTTACAAGTACAGCAAGCAGTTGGTCATGCACTTCGCGGCCAACAATCTGTTCAACCGCCAACCTCCGTATGACGCCAACACGTACGGCGGCACGCCTTATCAGTACAATCCGTCGCTGCATATGGCTGGCGCGATCGGCCGATTTGTGCAGGCTGGCGTGACCTACAGCTTCTAATCTGAAGCTGTAGTGAAGAACGGATGTGCACGACGGCATCCGTTCTCCAGACTTTCGAAGCCGCAGGGAATTCTCTGCGGCTTTTTTCATTGAAAATGTAAAATTCGCCGATAATGGATAGCCTTGGCATGCCCTGTGTGGCGTGCCCATTCAGCGAACACAAGGAGCCTCTTATGAAATTTCTGTTGTCTGCGCTCACATTGAGCGTCCTCGCCACTTCGGTTTATGCAGACGATGCCATACCTTGCAAAAAGCCTGTGATTCCGAACCCCCAGGCGTCCGATACGGTGATCAAGATGTTCAACAAGCGTTATGACGCCTACAAGGTATGCATCAAAAAATACGTCGATGAGCAGCACGCCATCGTCGACAGCGAAAAAGACAAAAACATGGAAAAGGCGAGGAGCGCCAACGATGCAGCGGAAGCGGCGATTAAGGATTACAACGCCTTCTCCGAGGAGGCTCAAGCGGCTTTCCCTCCGCAGGAAGACAAAGACAAGTAACACGATCGTCCGCGATGAGTATTGTCCGGCCTTGACTTCCAGTGCGAGGTATGCCGATGAAGCGCAGGGAATTCGTTGAACTCGGCATGACCCTGGGCGCAGCGAGTTTGGCCGGAACTTTTTGGCGCTGTGGGTGCGTGGCAGCAGATATGGGGGGTAAATACAGCGACGTGAGTTGATGCGGCTTGGCATGAGTACTGGTATGCGCTTGTCGCTGGCGGGTTCGTGGAATCGGCTTTGGTAAGGCACAGTTTCTGTTCGTCGTTTTTCTGCGCGGTAGCAATCCAATATAGACGTTCATCCTGGCGAATGGCGTCATTCGTCCATCAAGTTACCTGGAAGAGATGCATCCCCCCACCAATCATGGCGGCTGCCTGATCATTGGCGGGGATGTTTTCGCGGACAAGATTTTGATCGGCCGAATCGCCATTCGCATCGCGGCTTGCGTGCGCAAGTTCGTTGTACAAAAAAGCTGAATTAAAAAATTTTTACCCTAGGGAGTGTTTGCATGTCTTTGAAATTAAAAGTGATGCCACTTGCGGTGGCGCAAGTTATCGCCGGTGGCGCTTTCTCCGTGATGGCGATTTCGCCGGTCATGGCACAGCAAGCTGCCGATCAGCAGCAATCGGTGCAGCGTATCGAAATCACCGGATCGAATATTCGCCGTGCCGACGCTGAAACGCCCAGCCCGGTGCAGGTGATTTCGGCCGACGACATGAAAAAATCCGGCTATACCTCGGTTTCCGAAGTCTTGCGCAATATTACTGCAAACGGCCAGGGCACCCTGAGCCAATCGTTTGCATCGGCATTTGCGGCCGGCGCCAGCGGCGTGGCTCTGCGTGGCTTGACCGTGGGTGATACGCTGGTGCTGATTGACGGCCACCGCATGACGCAATACCCGCTGTCGGATGACGGCGAGCGCTCCTTCGTCGATATTTCGGCGATCCCGTTCGACGCGATCGAACGCATCGAAGTGCTGAAGGACGGCGCTTCCGCCGTCTACGGTTCCGACGCCATTGCCGGCGTGGTCAACGTGATTCTGAAGAAATCCTATAGCGGCACCAACGTGACGGCGGAAACGGGCACGTCGCAGCAAGGCGGCGGCACCACCAACCATATGTCCATCATCCACGGTTGGGGTAATCTCGATGAAGACGGCTACGCGGCCTATGCTTCCCTGGAGTTCCGCAAGCAAGACGCGATCATGTTGAACCAGCGTCAAGGCCAGAACTGGACCAATGGCGATTTCTCCTCAGTTGGCGGTATCAACACCACGCCGGGTTCAAGCGGTTACTTTTACGGTCCGGTGGTATCGACGCCTTACTTCATCAATTCGGCCAACACCAGCCAGACCGCTTTCGGCACCGGCTCTTGCAACGCCACTTCGTTCGCCAACAACGGCTGTCAATACATCAGCCCGTACGCGCAGTTGCAGCCGAATACGGAAAACATCAATCTCTTGACCAGCTTCACGAAAAAGCTGCAAGACGGCTGGGAATTCGATATCAAGGGCTCGATTTTCGACAGCAAGGCGCAGCAGGTTAACGGCACCTCGCCGAACATCGGCAATGCCGGCAATATCAACGCTGGCGCAACGGGCGGTGGCTATCTGGGCAATACGGCCTATTCGGCCGGCGTCGCTCCGCACCAGGTCGGCATCATCCCCAGCTTCACGGTTCCGGTCGGTTATCCTGGCAACCCCTTCAGTGCGCCGGCATATGTGCAAGGCCTGCTGAGCGATCTGGGCGCACCGACGACCGATATCGATTCCAAGAGCTATCGTCTGGTTGCCGAACTGTCCGGCACGATCGGCGGCTGGGATGTCAATTCCTCCTTGGGCCTGACCCGCATCAATACCGAGCAGCGCTATCACAATTACCTGAACTACACCTCGCTGGACAACGCGCTCAATTATTCGGCTGCGGCGCCGAACGGCGCGCCGGGCTTGTATACCTTCGGCGGCAGCAATAGCGCCGCGGTGCTGAATTACATTTCGCCGCTGGTTCAGGGCATGCAATCGAGCACCTTGGACTTTGCCGAAGTGCGCGGTTCGCGTTCACTGATGACCTTGGCTGGCGGTGATCTGGGTATCGGCACCGGCGCCAGTTTCGTGCACCGCGCGCTGGATGCGCCGGCAGCGGAGTTGTTCTCCAGCGGTATCGTCGGCGGCGGCAACGCGGCCTACGCGATCGGTCAGCAAAACGACGCTTCGGCCTATGTCGAATTGGTGGCGCCGGTGCTGAAGACCCTGGAATTGGACGGCGCCGCCCGTGTCGACCATTACGACACCTACGGCAATTCCTTCACGCCGAAATTCGGTTTCAAATACACGCCGACCGATCAAGTGGCTTTGCGTGGCACGGTTTCCACCGGTTTCCGTGCGCCGAATGCGGCCGAAGCCGGATCGACCAACTCGGTGTTCTATTACAACGCCGTGAACGATCCGCAACTGTGCGCGAGCGGCAATCCGAACGCGCCGAAGAGCGCGCCGGCCTACTGCGCCAGCAGCGGCTTCTTCCCGTCGTATTTCCAGACGCCGAATGCCAGCCTGCAGCCTGAAAAGTCGAAGTCCGCCACGTTTGGTCTGATTCTCGAGCCGATCAAGGGTTGGAGCACCACCCTCGATTACTACTACATCGACATCAACAATCAGATCATCACGTCTTCGGAACTGCCAGGCTTCAGCCTGGCCGGCGCCGTGCGCAGCCCGACGCCGACCCAGTTGAACGACGGTACCTTTGGTCCGGGCGCAATCCTGTACATCCCGAGTACCTATGTCAATGCCAACAGCACGCATACCAGCGGTATCGAGTTCGAAACGCGTTACAAGTTCAAGATGCATGAATACGGCAACTTGACCACGACGCTGCAGATCACCCATATGTTCGATTACATCATGGACATCGGCGGCACGAGCTACGAGCTGGCTGGTACGCACGGCCCTGCCATCGTTTCCGGCGACACCGGCAATCCGAAGAATCGTGCCCAGGCTATCTTCTCCTACGACAAGGGCACGCTGAACGTGACGACCACCCTCAACTGGGTTGGTTCCTACGATCTGACCGACCCGTCGCAAGGCTGGAACACCTGTCTGATCGGCGCCACGGCGCAGACCACCTACTTCGCGGGTGCCACCAGCATTCCGAACCAGTATTGCAAAGTCAGTTCCTTCCTGGATACCGACCTGACCGCGCGTTACCAGGTGAACAAGAACTGGACTTTGCACGCCGGCATCACGAACCTGTTCAACCAGGCGCCGCCGATCGACATCGCCACCTATGGCGCCTTGTCGGGCAACGTCGGCGCCGGTTTCGGCATGGTTCCGTACAATCCGTCGCTGGCGCAATCCGGTGCGGTTGGCCGCTTCTTCAACATCGGAGCAGCTTACAAGTTCTGATGTGGGAAAGGCGCAGTGTCTGCGCGATTGCTTACGCGTGATCGCCGGACGCCGCAGTATGGAAACAGGAAAGCCGCAGGAATGCTCCTGCGGCTTTTTTTATGGCGAACAGTCACGCAAGCGCAATGCATGTCAACGCATATCAACGCATATCAACGAATATAATGCGCTGGTGAGTCGAATGAATGCCGGCAGTGCAAAGGAAGAATGGGAAGTTCCACGTAAGTTTTCTGAAAGAGATCTCAACCATGAAACGCAGGGAATTTGTCGGGCTGGGCATGGCGCTCGGGGCCGTAAGCATGAGCGGCACGAGCTTGGCTGCGGGTGGTGCAAAGTTATCGCTGGATACGCTGCTCGAAGCGACCGTTGCGCAACTGCAGGCCGCGATGGCCTCCGGCAAACTCAGCGCCTACGCGCTCACTCAGCATTACCTGGCAAGGATAGACGCGCTCGACCGGGCAGGCCCGTGTTTGAATGCCGTGCTCGAGATCAACCCCGACGCACTGGAGATCGCACGCGAGCTCGACCGCGAGCGCGCGAAGCAAGGTGCGCGCGGCCCCTTGCACGGCATCCCGGTGCTGCTGAAAGGGAATATCGCCACCGCCGACCGCATGAGTACCGATGCCGGCTCGCTGGCACTGACTGGCATTCGTCCAGCACACGACTCTTTTGTGGCGGCGCGCCTGCGCGCTGCCGGCGCCGTTATCCTCGGCAAGACCAATCTCAGCGAATGGGCGAATATGCGTTCGACGCGCTCCACCAGCGGCTGGAGCGGGCGCGGCGGACTGACTCTCAACCCCTATGCGCTCGACCGCAATACCAGCGGCTCCAGTTCCGGTTCCGGTGCGGCGATTGCAGCGAACCTGGCCGCGGTCGCGGTCGGCACCGAAACCGACGGCTCCATCGTCTCGCCGGCGTCGATCTGCGGCCTGGTCGGCATCAAGCCCACGCTAGGTGTGGTCAGCCGCAACGGCATCATTCCCATTGCGCATTCGCAAGATACAGCCGGTCCCATGGCGCGTACGGTGACCGATGCCGCGCTCTTGCTGAACGCGCTGGCCGGCATCGATACGCGCGATGCCATCACGGCGGAAAGCGCGGGTAAGGTGCCTGACTATACGAAGTTCCTCGATGCCAATGGTTTGAAGGGCGCGCGTATCGGTGTGGCGCGCAATTTCTTCGGCGGCAACGACGAAGTCGATGCCGTGATCGAACAGGCGCTACGAGTATTGAAGGCGCAAGGCGCGGTGCTGGTCGACCCGCTCGAAATCCCCAATATTGCCAAGTACCAGGACAGCGAACAGGAAGTCTTGCTGTATGAATTCAAAGCCGACCTGCAAGCTTACCTGGCCGAGTTTGCACCCGGTGCGCCCATCAAGACCATGGCCGACCTGGTCGCCTTCAATGAGAAACACCGCGACAAGGAACTGCAATATTTTGGCCAGGAACTCCTGGTACGTGCCGCTGCCAAGGGGGGACTCGACAGCAAGGACTACCTTGATTCATTGGCCAACAATCGGCGCTATGCGCGGGCCGAGGGCATCGACCAGGTGATGCAGGAACACAATCTCGACGCGCTGGTAGCACCGACCGGCAGCCCGGCTTGGTTGACCGACTTCATCAACGGCGACCATTCCGGCGCCAGCTTCTCGTCGCCGGCAGCGGTGGCCGGTTATCCGCACATCACCGTGCCGGCCGGCGCTGTGCACGGCTTGCCGGTCGGTCTGTCCTTCGTCGCTTCGGCCTACGCCGAGCCGACGCTGATACGCTTGGCCTATGCCTACGAGCAGGCCAGCAATCTGCGGCAGGCGCCGCGTTATCCGCAAACCGTCTCGATCAAGGCCGCGCCGCATGTTTAAGGCTACGCTGAACAAGTCCTCGCGCGTCACACATCTCCGATTTGGGCGGTCTGCAGCGTTGCAAATCCTCGCCATAGCCAGTGCTATGACTGTGGTTTGCGTGGGGCGGCCATCCGTCTTGCATCCCATCCCAAATCAGAGCGTGTGCCATCGCGAGACTTATTCAGCGTAGCCTTAATGCGCGTGCACCTCTCTTTATTTGGAATAGAACATGGCCAACTCACTTGCCGCGATCGCTACCACGGACTTATGCGATGCCCACGAAGCAAAACTGGCAGACGGCTCTTTGTGCGTGCTGCCGCCCGTATTCAAGGCCTTCGGCAAGCGCGTGGCGTTTCATGGACCGGCTTGCACGCTCAAGGTGTTTGAAGACAACGCACTGGTACGGGCCACGCTGGAAACGGCGGGGCAGGGGCAGGTATTGGTGGTCGACGGCGGTGCCAGCCTGCGCTGCGCCTTGGTCGGTGGCCAGCTTGGCGTATTGGCCGAGAAAAACGGCTGGGCCGGCATCGTTGTCAATGGCTGTATTCGCGACTCGCTGGAAATAGCGGCTTGCGATATTGGCGTGCGTGCGCTTGCGCTGCACCCGCAAAGGGCTGCGAAAAAGGGTGTGGGCGAACGCAACGTGCGCGTCAATATCGCCGGTGTTGCTGTGTCGCCTGGCGATTGGATTTATGTTGACGCAGACGGTATTCTTATATCGCGCATAAGACTCGATTAGCTCTTCCGAGTAGTAGTGTGTCGGACCATGCTGGTCCCGCTTCCGTACAGATCAGATTTCGCGCCGCTGATTCGGTCCCACCGTTCAGCGTCACACATCCCCTCTCACGCTTGCGGGAGAGGGGTAGGGGAGAGGGTTTGCGCCAAGACCTTCGACCTTGCAAGTTCCCTCTCCCCCTTCCCCTCTCCCGCCAGCGGGCGAGGGGCGATCAGTCGACTCTCGACTGAGCAAAATTTCACAAACCGAAAATAATATTTCACATTGCGAAATTGGCGGTTGCGCAGCATCATCCGGCCATTTCATTTACAGGAATATTATTTCATATCGCAAAAAATTAAAATTAAGTATTTGAATTTAAAAGAATTAAATTTAGTTATATGTCTTATATAAGACATTGCTGCTGTGCGGGAATGGGCATATGATGCAGTCATCGGGTTTCGGTTTTGATTGCAGTTTTTAATTTCACCTCAGGAGAACGACCATGACATCTCGCGAACAGCAAGTTCAGGCTTTGGCTAAGGATTGGGCAGAGAATCCGCGCTGGAAAAACGTCAAGCGCAACTACACACCGGAAGACGTGGTGCGTCTGCGCGGTTCCGTGCAGATCGAGCATACGATCGCCAAGCGCGGTGCAGAGAAGCTGTGGAACCTGGTCAACAACGAACCCTTCGTCAATGCGCTCGGCGCCTTGACCGGTAACCAGGCCATGCAGCAAGTCAAGGCCGGCCTCAAGGCCATCTATCTGTCCGGCTGGCAAGTCGCCGGCGACGCCAACCTGGCCGGCGAAATGTATCCGGACCAGTCGCTGTACCCGGCCAATTCGGTGCCGATGGTGGTCAAGCGCATCAACAACACCTTCCAGCGCGCCGACCAGATCCAATGGTCGGAAGGCAAGAACGACATCGACTTCTTCGCGCCCATCGTGGCCGACGCCGAAGCCGGTTTCGGCGGCGTGCTGAACGCCTTCGAATTGATGAAGTCCATGATCGAAGCCGGCGCTTCGGGCGTGCACTTCGAAGACCAGCTCGCTTCCGTCAAGAAGTGCGGCCACATGGGCGGCAAGGTGCTGGTGCCGACCCGCGAAGCCGTTGAAAAGCTGAACGCCGCGCGTCTGGCTGCCGACGTCATGGGCACCTCCACGCTGGTGATCGCCCGTACCGACGCCGAAGCCGCCGATTTGCTGACCTCGGACGTCGACGACAACGACAAGGCATTCTGCACCGGTGAACGCACCGTCGAAGGCTTCTTCAAGACCCGCCCCGGCATCGAACAGGCGATTTCGCGCGGCCTGGCCTACGCTCCCTACGCCGACCTGGTCTGGTGCGAAACCGGCAAGCCGGACCTGGCCTTCGCCCGCAAGTTCGCCGAAGCGATCCATGCCAAGTTCCCGGGCAAGATGCTGTCCTATAACTGCTCGCCGTCGTTCAACTGGAAGAAGAATCTCGAC
>JAFANH010000053.1 GCA_019232795.1 Burkholderiaceae bacterium
GATCGACGACGGTCATGCGGAGTTGGGAGGCATGTTCGTCTTGCCCGAGTATCGTGGGCAATCGATCGCCGCCGGCATAGTCGAATTCCTGTTGCAGCGTGTGGCAAGGGCGACTGTGTTCTGTATCCCCTTTGCCCATCTCGAACATTTTTATCGTAGCTTCGGCTTTTTGCCGCCGGATCACAGCGTGAAAATACCCCGGCCGGTAGCTGAAAAATTCGCATGGTGCAAGCGAACCTACGACACGCCGGTGGTGCTCCTGTATCGCAAGGTCTGAGTAGCCGATGGCGTCAGCTTATGCCGACGCCGGCAAAGCGCACCATGTTGCGCCCGCTCTTCTTGGATTCGTACATTGCGCGGTCGGCGCTTTCCATCAACTGCTGTTCATCCATACCCTGCTCAGGATAGACGGCGCCGCCTATGCTCGATGAAATACCCAGGCTGTGGCCGTCGCATTCGAACGGCACTTCGAGTACCGCGCGGATTTTTTCCGCGACGATGCGCGCATCGGATTCGGACTGAATGGTCGGCAGCAGCACCACAAACTCGTCTCCGCCTATGCGCGCCACTGTGTCCGACTCCCGCACGCAGTCGAGCATGCGCTTGGCCGCCATTTGCAGAACCTGGTCGCCCACCGCATGACCGAGGCTGTCGTTGATCGGCTTGAATTTGTCCAGATCGATGTACAGCACGCCGATTCGCGACTGCTGGCGCCGCGCGGTGGCTAAGGACTGGTTGAGCCGGTCCGAATAGAGTTGCCGGTTCGGCAGGCCGGTCAGCAAATCGTGATGCGCCATGTGATGGATGCGTTCCTCGGCGCGTTTCTTCTCGGTGATGTCGTCCAACACGGCGATGCGGCGCAGCACTCTCCCGTCTTCGTCGAAAATGGTGCTGATACTCATTTGTTGCGGGTAGATCTCGCCGTCCTTGCGGCGGTTCCACAACTCGCCGCGCCACGAACCCGTTTCTCGTATGGAGTGCCACATCGCTTCGAAAAAAGCGACCGATTGGCGCCCGGATTGCAGCAGCTTGGGATTGCGTCCCAGCACTTCTTCCTCGCTATAGCCGGTAATGCGTTCAAAAGCGGGATTCACGGCCACGATGTGATTGTCGCTGTTGACCACCATGATGGCTTCATTGCTCGATTCGTAAACCGAGTTGGCCAATTGCAGTTGCTCCTGTTCGCGCTTGCGCTGGATGGCGATGCTCATCAGATTGGCGGCTTGTTGCTGCTCTGCCAGGTCCGGCAGTGTATCGCTGCTGCTCTGCTTGCGGAACGAAACCAGGGTTCCTTCGACTTCTTGTCCGCCGGAGACGATGGCTTCGGACCAGCACAATTCAAATCCGGACGACCTGGCCATTGCACTCAAGCTGCTCCAATACGTGCCGCCGGTCGGCGGGCGTTCGAGGCGTTTACCCTTGAAGGAAGCGATGCCGCCGGTCTTGGGGCCGAGATCGGAAATCTGCATGCGCTCGAGCCAGTACAGAGGCAGGCTGGCGGCCAGCATGCGCATTTTCCCGTCGCCGATGTTCAGCACCGCATAAAACAGTTCGGGATTTTCCGCTTCAAGGCCTGCGATCACTTTGTCCAGCAATTCGCGCATTTTCCCGCCGCGCGCCAGCATTTCCATGACGGCGCTGTGTACGGCTTCCTGGTTTTCCTCGCGTTTTTTCGTATCGATGTCGGTGTGGGTGCCGATCATGCGCAAGGGCTTGCCGTCGGCGGAGCGGCTCACCAGCATGCCGCGCGTCATCACCCATTTCCAGCGTCCGTCCCTGCTGCGGGTACGGTATTCGCGACGGTAATAAGGAACCTTCCCGGAAAAATATTCATCGAGCGCCACTTGCCGCCGGGCCTGATCGTCGGGATGATGTTTGGCGGTCCATTCGCCGGCCGTGGTTGAGCGGGCTTCTTCTCCTTCATAGCCTAATATGGCCAGTGCCTGGCTCGACAGGAACAGCGCCCCGGTCTGCAGGTTCAGGTCCCACATGCCGTCGCCGGCGCCTTCCAGGGCGAATTTCCAGCGTTGCTCGCTTTCGCGCAGGGCTTCCTCGCTATGCTTGCGCTGGGATATGTCTTCCACGATGGACCAGATGAACTTGTCGCCCTTGCGTCCGCTGATGAGCAGGCCGTTCAGACTGATCGGAACCAGACTGCCGTCCTTGCGCACATATTCCTTTTCGTAGGGGCCGTAGCGCCCCTTGCTGCGCAGCGATTCGAGCTGGGCCGCTTCCTCCGCTTCATACTTGCGTGGCGTCAGGGCCCAGTAGTCGAGGTCTTTCAGCTCCGCTTCCGGATAGCCGCAAATGCGGACAAAGGCTTCGTTGAATTCGATGTAACGTCCTTCCATGTCGGTCAGTGCGATGCCGAGTGGGGAGAGCTCATACAGGCCGGTCAATTTTTCCGTGTTTTCGGTCAATTCGGCGACCTTTTCCTTGACCTGTGCCTCCATGCGCGCGGCATAACCGGTTCCCAACATCAGGAATGCTCCGAGCAAGCCGATGCCGAACAGGCCGGCTGCCAGGACCACCGAGCTTTGCCAGCCATGGTGCTGGGCCAGATAGGCCGGGCTGGGGGTGGTGTCGAACTGGAACAGGCGTCCGCCGTAAACCAGTTGCTGGCTCCAGGCGGCAGGATCGGTGGGGGCGTTAAAGGTGTTGAATACGGTTTGCCCGGTGCCGATGTCGGTCAACCGCAGCCACAACAATCCCTTGTCGGACGGCAGGAGCTTGTCCAGGAAATCGTCGATGCGGATCACGGTCAGCACGACGCCATCGTTTGATCGGAAGCTCTTGGCGGCATGCAGCAGCAGGAAGCCATAGGGCTTGTTGGGAGCTTGTATTAAGCGCAGCGGCGCCGTCGCCACGCCGCGGTCGGTGCGTGTAGCCAGGTCCACCGCTTCGGCACGTTCCTTGTTTGCATACAGGTCCAGGCCGAAAACCGACTCGTTCCCTTCATAGGGTTCGACGAAGGTAATCGGGAAATAGGTCTGGCGTATGCCGGCCTGTCGCAATTCACGGTCGTTCTTGCGCTCGCGGATGGTGAAATCAGGCAGGCGCACGCGTTGGGCGGCTTCATAGCTGCGCCGGTTTGCATCGTCGACGCGCGGCGCCCATTCGATTGCCTGGATCATGGGGAAGTGCTTGAGTGCTTCCTGGGTAAAGCGATGGAATTCCTCCGCGCTTACATCTTTGTCGCTGGCAAACAGTCCCTCGGTCTGTTCGAGTAGGGTTTCCTGCTCGTCGAGGCGGGCCTGTATGGTGTCGGCGAAGCGCTGCGACTGCAAATGGAATTCCCCCATGGCGTCGGCCAGTTCCCACTTGCTGGCGTTGATGTACAGCAGCACGAGCATGACAAAGGCAAACAACATCGGCGCTGCAACCGTCGCTGCGCGTTTGCGCCAGAGCGCACGCGGTTCTCCAGCCGCTATCAGGGTCAGCGGCAGGAGCACCAGCACGCCGAGCGTGTCGCCGACCCACCACATGGCCCAACTGAGAGGGAACGCATCCGTCGACACCAGGCCAAGGATGACCAGGCAAGATACGGAAAGCGTGGCGCTGATCACGCAAATGACTGGCGACAGCAGCAAAAACAGCAGGACATCGCGCATATTGTCGAGCGCAACCGGGTAACCTACAGTACGCCGCAGCATCACCGAACCTGCCAGCGCTTGCGTCATCGAAGCCAGGGCGATGAGGAATGCTGCGCTGCTGCCGAGCAAGCTGAATTGGTGAGCGCTTTCGTGGCCGATCCAGAGGTTGAGCAGGAAAGAGCCGAGCAAGATGCCGGCAGCCGCGCGCCTCCCCATGATGAAGGCAGCCGCCACGGCGACGCCGGCCGGCGGAAAAATCGGGCTTGCGTAACCGGGGGGGATGGCCAGCAACAGACTCAGTTTGCCGCTGATCACATAGGCCAGGCTTAATAGCAGGGTGGTCACCGCCACATTGGGTGGCGACGCAAGTGGTTTCGAGCCAAGCCCTTGTTCGATCGCCTGGTCGGTCACGTTCTCAGCCTCAATCTACAGTCTCAAGAATTGCTCACTTGGTAATGATTTTGCCCCATCTCGGGGGAGAGACGCAACTGGGGCTAAGTAGTCAGTGCACGCAAGACCTCTTCGGTTTTGCGGACCTGGGCTATGCGCGGAAAAATATTGTGATGGGCAAACTCGTGCATGGCGGTAGAAACGCTGCTGGCGGTAGCGTCTTCCACAATGACTTGGTGAAAGCCGCGTTCATAGGCGTCGCGCGCCGTCGACTCGACACCGATGTTGGTGGCGATACCGGTCAGCACGATGGTTTGCACGCCCCGACGCCGCAAATGCATGTCGAGCCCGGTTCCATAGAACGCGCCCCATTGCCGTTTGGTGATCAGGATGTCGCTCGGCTGTTGGCCCAACTCCGGCACCAGTTCTTCCCAACCCGGCGGGGCGGTCGGCGGCAATTGCAAGGTAACGTCGGCGGCGGGCCGCAAGGCGGCGCCGCCGACCGGGAAGGCGACGTTGACCAGGACGACGGGAGCACCCATGTCACGGAAGCGGCGCGCCAGGCGCGCGCTATTTGCGACGACCTCGCTCGCCGGCCGCGGGTGGGTCTGCATGCCGACGATGCCTTTTTGCAAATCGATGACGACCAAGGCGGTGGCGGCGGGAGCGAGCGTCAAGGAAGCCATATCATTCCGGAAGGTTTCAATATTCAATACGGGGCTATTGTATGCGTACGCCCTTGATCCAGGTCAAGAGCCGCAGCGCGAAGATGAACAGCGCACTCGACCACAGCGCGAAATTGGGATTGACGCCGACTTGCTCCATCAGCAAATACATCCAGCATCCGGCAAAGGCACACAAGGCATAGGGCTTGCCGTCGCGCAGTACCATCGGAATTTCATTGCAGACGATGTCGCGCAGCACGCCGCCGAAAATGCCGGTGATGACGCCCATCATGGACGCGATGAACAAGGGCATGTGGGCATGCAATCCGGCTGCCACGCCGGCCACCGAAAACAAGCCGAGGCCGAGCGCGTCGGCTACGACGATCAGGCGTTCCGAGACGATTTCACGCAGGGTGCGGATCAGCGGATTGGCGATCAGGGAGAGGAAGAAGATCAGGATCGCGTATTCCTCATGCTGCACCCAGAATAGCGGGCGGATATCGAGCAGCACATCGCGCAGGGTGCCGCCGCCGAAGGCCGTGATGAAGGCGACGATGAACACGCCCACCACGTCCATATTCTTGCTGCGCGCCTCGATGAAACCCGAAAAGGCACCGACCAGGATCGCCATGACTTCGATGATCTTGATCAGGCTCAAGGCGGATCCTGGATTAAATTGCGCGGAGAAGAACGATCAATGCGCCGGCGCCGCCGTCGGTAGCGCGCGCCTGGCAAAAGGCGATCACCTCATCCTTTTGCATCAGCCACTTGCGCACCTTGCTTTTCAACACGGGTTCCTTGTTGACGGAGCCCAGGCCCTTGCCGTGAACGATACGCACGCAACGCTGGCCGCGGCGGCAGGCATTGCGCAGATATTCACCGAGCGCCTCGCGCGCCTCGTCGCTGCGCATGCCGTGCAGATCGAGCTGGCTCTGGATCACCCAGTGACCGCGCCGCAGCTTGCGCAAGGTGTCGGAACCGATGCCGCTACGGGCGAAGCTCAAGTCTTCGTCGGTCTCCATCAGTGTTTCGGGGTCGAAGTCGTCCGATAGCGACTCTTGCAACACAGCTTGTTCGTCGGCCAGATACTGGCGTGCGATCGGTTGCGGGTGCTGTTGAAGAGGGGAGTGCTTGTCGCTGGTCTTCAGCGGCGCCACTTCGCCGACGCTGCGACGGAACAGGTTGGCTTCGCGCTCGGCTTCTTGTGTGCGGCGTTTGCGTTTAGCCTCGGCCACCACGCGTGCCTTTTCCTGGTCCTGCAATTGCTTGCGGACGGATTTGAGGTCGCTGAAGTCTTTGAATGAGGCAGACATGGTTGGTGCGGATTGTAGGGGCCGTTAAAGAGATTGTCGATCGATTTACATGCGATTGACAAGGCTAAATTGCCTCGCACCTTGTCGTCCCCGCGTAGGGTGTAGCAGGGATGACGAGGTGGCGTATCTAACTACAGATCTCTGCCCGCAATCCTTATTGATCTTCCAAATACCGCTGCGCATCCAGCGCCGCCATACACCCGGTCCCTGCGCTGGTGATCGCCTGACGGTACACGTGATCTTGCACGTCGCCGGCTGCAAACACGCCCGCCACGCTGGTGGCCGTCGCCATGCCGTCCAGACCGCTCTTGGTGCGGATGTAGCCGTTCTTCATCTCGAGCTGGCCCTCGAAGATGCTGGTGTTGGGCTTGTGGCCGATGGCCACGAACAAGCCGTGTACCGAAATCGG
>JAFANH010000106.1 GCA_019232795.1 Burkholderiaceae bacterium
CTCGGTGGTTTTGCCGGCCCCAATCTCGACGACGAACTGTACACGCGCTGGCTGCAATACGGCGTATTCCAACCGATTTTCCGACCGCACGCGCAGGAAGAGGTGCCGTCCGAGCCGGTCTACCGCGATGCGCCGACCGAAGCCTTGGCGAAGCAGGCGGTTTTATTGCGCTATCGCTTGCTGCCCTACAACTACACGCTGGCCTTCGACAACAACCAGCATGGCTGGCCCTTCATGCGTCCGCTGTTTTTCGCAGAGCCCGGCAACGCTAAACTGTATGCGGCTGCCGACAGTTACATGTGGGGCGATGCCTTCCTGGTTTCACCAGTCTTGAAAGCCGGGGTGACGCAGCAGGACATCTATTTCCCGGCCGGCAGCAACTGGTTCGATTTCTATACCGGCAAGGCCTACCGGGGCGGCGATAGTGCGACGGTTGCATTGACTGCCGATCATATTCCCGTATTCGTCAAGGGTGGCGCCTTTGTGCCGATGGCTCTGCCCATGCAGAATACCGATGCCTATTCGACCAAGCGAATCGAACTGCATTATTGGCACGATGCGACGGTAAGTGCCGGCAGCGGCAAGCTGTACGACGACGACGGCAAGACGCCGAATGCATTCGAAAAAGGTAAATACGAGGAATTGCACTTCTCCAGCCGCTACAACAGTGGCAACGACGGCGGCAAGCTGGTGTTGACGCTTGCTTCGGAGCGCGGTCCCAAGCAAGCGGCCATGGCGCGCAATGTTGAGCTGATCGTGCACCAAGTCGACGCGAAACCGAAACAGGTCGCCGTTGGCGGCCGGGCGGTCCCATTTAGCTGGAATGCCGATAGCCGCACGCTGGCGGTCACTGTGTCCTGGAAGGCGTCCGCCGAGCAGAGCGTGACGATAGACATGACCGATTGATGAAATTGAGCTGGAAATAAGCTACTCTTAGCGCCGACCAAGATATGCATTCCAAACGACTATGACAGCTTCGGAAAAAGACAGCTTTGCCGGATTTGCGGGCGGCGCTCGCCTGGTGGCCGATATCGGCGCCACCCATGCGCGCTTTGCGCTCGAGACCGCTCCCGGCAACTTCGAAGCCGTCAGCATGTTGAAATGCGACGAGTACGACGGCATCATCTCGCTGCTGCATGCCTACCTGGCGCTGCATAGCGCCACCAAGGTCCATCATGCGGCCCTGGCGGTGGCCAATCCGGTCGATGGCGACCTGGTGCGCATGACCAATCGAGCCTGGTCATTTTCCATCGAGGCGCTGCGGCGCGAATTCAATCTGCGCACGCTGCTGGTGGTCAACGGCTTTACGGCGCTGGCGATGGCCTTGCCCGGGTTGCAGGAAAAGGACCGCATCCAGATTGCCGGCGGTACGCCCGTTCCGAACTCGGTGATCGGCGTGGTCGGCCCCGGCACCGGCCTTGGCGTGTCGGGCCTGATTCCGACCGCGGATGGTTTCGTCACGCTCGGCAGTGAGGGCGGACACGTCAATTTCGCTCCTTGCGACGAACGCGAATTCGCCATCCTGCAATACGCCTGGGCCGAATGGGAACACGTTTCCGCGGAGCGCCTGATTTCCGGTCCCGGCATGGAGTTGATCTACCTTGCCTTGGCCAAGCGCAACGGTCAGTCGGTCGTCACCAAGCGCGCGCGCGACATCATGCATGGCGCCCTGAACGAGAGTGACGCCTTGTGCGTCGAGACGCTCGATTGCTTCTGCGGCATGCTGGGCAGTTTCAGCGCCAATCTGGCGGTGACACTGGGGGCGGTGGGCGGTATTTATATCGGTGGCGGCATCGTGCCGCAAATGGCGGACTGGTTTGCCAAGTCACCGTTCCGCGCGCGCTTCGAAGCCAAGGGGCGGTTTTCGGCCTATCTTGCGAACATTCCGACTTATGTCATCACGACGCCCAATCCGGCCTTCTATGGCGTCTCGGCGATCCTCTCGGAACACTTGCGCGGCAAGAGTGGCGACAATTCGCTGATGGACCGCATTCAGCAAGTGCAGCCGGAGCTGTCGCCGGCTGAACGCCGGGTCGCCAACCTGGTGTTGGAAAACCCGCGTACTGTCGTCAACGAAGCGATTGCGGAAATTGCCCGCCTGGCCGAAGTCAGCCAGCCTACCGTGATTCGGTTCTGTCGTTCACTCGGCTTCCTAGGCCTCTCCGATTTCAAACTGAAGTTCGCCAGCAGCCTGACCGGAACCATTTCGGTACGCCACAGTCAGGTGCGCATGAACGACAGCACCCATGACTTGAGCGCCAAGGTCATCGACAACACCGTTTCGGCCATCGTCAACTTTCGCAACCACCTCGACGTGCCGGCTATCGACCAGGCCATTGCGTTCTTGCGCAAGGCCAAGCGCGTCGAATTCTATGCGATGGGCAATTCGCGCGTGGTTGCGCTTGACGGTCAGCATAAATTCTTCCGCTTCCGTATTCCGACCTCGATTTACGAAGATTCGCATCTGTTCGCGCTGGCGGCGGAGCTGCTGCGCCCAGGCGACGTTGCCATCGTCGTCTCGAGTTCGGGCAAACTGCCGGATCTGCTCAAGGCGGCCGACGCCGTGCGCGCTGCCGGCGCCGATTTGATCGCCATCACGGCCGGTCAGTCGCCGCTGGCCAAGAAAGCGACGGTTTGCCTGGCCGTCAATCACACGGAGGACAGTGCGCTGTTCCTGTCAATGATCGCCCGTATTCTGCAGTTGCTGTTTATCGACATCCTGTCCGTCGGCATTTCGCTCGAGTCGCAGCATACCGACGAGACGCAGGGCGAGCGCAGGGGCAGCTCCAGTCAATTGATGATTTCCCACCTCGATAGCTGAGGGTACTAACATCAATTCCGTCAACGTTGTCCGACAGGCGTTGTCCGATTGTCGCCCCGGCGCGGTAGCGACTTGCCGAGGACAATAGCCTTTCTGAAGCGTATCGATATGTAGTCAAAATACTTGATCCACAAGTATGCGTTTGCGCGTCATTTCATTATTTTTTTTGCAATTGATGCCCATATCGTTTCGACATACTTCTGTCGGATGAAGTGATATGTTCCATTCTGTTATTCATTGGAAATCTGCGATTCTCCCTATTTAAGAAAAGCGAACAGAAAGATTTTCGAATTTTTCAAAAATGTAGTATTGTTACACCATTGCTGATGATTGCTTGTCTGCAATCGGCAGATAACTGGGATGGGCCGTTTTGCAATCTCATTTGTCGACATAAAGAGAAGAAGCATTGAACACAGCGCAAGACGGGCAATGAGGATGGATCGCGATACAGAAAATTCAACTGGAGACGGCTTCGCCGACGGTGCGCGCCTAGTGGCTGACATCGGCGGCACCAACGCGCGCTTCGCCCTTGAAACGCGGCCGCGCTGTTTCGAAGCCGTGATGGTCTTGCCTTGCAATGCTTATCCACGTCTGCAGGATGCGATCGCCGTGTTTCTCGGAAGTGCCGAAGTAAAGCGCGTGTGCGACAAGCCCATACGGCATGCTGCGCTCGCCATTGCCAATCCTGTCGATGGCGATGAAGTGGGCATGACCAATCACCATTGGCTGTTTTCGATCGAAGCCTTGCGCGTGGAATTGGGCTTTCAGACCTTGGTGGTGGTCAACGACTTTACGGCGCTGGCCATGGCCTTGCCCGGACTGTCGCCGGACCAGAAAGTCAAAGTCGGCAGCGGCACCGGC
>JAFANH010000012.1 GCA_019232795.1 Burkholderiaceae bacterium
GACGCCGGCCGTCCTGTGCCGTCAGACCGACTTCATCCATGCCTGCGCGCAATCGGGCAAGCCGGTCAACATCAAGAAGGGTCAGTTCCTGGCGCCGCACGACATGAAGAACGTGATCGACAAGGCGCGCGCTGCTGCGCGTGCGGCCGGTCTGAACGACGACAATTTCATGGCCTGCGAACGCGGTGTCTCGTTCGGCTACAACAACCTGGTTTCCGACATGCGCTCGCTTGCCATCATGCGCGAAACCGGTTGCCCGGTGGTGTTCGACGCCACCCACTCGGTGCAATTGCCGGGCGGGCAGGGCAGCAGTTCGGGTGGCCAGCGTGAACATGTGCCCGTGCTCGCGCGCGCAGCCGTTGCCACCGGCGTAGCCGGCCTGTTCATGGAAACGCACCCGAATCCGGCCGAAGCGAAATCGGACGGACCGAATGCTGTGCCGCTGGCGCGCATGAAGGAATTGCTGACAACGCTGGTCGAGCTCGACCGCGTGGTCAAGAAAAACGGTTTTCTGGAATCCAATTTTTCATAATTGCTGACCGGCCACGCAATACTGAATATTGGCCGGAAGGAACGCATAGGGAGAGCAGGGAATGAGTGCAATCGTAGACATCATCGGCCGTGAAATCATCGACTCGCGCGGCAATCCTACCGTCGAGTGTGACGTGCTGCTGGAATCCGGCGTCATGGGCCGTGCTGCTGTGCCGTCGGGCGCATCGACCGGTTCGCGCGAAGCGATCGAGCTGCGCGATGGCGACAAGAGCCGTTATTTCGGCAAGGGCGTGCTGAAGGCCTGCGAGAACATCAACACCGAAATCTCCGAAGCCATCATGGGCCTCGATGCCAACGAGCAGGCTTTCCTCGACCGCACCCTGATCGACCTCGACGGCACCGAGAACAAGGCGCGCCTCGGCGCCAACGCCACGCTGGCGGTGTCGATGGCCGTGGCCAAGGCTGCCGCGGAAGAGTCCGGCTTGCCGCTGTACCGCTACTTCGGCGGTTCGGGCGCGATGCAGATGCCGGTGCCGATGATGAACGTGATCAACGGCGGCGCGCACGCAGACAACAACCTGGATATCCAGGAATTCATGATCATCCCGGTTGGCGCACCGAGCTTCCGCGAAGCGATCCGCTACGGCGCCGAAGTGTTCCATACGCTCAAGAAGATTTTGCACGACAAGAAGCTGACCACGGCGGTCGGCGACGAAGGTGGCTTCGCTCCTTCCGTGGACAACCACGAAGCGGCCATCAAGCTGATCATCCAGGCCATTGAGCAAGCCGGCTATGAGCCGGGCCGCCAGATTGCGCTCGGCCTCGATTGTGCCGCCAGCGAGTTCTACAAGGACGGCCGCTATCAGCTCGAAGGCGAAGGCTTGACGCTGTCGTCTGGCGACTTCACCAACCTGCTCGCCACCTGGTGCGACAAGTACCCTATCATTTCGATCGAAGACGCGATGGCCGAAAACGATTGGGACGGCTGGGCAACGCTGACCAAGGCGCTCGGCAAGAAGGTGCAATTGGTGGGCGACGACCTGTTCGTCACCAATACCAAGATCCTGCGTGAAGGCATCCAGAAGAACATCGCCAACTCTATCCTGATCAAGATCAACCAGATCGGCACGCTCACCGAAACCTTTGCCGCCATCGAAATGGCCAAGCGCGCCGGCTACACGGCCGTGATCTCGCACCGCTCGGGCGAGACCGAGGATTCGACCATCGCCGACATCGCCGTAGGCACGAATGCGCTGCAGATCAAGACCGGCTCGATGTCGCGTTCGGACCGCATCGCCAAGTACAACCAATTGCTGCGCATCGAAGAAGATCTGGGCGATATCGCCAGCTATCCCGGCCGCGCTGCGTTCTACAATCTGCGATAGTCAATCCGGCTTCAGTCGCGTCGCCCAGCAATTGGCGCGAGTGAAGCCGCACCCTCGATGCGCCTGATTGCCCTCTGTCTCGCCCTCCTGCTGTTGCTGATCCAGTATCCGCTCTGGCTTGGAAAGGGCGGGTGGCTCAGGGTTTGGGACCTCGATCGGCAAGTCGCTGCGGCGCAAAAGCATGACGACGAACTGAAAGCGCGCAATGCCAAGCTCGCTTCTGAAGTCAACGACCTCAAGGACGGCACCGGCGCCGTAGAGGAACGTGCCCGTCTTGAACTGGGCATGATCAAGAGCGACGAAATCTTCGTCCAGATCACGCAAGGTCGTATCGGTTCCGGTTCGGCTCCCGTTCCCGGCAGAGCGGCGGAGCATGCCGCAGAAAAATCCGCCGGACAAAGCGATACCAAGCCGCATCCATTGCAATAGGGCAAGTTTTGTCTTTATCAGACAGGACCTGCCGTAATCGGATTCCGCGCAATTGATCCGCGGGCCTTATCGTGGCTCACGCTGCGCCGCCACTGTTTACGCTAAGACACAAAGCCGAATTCCTCATTGTCTGGCATTTGTCTTCGCCAATATACTGGTCCTTCCAAGTTGAACGCTTCCGAGGCGTTCTCGCCGATAAGCCAGACCTGAGGAGTTCTTCCCTTGAAGAAGACGCGTAACTCGACGTTGACGGGCAGCACGCTGGTCTCGCTATTTGCCCTGACCTCGGCGCAAGCCCTTGCCGCTACTGCCCCGAATTCCGACGATGCCTTGCTCGATCTGCCGCTCGAGAAATTGATGGAGATCGAGACCGGCACGCGCGATGTCGGCGTAAAGGCTTGGCAAAGCACGACGCCGATTCAGGTCGTCAGCGCGGAGCAATTGGCAGCGACCGGCCAGGACAATGTTTTTGACGCCTTGATGGCGCTCGTGCCATCCATGTCGTGGTCGCAAAACTACGACCTGGGTAATGTCGTGCGCTCGGCACGCCTGCGCGGCATGAGCCCCGGGGAGGTGCTGGTGCTGATCGACGGCAAGCGCCGCCATCCGACCGGACGCATCAATTCGACGCCCGGCACGCCCGACCAGGGTTCGAATCCTGTCGATCTTGACTTGATTCCGCTATCCATGATCGACCATGTGGAAGTGCTGCTGGACGGCGCATCTGCACAATACGGTACCGACGCGGTTGCCGGGGTCATCAATTTCATTCTCAAAAAGCCGACCGCGGAAGGGGCCACGCTTACCGCAAGCGGCGGCAAGGCCAGTGCCGGCGACGACGGCAGACTGAGCGCCGGCCTGGCGCAAGGAATCGCACTCGGCTCGGATGGCGCGGCGAGCGTCTATCTCGACTATCGCCACCAAGACTTTGCGCACCGCACCGGCGCTTTCTTTTCGTCGGACGTTCAAAACTATTCGCTTGACTATCCGAAGACGGAATTGGCGACCGCCGGCCTCAATCTCAGCAAACCCATTGGCCGGGAAGCGGATTTCTATGCCTTCGCTACCGTGGCGTCGCGCAAGGGGCAGACCCTGGAAAACGTGCGTGTCACCAGCGCATTCGATCCCACGGTTCCGGCGGCCGACATTTATCCGGCCAATGCCGTATCGATCTTTCCGCGCCAGTTCGATCCGCGTGAGACTGTGGACGAAACCGATGCGGCGTTCACCGTCGGCATCAAGGGACACGATCTCGGTGGTTGGAGCTGGGACTTATCCACGACCTGGGGCCGCGACAACCAGAGGGAAGGCGTGATCGACGATGTGAATTCGGGCATGATTGCCGCCACCGGCAGCTCCCCGACTTCGTTCCGCATAGGCCAGGAATCGACCAGCCAGGTCACCACCAATCTTGATTTACGCAAACCGTTTGAGTGGGGCGCGCTGGCTGCGCCGCTCAACGTCGCCTTCGGCTTCGAACATCGCAGCGAAACCTATACTGAAGGAGCGGGCGAAGCGGCCAGCTATCTTTACGGTGCCACCGCGGCGTTCGCCGGGAAGTCGCCGAGCGACATATCGGACTCCAGCCGAAACGTTGAAGCAGCCTATGTCGATCTGTCGACCAAGATTGCGCAGCGGTGGGCGGTGGATGTGGCAGGACGTTATGAAAACTACAGCCAGGCCGGCGTGGGCAGCACAGCCAACGGCAAGCTAAGCACGCGCTATGATTTCACCCCGGAATTTGCGCTGCGCGCCACACTGAGCAATGGCTTTCACGCGCCGACCTTGGCGCAAAGCCATTTCTCCGATACCGTGGTCTACCCGCCATCGGTCAGCGGCGGCAGCCCGACGCTGTCTGTGCAATTGCCGGTTGCCTCGCCAGGCGGAGCCATGTTGGGCGAACCGCCGCTCAAGCCGGAAAAGTCGAACAACATCGATTTCGGCCTGGTGGCTGCGCCCCTGCCGCATCTTGATATTACGCTCGATGCCTACCAGATCGACCTGAGCAATCGCATCATCGATACCGGCTACATTCCGGGGCCAAGTGCACCGGCCTCCGCCAATGCGCTGGCCTTGCAGGCGCTGGCAGCCAACGGTAATGTCATTGCTCCCGGATCGCTGGCTGAGGTGCAGTTCTTTACCAACGGGGTCGATACCCGCACGCGAGGTGTCGATTTTTCCGCCAGCTACGTGCAATATATCGGCGATGCCGACAAGATTCACTGGCAGCTCGACGGCAATTTCAACCATACGAGCATCACCAATGTACACACGCCCTCGCCGACGCTGGCGGCGGCCGGCATCACCTATGTCAATCCCGAAGTCGTCAATGACTTGACGGCGGCGACGCCGGCAAGCCGCACCAGCCTGGCGGCCAATTATCGCAAGGGAAGTTGGGAGTATACGGTGCGCGAAACGCGCTACGGCTATGCTGCCTACGTGAGCTCTTTCACCGACGTGCCGTATACCACTATCCCTATCCAGCCTGCCTTCATTACAGACGTCGATTTTGCCTGCGATCTGACCAAGGACCTGAGGCTGTCCTTTGGCGGCAATAATGTTTTCAACAAGCTGCCCCCCCCGCCGTCCAGTCTTGCGGCAGTCGATACTGTGGACCGCGACAGCAATCGCTACCCGATCAATACGCCATGGAGTAATATCGGTGCGTATTACTACGTCAAGCTGACTGCGCGCTTTTAGCTGCGGGACTGACGACGGGGAAGCGGTTTGGATGTCATCGACAGCAGTTGGAACGGCCGGCGCAGTGGCAGGTGTGGTTGGCGGCGTACGCTGGCGTCAGCTTGTCTGCTCGCATTCTGGTTTGCTCCACAGTTTTGCCTCGCCCAAGCCGAAACAGTCGATCCGCGGCTCAAGGTCGCTTTTGTCTACAATTTCCTGAAATTCACCGAATGGCCGGGACAGGCAGGCAATACCGCTCCCTTGACCCTGTGCGTGATGAACGCCGACAATGAACTGGAATCGGCCTTTGCCGCGCTGAACGGTCGAGTGGCAAATGGCCGGGCCGTAACTGTCCGCGCAGTGACGGGTGCTTCCGGCTTCGCGGCCTGTCATGCGATTTTCGTCAGCGACGGCGCGGCAAAAAAAATGCTCAGCCAGTTCGGTGCCGACCAGGGCCGTATGCTGACAATCGGCGACGCCGAGAATTTCGTCGAAGCCGGAGGCATAATAGGATTGACGGTACGTGAAGGCAAGCTGCGCTTCGAGATCAATCTCGATGCGGCCCGTCAGGGTGGATACCAGATGAGCGCGCAGCTCTTGAAACTTGCGCGCAATACACAGACGCAATA
>JAFANH010000009.1 GCA_019232795.1 Burkholderiaceae bacterium
TCGCCCTGTTCGGCGTGGCGTGCGTGCTGGCCGTGTCGACTGCCGCGCGCTTCTATACCGTCTCGTGGCTCGGTGAGCGCGTCACCGCCGACATCCGCGCCGCCGTGTATTCGCACGTCGTCAAACAAAGCCCGGAATTCTTCGAAACCACCAAGACCGGCGAAGTACTGTCGCGCCTGACGACGGACACCACACTGATCCAGACCGTGGTCGGCACCAGCATCTCGATGGCCTTGCGCAACATGCTGCTCTTCGCCGGCGGGATGGGCATGATGTTTTTCACCAGTGCCAAGCTCTCGGCCATCATCCTGGTGCTGCTTTTGGCCGTGGTGATTCCCATCATCCTGTTCGGCCGGCGCGTGCGCAAGCTTTCGCGCGCTTCGCAAGACAAGATCGCCGATTCGTCCGCCATGGCCGGCGAAATCCTCAACGCCATGCCGACCGTGCAAGCGTTTACCCATGAAACAATCGAAGCCGAACGCTTCGACGTCTCGGTCGAACATGCCTTCGCCACGGCCATGCAGCGCATCCGCGCGCGCTCCTTGCTGACCGTGATCGCCATCCTGTTGGTATTCGGCGCCATCGTGTTCGTGCTCTGGCTCGGTGCGCAAGCCGTGATCGCCGGCACCATGACCGGCGGCACGCTGGGCCAATTCGTGCTTTACGCCACGCTGGTGGCAGGTTCGATCGGTGCACTCTCGGAAGTGATAGGCGATGGCCAACGTGCTGCCGGCGCCACGGAACGCCTGCTCGAATTGCTGGCCGTCCAGTCGCCGATTACGGAGCCGGTGCAGCCGCAAGCCTTGCCGCACCGCGCTGCCGGTGGCGCCGCCCTCTCCATTTCGAACGTCAGCTTCCGCTACCCTTCGCGCCCGCAATCGGCCGCGCTGTCACAAGTCAGCCTCGATATCGAGCCGGGCCAAACAGTTGCCATCGTCGGCCCCTCGGGTGCCGGCAAGACCACGCTGTTCCAATTGCTGCTGCGCTTCTACGACCCGCAGGAGGGAAGCTTCAAGCTCGATGGCATCGATATCCGCAACCTGGCGCTGCACACGCTGCGCGACGCGATCGGCATCGTGCCGCAAGACACCATTGTGTTTTCCGCCAATGCCATGGAAAACATCCGCTACGGCCGCGCCGGCGCGACGGATGAGGAAGTGATCGCCGCCGCCAAGATGGCTGCCGCCCACGAATTCATCGCACGCCTGCCGGAAGGCTATCAATCCTTCCTCGGCGAGCGCGGCGTGCGCCTGTCAGGCGGCCAGCGCCAGCGCATCGCCATCGCTCGCGCCTTGCTCAAGAATCCGCCGTTGCTGCTGCTCGACGAGGCGGCCTCGGCACTAGATGCCGAGTCGGAGCGTCTGGTGCAAAGCGCGCTCGAAGCGGCCATGGTGGGCCGCACCACGCTGGTCATCGCGCACCGCCTGGCGACGGTGCAGAAGGCCGATCGCATCGTCGTCATGGAGCATGGGCACATCGTTGAAACCGGTACACACGCGTCGCTGGTGGAGCAGGGCGGCTTGTATGCGAGCCTGGCGGCGCTGCAATTCGGACTGCAAAACTAAGGCAACGCTGAACAAGTCCCTCGCGCGTCTCGCATCCCCGATTTGGGCGGTCTGCGGCGTTGCAATTCCTCGCCATAGCTATGCTATGACTGCGGTTTGCACCTTGCATCCCATCCCAAATCGGGGCGCGCGCCATCGCGGAGACTTATTCAGCGTCGCCTATGGCGTCGCCCAAACCCGTTAAAATGACGTCTCGATATAGTCGATAGGCGAACAGGAATACCCGTATGAAGCAATACCTCGACCTGGTCCGTACCGTACTGGACACTGGCAGCTGGCAAGACAACCGTACCGGCATCCGCACCATCAGCATTCCCGGCGCCATGATGCGTTTCGATTTGCAGAGGGACGGCTTTCCGGCAGTGACCACCAAGAAGCTGGCGTTCAAGTCTGTGGTCGGCGAACTGGTCGGTTTTTTGCGCGCCACGCGCAGCGCGGCGGACTTCCGTGCGCTCGGCTGCAAGGTGTGGGATCAGAATGCCAACGAAAACGAAGCTTGGCTGGCCAATCCTTATCGCTTGGGGGAAGACGACCTTGGTCCCGTATACGGCGTGCAATGGCGCGCCTGGCCTGGTTACAAGCTGCTCGATGTGTCCGCCAAGACGCAGATCGAAGACGCGCAAAAGCGCGGTTTCCGAGTCGTCTCGGCGGTGCAGGACGAGGGCAAGCAGAAGGTCTTGCTGTACAAGGCTATCGACCAGTTGCGCGAATGTCTCGACACCATCGTCAACAACCCCAGCAGCCGCCGCATCCTGTTCCACGGCTGGAATTGCGCCGATCTCGACGCCATCGCTCTGCCGGCCTGTCACTTGCTGTATCAGTTCCTGCCGAACGCGGCTACGCGTGAGATTTCGCTGTGCCTGTATATCCGCAGCAACGACATCGGCCTCGGCACGCCATTCAATCTGGCGGAGGGTGCTGCTTTGTTGCATCTTGTTGGGCGCCTGACCGGTTACAAACCACGCTGGTTCACCTACTTCATCGGCGACGCCCATATCTACGAGAACCATCTCGACATGCTCAACGAGCAGCTGAAGCGCGAGCCCTTGCCGGCGCCGCAACTCGTGCTGTCTGACCGTATTCCCGACTTTGCCCAGACCGGCAAGTACGAGCCGGAATGGCTGGAGAGGGTCGAGCCTTCCGACTTCTCGCTGCAAGGTTATGAGCATCACGCGCCTTTGACCGCGCCGATGGCAGTTTAATGGGACGCTTCACCATCATCGTCGCCACCGACGTCAAGGGTGGTATCGGTATCAACAACACGTTGCCCTGGCGCTTGCCGGAAGACTTGGCCTTCTTCAAGCGCACCACCACCGGCCATTCCATCGTCATGGGCCGCAAGACTTTCGATTCCATTGGCCGTGCCTTGCCGAACCGGCGCAATATCGTCATCACGCGCAATCCCGAATGGAAGCATGAGGGCGTGGAAGCGGTGGCTTCGCTGGACGCTGCCGCTGCGCTGATCGGCGACCAGGAAGCTTTCATTATCGGCGGCGCGCAAATCTATCGCGACGCCCTGACCCAGGCGCAGACTTTGCTGGTGACCGAGATAGCCCAAAGCTTCGAATGCGACGCCTTCTTTCCGCCGATCGACAAAGGCACATGGCAGGAAATCGCGCGCGAAGCGCATCGTTCGGAGTCGAATGGATTCGATTTCGCTTTTGTGACGTATCGACGCAGAAATACCTGAGGCTGGGAGAAAGGGAAAGGCGTGTGCTAGTTAGGCCGCCCTTGCGAACACCCCTCTCCCCGACCCTCTCCCACGAGTGGAGAGGGAGTCATAGTGAGGAGATCATTGATGGAAGAGGAATTCGAAGTGCCGAGTCCGCACGATCACGCCGTGGAACATGTGGCCGAGGAAGGCCACGGTGGCGACAGCTTCGCCGCGCGCATCGCCGTGATGACGGCAGTGCTGGCAACCTTGGGCGCGATGTTCGGCTACGAAGGCGGCGCCACGCAGAACGAGGCGGCGCTGCTGAAAAACGATGCCGCCATCACGGCTACCAAGGCGTCCGACCAGTGGAACTACTATCAAGCCAAGTCCAACAAGCTGACCGTGGCCGAGCTGGCGCAGGCATTGCCCGGCGTGGATCAGAACAAATACAAGGCCGACGCCGAGCGTTACAAGGGCGAACGCGAAGAGATCAAGAAGGAAGCCGAAAAACTGGAAGCCCAGGTTGAGGCACTCAACAAACAGTCGGAAGAGCGGATGCATCACCATCACAGTTGGGCACGTGCCACCACAGCCGAGCAGATTGCGATTTCCCTGGCGGCCATCGCGCTGCTGACGCGCAAGAAGTGGCTGCAATATGCCGCTTACGCGGTAGCCGCAACCGGGGCGGGGATAGGCCTGTTGGCATTTTTTGGGGGCTAAGTCCGCGGTTGAAATTGGTTGTCAAATCAATATCAAAATAATTGCACATTCTTGCGCCATATCTGCGAGAATGCGGGTCTGAAAAACGACGGCCGACCTAATATGGTTGGCCGTTTGTACTAGACTGCTCCTTACTGAATGGAGAAAGCATGAAATTCCGTTTCCCCATCGTCATCATCGATGAAGACTTCCGCTCTGAAAACACTTCGGGCCTCGGTATCCGCGCGCTGGCCGATGCGTTGGAACAGGAAGGCATGGAGGTGCTGGGCGTGACCAGCTACGGCGACCTGTCGCAGTTCGCCCAGCAGCAGTCGCGCGCCTCGGCCTTCATCCTGTCGATCGACGACGAGGAATTCGGCGAGGGCAGCGACGAGGAAACCGATTACGCGCTCAAATCGTTGCGCGCTTTTGTCGAGGAAATCCGCTACAAGAACGCCGATATCCCGATCTATCTGTACGGCGAAACGCGCACCTCGCGCCATATCCCGAACGACATCCTGCGTGAGCTGCACGGCTTCATCCACATGTTCGAGGACACGCCCGAATTCGTTGCGCGCCACATCATCCGCGAAGCCAAGTCCTATCTCGATGGGCTCTCACCGCCATTCTTCCGTGCGCTCGTGCATTACGCGCAGGACGGCTCCTACTCCTGGCACTGCCCGGGCCACTCGGGCGGCGTGGCTTTCCTGAAGTCGCCGATCGGCCAGATGTTCCACCAGTTCTTCGGCGAGAACATGTTGCGCGCCGACGTCTGCAACGCGGTCGAAGAACTCGGCCAGCTGCTCGACCATACCGGCCCGGTGGCCGCGTCCGAGCGCAACGCCGCGCGCATCTTCAATGCCGACCACTGCTATTTCGTCACCAACGGCACCTCTACTTCGAACAAGATGGTGTGGCATTCGACGGTGGCGCCCGGCGACATCGTCGTGGTCGACCGCAACTGCCACAAGTCCATCCTGCACTCGATCATCATGACCGGCGCGATCCCGGTATTCCTGCAGCCGACCCGTAACCATCTCGGCATCATCGGCCCTATCCCGCTCGATGAATTCAAGATGGACAACATCCGCAAGAAGATCGAGGCCAACCCGTTCGCGCGCGAAGCGAAAGACAAGAAGCCGCGCATACTGACGATTACGCAATCAACCTACGACGGCGTGCTGTACAACGTCGAAACGCTGAAGAACATGCTGGACGGCGAGATCGAGACCTTGCACTTCGACGAAGCCTGGCTGCCGCACGCGACCTTCCACGACTTCTACAAGGACATGCACGCGATCGGCAAGGACAGACCGCGCCCGAAGAAGTCGATGATCTTCTCGACGCAATCGACGCACAAGCTGCTGGCCGGCCTGTCGCAGGCTTCGCAAATCCTGGTGCGCGAATCGGAAACGACCCAGCTCGATAAGGATGCATTCAACGAAGCCTACCTGATGCACACCTCGACTTCGCCGCAATACTCGATCATCGCGTCGTGCGACGTCGCGGCCGCGATGATGGAAGCGCCGGGCGGCACGGCGCTGGTGGAAGAGAGCATACTCGAAGCGCTTGACTTCCGCCGCGCCATGCGCAAGGTCGACCAGGAATGGGGCAAGGACTGGTGGTTCCAGGTCTGGGGGCCGGAGCATTTGGCTGAAGACGGCATCGGTTCGCCGGAAGACTGGCTGATCCGCGCAGAAGACGACTGGCACGGCTTCGGTAAGTTGGCGCCCGGCTTCAACATGCTCGACCCGATCAAGGCCACCATCGTCAACCCAGGCCTGTCGCTGGACGGCAAGTTCGGCGACACCGGCATCCCGGCTTCCATCGTCACCAAGTACCTGGCCGAGCACGGCGTCATCGTCGAGAAGTGCGGCCTGTACTCGTTCTTCATCATGTTCACCATCGGCATCACCAAGGGCCGCTGGAACACGCTCTTGACCGCCTTGCAGCAATTCAAGGACGATTACGACAAGAATCAGCCGCTATGGCGCATCCTGCCGGAATTTGCTGCCCGCAACCCGGTCTACGAGCGTATCGGCCTGCGCGACCTGTGCCATCAGATCCACGACTTCTACAAGACGCACGACATCGCGCGCCTGACTACGGAGATGTATCTGTCCGACATGCAGCCGGCCATGAAGCCGTCGGACGCCTTCGCCAAGATGGCGCACCGCGAGATCGAGCGCGTTGCCATCGACGACCTTGAAGGCCGTGTGACCTCCATACTGCTGACGCCTTACCCGCCCGGTATTCCGCTGCTGATTCCGGGCGAGCGTTTCAACAAGACCATCGTCGACTATCTGAAGTTCGCGCGCGACTTCAACGAGAAGTTCCCCGGCTTCGAAACCGACGTGCACGGCCTGGTGAAGGGCGAAGTCAAAGGCAAGCGCGGTTATTTCGTCGACTGCGTAAAGTAAGGCAAACGACAACGGTGCGAGCGTGGCCGCACCGGCCGCTTACGCTGACGTGTGAACCTCGGCGGCAATCTCCCGCAGCGCCTGCTCGAATGCCTCGACGGGCTGGCCGCCCTGGATCAGGTGCCTGTCGTTGATGATGACAGCCGGTACGGCATGAATGCCGTTGCCCTGGTAGAAAATCTCTTGCGCACGCACTTCCTTGGTGAACTCATTGTTCGCCAGGATTTGCGCTGCGCGTTGCGCATCCAGCCCAACCTCGGCAGCCGTGGCGGTCAGCACCGCATGATCGGCAGGATTCTTGCCGTCGGTGAAGTAAGCCTTGAATAGCGCCTTTTTCAGCGCCAACTGCTTCCCTTCCAGCCCGGCCCAGTGCAGCAGGCGATGGGCATCGAAGGTGTTGTAGATGCGCGCGCGCTGATCCATGTTGAAGGTGAAACCGAGATCGGCCCCGCGCACCCGTATCATTTCGCGGCTCTGTGCAAACTGCTCCGGCGAGCCGCCGTACTTCTGAACCAGATGCTCGGTAATATCCTGCCCCTCGGGCGGCATCTTGGGATTCAGCTCGAAGGGCTGGAAGTGCAGATCGAGCGTGACTTCATCCTTCAGATTTGAAGCCGCCCGCAGCAAACTGTGCAGGCCGATGACGCACCACGGGCAAGAGACATCGGAGACAAAATCAATCTTCAGTCGCTGGTTCACAGCAGGTACCTATTCAGACAAGTGTTATCCGAATAATAACACTTGCCTGTCAAGGAGGTGAGTATCGGTCTAAATTCGAACTCGTCTATTGGTCCTGCCTCCTCAACTTCCTCAGCTTTGCGGCGAGCGAGACTTGCCCAAGTGGCCGACCAGGTAAATGATGCCGCAGACCAACAATACCGGGACAACCAAGGGTAGGAAGATGTGAAACAGGATCGCCAGGGGAATGAAGACCACCAGCCCGACCAGGAACAGCGCAAGGAAGCCGGAACCGGCGACCAGGCCGAATACAACGAGGCCGACAATTCCCAGAACCAGCAAGACAGGCAGCGCGACAACTGCGGCGCAGGCTATCAGACAGATGACGACAACGGCGACAAGCAGCTCGATCATTTTATTTTCCTCCAGTGAACGACCCGGCTGAAAGGCGGGCTTCGTATGGGCTCACTATAGGATTGCCGCGCGCCAGCCGACAGCGGTTTGCGACAGAATGCGTAATTGTCGGGTTGGGCTGCCGCTTTTATGTTGTCGACGGCAAAGTCTTTCCGTCAAGTCTTGGGCAAGGTCACGCCATGCTGCCCCTGATACTTGCCGCCGCGGTCTTTATAGGAGGTTTCGCATACTTCGTCGCTCTCGAAAAACAGCACTTGCGCACAGCCTTCGCCGGCGTAGATCTTGGCGGGCAGCGGGGTGGTATTCGAGAATTCCAGCGTGACGTAACCTTCCCACTCCGGTTCGAAGGGCGTGACGTTGACGATGATGCCGCAGCGCGCATAGGTCGATTTGCCGAGGCAGATGGTCAACACATTGCGCGGGATGCGGAAGTACTCCATGGTGCGCGCCAGCGCGAAGGAGTTGGGCGGAATGATGCAGACGTCACCCTGGAAATCGACGAAGGATTTCTCATCGAAGTTCTTGGGGTCGACGATGGTCGAATTGATGTTCGTGAAAATCTTGAATTCGTTGGCGCAGCGGATATCGTAGCCGTAGGACGAGGTGCCGTAGGAGACGATCTTATGGCCGTTGGCCTGGCGTACCTGCCCCGGCTCGAACGGCTCTATCATGCCCTGCTGTTCCGCCATGCGGCGTATCCATTTGTCGGATTTGATGCTCATTGTGGTCCTTGCGTATGGGATGGCAACAGTGGTGGCGCGGGTGGGCAAACGATTGCCAACCGCCGTCGTCCCCGCGCAGGCGGGGACCCAGGTTGGTTTTCCGGGATCTGTCAAAGCTGCCTGGGTTCCCGCCTGCGCGGGAACGACGGAGGAAGAACGGCGGAGTGCAAAGATCCGTACCCACGTTCATCTGTCGTTTTTCGCGATTTTACGTGAAAAACCGGCCCCAAACCGTTGGGTTTTGCGCGAAAACAGCAAAAGGAAACGATTTTGCAAACTTACGTGCCGCAGGCCGGCTCGCCGGCCATCATCTGCAACCGAGCCTTCGCGTGCTCGACTTTGACCTCGTCCGGCAGCCACACGCCGTTCTTGACGGCCGTAATCTCGGCCAGGATGGAAATCGCGATCTCGGCCGGCGTTTTGCTGGCGATATAGACGCCGATGGGGCCGTGCAAGCGAGCGAGTTCAAGCTCGCTCAGGTCGAACTCCTTCAGCCGCTCGCGGCGCTTGGCGTTGTTGCTGCGCGAGCCAATGGCGCCGACGTAGAAGGCGCGCGACTTCAGTGCCTCCATCAGCGCCAGGTCGTCGAGCTTGGGGTCATGGGTCAAGGCCACCACGGCGCTGCGGCTGTCGAGATGCATAGCGACGACTACGTCGTCCGGCATGTCGTGCACGAGTTCGCTGCCGGGCACGTCCCAGGCGTCGCGGTATTCCTCGCGCGGGTCGCATACGGTCACGCGGTAATCCATGCCAATAGCGATCTGCGCCAGAAAGCGCGACAGCTGTCCGGCGCCGATAATCAGCAAACGCCAGCGCGGCCCGTGGATAGTGGTCATGGCGTTTTCCGACACCTGCAGCTGCATGCCGGGCAGGGCGTCGCCGAGGCTGACCGCGCCGCTCTTCAGATCGAGACGGCGCGCAACCAGTTCATGCCGATCCAGCCGTTCCAGCAATTCGCCGACCTTGCTGTGCGCGGACAACGGCTCGATGGCAAGCTGGATGGTGCCGCCGCACGGCAGGCCGAAACGGTGAGCCTGGTCGGCCGTGATGCCGTAGGTAACGATTTCCGGGAGGGCGCGCACGATGCCGGCCTTGTGGACCTGGTCGATCAAATCATCTTCGATGCAGCCACCCGACACCGATCCCACCACGCGGCCATTCTCGCAGATCGCCAGAGTCGCGCCTTCGGGACGCGGACTCGATCCCCAAGTCTTGATGACGGTCACGAGCTGGCAGCGCAAGCCGGCCGCCAGCCATTGCTCGCAGGCTTTGAGGACTTCGAGGTCTATGCTGTCCATGGGCTTTCCGCGCAAAAACGATCGGCCCGGGGAAGGGCCGTTAAGGCTACGCTGAATAGGTTTCGTGACGCTGCGCGCGTCGGTTCGGGATGGATTGCAAGGCGCAAACCACAGCCATAGCGGAACTATGGCGAGGATTTGCAACGCCGCAAGCCGCCTGAAGCGGCGATGCGCAGTGCACGAAATTTATTCAGCGTAGCCTTCAAACGCATACTATGCCATGTTCTTGGGCTCGGCGCAGAACGAACCTCCCTCTCTCCGGCCGATCGAAGAGAGGGGCGGAAAGTACATCAAGCCTGCATGATGTTGGCCTTGCTGAGCGGCAGCTTGCGCACGCGCTTGCCGGTCGCGGCAAACACCGCATTGGCAAGTGCCGGACCAATCAGCGCGGTGGCGGGCTCGCCTATGCCGCCGGGCTTCTCCGTGCTTTGCACCAGGATCACTTCGATCTTCGGTGTCTGGTACATGCGCATGATGGGATAGGTGTTGAAGTTCTCCTGTTGCACACGGCCGTTTTCCAGCGTGATGTCGCCGAACAGCGAGGACGACATGCCGAACACCAGACCCGATTGGATTTGCGCCTCGACCGTATCGGGGTTCACCATGTGTCCGGGGTCGACTGCCGCGACCACGCGGTGCACCTGGATTTCGCCATCCTTCATCGAAATTTCCGCCACCTGAGCCATGAAGGTGTCGTAACCCTCCATCAAGGCGACGCCGCGATAGTGGCCGGCTGGCAGCGGCTTGCCCCACCCGGCTTTTTCCGCGGCCAGCTTGAGCACGTTGCGCATGCGCGGCTGCTTGTCCAGCAAGTCGTAGCGGAACTGGTAGGGGTCCTTGCCCGCGGCGGCCGCGAGTTCGTCGATGAAGCTCTCGTTGGCGAAGGCGTTGAGCGCATGACTGACAGAACGCCAGTAGCCCACGCGCAATCCGGCATCGTGGATGAGCAGATCCTGGCGCATGTTCGGAATATCGTAAGGAACCACCGAGGCTTCCGACATGAAGGGGTCGACCGTATCCTTCGGCAGATTGAATGCGCGCTGCGTGATCGACTGCGAGGTCAACTGGAAAGTCAGGTAGACCGGCTTGCCGGCGGCGTCGAGGCCGCCTTCCATGCGGTGCAGCGCCATCGGCCGATAGAAGTCGTGCGTCATATCATCTTCGCGCGTCCACAGCAGTTTGACCGGCTTACCTACGGCTTTCGAAATTTGCGCAGCCTGCACGATGAAATCGAGTTCCAGCCGCCGGCCGAAGCCACCGCCCAGGAATGTGGTTTTCAGTGTGATGTCTTCCGGTTTGAGAGCGAGCGCCGCAGCCACCGCGCCTTGTGCGCCCTGCTGGAACTGGGTCGGGCCGATCAGCAGGATTTTGCCGTCGCGGTAATCGGCGGTGAAGTTCATCGGTTCCAGCGTGGCATGCGCCAGAAGTTGCGACTGATATTCGGCTCTCAGGGCTTTGGCGGCGCCAGGCGTGACGGCAGCGACGTCGCCGCTGGTCTTGATGTTGAGAACTTTTTCGTGGGCGACGGCGTTGCGGATGTCCTCCATCATGCTGGCGTTGCTCAATTTTGCAACAGGACCGTCGTCCCATTGAACAGCCAGCGCATCGCGCGCCTTCTTTGCGCGCCAGAAACTGTTTGCGACCACGGCTACGCCGTCGGGAATCTGCACAACGTCGAGCACGCCGGGCATGGCGCGCGCCTTGGCGTCGTCAACATGTGTGGCCTTGCCGCCGATTACCGGGCATTGGAGCAGCGAGGCGTACACCATGCCCGGCAGCTTGACGTCGATGCCGTATTCGGCCTTGCCGTTGACCTTGCGCGGCGTGTCGAGCCGCTTGGTGGCCTTGCCGACCACTGCGAACTCCTTCGGGTCCTTCAAGCTCACCTCTTTCGGCAGCGGTAGCTTGGACGCTGCTTCGGCCAGCTCGCCATAGCTGGCTTTTTTGCCGGCGGGGCCGTGCACCCAGCCGTTGTCGGCGTGGCAGGCCGCGGCGTCGACGCCCCATTTGTTGGCTGCCGCTGTGATCAGCATGGTACGCACCTGCGCGCCGCCGACGCGCAGCTTTTCCCAGCCGTCGCGCACCGAAGTCGAGCCGCCGGTGATCTGGGCGCCAAGCAAAGCGTTGACGTACACGGCGTTGGGCGGCGCGATTTCCACCTTGACCTTGCTCAGGTCGACGTGCAGCTCTTCCGCAATCAACATGGGCATCGAAGTATAAACTCCCTGACCCATCTCGGAACGCGCCGAGATCAGCGTAATGCTGTTGTCGTCGCCGATGTGTACCCAGGCATTGGGCGTATAGATGGTGCCGGCCGCAAGCGCGTCGCCGGTCAGGCCGGGCACGAACATGCCCAGCATCAGGCCGCTGCCTGCAGTGGCCGAAGTCTTGAGAAAGTCTCGACGAGAGATGCTCATGGCTCCTCCTACGATGTCTTGCGCATTTCGGCGGCCGCATCCTTGATGGCGGCGCGAATGCGGTTATAGGTGCCGCAGCGGCACAGGTTGCCGCTCATGGCGGCATCGATGTCGGCGTCCGACGGATTCTTATTGGTCGCCAGCAGGGCGGCGGCGCTCATCAATTGGCCGGACTGGCAGTAGCCGCATTGCGGGACGTCATGCGAGATCCACGCTTTTTGCAGCGGGTGCGTGTTGTCGGCGGACAGAGACTCGATGGTGGCTACTTTCTTGCCGGCCACGCTTGAAACCGGCGTCTGGCAGGAACGGATGGCCGCGCCGTCCAGATGTACCGTGCACGCGCCGCATAGCTGCATGCCGCAACCGAACTTGGTGCCGGTCAAGCCGATTTCGTCGCGGATCACCCACAACAGCGGGGTATCCGGCTCGGCATTCACGCTCACCTTCTTGCCGTTCAGAATGAAACTGGTCGACATTGTGTGCTCCTCCTTTGTGGTGGGCCGCTTGCGCCGGCGCGCAGTGGGTGGCCGTTGTGCCAAATTGGAACAGTTGGCGCCGTATCGGCAGGCCAAGTGAATGAAGGCGCAAGAGCCGTGCCAAGCTCGAAAACCGGGTTGGTGCTATGCTTTTTGGCGATGATGTATTTACGTGAATGATTTGATTGGATCGAATGAGGATTCAATCGAACCCACATCGAGACCGAGGGATGAATCGGCGCGACGAGATTGAGAGCAACTGGCAACTGCTATCCATGCGCCCCGGGCGGCCGGACGCGGGGAAGCCGATGCTTGCCCGCGCGACTTCGCTGTTGCGCAGCCTCGACACCGGCGACAGCCGCATGGCGCAGGCCATCGACAAGGTCGGCAAAGTGTTGGGACACGATATTCCTATCCTGATCTTTGGCGAGACCGGAACGGGAAAAGAGTGGTTTGCGCGAGCCATACACCATGATTCGCCGCGCCGCGACGGCCAGTTCGTTGCGATCAACTGCGCATCGATCCCCGATACCTTGATCGAATCGGAGCTGTTCGGCTACGAGGATGGCGCCTTCACCGGCGCTCGCCGGAAGGGCAAACCCGGCAAGTTGCTGCAGGCCGATGGCGGCACGCTGTTCCTGGACGAGATCGGCGACATGCCCTTGCATCTGCAGGCACGTCTGTTGCGCGTGCTGCAGGATCGGGTAGTCACGCCGCTTGGCGGACTCAAGGCCGTGCCGGTCGACATTGCCATTATCTGCGCCACCAACCGCAATCTGCGCGAGATGATTGCCGCCGGCGGCTTTCGTGACGACCTGTATTATCGGCTCAATGGCATGCTCATCAAGCTGCCCGCCTTGCGCGAGCGCAGCGACCTCGAAGCGGTTGTCGCGAGAATTCTGGCAGCGGAGTCTCCAAGCCATCCGGTCGACGTGAGTGCCGACGTCATGCGCTTGTTCAAGCAATACCGCTGGCCGGGCAATTTTCGCCAACTGACCAACCTACTGCGCACGGCGCTCGTCTTGGCAGGCAAGGAGCGCGCGATTCGCGTTGAACACCTGCCGGACGATTTCATGGACGACATCGTGCCGACCGACGAAAGCAGGCTGCTCGCCAGGATCGACCAACTGACGGCGGGACGCAAGCTTGACGAATTGAACACCACCGTGATTCGCGAGACGCTGCAATACCACCAGGGTAATGTCTCGGCGACAGCGCGGGCGCT
>JAFANH010000023.1 GCA_019232795.1 Burkholderiaceae bacterium
CTTCTTCATCTTGCGCAGCACTTCGGCGCTGATCTGCGGGGGGGCCATCTTCTTGCCCTTCACCTCGACCCAGGCGTCGCCGTTGTCGGCCTTGGCGATGGCATAAGGCATCAGGTCGATGTCCTTCTGCACTTCCTTCTCTTCGAATTTGCGGCCGATCAGGCGCTTCACGGCGTACAGCGTGTTCTTCGGGTTGGTGACGGCCTGACGCTTGGCCGGTGCGCCGACCAGAATTTCGTCATCCGTATACGCGATGATCGACGGCGTAGTGCGCGCACCTTCCGCGTTCTCGATCACCTTGACATTGCCACCTTCCAGTACCGCGACACAGGAGTTGGTCGTGCCGAGGTCAATACCGATAATCTTGCCCATTTTGTAATCCTTTCAAGTCTGCTGCCGGTCGACCGGTGAATTCCTGAATAACCTTGCTTGCTATGTGGGGATGACCGGAACCGTTTCAAGTCACCCCGTCGCGATGTTCGCGGGCCTCACTCGGCCTTGGCTTTTGCGACCACGACCATGGCGGGGCGCAGCACGCGCTCGGCGATCACGTAGCCCTTCTGCATTACGCTGACCACGGTGTTCGCTTCCTGGTCCGATTCCACGGCGCTCATGGCCTGGTGGCGGTTCGGGTCCAGCTTTTCGCCCGGCTGCGGGTCGATTTCCTTGACGGCGAACTTGTCGAAGGCGCCGCTCAGGTTGCGCAGCGTCATGTCCACGCCCATCTTGATGTTCTCGATGGAGCTGTTGTCCTTCAGCGCCATTTCCAGGCAGTCCTTCACGATCAACAGCTCGGTGGCGAACTTGCCGACCGAGTATTTGTGCGCTGCGGCAACATCGTCCTGTGCACGGCGACGCACATTTTCCGTGTCGGCGCGGGCATAGAGCACGGCGCTTTGCAGCTCGGCGACCTTGGCTTCGAGCGCAGCCACCTGGGCTTCCAGGCTCTCGGCCGCTACCGGCTCTTCGTGCTCGGCACCGGCGGGCGCCGCGGTCTGGTCCAGTTCCTGCGCACTGTTGATTGGCTCTTCGTGTTGTTGCTCTTGCTGCATGGTTCCATCTCCAGAATCGATAGGCCCTCATATGGGGATGGTTATTCCGGTTTCAATACCCCATTTGCGACAAGGTGATGGTGTTGCGCCGTTGCGACGCGCAAACCGCCTGTCATCATCAAGTCATACGCTTGTTTGAAAAAAATGCTGCAACGCACATGAAACTGCTTATAATCGACTACACAACGTTACAGATACCCTTACCGGCCCACCCTCTGCCGGATTCGGGTTCATTGCCCCAAGCCTCATCCAGCCGGGGCGTAAGGGCCGGACCGCCGGCTCACCCGTGCTATTCCCCATACGAATCGCGCGCCATGGCGCATTGCCATCGGCACGCCTCAAGCAGAGGTAAGTAACTATGTCGACCCGCGAACAACGTATCGCCGCAATTCAGAAAGACTGGGACACCAATCCGCGCTGGAAGGGTATCAAGCGTGGCTACACGGCTGCAGACGTCGAGCGCCTGCGCGGCTCCGTCCAGAACGAGTACAGCCTCGCCCGCCGTGGCGCCGAGAAACTGTGGGGCCTCGTCAATAACGAGCCCTATGTGAACTGCCTGGGCGCCCTGACCGGCGGCCAAGCCATGCAGCAGGTCAAGGCCGGTGTGAAGGCCATCTACCTGAGCGGCTGGCAGGTCGCGGCCGACAACAACGAATACTCCGCCATGTACCCCGACCAGTCGCTGTACCCGGTTGATTCGGTGCCCAAGGTGGTGGAGCGCATCAACAATGCATTCGCGCGTGCCGATGAAATCCAGCACAGCAAGGGTGTGGAGCAGGGTGCCCAGGGCTTCGTCGACTACTACGCCCCGATCGTGGCCGATGCCGAAGCCGGTTTCGGCGGCGTGCTGAACGCCTACGAGCTGATGAAGTCGATGATCCGCGCGGGTGCCGCCGGCGTGCACTGGGAAGACCAGCTCGCCTCAGTGAAGAAGTGTGGCCACATGGGTGGCAAGGTGCTGGTGCCGACGCAGGAAGCCGTACAAAAGCTGATTCCCGCGCGTCTCGCGGCCGACGTGTACGGCGTGCCGACGCTCGTGATCGCCCGTACCGACGCCGAAGCCGCTGACCTCCTGACCAGCGACTACGACGACAAC
>JAFANH010000065.1 GCA_019232795.1 Burkholderiaceae bacterium
CTGCAGGCCGCTGCCGTGCTTACAAGCGGATGGCCGCCCCGCCGTCCCTTTGAATCTCACCCGAAAGCCGCGCAGGCTGCTTTCTCGCCTCCGCAAAAGGAAATGCCCGCTTGCGCGGGCATTTGGATACTGGCGGAGGCGGTGAGATTCGAACTCACGGAAGGCTCTCACCTTCGCTGGTTTTCAAGACCAGTGCCTTAAACCACTCGGCCACACCTCCTGATTCGGGATTCACTTGGCATTCAGGCAATGCTGCATACCGCTTCCCATCGGAGGCAGCATTATACCCGGTCATTCCGCCAAAAACATCTGCTGCAAGTCGTTCAAAAAGCGCATGCCCAGCGCGGTCGGCTTGATCAACTGGTGGTCACGATAGAGCAAGCCCTTGGATTCGGCCAGATTCAGCGGCTTTTCGATGGCGTTCAGGGTCAGACCGGTGCGTTCGGCGAACTGATTCGGTTCGAAGCCTTGGTACAGGCGCAAGGCATTGAGCATGAATTCGAAACCAAGCTCGCCGCGGCCAATCTCGTTTTCTTCCTGGATGGCGCCGCCCTGTCCCATATTTTCGAGGTATGCCTTGGGCTGCTTGTAACGCATCTGGCGGATCACCCGGTGGGGAAAGGACAGTTTCGAATGTGCGCCGGCGCCTATGCCAAGGTAGTCGCCAAATTGCCAATAGTTGATGTTGTGGCGCGCTTGCCGGCCTTTCTTGGCATAGGCCGAGACTTCATAGTGGCCGTACCCCGCTGCCGCCGTGGCGGCTTCAATCATGTCCTGCATTTCGGCGCTGGCATCGTCGTCGGGTACCGTCGGTGGATACTTGGCGAAGTAGGTATTCGGCTCCAACGTCAGGTGATAGAGCGACAGATGCGGCGGCTTCATGCTTATGGCAGTGGCCACATCCTGCTGCGCCTCGGCCAGTGTTTGCGATGGCAGCGCATACATCAGGTCCAGGTTGAAGTTGTCAAAATTCGCGTGGGCGATCTCGACGGCGCGATGCGCTTCGTTGTCGTCGTGGATGCGTCCCAGGGCTTGCAGATGGCGGGCATTGAAGCTCTGGATGCCAATCGACAGGCGGTTGACGCCGCTGGCGCGGTAGGACTTGAATTTTTCCGCTTCGAAGGTTCCGGGGTTGGCTTCCATGGTGATCTCGGCGCGCCCGTCCAGCGGAAGCAGGCTGCGGATGTCTGACATCAAGCGGTCAAGTCCGGCAGCGGACAGAAGGCTGGGCGTGCCGCCGCCTATGAAGATGGTGTAGATCTTGCGGCCCCAGATCAACGGCAAGGCGCTTTCGAGGTCGGCGCGCAGCGCATCGAGATATTCGGCTTCCGGAAAGCTGCCGCCCTTCACCTCGTGCGAATTGAAATCGCAATACGGACACTTCCGCACACACCACGGGATGTGCACGTAGAGCGAAAGCGGCGGCAAAGCCGGCAGCGTGATGGTGCCGGGCTTGAGAAAGGCGGTGACGGCGTCGGCAGCACCTATTACTGTCCCGGCAGAGCTTGCTGGGCCGGCCTTGATATTGCCGCCGACCGGTTTGATGGGGATCATTTCAACTTCTCTATTTCAACTTCTCTACTAGCAGGCGCAAAGCCTGACCCCGGTGCGACAAACGATTCTTTTCTGCGGCGCTCAATTCGGCGGCGGACTTGCCCAACGCCGGCAGCCAGAAGTGCGGGTCGTAGCCAAAGCCGCCCTGTCCGCTGGCCACGGCGCGCACTTCGCCATCCCAGCGGCCTTCGGCGATTACCGGTTGCGGATCGTCGGCGTGACGCACGAACACCAGCGCGCAATAGTAGTAGGCCGACTTGTCGACTTGGGTAGCCAGGTCGGCCACCAGTTTCTCGTTGTTGCGCGCGTCGGACTTCGGTTCGCCGGCATAGCGCGCCGAGCGCACGCCGGGCTCACCGCCCAAGGCATTGGCGCAGATGCCGGAATCGTCGGCCAGCGCCGGCAAGCCTGTCAACCTGGATGCGTGACGCGCCTTGGCCAATGCATTCTCGACGAAGGTGATATGCGGCTCTTCGGCCTCGGGCACGTCGAACTGGCCTTGCGGGCGCACGTCGAAACCGATGGGTGCGAGCAGCTCGCCGAACTCTTTCAGCTTGCCGGGGTTATTGGAGGCTAGGACTAATACTTGGGTCATGTCGTGATATTACTTGAGAAGTGCCCGACCAACTTCTCCCCTCGCCCATAAAATGGGAGAGGGGTCGGGGGAGAGGGCTGGCGGACGCAATTAGTCCAGGTGCCTTGACGAACACCCCCTCCCCTACCCCTCTCCCCTGTGTCCCTATAGGGAACAGCCACTCGCTTGCAAGCGAGTGTCGTTTCGTCGGCGGAAAGCATGCTTTCCGAATTCCCGACTCCACCGCAAGCGGGAGAGGGGAAGTTCTTTATACGCTCAGATTCAGTGCTTTCTTTTGCAGCGCGATCAATTCCTCTATGCCGCCCTGCGCCAGGTCGAGCAGGCGGTTCATGGTGGGGCGATCGAAGGCCGCGCCCTCTGCCGTGCCCTGCACTTCGACGAAGTGGCCGGCGTCGGTCATGACCACGTTCATGTCGGTATCGCAGGCAGAATCTTCGGGGTAATCGAGATCGAGCACAGGCATGCCTTCGTAGACGCCGACCGAAATGGCGGCGACGAAATGCTTGACCGGGATGGCGGCAATCGCGCCGTTCGCATGCAGCTTGGCGAAGGCGTCGTAGGCGGCAACCATGGCGCCGGTGATCGACGCGGTGCGCGTGCCGCCATCGGCCTGTATCACGTCGCAGTCGAGATGCAGCGTACGCTCACCGAAGGCAGCGAGGTCGAAAGCCGCGCGCAGCGAACGCCCGATCAAGCGCTGGATTTCTTGTGTGCGGCCAGACTGCTTGCCCTTGGCCGCTTCGCGGTCCATGCGCGAATGGGTAGAGCGCGGCAGCATGCCGTATTCGGCCGTCATCCAGCCTTGTTCCTTGCCCTTGAGGAAGGACGGCACCTTGTCTTCGATGCTGGCGGTGCAGATCACGCGCGTGTCGCCGCATTCGATCAGGACCGAGCCTTCGGCATGCTTGGTGTAGTTGCGCGTAATGCGAATGGAGCGCAGCGCGTCGACAGCGCGGCCGCTGGGGCGTTTTTCAAACGGCATAGGGAAACTTTCTATTTGCTTGTGATCTTCGAGGATTTTTCGACGGCAGCGCGAATCTCGTCGATCGCGCGCTCGATTTCATCTTCATTATAAACTTCCGCGCCCTCCAGGTCGGCATACAGCGGCGCCTGGATGGTCGTGGTGACACTGCCGACCGGCAGCGTATTGGTGGTGATGGTGGTCGGTATGCCGTGCAAGTCGTCGTTGCTTTCCCACATCATGGCCAGCGCGGTGACGTTGTCGCTTTGTTTGCCGGCAATCTTGGTGGCCGATCCGATCAACTCCGGCACGGCGCGCACGATGGTATTCATGTGCAATTGCTCCGCCAGGACGTGGTCGGGCAGGATGGACCACAAGCCGTCAGAACACAGCAGCAACACATCGCCGGCCTGCAGGCTGGCGCGGCGCGAAATCTCGACGATGGGCAGGTTGGGCGCACCGAGGCAGTTGAACAGCTTGTTGCGCTCAGGGTGGGTATCGCGCTCGGACGCGCGCACCTTGCCCTGCGCAATCAGGGTCTCGATGCGCGAGTGGTCGCGCGTACGCGCCAGGATCTGCCCCTGGCGCATCCAGTACAGGCGCGAATCGCCGCAATGCGCCCACACCGCCGTGTTGTGCTGAATGATGCAGGCAACGACGGTAGTGCGCGGCGTTTCCGGCAGGTCATTGACGGCGCGGTAGCGATGGATTTCCCGGTGCGCAGCCAGGAAGGCATCTTCCAGGAAACGCTCAGGCTTTTTCACATAGGGTTCGGCCTGTTGCTGGAACAGCGAACCCATGGTCTGCATGGTGATCGACGCAGCCATCTCACCCTGGATGTGGCCGCCCATGCCGTCGGCCAGCACCAGCAACAAGGCGTCGCGCGTGTAGCTGTAGCCCATGCGGTCCTGGTTGGTCTTGCGGCCGCCGATATGGCTTTCCTGGTAGACGGAAAATCGCATCAGGCCACTCCTATTCCTGCGCGGTGGTGGTAGGGGCCGGCGCCTGCTTGCCCAGGCTGCCGAACAGGCCGCGCAGCTTGCGCGCGGCGCCATCTAGGAAGCCCGACGGCGCCGGCTTTTCCTCTTCCACAGGTTCGCGCAAGGCTTTCTGCAAAGCGAACACGCTTTGCGGGCGTTCGAGCGGGTCAAGCGCCAGGCTCCAGCGGATCACCTTGATCAGGTCGGTCGAATAAATGCCTTCCAGGCGGCGGAAATGGTTATCCATCTTGTCGTTGACCTTGCGCTGGTCTGCCGCCTGCGGCGGCGCGCCGACCATGCTCGCAAACATCGAGGCGCCGATGCTGTAGATATCGGTCCACGGGCCCAGATTGCCTCCCTTGACGTACAGCTCCGGCGGCGCGAAGCCCGGCGTGTACATCGGGTAGAGTTTGGAGGTGTCGGTAGTCAGCGTCTGGCGCGCGGCGCCGAAGTCGAGCAGGATGGGTGTGCCATCCACGCGCAGATAAATATTGGCGGGTTTCAGGTCGAGATGCAGCAGCTTGTGGGTATGCACTTCGCGCAGACCGTTCATGACTTGCGCAAACATCTTGCGGATGAAGCGCTCCGAAACCAGCGGCCGTTCGCCCTTGTCGCGGCGCTGCAGAATGTATTCCTGCAGCGAACGCCCGGACTCGTAAGCCATCACCATGTAGACGGTATCGTTGGCACGGAAGAAGTTGGCCACGCTCACTACGTTGGGGTGCGAGATGCGCGCCAGCGCGCGCCCTTCTTCGAAAAAACACTTGAGGCCGATGCGAAAGGTCGGCAGGTTTTCGGTGGCGATCACCGGCACGAGTTCACCCGGCTGGCGCACCGCCAGCGTGCTCGGCAGATATTCCTTGATGGCGACGGCGTTGCCGTCTTCGTCGTAGGCGAGATAGACAATGCTGAAGCCGCCGGAGGAAATCTTCTTTACAATGCGATATCCGCCGATCTCCAGACCATCCGGTAGCGGGGCATTGTTTTGGGCAGCCATAGTCCTTCCTTGTTACTGCGTCGGTCTCTATATGACCATAGGATTGTGTGGATAATTCGAAGTATTGTAAAGAAAAAACCGAGGATAACATTTTGACTATCTCCAGCATGACCGGTTACGCGACCACCACGCGCGAAACCGCGGCCGGCACGTTGACCATAGAATTGAAGAGCGTGAATTCGCGCTTTCTGGATTTGCAATTCCGCCTCAACGACGATTTGCGCGCGCTGGAACCGGCCTTGCGCGAAGCGATCATGGCGCGCGTCGTGCGCGGCAAGGTGGAATGCCGACTCAGCTTCGCGCGCAAGTCCGGCGCCTCGGCCCAGCCGGCCTTGAACGCCGCCGTGCTCGACAGCCTGGCAGGATTGCAAAGTCAAATACGCGCCCGCTTCCCCGAGGCGCAACCGCTCTCGGTCAACGAATTGCTGCGCTGGCCGGGCGCCATCGAAGAAACCGAAGTGGCGCAGGACACTCTGCAGGCCGAAACCAATGCGGTCATGGCCGATACGCTGGCCGCCTTCATCGATAGCCGCAACCGCGAAGGCGCAGCATTGCAAGCCATGCTGGAGTCGCGCATCGCCGACATGGAAGCCATCGTGCAGCGCATTACGCCGCTGGTGCCGCAATTGGTTGAACAATTCCAGCAAAAGGCTATCGAACGTATGCAGGAGGCGTTGGGCTCGGCCATGCAAGGCAGCACCGGCACGCCCGCCACTCTGCGCGAAGACGTGCTCGAACGCGTGCGCCAGGAAGTGACGCTGTACGGCATCCGCATCGACGTCGCCGAAGAATTGTCCCGCCTCTCCGCCCATCTTACGGAAACGCGGCATATCCTGAAGAAAGGCGGCCAGCTCGGCAAGCGGCTCGACTTCATGATGCAGGAATTGAACCGCGAGGCGAACACACTGGGTTCGAAAGCGGCCTTGAAAGAATTGTCCGACGCCTCGATGGCCTTGAAGCTGCTGATCGAGCAAATGCGGGAACAAGTGCAAAACCTCGAATAGACCGGGAACATGCCGGCTAAGGGCTTGGCAATGGGCTTAAATACCAGACCCGATTGATACCAGGCCCGATTGATTGTATATTGTCCCTTAGCAACAGCATCGTGCTTTTTTAGCAAGTACCAGGCAAGTTCGGCCGCGGCACGCAACGAGATCGTTATGACCAATATCCACAACACTTCTGCCGGCAGCCTGTTCATGGTGGTTGCCCCGTCCGGCGCCGGCAAATCGACGCTGGTCAATGCGCTGCTGGCGCAGGAACCGTCCATCAAACTGTCGATTTCCTTTACCACCCGGGCGCCGCGCCCTTCCGAGCAGAACGGCCGCGAGTATCACTTCACAACCGAAAAGGACTTCCTGGCCCGCCGTGCCGCCGGCGAATTCCTGGAATCGGCTGAAGTGCATGGCAATTATTATGGCACTTCGCGCATCTTGATCGCCGAAGAGATGAAGGCCGGCACCGACGTTCTGCTGGAAATCGACTGGCAGGGCGCGCACCAGGTCAAGAAGCAGTTTCCGCATGCAGTCGGCATCTTCATTTTGCCGCCATCGATTACAGCCCTGGAAGAACGCCTGAAAAAACGCGGGCAGGACGAGGAAAATGTGATTACGCGCCGGATTTTGGCTGCCGGCGGCGAGATCGCCCACGCTCCCGAGTTCGAATATGTTATTATTAATCAAGAGTTTGCGACGGCATTAGCCGAATTGAGTTCGATTGTCAGAGCGACCCGTTGCCGTTTCGGGCAACAGGCGGTGCGCAATGCGTCCCTATTCGCCCAACTGGGCATTCACGCGAACGTAGATTAATCGTAGCAAGTCGCCGGGGCGGTTCAACAGTGGGCCGCGCGGCAGATTTTTCAGGAGCAGGTATGGCCCGTATCACCATTGAAGATTGCTTGAAACAGATCCCCAACCGCTTCCAGCTCGCTCTGTGCGCAACCTATCGCGCGCGCATGCTGCTGCAAGGCCACACGCCCAAGATCGAAGCCAAGGATAAGCCGACCGTGATCGCCTTGCGCGAAATCGCCGCCGGCAAAGTCGGGATGGAGATGCTGAAGAAAGTACCGAGCTAGTCTTCTTTCCTGATACGCGGCTGATACCGGGTTGGTAAAGAATGGACTTAACACCTGATTCCACCCTATCAGTCGCTCCCCCCAAACGAGCGGGCACGCGCCGCTCGGCCTCCAAAACCCGCACTGAAGCCCCCGCTGCGCCGCCGGCGCCCAGCGGCGTCGCCTCCGTATCGCAGCTCAATGCCACGCTGGCCGAATACCTGACACCTTCGGAACTGAAGAAGGTCAAGGAAGCCTATCGCTTCTCCGACGAGATGCATCTTGGCCAGATGCGCAAGTCGGGTGAGCCCTATATCTCACACCCGATCGCGGTGGCTGAAATCTGCGCCGAGTGGAAGCTCGATGCGCAAGCCATCATGGCGGCGCTGCTGCACGACGTCATGGAAGACCAGGACGTCAAAAAGGATGAGTTGATCGAACGCTTCGGCGCACCGGTCGCGACCCTGGTCGACGGCTTGTCCAAGCTGGAAAAAATCGAATTCCAGAGCCAGATCGAAATGCAGGCGGAAAATTTCCGCAAGATGCTGCTGGCTATGGCGCGCGACGTACGCGTGATCCTGATCAAGCTGGCCGACCGCCTGCACAACATGCGCACGCTCGGCGCCATGTCTTCGGAAAAGCAGCGCCGCATTTCGCGCGAGACCATGGAAGTGTATGTGCCGATCGCACACCGCCTCGGCCTCAACAACATTTACCGCGAACTGCAGGACCTGTCGTTCTCCCACCTGTATCCAGTGCGCTACCAGACCCTGGCCAAGGCCGTGAAAGCGGCGCGCGGCAACCGCCGCGACATGGTCACCAAGATTCTCGAATCGGTGAAAAGCGCGCTGACGGCGGCCGGCATCCCGGCCCAGGTGTATGGACGCGAAAAAACGCTGTTCGGCATCTACCGCAAGATGCGCAACAAGCATCTGTCGTTCTCGCAAGTGCTGGACGTGTATGGCTTCCGCGTGGTGGTTGACAATTTCCCGAACTGCTATGTCGCGCTCGGCACGCTGCACGCGCTGTACAAGCCCATGCCCGGCAAGTTCAAGGACTACATCGCTATCCCCAAGCTGAACGGCTACCAGTCGCTGCATACCACACTGGTCGGCCCCTACGGCACGCCGGTCGAGTTCCAGGTGCGCACGCAGGACATGCACCGCGTGGCCGAATCGGGCGTGGCGGCGCACTGGCTGTACAAGAGCGAGGAAGGCAACATCAGCGATTTGCAGCAGCGCACTCACGTGTGGCTGCAGTCGCTGCTCGACATCCAGAAGCAGACCGGCGATTCGGCCGAGTTCCTTGAACACGTCAAAGTCGACCTGTTCCCCGACTCCGTATACGTATTCACGCCGAAGTCGAAGATCATTGCGCTGCCGCGCGGCGCCACTGCCCTCGACTTCGCCTACACCATCCACACCGACGTCGGCGACCAGACCATTGCCGTCAAGATCAACCACGAGCAGGCCGCACTGCGCACCGAATTGCGCAACGGCGACATCGTCGAAGTGATCACCTCGCCGACTTCGCGCCCGAATCCGAACTGGCTCAGCTTCGTGCGCACCGGCAAGGCGCGCTCGGCCATCCGCCACCACTTGCGTACCATCAACCTGAACGAATCGATAGAACTCGGTAAGCGCCTGCTGGCGCAGGCGCTGTCGGCGCTCAAGCTCGACCCGGTGGTCGGCGACGACATGGCGCAACGCCTGCTCAACGAATCGAGCGCCAAATCGATGGAAGAACTGTACGCCGACATCGGCGTCGGCAAGCGCATGGCGGCGCTGGTGGCCCGCCACGTGCTCGGCATTGTCGAAGGCGAGTCGGGCATGGATTTGCCTGTGCCTGGCGACAAATCCAACAAGCTCGACCCAGTCATCATCTACGGCAGCGAAGGCGTCACGGTACAGCTTGCGCCCTGCTGCCAGCCTATCCCCGGCGACGACATCGTCGGCCAATTGCGGCGCGACCAAGGCATCGTGGTGCATGCGCTCGATTGCGAAGTGGCGCGGCGCCAGCGCGGCAAGGAACCGGACCGCTGGATCGACGTGGTGTGGGGCACGGACCTGAACCGCCGCTTCGACTGCCGCATCATGCTTTTGCTGAGAAACGAGCCGGGCGTGCTGGCGCGCGTGGCTTCCGCCATCGGCGAGAGCGACGCCAACATCACCTTTGTCAGCATGGACGACGACACCGACCAGTTGCTGACGCAGATGCGCTTTACCGTGCAGGTGGAAAACCGCGCGCACCTGGCGCGCATCATGCGGCATGTGCGGTCGATACCGGGTGTAACCAGATTACTGCGCGAACGTAACTAGAACCTGCTCACAACCCGTAGGCGGTTGGCTGCCTACGACTAACGCCATCCAAATCGGCTCAATATCGTCGCCCCCGCGAAGGCGGGGGCCCAGGTAGCTTTTGCTTTCTGCGAAAATCAACTTCAACCTGGGCTCCCGCTTGCAGCGCGCACATTCCCATGCAAGGGAATGTCGTTTTACAGGCGCGCAGCATGCTGCGCGAAACCCCTTCTACACCCTTCGCGGGAGCGACGGGTGATTTTCCACTTCGGCCCCGCGTAGGCGGTTGGCCTCCCCGCTGGGATGCAATCCCAGCGAATCTGCTTTTACGAAGACCGATAGCTGGGATTGCGTCCCAGTCTACGACTGCCTCAGGTCGGCGCTGGATAAGAAACTTCCAGAATCTCCAACTCTTCCAATCCCATCGGCGTCTGCAGCGTCACCGTATCGCCTTCGCGAAACTTGGTCAATGCGCGCGCCACCGGCGCCACCCAGCTGATCTTGCCCTTCAGAGGATCGGCCTCATCAATCCCGAGTATGGTCACGGTATGCTGTTCGCCGTTCAGATTCTCATACGTGACCGTGGCACCGAAAAATACCTGGTCGCTGCCATGATGCAAACTGGGATCGACCACTTCGGCCAGATCGAGCCGCTTGGTCAAGAAGCGGATGCGGCGGTCGATTTCGCGCAGGCGGCGCTTGCCGTAAATGTAGTCGCCGTTTTCCGAGCGGTCGCCGTTGGATGCCGCCCAATGCACCACGCGCACCACTTCCGGCCGTTCGACGTCGATCAATTGCAGCAACTCGTCCTTGATGCGTTGATAGCCCTGCGGCGTGATGTAATTTTTTGCGCCGGCGGGAATCGCCGGCACGGCGCCGTCCGATTCCTCATCGTCGTCGCTTTCTTTCACGAATGCCTTGTTCATAAATCAGCAACCTTCCTTCAGCCTCCATCGTACACCTGCCAGGTCGAACGGCGGCGGCTATCAAATCATTTACTTCAACGGCGGTAACGATAATACTGTCGAAATATTGAGCACAGCATCGTCCCCTCGTCTGCCAACGCGGGCAAGGCCGCACTCCAGCATGAAAGAGACCGCATGCGCTTCATAGAGTTTTGCTTTGCCGCAATCGCCTGCAGCAGTCTGCTGAGTGGCTGTGCGAGCATTCCCCCCGCTTCCACTGCGACATCAACTGTCGAAGCCGCATCCATTGAAGTTCCAGCCGAGATGGCGGCCCGCTACCAAGCCTTGGCCCGGTCCGGCGGCAAACTGTTTGCGTTCGACCCCAAGACTTCGAACATCCGTATCTACGTATTCCGCGGCGGCAACGCCGCCAACCTCGGACATTCACATGTCTTGTCGGCTCCACATTTCGAAGCCTGTTTCTACCTGCCGCCGGATGGCGCGCGTCATGCTCAATTCGATCTGGAATTCCGCCTTGACCAATTGGAAGTCGACAATTCGCGCATTCGCGCACAGCTCGGCGGGATTTTCGCGCGGGAAGTAAGCGCCGACGACATCGCCGGCACGCGCGAGCATATGCTGGGCGAACGTTCGCTGCAAGCCGAGCGCTTCCCCACGGTGCATGTTCATTCGCAGCATATCACCGGCGACGCGCCGCGGTTCGCGGCCGACGTCGACATCACCCTGCATGGAGGCACACACAGATATTCAGTGCCGATACGGGTAGTAGGTCTGCCGGAACGCCTCTCGGCCTCGGGCAGCCTGGTACTGCGGCAATCGGACTTCGGGGTCCAACCCTATACGGTATTGGGCGGGCTACTGGCCGTGGAGGATGAGATCGTACTGGAGTTCGAGCTCAATGGCGCTGGATAACGGCGTCTGGACGCAGGCCAAGCCTTTGGCTCAGGTTGCTCAGTTAGTGTAGGCGATACTATCGCTCCATTCGAAAGCCGCGACCTGCAGTTCGTACAGTTCCTCGCTGCTCAGTGCAAGCTTTTCCAGGATGGGGGCAGCCAGCGCATCGTAGTCCTGACCGCGCTCCAGGTATTCCGACAGCTTGAGCATGTCGCCATACAGGCCCTCGCGTCCAAGCAAGGCAACCCGCACTTCGTCGGCCACCGACATCTTTTCCAGGATGTTTTCCATCGGCAGGCTGAACAGCGTATCCATCAGCGACATGATGCCGACCGTAAACGCCTTGTCCGCCAAGTCGCTGCGGCGCGGGTTGTGCTTAAGCGTCATCAGCTCCAGCAGCTTGCCGCGCGAACTGGCCAGCAGCAGCAGCGGCGAAATCGTGTGACGCGACTTGTCGGGCTCGGTATAGAGCATGATCTGCAGCCAGCGGTACAACTGGCGCCTGCCCAAGATGGTCAGAGCCTGGCCCAGCGATTCAATGCGGCGCACCATGCCCATGGCAGGCGTATTCACCAGGCGCAACAACGTGAGGCCCAGCGCGGCGTCGCGCTTGATGCTGCGCTCGAGGTCGACGTTGTCGGCATCGGAATCGATCTGGGCCATGATTTCGATCAAGGCCACCTGCGAGGGTGCCAATTTCTTGCCGGCCATGATGACCGGACGTGCGAAATAATAGCCCTGAAAATAATCGAAGCCGAGCGACAGACAGAATTCGAAATCCTCGCGGGTTTCCACCTTTTCCGCGAGCATGGGCTTGCCAGCGGTCTTGAGGCGCTTGTATAGCGCGGACAAGGTGTCGCGCGGCATGTCGAAGATATCGATCTTGATGACGCTGACATAGGGCAGCAGCTGCTGCAGACCGGGCGAATCTTCGACCACATCATCGAGTGCGAACTTGTAGCCGGCCTTGCTCAGCTCAGCCACACGTGCCACCACGGCTGGCGTCACCTCTATCGTCTCCAGCAATTCCAACATTACCTTCTTGTTCGGCAGGAACTTGATGAAATCGCTCATCAACACCACGGTGTCGACATTGAGGAAGCCTAGCGAGTTGCCGATCACGTTTTCCATGCCGAGCTCGGACGCATGAGCAATCACCGAGGCCGTCGCCGACAAATCGTTGGTGACGTCGGCTGCCTTACCGCCGGCCCGGCGGAACAGCAATTCGTAAGCAATCAGCGCCTGGTTGCGGTCCAGGATGGGTTGCCGCGCGAGGAAAAACTCTTCCACGCGGGACAATTGAGGGGCTGCGTCGAAACTGAGGTCAGAGGGCATATTGGTCCACGCACCGGGGCGTCAAGGGAATGCCGTTGTCGAGCCGCATAGCCAAATGTACTGCGTTGCTTAATCCATTGTACACATTGTCGGGCACTGCGCGTGCATATTCAACGCAAGAAGCGAGCGGTGCGGCCGCCCCGCCCCAGTCCGCCTAGGCGCGCTTTGCGCTGCCGCTGGTCACAGTCTGACCGGTTTCCAGCGTAAACCGCGCCCCGTCGTCCACGCCCAGGGTCTCGACCAGCCAGGGCATCAATTCCCGCAACAGCGGTTCCAGCGTCCAGGGCGGATTCAGCACGAACATGCCGCTGCTGTGCAGGCCGAAGCCGTCCGGCGAGGGTGTGCTGACCGAGAGCGTGACGTTGAGCCAGCCGTTGGCCGGCAATTTTTTCAATTGATCGGGCAACTGGCGCGATTCCATGCGGTTCAGCACCGGGTACCAGACTGCATAGACTCCGGTGGCGAAGCGCGTCAGTGCTTCCTTCAGCGTATCCTTGACGCGCCGGTAGTCGTTCTTGTCTTCATAAGGCGGATCGATCAACACCAAGGCACGGCGCGAAGGCGGCGGCAGCAAGGCTTTCAGCGCCAAAAAACCGTCCGCGAGCTCTATCATCACGCGCTTGCCGCGCGCAGCCGGGCGTTGCCCCTGTGCCGCCGCATGTGCTTCCAGCTTGCGGAAGTTTTCGCGCAGGATCTTGCCGTCGCTGGGATGCAGCTCGAACAGGCGCAGGCGGTCGGTCTCGCGCATGATCTTTTCGGCGCAATAGGGCGAGCCGGGGTAGTAGCGCATCTTGCCGCTGGGATTGAGCGACTTGACCAGTCTGACATAGTCCGCCACCGCTTCCGGCAGATCGTTGCGGTCCCACAGCTTGGCGATGCCTGTTTCATACTCGGCATTTTTCGAGGCATAGTCCTCGTCGAGCGCATAAACGCCGGCGCCGGCATGCGTATCGATCGCCATATAAGGCGCATCTTTCTGATTCAGGTAGCGCAATAGTTGTATCAGGACGACGTGCTTCAAGACGTCGGCGTGGTTGCCCGCATGGAAGGCATGGCGGTAACTGAACATGGCGGATTATTTCGGCGAGCTGGGAACAAGCGCCATTTTATCAGTCCCGCCACCCGACTCGGAAAAAGAAAAAGCCGCACCCGAAAGTGCGGCCAACAAATAAGTACAGTGAATTATTTATGGAAATTCTGCAAATATCACAGCATTCCGTCGTTCCCGCGTAGGCGGGAACCCAGGTAGCCTTTGCTTTTTTTCGAGCCAACTTCAACCTGGGTCCCCGCCTACGCGGGGACGACGAGTTGTCCGATGTTACCCGGCGCAAGCTAAGCAAAAATCACGCGACTTTTTTCTCGAAGAACTGCTCGTCCTCTGTCGAGCCATGCAATGCCGTAGTCGAAGACTGGCCTTGCTGGATAGTCTGCGTGACCGCATCGAAGTAGCCGGTGCCGACTTCGCGCTGGTGCTTGACCGCGGTGAAGCCTTTTTCAGCGGCAGCGAATTCAGCTTCCTGCAGTTCGACGAAGGCCGACATCTGGTTGCGGGCATAGCCGTGCGCCAGGTTGAACATCGAGTAGTTCAGCGCATGGAAGCCGGCCAGCGTGATGAACTGGAACTTGTAGCCCATGGCGCCCAATTCCTTCTGGAACTTGGCGATGGTGGCGTCGTCGAGATTCTTCTTCCAGTTGAACGACGGCGAGCAGTTATAGGACAGCATCTTGCCCGGAAACTTGGCGTGGATCGCTTCGGCGAACTTGCGAGCGAAGGCTAGGTCCGGCTTGCCGGTTTCACACCAGACCAGGTCAGCATAAGGAGCGTAAGCCAGGCCGCGCGAAATCGCCTGCTCGATGCCGGGGCGGGTCTTGAAGAAGCCTTCGACCGTGCGCTCGCCGGTGCAGAATGCCTTGTCGTTGTCGTCGACGTCCGAAGTCAGCAAATCGGCGGCTTCGGCATCGGTACGGGCGATCACCAGCGTGGAGGTGCCCATGACATCGGCTGCCAGACGCGCGGCGTTCAGCTTTTCGACAGCTTCGCGGGTCGGCACCAGAACCTTACCGCCCATGTGGCCGCACTTCTTGACGGAAGCGAGCTGGTCTTCGAAGTGCACGCCGGCGGCGCCCGCCTCGATCATGGCCTTCATC